>JAFGXV010000007.1 GCA_016936455.1 Desulfuromonadaceae bacterium
CAGGACCGAAGTCCCTTTCGCGTTCGACTTGCATGTGTTAAGCACGCCGCCAGCGTTCGTTCTGAGCCAGGATCAAACTCTCCAGTTATATAACTAGAACTTTTGATTCTTTCTCGTTTTGATTAACGTGTTTTTCCCGCAAATTTATCTTTGCGTCTGCTATTCAGTTTTCAAAGACCGTTCTTACTTTTCGTGACTCGCTGCCTCAAGCAGCGGGAATGAACTCTACCCAATCACTCCCTAACTGTCAACCTTTTTTACTGCGATTTTCTTTTTTTCAACCCGCCTACTCGACGTCGCCAACACGACCTTTTCAGCGAAGGGACGCACTTTATATCTGAAGCTGCCCCACCCTGTCAACAAAGAAACAACAATAATCACCCTCAAACATTCAAGCCCTCAGCCACACGGCATCAGCGGTCAGACCACTTCGATAATATAGTAATTCTTTTTACCTTTCTGGATCAGAATATAGCTGTCATTGATCAGGTCAGCCGTGGTCACCAGATACTCGGGGTCTAACAGCTTGGCTTTATTCAGACTGAGCCCATTGCCTTTTATTGTCCTGCGCAACTCCCCTTTGGATGGGAACGCTTCCGTTTCGGCAGCAAGAAGCTCAACCACCGACACTCCCGCCGCGAGCTTGGTGCGGGCAACTTCATAGGTCGGAACCCCTTCGAACACCGCCAGAAATGTTTTCTTGTCGAGCCTGGCCAGACTTTCCGTCGTGGCGTGGCCAAACAGAATTTGCGAGGCTTCGACCGCCATGGTGTATTCATCTTCGCCATGCACCATACAGGTCACTTCTTTAGCCAAGCACTTCTGCAGCGGTCGCTCATGCGGAGCAGTCGCCTGCTCAGCCGTTAATGCAGCAACCTCATCCTGGCGCAAAAGGGTAAAAATCTTGATATACTTCTCCGCGTCGGCGTCGGAGACATTAAGCCAGAACTGGTAAAACGCGTAAGGTGTTGTCAGCTTCGGATCAAGCCAGACGTTGCCGCTTTCCGTTTTACCGAACTTGCCTCCATCGGCCTTGGTGATCAGCGGGCAGGTCAGGGCAAAGGCCTCTCCGCCTTCCTTGCGCCGAATCAGCTCGGTCCCGGTGGTAATGTTCCCCCACTGATCAGAACCACCCATTTGCAATTTGCAGTTTTTTTCACGATACAAATGCAGGAAGTCCGCACCCTGAACCAGCTGATAGGTAAACTCCGTGAAGGACATCCCCATCTTGGCTTCTTCGCCCAGACGCTTTCTGACACTGTCTTTGGCCATCATATAGTTGACGGTGATGTGCTTGCCAATATCGCGGATAAAATCGAGAAAGCTGAACGCCTTCATCCAGTCGTAATTGTTGACCAGTTCGGCCGCGTTCGGCGCATCCGACTCAAAATCGAGAAATTTTTCCAGCTGCCTCTTCAGACACTCTTCATTGTGACGCAGGGTCGGCTCATCAAGCAGGTTGCGTTCGGCCGACTTCCCCGACGGGTCGCCGATCATCCCGGTGGCACCACCGACGAGCGCTATCGGCTTATGCCCGGCCCGCTGAAAATGCTTCAGCATCATGACACCGACCAGGTGCCCGATATGCAGTGAATCCGCCGTCGGATCAATGCCAACATAGGCGGCCGTCATCTCTTTCTGCAATTGTTCTTCCGCACCGGGGGTCATGTCGTGAATCATGCCACGCCAGGTCAATTCTTGGACAAAGTTCATCTTCTCACCTAAATCGTTCAATTCTATTCGACCCGTTCAGTCGGCAACAAGAAAGCCTAACTGTCCAGAACCATGATCCGCTCAATCGCGCTGGCCAGCCCCGTGGATTCATCAATAGCGACCAGCACGGCGCACAGCATCGGATCTTTCTTGGCCACCTCAAAGCGGGCCGGCAGCTGTGTGACAAACTTTTCCACGGCAATCTCCTTACGGATCCCGATCACCGAATCACGGCTGCCGGTCATGCCAGCGTCAGTCTGATAAGCCGTGCCGGCGGGCAAAATGTGCGCATCAGCCGTCGGAACATGGGTATGCGTCCCGATGAGCGCCGAGACACGCCCATCCAGATAGTGGGCTAACGCCATCTTTTCGCTCGTCGCTTCTGCATGAAAATCGACAAACACCACATCCGCCTTGCCAGCAAGCTCTTCGAGGTAGGCATCCGCCTTCCGGAAAGGGCACTCCAACGTGCTCATAAAAACACGCCCTTCCAGGTTAATGACCGCAACACGTATCCCTGTATTCGTTTCAAAAACAGCGCAGCCTCGTCCGGGGGTACCGTCAGGGTAATTTCCCGGCCGCAACACATCGGGGCAGCGATCCAGTTCAGGAATAAACTCGCGTTTATCCCAGATATGATTGCCCGTGGTAATCGCGTGCACACCCAGTTTACGAAACTCGCGCACCACCTCCATGGTCAGACCGAAACCACCCGCCGCGTTTTCACCGTTGACCACAATAAAATCAACGGCATGCTGATCAACCAGCCGATCGAGTTGCTGTCCGAGAATCTGCCGCCCCGCCCGACCAACAACATCGCCTACAAACAGCAGATTCACAGGCAGCCCCCTACGAAACCGGATTTACTTCGCATAATCGATCGCCCGGGTTTCACGAATGACGTTGACCTTGATCTGGCCGGGGTAGGTCATCTCCGACTCGATCTTCTGAGCAATTTCACGGGCCAGAACATGGGCATGCGCATCAGACACCTGATCGCTCGACACCATAACGCGGATCTCTCGACCCGCCTGAATGGCGTAGCAGCTCTCTACGCCATCAAATGCAGTCCCGATCCGCTCCAGCTCTTCAAGGCGCTTGACATAGGTTTCCAGCATTTCGCGACGGGCTCCCGGGCGAGCGCCGGACAGGGCATCAGCCGCCTGCACCAGCACCGCCAGCACCGTCGTCGGCTTCTCTTCCTCATGGTGCGCCGCAATGGCATGGACGATCTCGGGGCTCTCGCCGTACTTGCGCGCCAGGTCCGCGCCGATCATGGCATGGGAACCTTCAACCTCGTGATCCACAGCCTTGCCCAGATCATGCAGCAAGCCGGCCCGCTTCGCCTGCTTGACATTGATTCCGAGCTCAGCCGCCATAATCCCGCATAAAAACGCGACCTCAAGTGAATGCTTGAGAATATTCTGACCGTAAGAGGTCCGATACTTCAGCCGACCGATCAGCTTGACGATCTCGCCATGGATACCATGGACCCCGACATCAAAGGTCGCCTGCTCACCCGCCTCACGAATCGACTGATTGACATCCTCTTCGGCCTTGCGCACGATCTCTTCAATCCGCGAAGGGTGAATCCGGCCATCCGTCACCAGCCGCTCGAGGGCCAGACGTGCCACTTCACGCCGCACAGGATTAAAACCCGAAATAATGACCGCCTCCGGCGTGTCATCGATGATGAGGTCGATACCGGTTGCCGCCTCAATCGCGCGGATATTCCGCCCTTCGCGGCCGATAATGCGGCCCTTCATTTCATCCGACGGCAACGGAATAACGCTGACGGTTTTTTCCGCCACATAATCTCCAGCGTAGCGCTGAATCGCCTGCGACAAAATCTCCTTGGCCTTTTTGTCGGCATTCTCCCGCGCTTCGTCTTCAATCTGCTTGATCCGCTTGGCCGCATCATGACGGGCCTGACTTTCCAATCCGGCGATCAGCTCACGCCGCGCCTCGTCTGCCGTCAACCCCGAAGCCTGTTCGAGATGCTGCTGGCGCTTGAGGACCAGCTGCTGCGCTTCCTCTTCGCGCAATTGCGCGCGCTGTTCCTGAGCCAGGACATTCTTTTCGCGCTCCTGCGCGTCTTTTTCGCGGCTCTCAAGCGAAAGATCCTTGCGATCCAGATTTTCTTCCCGTTGAATCAAACGCTTTTCCTGCGCCTGCAACTCACGGCGCAATTCCCTTGCTTCGGCCTCCCACTCTGACTTCGCCTTGAGGACCGAGTCTTTTGCCTGCAGCTCCGCTTCTTTGCGTTGCGTTTCGGCATCGCGGCGGGCATCGTCAACAATCTGGCGGGCCTTGTCTTCAGCACTGCCGAGGTGGGTCTCATCCATTCGTCGCCGAATCAGGGCGCCCGCAAAAGCACCGGCAACCAAGGCTATAATCACCAGGAAAAATCCTGTTCCTGCTCCCATATAAATCAACCTCCTGCGCTAACGCGTGAAAGTGCTGTTATTACCCGGGCAGTTAAAGCAGAGTGCTTCAACGTCCGTGACTAACCAGTCTAAAACCATGTCATGGGGCTCGCGTGGCAACACGTCCTGCAACTGGAAGTGAAACCCCAACCCGACCCGCAAGCAACGCTGCGAGCACCGACTTAAATAGCGATCGTAAAAACCTTTTCCATACCCCAGCCGGGACCCGCAGCGGCCGAACGCAACCCCTGGAACGACAACCAGATCCAACATCTCTGGGGCGATCATTTCATTGCCCGCCGGTTCAGGTACCCCAAACATTCCCGCAAGGAGCAATTCATCCGCCGCAACAGCGACAAAATCCATCCCGGCCTTGTTCACTCGGGGAAAGGCGACCTTCTTTCCCATTGTTAGGGCGGTCTGCTTTAAAAGATCCGTCTCCACTTCACCACGAATCGGCGCATACAGGGCCACGGTTTCGGCATTCTCCCAGAAAGGCAGCGCGATAAGCGACTTTTGAGCATGGACACTTAAACGGTGGCGTACGGCATGCCCCTGAGCTGCCCGCACCTGCAAACTGCAATGGCGAATGTGCTGTTTGGGCATAGATTATCCTCTCCACGCAGACGATCGACAGCGCACCCGCCATGGGAACACCAAAACATCTGCCGTGAGCACGAGGAAACAGGATTTCGAGCGGGAGGTCACCCATCATGACCAAGCGGAAGACAGGAGGCCAGAACATCAACGATCTCGACACTCCGTACCGATATCGCGATGAAACACAGCCCTTAAGCAGAGACGACTCAAGCTTACCTGTGAAGCGCGTTGTACCCGATCGAAGACCGACCACAACGGCATTGAAATAGCCCCCTCAGCAGGAGAGGGCTACAGACAGTTTCTGGTCCAGAGCGGCAAGGCGCTGTTTGAGTTCCTGATCATCGTTTTGAGCCTGCAGCAGCTCAAGATAAAGCCCGGCAACATTCATAAACGCCAGAACTGTCGCTTGCTGGCTGTCTGCAGTGGCACCTACTGCCAGCACCTCGGCAATACGCGCATCGACAAATTCGGCCGCCTTGAGAATCTCCTGCTGGCTGCGCGAACTGCGAAAGGTGTACTGCCGACCGCGAATGGCAACTTCGACGCGGTGTTTCAACGGTTCTCCTGATCCAAGAAATCAAACTTGAGAAGCAGACGATCCAGTTCCTGAAGCATTTGGGAACGCTCCGCCACAAGTTGTGCCTTTTCTTCCTGCAGCTGACGGGTCTGTCCCTCCAGCTGATCTTTCAAACGCAGCAATCGCTCTATTTTTTCTTCTAAATGGACCAAAACATCCAGATTCATCGCCGTTTACTCGATCCTGAGTCAAGACTAAGGAATGCCCCGAAAAAAGTCAAGAATCTTCGCCAACATCGAACAGGGCATCAACAAACATCCGGGCATCGAAGGGGCGCAGATCTTCAATCCCCTCACCAATCCCGACATAGCGAACCGGCAACCCCAGCTCGGCCGCGATGGCAACAGCCATCCCGCCCTTGGCGGTGCCATCAAGCTTGGTCAAGGCAATGCCGCTGACCTGGACGGTCTCCTGGAACAGTCGCGCCTGAACCAGAGCATTCTGTCCCGTCGTCGCGTCGAGAACCAGCAGTGTTTCGTGGGGAGCATGCGGAATTTCGCGCCCCAGAACCCGATGGATTTTTTTCATCTCCTCCATCAGGTTTACCTTGGTGTGCAAGCGGCCCGCCGTATCCAGAATCAGCAGATCCGCTTTGCGCGCAACAGCAGCCTTGGCCGCATCAAAAGCGACAGCTGCGGGATCGGCACCTTCATCATGGCGGATCACCGTCACATCGGCCCGCTCACCCCAGATCGCCAGCTGATCTGCCGCTGCAGCACGAAAGGTATCACCAGCCCCGAGAACAACTTTTTTGCCCTGCTGCTTGAACTGATGAGCCAATTTGCCAATGGTTGTCGTTTTACCGACGCCATTGACACCGACGACCAACAGGACAAAGGGACAATGACGGTGAAGATCCACCGACTCCCCGGCCAACGACAACAGGGAAAAGATCTCTTCCTTCAGCAGATCGCGGATCTGAAGCGGTGACGAGCTGCCCTGTTTCTGCCGAACAGCCGCCATCAGCTCCTGCGTTGTCTTCACCCCGAAGTCCGCCGTAATCAGAATCTCCTCCAGCTCATCGAGCAGATCGTCGTCAACCGCCGACGCTCCGCTCAGCAGGCTGTCGAGGCGCCCCAGCACAGCATCGTGGGTTTTGGCCAGCCCCTGGCGCATCCGCTCATACAACGTCAACGGCGGCGCCTTAACGGGCTCCGGCTCCTGCCGTTGCGGTACTTCCGGCATTCCGGGGTGAGCAACAGGACGCGGTGAAGCCGCCCGCCGCAAGCGACGACGCAGCAAACGCCACAGCACCAGCACCATAACAAGCGTCACCAGCAGATAAACAGCGCCATAAGACACCATCAAGCTGTACTGTGCGGGCACTCCCCACACCTCAAGCTGGCGGGCCAGCTGCGTCAACTGCTGACCGAGCCCATTACCGATCTGCTGTAACAGAATGACCAGTTTTTGCCACCATTGCGTCAGAAACGCGTAAACCTGATCCATGATTTTTGCCCATTCCATCGGCTTCTACCTACCTGATCAATCGGGGGCCCAACAGGGCGCGAAAAAATGTCTTTTGTCAGCTTGCGTCGGAATCAATTTCGGCGCACAACCGCTGGCGATAGCGCCTCAGCAAGGCGGCCGTTTGCCCCGACTGAGCGCGCGGGCAAACTTCAGCGGCCAAATAATACTCTGATGAAAGAGGAAATACAAACCAAAGTGCCGATTCAGAGCGAATGGTCAGTTCCTGCACCTCACCCGCCGCAGCCGCATCGGCCAGTCTCCGGCCATAACGCAGCAGAATCCCCAGATGGGCGCCAAAGATCCGCGCCTCCTCCATCTCACCCTGCGCTGCCCACTGATCAACGGACTCGCCGTCCCAGTCGGCGACAATCAGGGCCCTGATATTGGCATCACGCCGGAACAGTGCAGAAAAAACACGCTGGAACGGCATCACCCCCCCTCCCCGACAAGGGCCGCCAACCGCACGGACACCAGGCGCGAAACGCCGGGTTCTTCCATGGTCACACCGAACAGGGTGTCGGCAATCTCCATGGTGCGCAAGTTGTGGGTAATCAACACAAATTGTGACACCTTCGCCATCTCGGCAATCAGATCATTGAAGCGTCCGATATTGGCATCATCCAGGGGCGCATCGACCTCGTCCAGAATACAGAAGGGAGAGGGCTTGATCAAAAAAATTGCAAAGATCAGTGCCACCGCGGTCAGAGCTTTTTCGCCACCAGAGAGCAGCATGACATTCTGCAGCGTCTTTCCCGGCGGCTGGGCCACAATTTCCAGCCCGGTCTGAAGCAGGTCAGCTTCGTCCGTCAACTGCAACTCCGCCCGGCCTCCGACAAACAGCCTGGGGAACACCTGACGAAACATGTCATTGACCTGCTCAAAGGTCTCACGGAAGCGGCGGCGGGAGGTCCGGTTCATCTGGCTGATCGCTGACTGCAGATCGTCGATCGAGACATTCAGATCCTGCTGCTGCTGGGTCAAGAACTGATGCCGCTTTTCCAGCGCCTCGTATTCGTCAATCGCCATCAGGTTTACTTCGCCAAATTCGTCGAGCTGCTTTTTCAGCCGCTGAACAGCCTGTTCAGCACCGTCTTCCACCTCACCCGCATCCGCGGTTTGAGCCAGATCGACCTGATAGCGTTCCAGCACCTGCTGCTGAAGATGGTCCCGGTCCTGCTGGTGCTGCCGCAGAGACAACTCCGCCGCTGCCAATGTCTGCCCCAGTTCGTGCAACCGGCTGCGCTGCTGCCGCAGGCGCTGCTCGAACTGCTCGAGGGCCTGGCGCAGCTGCTCTTCCTGCTGCAGGCGGCTCTGATGTTTCGTTTCTTCTTCCTGCAAATGCGCCAGCAGCACCTGAAGCCGCGCTTTCAGACCCTGCGCTTCCCCAGCGGTCTGTTCCAGATCTTCAGCCAGCTGGCGTCTTTTATCTCCCACAACCTGCTGCCGGTGCTGGCGACCGGCGTGGCTCTTCTCCTCGCGTTCGCGTTCAAGAAGCAACGACTTCTCACGTTCGGCTGTGCGGACAGACTCGGCCTGCAACGTCGCCAGCTGCTGCTGAATATGACTGAGGCGCTCGCGCTGCTGTCGCCATTGCTCGTCCTGGCGGCAAATCTGATCTTCCGTGAGGGCGCAGGCTTCCTCGGTTAATCGCCAGCGCTGCTCGACCTCCTCCAGCCGGCTGCGAGCAATCTCCTGCTCATCCTGGCGCTGCTGGAACTCAAAAGCGCAGAGTTCCGCGCGCTGCTGCAGACGACGGGCATCTTCGCTCAGGCGCTGCCCATCTTTCTCCAGCTCGCGCTGCTGCAACGCGTTCTGGTGACACGCCGATTGTGCGGCCTGAAGCTGCTGCCGAAGCCGCTCAAAATCGCTCCGCCGCTGCTCAAGCTGATGCGCCTGCTCCGCTGCAACAACAACCAGACGCGCCTTCTCGCTGCGCAGCTCCTCAATGCGGCGGCGGTTCTGCAATAACTGACCTGCGGCCCGAGCACCCCGCCCCAAACGCACCGTTCCGCGCCAGGTCAAGCGCTCTCCCGCCGGAGTCACAAGAATCAGCCCCGGCGGCAGAGAGCGCCCGAAATAGGGAGACAGTGAGGGCACCAGATAGACGCCCTCCAGCCAGGGAAGACGTCCCGCCAGTCCGAGCTTCCCTGTCAGCGCCTCGCCCTCTCCCCAGGCCAGCGCCTCGACAGGCGAATCAAGCTGAAAATGGACCACACCCTCAGGAGGGGGAAGCTGCTCTAGCATCGTCGCAAAGGCCCGGCAGTCCTCAACCAGCACCGCTTCCAGATAACCCCCGAGGGCCGCGGCAACCGCCGGCTCCAGCTCCGGAGCCACAGTCAGGCGGTCAACCAACAATCCGGCAGCGATCCTTTCGACGGCAGGGTGCGTCAGAAGTTGCCGAACCTCATCCGTCACATCACAGCGACCCTCAACCAGCTCCGTCAGCGACTGCAGCCGCGACTGACACAGGTTCAACTCGGCCTGGCTTTTCTTGTCGGCTTCGACCTGCCTGTTCAGAGCCTGCTGACACGGCTCAACCTCGCGCTCCAACCGCTGCAGCTGTTCCACTCCCGCCGCCATGGTCCGCTTGGCCTCGAGCAGGGTCCGCTCCAGCTCAGCCTGCACGAGCTCCAGTTTGCTCTTCTGTTCCGCCAGCCCCTGCGCTTCCTGCTGATAGCGCGTCAGCTGCTCCCCCAGCGAGTTCAACTGCTGCCTGACCCGCTCACGCTCGCCCTGGCAGCGGCTCCGTTCCGCCTGATGCTCCTGAGCGGCCTTGCGACTGCGCGCCACCTCATCCGCCAGCTGCTTTTCGAGCGCGCTATCCGCGGTCAACCCCGCCTGCCCCTGCTGCCAGACTTCGTAGGCCTGGCGGGCCTGTTCGGCAGCCTGCCGCTGCTGTTCCTCGAGTATTCCGAGCTGCTCACAGGACTGCTGACAGGCCTGCTGCAAACGACGGGCCTCATCCTGCAATTCTTCCTGCTGAAGCTGAATGCGCCCCCGCTGCTGTTCCACCAGCGTCAACCTGTTTTCGCAGGTCTGGATCTCGCTGCGCGCATGCAGAAGCTGGCGCTGACTGGCAGCAGAGGTTTCCTGCTGCTCAACCTTGCGCAGCTGCAGGGCTTCCAGCTCAAGCACCATCTGCCGTTCCCGGGCTTCGGCCAGTGCCAGGGAGTCGCGCAGCTGCTGCTCCTGCTGCTGCAACAGTGCCAGCGCCGCCGACAGCTCGCGCCATTGTTTTCCGGCCAGCTGAACGTCCAGCGTCTTCAGGCGTAAACGCAGACTGCGAAAGCGTTCTGCCCGGCGGGCCTGCCGCTCGAGACTGTCGAGCTGACGCCGCACCTCGCCGACGATATCATCCAGGCGCAGCAGATTGGCCTGCGTCGCTTCAATCTTGCGCTCGGCCGCCTTCTTGCGCACCTTGTACTTGGTAATGCCGGCCGCCTCTTCCAGCAACACACGGCGCTCCTCGGGCGGCGCATGCAGAATGGCCCCGATCTTTCCCTGCTCGATAATCGAATAGGCCCGGGCCCCGACCCCGGTATCCATGAACAGCTCGGTAATATCCTTGAGCCGGCACGGTGTCTTATTGATCTGGTATTCGCTGTCGCCATTGCGATACAGCCGACGCGTTACCATAACCTCACTGTAGTCACGGATCAGCGGGTGCCGGATATCGTCTGCATTGACGAAAACCAGCGACACTTCGGCCATACCGAATGCCCTCCGCCCCTCACTGCCATTGAAGATGACATCCTCCATCGCCTGCCCCCGCAGATGCTTCGCGTTCTGCTCGCCCATCACCCAGCGGATGGCATCCACCACATTGCTTTTCCCGCACCCGTTCGGGCCGAGAATCGCCGTAATGCCATCGTCAAACGTCAGCACCGTCCGCTCGACAAATGATTTGAATCCGATTATTTCAATGCGGCGTATTTTCATGCAGGATGCATTCTGCTATACAGGGAAATGAATGTTGCGTAGCCGGAGAAAGATCGTTCATCCAGCGCGGATCAGAAAAAGGGATGCCATGCGGCAGGATACCGGGGCATCGTAACAATCGGCCCGGGGATTGTAAACCGGTTTCAAATCGCCCAGAAGCCTGGACCGGCCATGATGGCCGCAGGCTCGCCACCGACTTCCCACAGGCTCCGATATGCTTCGTCGTTCCGCCGTATTCAGCACCCTGGTTCTCGTCATCCTGACGATTTTGTGCGGGGGCTGCCTGTTTCTGCTTAACCACTATCGCAACGAGATCGCAGCACAGGTTATTCAGCAGATCCAGCAGCGCTCGCCCACACGGATCAAACTGGGCGAGGTCCAGGCCGGCTTCCATGGCGGACCGACTCTGACCTTCCGCCACATTGCCGTTGACAGCGAAAACCTGCCGCTGACCCTGAAAGCCCGGCAGCTGCATGTCCGTCTCGACTTTCTTGACCTGCTGTCCGGGAAAATCACCGTCGCCCGACTCATCCTCGAGCAGCCGGACATCGTATGGACGCTGGACGGGACAGAAAACGACGGGACCGTCGCAAGCGATTCCCCAAGCGGGGAAAGCCGGCTGCGTCAGCACCTCAAAACCCTTCACCAGCGACTGACAAGCTGGCAGCGCATCGAGCTCCAGGACGCCCGCCTGACTGTTCAATCCAGGAATGTTCCGCTCTGGCAGCTCCAGCACCTCGCGGGCAGCTTTCATCATCAGAGCAGCAGCGCAGAGCGCAAGCTGACCCTCCACCTGGCAGGAGAGGCCCGGCCTCTTTCGTCCCCCGGCAGCACCCCGCCAGCGGCAGCCCCCCTGCGGTTTGAATTCAACGGCTCGCTGAACCCGTGCGATCAGAGCGCCGAGCAGATGATGGCCGACGTTGAGCTCAGCTGTCACCAGCTCGACCTGGCGACGCTGCCTTTGGACACCCTCTTTTCGTCTGTGGTCAAGGAGCATGAATTCCGGCCACAGCTCAGGGGACAGTGCCACGTCGAGGCCCGCCTTCACGGCGCACTGGCAACCGGGCTGCAGCTCGAAGCCACCCTCACCCCCCAGGGTGCCACACTGCAACAGGCGGCATCAACAGCAGACAGCCGAACCGCGCTGCCCATCCGCCGCCTGAGCCTGCAGCTTCCCCTCACAGGCACCCTCGACAGGCTGCACTGGCATGACGGTCGGCTAAAGGTGGGGCAGACGCTCCTCCACAGCAGCGGCATGCTCGATGTGTCCGACAATCGCCTGACCCTGGATTTGTCAAGTTCGCCCATCGAGCTGAAGCCTGTCATTCCCTGGGCGCCCCGGCCACTCTCTCCGTACCTGGAAAGCGCCACGCTGCAATGCCAGTCCCTGCAGTACGACGGCGCACTCGATCAATTTTCTGCGAGCCAGATCCGCGACAGCCACTGGGATCTGCGCCTGAACACAGCGAACCCTCTTCAGCAGGCCGTGCAGATCCGGCTGGATCAGAGCGGAACGTCACTTCGAGCAACGACCTCCGCCCTGCACATCGAAACGGGCGGCCTCCTGTTTGAGGGACCGCTTCAGGCCCGGAGCGAAGGATTTCGCACAAACGGCACGAGCGAGATTGAACTGGATCTGTCAGCCTGCCGCCTCGACCTGGCCGGGGTTCTGAACAAGACCGCCGGTCAGCCGGCGCGGCTGCGGTGTGCCGTCCGCCACGACACGCAGGGCTGGCAGGTGCGCGAAGGCGTGATCGAACATCCGGACCTGCGCCTGCTGTGGCAGGCGTCGCGGTCTGCCAGCGGCGAAACCATCCTCGACCTGACGCTGCCGTCCTTTGAGCTGGAAAGCATCAGCCGCAATGTTGAACTGCTGACACAGATGGAGCTCCGGGGTGAAACCGCCCTGCGCTACCATCTGCACCGCGACGCCAACGGTCCGTGGCATGGGCAGGGAACCCTCGAGCTGAAAGACTGTGCCATTGCGCCAGCCCACATTCTGGCGCCGATTCACCATATCCGTGGCACCGTCACCCTTGATGGCTGGAAAGCCTCTGCGCCCCGGCTGAAGGTCCAGCTTGGCAGCGGTTCGGCACTGGACGTGGAGGCCCGCATCGACGACCTGCGCCATCCCGTCGCCGACATCCACGCCCGTGGCACAGGGTTCATTGCCGGTGACCTGATTTTCGATTCCCCCGACGCACAGCTCAACAACCTCGATGGCCACATCCGCATTCACGGCCAGGGGATCGACTTTGTCCACGCCGAAGTCGATCTGGAGCAGGGAACGCATGCCATTGTCGAGGGCGACCTGCGCTTTCACGGGCCCGAACTGGCGCTGGACATCCACGCTCCGTTTGGCGACATCGACGAAGTCATCGGGCTATGGCAAGGGACCAGGCACGCCCGCTCCGAAACAGCCACCACACGCGACAACCGCCCGCAAGCCGCCGTCCCCGCGCAACCAACGGCAGAAACAGGCCCGCCGGTCCTGCCCGCGGATGAGACGCTGCACCTGACCTGCCAGGTTGACCAGGGGCGACTGCACGGCTTCACGTTCCAGCAGGCGCAAGGGGTCATCCATATCCAGCACGGCCAGTTGCGCATCGAACCGCTGACCTTCAAGGCCGATCAGGGTACCGGGCAGGGACGGATCATCGTGCACACCGGCAGCCACGCCCAGGATCAGTCGGCAGCGGGCTACCTGCGGATCAACGGCGAAATCCAGCAGATTGATGCGGACAAGGTCTATCGCCAGATTCTTAACCAGCCCAGCCTCGCGTCAGGCCAACTCGACGGCACCTTTCACATCCAGGGGCCTCTCGGGTCCGGCTTTCTACCCCACTCCAGCGGGCTGTTCCGTCCCCGGCTGCAGGACGGGGTGCTGCACCGGTTCCATGTGCTGTCAAAAATCTTCTCGCTGCTGAATGTCACCCAGCTGTTCCGGCTCAAGCTGCCGGATATGGCCCTGGCAGGCATGCCGTTTTCGCAGATTAAAGGGGAAATCACCCTGGAGGAAGGGGTTCTGCAATCGCAGGATTTGATCATCAGCAGCGATGCCATGAACATGGCGGTGGTGGGAACTTATGATCTGAACCAGCAGGAAATGGATCTGCTGCTCGGCATCCGGCCCCTGGGCACCGTCGACACCGTCGTCACCCACCTGCCCGTTGCCGGCTGGCTGCTGACCGGAGAAGAAAAATCGGTCATCAATACCCATGTCGCCGTCACCGGCAAAGCTGACGATCCGCAGGTGGACATTCTACCCGTCGATACCGTATCGAGCAAGCTGTTCGGCATTCTCCGGCGCACCATCACCCTGCCAGGGACGCTGATCAGCGATCCCAAACGGCTGCTGTTCAACCCGGAGCCACAGAAACCCTGACCAAACGGTGAAAGAGCCTGCCACAACGACAGTCTCCGGAGGGGATCAGGGGCAGACGCCGACGTAAACCGACGCGATGCCAAAGGTCAGGTCGTGGTGGCGCACGTCGATAAAACCAGCGTCACGCATCATGGACTTGAACTGCTCCTGCGGCGGGAACCCGGCCACGGAGTCTGGCAGATACTTGTAGGCACTGCGCTTCGACAGCAGCCCGCCAATGGTCGGCAGGATCTGGTGAAAATAGGTGGTATAAATAGCCTTGAACAGCGGATTGGACGGGGTGGAAAACTCGAGGATCACGGCGCGCCCGCCCGGCTTGAGCACCCGGCACATCTCGGCCAGACCGGCCTGACGATCGACCACGTTACGGATACCGAAAGCGATGGTCACGCCGTCGAACAGATTGTCTGGATGGGGGATCGCTTCGCAGGGAGCGTTGACCAGTTCGATACGGTGACGATAGGGCGAAGCCGCAATCTTCTCGCGCCCCTTGAGCAACATCCCCTGGGTAAAATCCTCGCCGATGATCATCACCGAATCCGGCGTGCGCGAGGCGATCTCCAACGCCACATCGCCGGTTCCTGTCGCCATGTCGAGCACCATGCCGCCGGGCGGAATCTGCAGCTGCCCCACGGCGAAACGCCGCCAGCTGCGGTCAATGCCCAGAGAGAGCAGACGATTGAGCAGATCATAACGCGGGGCGATATCATTGAACATGGCGCGGATGCCGCGCCCTTTTTCCGACAGATCAAACATGGTACAATTCTCCGGATTTCGGCTCCATCAACAGATCGGGGCAAGCAGGCCGAGTCTTACCACAAAACCACCCCTGCCGCCACCGTAAATCCGCCCCAGACAAGGACTGAACCCGACCATGCCGCCACTCCTGGTTGTCGCAGCCATTATCCGCCACCTCGACGGACACAGCAGCCCCCCGCAGCAGCATCTCCTCATTACCCGGCGCTGTGCCCATCAGCAGCATCCCGGACTGTGGGAATTCCCCGGTGGCAAGCTGGAAGAAAACGAGTCTCCGGAAGCAGGACTGCGACGGGAACTGGACGAAGAGCTGGGACTTGAGGTCGAAATCGAGGGGATTTACCACGTCCTCCATCACCGCTATGAAACGGGTCCGGTTTTACTGCTGGTTTATCGCTGCCGCAGCCATTCAACCCGGGTAGAACACCGGCAGGTTGCCGACCACGCCTGGGCACTCCCCGAACAACTGTCCGAGTACGCCATCCTGCCCGCCGATGCCGAACTGGTGCGGCGCATTCAGCGCGATCCCCGGTTCAAAACGCCGTCATTGTGACGGGAGGCTCCAGCAGGAGATTGTTACTCACCATGGCGACCATTCAGGCGATAAACATAGGCCAGCACTTCGGCCACAGCCTGGTACAACTCGACGGGGATCTCCGCCCCAACGGGAATCTTGGCCAGAACCTCCGTCAGATCCGGGTCGCTGGTAATATGCAGCCCCGCCTCGCGCGCCAGTTCAATAATCCGCTCCGCAACCTGGCCCTGGCCGCTGGCGACAATCATTGGCGCATCGGCACGCTCCTTGTCGTAGCGCAGCGCAACAGCTTTTTTGATGGGGGGAGTCTCGGCCACAGCAGGGCTCACCTTTCTCGCAACACATTCTTCGGCAGTTAGATCCGCTGATCCAGCACCGGCGCATCCGGCCGCAACCGCTTCATCAGCAACACAACCGGGTCTTCACCGCCCGCTTCGACATTGAGAGCGCGCAAACCCACCGGCGCCAGGGCCTGCTGCAACTGGTCCTGGGTCGAACGAATGCGGCCGACCGATTCGGGGTTGCGACAACGCAGGCGAACGAACAGGTTTTTTCCTTCCAGCAGCATATGCACGTTAATCGCCCCCAGTTGACTCATGGTGACATTCAGGGTCAGGGAGTAGCGCGTTTCCCCATCGCCCTCTTTCCCTTCGGATTGGGGATGCTCTTCAATCAAGGCATAGCCCTGGTCGAGAAAATCAAATGGCAACGGCAGAAAAAGCACCCCGTCCTGAGCCAGACGGGCGCGACACACCTGCAGCAGCTCGACCTGCTGCAGCAACTGGCCGGCATTCTCCCGCACCGCTTCCGCTTGGCCATCCTCCTGCTGCAATGCCAGCAGAATGCCTTTCAACCCCTGGCGTACATCCTCCAGCTGCCCGTGGTAAAGACGCCCTTCGAAATCGAGCCCCAGCATTCGAACAAGCCCTGCCAAGTCCTGCGCTGCGGGGGTGGGCACAGAACGGCCCTGCCCGGACAACTGCTGAGTCAACCGCTGCAGCGCTTCCAACTGCTCGGGAGTCGCCCCATCTTTAACCTCAGCCAGCAGAGCCGACAACTGGGCTCCCAGCTCCGTCCGGTGATCGAACAGATGCAGCAATCCGAGCAGCCGCCGGTCAAGACTGGCCGGCAACAGCTGGAACAGCAGCCGCGGCTCAGTGCTCAGCACCTGCAGGTTGAGCTTCTGCCCGGTCTGCAGATCCGTCTGCGCCTGCGCCCACAGTTTCTGCTGCCCCATGTCCAGCAGCACCTGACGGCCGTCGGTTTCTGCCACCGACGCCTGAATAAACTGGTACGGCAGCAGATTATGCTCCAGCGCCTGGGCAATATGTTGCGTCGCGGCCACCGGCTGAATTGTCATCGCCGGTGGCGGCACCAATGAAATCGCGTCCATAAACACTTTTCGTCTTTTTTTAAAAAAACTTTACCGCTCACCGCCAACGGCAGCGAACACAGAACGCAGAACCGGTCAGCGCGGTCGATCTGGTTGTAAAAAAACGCCTGCCGCGGGTAAAGATTTCAGCTTTGGGAACCGAAGAGAAGCAGTGACCCGACAGGATGTCCGGTCTGATCCCGATCCACACAACTTGGACAATTCAACCAGTACCACGGAGGGTACCAATGAATTTTCTCGCTATCCTGTTTTCGCCCTGCGCGGAACGTCTTCCGCTGCTCGAATCACGCATTCTGGCAACCAACCAGTTCCAGCGCTGCGTCACGACCCCCGACCCCGGCCAGGTGGTGCCCCTGTGTCGCCAGCAGGACGATGTCGTTTTTTTCTACGACTGCCTCAGCGCCCACAGCGCCATCTGTCACTGGCGCCACCAGCTCGACGGCGAGCCGCCTCTTCAGCAACATATTCCGGTGATTGCCTGCTCCCGCCACGACGATCACGACAGCAAAATCGCCGCGCTGGAATCGGGCGCCAACGATTTTCTGAGTTTTGAGCAGTGCGTTGAAGAGTGGCAGGTCCGTATCCGGCTGCAGCAGCGCTTCGCCCGCCGTCTCAACCAGCTGAATCGCGACCAGTACAAACTGGCCCACCAGGCCATGGTCGACCCCCTGACCAACATCTACAACCGTGTCACTTTCGACGCCATGCTGGACGCGGAACTGGCGCGCTACGAACGCAGCCGGAAAATCTTTTCCCTGATGCTGCTCGACCTCGACCACTTCAAGCGGGTCAACGACCGTTACGGCCACCCCTACGGCGACCGCGTACTCCAAAGCGTCGCCAGCGGGTTACAGAAAGGGCTGCGCAGTTCCGATATTCTGTGCCGCTTCGGCGGCGAGGAGTTCGCCATTCTGCTGCCGGAAACCACCTCGCCCCACGCCTACCTGCTGGCCCGGCGCCTGCACAAACAGGTCGGCCGCTGCCAGCAGAACTTCCCGGAACTGGAGCAGGATCTGACCATCAGCATCGGCATCAGCAGCAGCAACCGACTCAACATCCTGTTGCCCAGCCCGCTGATTGAGCAGGCGGATCAGGCCCTTTACCGCGCCAAACAGCGGGGACGCAACCGCACCGAGCTGTATTTCGGTCTAAGACCGCTGTCCCTAGCAGAATCGCCAATGTACAGCATGTGCTAAACAAACAAGGTAATCCTTCGGCTTTGCCAAGGGATTACCTTGTTTATTCAAACAGAAAACGAAACAATTACGTCAAAAAACGATTATTATCAAAAATTTACGGCGCCAGCCTATCTTTTCGACTGGGCATTAGTGTCAAAAATTGATGACGAAAGTTGCTTCCTGTTGCCACATCTCAGCACTCCAAAGGGGATATGCGGTACTGTCACACCAACCTGTAGAGCACATCAAATAGACCCCAACACACGGGTAGTCGACAGATATACAGTCCAGCATTCCTTTCCACCACAGGGGGTCGCGAACTGTAACATGGGCATTTTCTCCGTTAGGCAGTTTAGCGGCGGCGGGGTAGCAGGCGACGTTCAGCAACAGCAATTTCCTGGCATAAGAAAACATGTCGCGCAACACCACGGGGACATCCGCGATAAAAATATGCTCCAGGACATCAAACGAGATAACGCAATCCACTAGGCGGCGTTCGTCTAAATCCCGCGCAGGCTCGTAACGGTACGCCTGTTCAAGGTGAAAATAATCGATGGCCGATTGGCCGCTGGCAGGATCAAAACCACACGCGCGCCAATCTGCACCACCACAGCCGTAATCCAAGGCCGTTTTGATATCCTGCTGTTGAAAAATAGCACGGATATTTTCCCGATAACTTTTCAGTTCAAAATCATTGAAGGCATCTTGCACTTTCGAATGATCGACGCGCTCGTACCCCTCTTTGGCCATGGTGGCATACATGGAAATGAGCTTGCGCCCTTTATTGCTGAACTGTGGGGACATTGTCGTGTCAGACGAAGTGTTTTGTTGATCGTTAGTCGTGGATAACACTGTTGGCGCGGACAATGGCAGCATGAGCGGAGCGATTTCGTATTCCAGGAGGTCAGCGACCCATAAATAGTCCTTGCGTTCAATGGCAGCAAGAGCTTCAGCCAAGAATGGATGTATTTTTAGCACCAGTTCTCTCGGTGCCGCAGGCAGAAGCGCACCGATCATATCGATCAATTTTGTCAGCTGATCACTCGCCTGTCCTTCCATGCCCAGCCGGTAAGCATTAACGACCGACTCCAACGCAACGCCAAATACGGATGTGGATTGCTGCTTCACGACGAGCTCTCCCAGATTTCTGTTCCATTGATCCGCGCGCCATCGCGGCTGCTGTTATAAAAACGCACATCAGGTTTTGTTTTGATGTAGCTTTCCAGATCCCGAAGGTAGCCTCTGAACGCGGCAGACGTTTCCACTTGGTTTCCGTGTCCGTCCAGTACCCAATGCTGCATGCCTTTTGTTTCTGCCTCCTGCCATCCGGCCCCTTTTGCATATTTATTTCCACCCGGAAAAGCCAGATCCGCGCCGAACAGGATAATTGCAGCGGCCCCCATTTGAACTGCGAGGTCTACGGCGGTGTGCAACACACTGCCTGATGAAAACAGCTTTCCTCGGGGATGTTTTTTGCTGATGGATGAATAGCAGGCGTGCCCGGAGTAGGCCGTGAGGCGGGGGCCCGGCCAAATTGCTGGCACCATTTCCGGGACCCTCGGAAAATAGACTAAAGGAACATCGCTGAGCCGTTCGAGAGCACAGTTTTCAAAGCTGGAAATTATTTTTGGATCAGAATCGATCACCACAGCCACATCGGGAACGATCCCTTTTTGGGCAAGCGGTTTGAGTGCGGAGTTGACGGCCACCAGTGGGAAGCTTTTTTTGAGGCTGGCAATTTTCTCCAGATTCGATGTCAGGGAGGGGCCGGCTGCCGCCACCATGATCGTTGCACCCGGTTGGCTGCCAAACAACGCTTCGACGTCACCATCGCCTTTGACAAAGGATTCGTTTGCCGCAATACGCGCTTGAATTTCTGGATTTTCAGCTGCGTGTTGTCTGTTTATATAGGGAGTCGACAGCTCCAAAAAAACGCGATCGCGCAAACTTGCAGATGAGACATCCGCCAAAACGAGGCAGGCTGGGTTAGCCGCTAATGGTGCGTGAAGGTTCTCCTCACAACCGGAAAGGAGCTCGACGCGCGGATCGGCCAGCCAGTCGGTGTGATCGAAATAAGACAGGGAGGCAAATGCAACGGAACGGTTGAGCATAACAACCTTAAGTTGCTTAATGTTACGACGATTCAACAGAACTCGAGGCAGATCGCCCAGTCCAATACCATAAACCCACGCCTGATCGCTGTGGCTTGGAATCAACTGTGCCTGGAGTTCCGCCTCCTGGCGACGAGCATAGCAACTCGATAAATGAATGCCATCAATAAAAAGTGTTGCTTCGGGGGTGTTCGACACGAGTGCGACCGAGGCGGGAGCGCGGGCCTTTTTCAAATCCTCTGCAATACATGGCCAGCGACTGGAGATGAGAATTAAATTTCTCTTGATCACTTTCATAGCATAATCTGGCCACGTAAAATTAAAAACCGGCGACCTGCACTTTGGTCCGCAGCAACCGTCGCTGTTCAGCCAGACAGAATGAAATCAGACGGTCTTGATCCTCATTTTCAATATTGGTATACCGGAACGCCGCCTCGTAGCCACCACGCAACTTGTTATCCAGCCGCACCACCTGCCCGGTGCACCAGAACGGCTCCTGCTCCGGCAGATAGAAACAAAGCTCAAACAGCTCAAAGACCCGCAGACGCTCTTCACAGCTGACCAATACTCCACCGCCACTGAGGTTGATACTGGCGGTCGCGACCGCTTCCGGGGTGGTGGTACTGCCAGCTCTGAGGGGTTTGTAGGCCACCTTTATGGTTGAATTGACGCGAAAATACTCGCGCTGCTGGGCGTAACTGAAACTTTCAATCGCCATCACCCGCAGCACCCGCGACGAGGTCACCTCGTCAACATGGGCGTACATGGACACGGTACCGACGCGGGTATCCATCGACAGCAACAGCTTGCCGCCTTTTCTCACCTGCTCCATCGGCAGTTCATTGGGGCGAAATTTCAGTTCAAGGTAGGGTTCAGCGATAATGCGGGCAACAGCTTCAAGACGTGCCTTGGAGTCGTCCTTGAGCAGGATGTACACCCTGAGAAGGCTGGGCTTTTCGAGGAATTTGAACAGTGCGAACTGTGCCACTCGGCGCTCCCGGGTCAGGCAGGCAGTAGATGAACAGACCAGAAAACCAGCAAAAAAGATTCTCAGGCTTTGGAGCGCAAACGCGAAGGCTTGGTCACCCCGGAAGGACGATAGCCACTGATCACGGTGCGGCCACTCCTCAGCTCCTTCAGTTCATGCGAAACGAGCGCCATCATGCCATTAATCTTGGGCAAAAGCAAACGGTTCACCTTTAAAATTTCATCAAGCACTTCCTGGCGTTGAACAATCAAAGGATGTTGAGGAGCACTTTCCTTAACACTTTTCAACAGAGGCAACAAGCCAACATCTTCCGCTTCCGCTTTGCGTTGCAAATCTAAAAAGTGCTCAATTTCAGTCCACAGCGTATTAGCGCTCTGATTCATTTTTTGTTCTAGGCCGCGCATGCATTCCAGCACACAAAGATAGTGCTGATTTGAAATTACCATCAGGCTTTCGAATTCCTTAAGTGACAGCTGACTGTTCATTGATTGATTCAATTCCCTGAACAATTTTAGAATGTTCTATGCTCTCATAAAGAGCAAGTTCACATCAAAGAATTAACCTGCGACAGACATAGCCTCATACGCCGAGTTACTCTGCATTGTTTGAGATGACAGATTCGCCTCTTTTCGGGCTATTTCTGCCGCACCGGCAAAGCCCTCACGCAGATCTAGAAGAATTTTCTCGACGGGATCAAGGCGCCCATGGTTGTCGCGCGCGTTTACAGCGGTCAGCTCACGAATAACAAAATCATACAAGCGGCTCAGATCGAGCGCGATCTCACCACCCGCCTCGTAGTCAAGCGTGTTGGAAAATTCTGTTACGATCGCCACAGCCCTGCCGATGGCGTAGGACTTGTCCGCCCGGCGCCCATCAAGAATAGCCTGCCTTGCCTGACGGACGAAACGGATCGCACCGTCATAAAGCATAATCAACAGCTGTTCTTTTGAAGCCGTAAGAATGGCGTTGTTCTGGTATTGACTTGAGTACGCGTTCATCGCAAACTCCTTAGATTCGTAATTCTAGGCAACGATCCAACCCGCGTCGGTTGCTACCCGGTACTGGACAGGTTTGAAAGCTGCTGCAGCAGATACGTTCCCTGGGAATTCAAACCACTGACCAGTTCTTCCATGGCCGAGAACTGGGCGCGCAAGGCATCTTCTTTCTGCTCCATCCGGGCCTCAAGGCTCGTAATCCGCAGGTCGATCCGGCGCACATTACTGTCCGTGCTTTCTTTGCGCGCGGCATAGATTCCATCGCCATAATCGGTAATGTCTTCCAGATAGCTGGTAAATTTTTCCGTGATGCCGGCATCAACACCATCCCCGGCGAACAGCTTGACCACAGCAGCATAGTCGTCCGTCAGGGCCGCACTCAGCCGTGTGCTATCCAAGGTAATCTGACCGTCGCGCTGTGTTTCAAACCCCAGTTGCGACAAGGTACTGTAAGCGCCACTGCCCTGAGCGGAAACCAGAAATTCCTGCAGACGGGACTTGATTGTGCGGAAAGCGGAATCACTCCCCCAATCGGCCGTTTTCTGGTCCGCAATATAGGTAACAATGGCATTATAGCCGTCAACAAAGTCCTTGATTTTACTTTCCGTTGCCGCATGATCCATGGAAACCGTCAGGGTCGTCTGACTGTCGGGATCTTCCTTGCGCAACTCCAGAGTGAGACCGGAAATGGCATCATCGATGGTATTGCTGTCGCCGTAGACATCAATCCCATCCACAACCACATGAGCCTGCTTGGCCTCCAGGGTCGTCTCCATGTCCGGAGGCAACTCCGTCCCCCCGCTTAAACCACTGCTGTCGAGAGAAAAGGTCTCGGAAACACTCTCACCCGTCAGGACCAGCCGATAGGGCGTATCTGTTCCATCGTTGATAATGGTCGCGCTGACGCCGGCATCCGCATCGTTGATCGCCTTGGCGATGCCTTCGAGGGAATTATTCTCATCATCAATCGCAATTTCCGTTGTCTCACTGCCGACGGTCAAATTGAGGGTTCCGGTACCAAACAGCAGGGACGACTTGTCTGCATACCCCTGGCTGACATCCTTCTGCTGTTGCGCCAGAGAAACCACCGATATCTGGTAACTGCCCAACTGCGCGTTACCGCCAGCAGTTGCACCCAGAAACTCTTCGGAGCTGACCTTAGCGGAGGGAGAACTCAATTCACTGGCACTGTCAATCGCTTTGACGTCATCCAGAAAAGCTTTCAGCTTGGTGTCCAGCTTCGAAAACGCCGCCAGCCGGTTCTGATAATAGGCCTGATCATTCTCCAGCCGGTCGATCGGCGCACGCTCGATATTCATCAACTCCGTGATGATCGATTCGGTATCAATACCCGTTGCGAGTCCACCAAACGTGATTGCCATGACTGACCTCCCAATCCGATTTCGACGATCAGCTCTGTGTATCGATAAGATTCCCGCGCAAGTCCGTCAGCCGCTTGGTCAGATCCAGCAATTCTTCCGGCGGAATCTGGCGAATCACCTCGTCGTTTTCCCGGTCAACAATCTTGACGACCATCCCCTGGCTGCGCTCGTCGTTTTCAAAGCGGACACTGTACAGACCGTCCTCGGTCAACTGCTTGATCTGTTGCAGCAACTCTTCCGGCTGTACCTGTTTTTTTTCGACTTTTTCTTCCTGCGCGACATCTTCGTTGACTTTCTTGCGGGCCGAACTGACATTATCCAATGACCTGTCCATCTGGAACAGGGTCGTATTCTGTTGATTAATGGCTTCGACGTTCATCTCAGTATCCTCCCCCTGGGTTCAGGGAAAAACGGGGAGGTGGCACCCCACCTCCCCACACATGTTGCGCCTACTCTTGACTAGCCAAGCAGCGACAGAGCCAGCTGCGGAGACTGATTAGCCTGTGCCAGGATCGACACGCCAGCCTGCTGCAGAATGTTGAACTTGGTCATGTTTGACGTTTCCTGAGCGATGTCGGCGTCCAGAATCCGTGAACGGGCGGCCGAGACGTTCTCAGAGATGTTCGACAGGTTGGCAATCGTCGACTCGAAGCGATTCTGCACCGCACCCAAAGTTCCCCGAGCCTCGTCAACCTTTGTAATTGCGTTATCAATTTTTTCAAGCTTCTGCGCAACCGTTTCCACCGCAAAACTCGCAACTGAGAAACTAGTCAAATTCGTTGTGCCATCGCCCAGGTTAGCCGCCTGCATATTCAAACTCGACAAATCAATGCCAATCTGATCGTTTACTGAACCGTTTGCACCGACCTGAAAATTCAGCTCATTAGTGACCGTGGTTGATTGATTGAGTACATAAGTACCATTGAACGTTGTCGTATTAGCAATGCGGTCGATCTCAGTGGTCAACTGGCCTACTTCGTCCTGCAGAGACTGACGGTCTGCAGAACTGTTACTGTCATTGGCCGCCTGAACGGTGATCTCACGCATGCGTTGCAGGATGTTGGTGATCTCGCCCATCGCACCTTCAGCAGTCTGAGCCAGCGAGATACCGTCATTGGCGTTACGGACCGCCTGGTTGATACCACGAATCTGCGAGGTCATGCGGTCGGAGATGGCCAGACCGGCCGCATCGTCCTTGGCGCTGTTGATGCGCAGACCTGAAGACAGACGCTTCATCGACTGGTTGAGGCTTGCCTGAGAAGAACCCAAGTTACGTTGAGCGTTAAGAGAGGCGACGTTAGTGTTAATTGAAAGTGCCATGATTTTCCTCCGTGAAAGAGAGTTTCGGGCTTCCGTGCCCATTCAGATATGAGACTTACGCTTGTTTGACCCGGGAGCCCTAAAATCGTCAGCGCCCACCTCCTATTCGTCGGTTATTTCCCGTGTCACTGTGCTTATCGACCAAAAAGCAAGGAGAGTTTAGACTTTTTTTCAAACCTGGGACGTAAACAGTTTCCTACGCAACCAACTAATATTCTTGAATATTTACACGAACCCTGTCAGAGTGGTAATAAATTTTCAAAAAAACATCAAGGAGGAATGTTCATGGGGACAACAGAAACACCCCCCGTTGCGGCGTGGGCTCACAACGGATTCGGCGAACGCTATCTGCCCGAGATCAATCCGCATGCATTTACGAGCACCGACTCGACAACGATTTTCCGGCAACGCTTTAGTGAACTGCTGACAAAAGAGAACAGCCTCCACGTCATCATCGGCACGGATTCGGGATTGCTACCCCTGTTTATCCTCAAAAACGGTCCCGCTGAAGGTAGCCGCTATCTTTTTATTGAAACCGACGAGATCTACCCGGCCATTCACGCCCTGGATGGGCTCAAAAACCTTTCCCCCAACCTTGTCATCACCTCAGCCAGACACTGGTTTAAAGAAGCCCAGGAACTGCAACTGGTCGACTATATTTATCTCGACGCCGTCCGCATCTGGGACAGCCTGTCCGTCAATGAAGCTCTGTTTCCCGGCTACCCGCAGCTAGCCGCCGAGGTCCGCAAACAACTGGATGCAACAGCCTATGAAGCCATCATGAAGCTGGGCTCCAAAAACTATATCAACAAGCAGATCGCCAACCTGTCAGAAAACAAAACGCCTGGCGGGATACTGGGCGACTTCAAAGAAAGGTTTCGCAGCAAAACCGCTTTAGTGCTCGGCGGCGGCCCATCCCTCGATGAATTTCTGCCGTGGATTAAACAGCATCAACACGACGTGGCAATTTTTGCCGTGTCGCGAGTTTCCAAATCATTGTTTGAACAGGGTATCGTTCCCCATTTCATCGTCAGCATTGACCATCAGGACTGCAATTTCGGAAACAGCCGGGAAATGTTCCTGTTTCCCGATGGGCCGCTGCTCATCAACGCCAACCACGTTGCGCCGCGCCTGTTAAGCACCTGGAGCGGCCCCAGCATCTATCTTGCCGAACGCTTCCCGTGGCACACGCCCTTGAACAAAAACATCCTGACGCCCTGGGGGCCAACGGTCACCAATACGGCGCTTGGCGTCGCCGTTGAAATGGGCTTTGGCCAGGTTCTTCTCGTGGGGGTGGATCTCTGTTTCAGCCAGAAGGGGTTCACTCACGCACAAGACAGCGATGAATACCAGACAGGGCCAAAGCTGGATAGTACACTCACCGTGGAAACCAATGGCGGGGGCATCGCGGAAACACAATCCGATTATTCCTGCGCCATCAAATACCTGAGCGAGCAGACAGAACTCGCCCGGCAGAAAAATTGCCGGGTCATCTCGCCAGCAATCAATGCGGCCAAAATTGAAAACATCCCGTTTAAACCAATCGAGCAAATCTCGATTGAGCCGCTTGAACAAAGCGCCCTGACCAGCATTCAGGACAAACTGCCCGAGGAAAGCCGGGAAAATCGCGAGCGAGAAAACCTCCTGATCCGCGAAGAGCTGAACAGAATCTCCACGCAGACCGAAAAAATCCTCACCCTGTTACACGAAGCAGAAGCCTACCTGAACAAGAACAAAACTGAAAACGGGCAAAAGAAGCTAAAATACGTGGCCGAAATCTACAAAAAAATAAGAAGCGGTCAAAATGACGCAAACAACTTCATAAAACAGTATAACTTAAAGGCCTTCACTTCGATCATCAGCTCAATAAACATAAAAAACATCAAGCAGAAGGCTGCCGCCGAAAAACTCCCCCTGGAAGTTTCAACATATATTCAATCAGCACAGGAAGTATTAGATATCCTTGCCGGAGCAAAAGACAGAGTTTATGCCCGACTTGAGGAAGATGCACCAGTTCCTGATTTAGAAAAAATCAAAAAAGCATGGGATCTTGACATATCGCATGGCGCAAGAATTCTTGTTTGGAAAAAACGGCGGCCAGACCTCTACAGTTGTTTTTCCAAGGCGGATCTAGAAATTATTCACAAATGGGAATCAGTCAATAACAACTCTATTAGAGAACGACTCAGCGAAGAATACAAAATCGAGCGATCGTATCCTCTTGATGGCGTTGACGCCAAAGCGGCCAACCTTTTTGCCGACAAAAATCGCACATCACTGCAACGTTTGATTGATGGGCTGGAAAGACATCCGGATACCGAGGCGGCCGGTGAGCTTCTTCAGCTGGTGAGGGGCTATCTGTATGAGCTGGATCACCAATACGACCAAGCCCTGAGCAGCTATCAGGAACTAGTCCATGACACCATGACCCCATTGGCCGAAGAGGCGCTGCGCCGCATTTCGCTGATCAGCCTGTCGCAGAACAACCTTGAAACAGCAGCTCTTGCCCTGGAATGTCTGAGCCACACCTCTCTCGTTTATCTGGAGAAATACGCGGACCTGCTGTGCCTGCTTGACCGCAGGCAGGAGGCCGCTGATCGCTACATCGATTATCTTGAACGGGCGCCGCAGGACATTGAGGCGTTGATCAAGCTGGGCAAAAACTACCGGGCCATGGGGGCTGAAGACGCGGCACGACAGATCTTCGAACTGGTCCTCCAGCAGCAACCCACCAATGAAACCGCCCGCGCATTGCTTGTGGCGAGCGACAAGGAGCCCGTTTGAGCGCGCTGAAGCCCACGGCACCGCCCCGTGAGAAAGCGGTGGCTTTTATTGTGGCCCGTCTTTCCTCGTCACGGCTGCCGGCCAAACAGCTGAGAATGGTCGGGGACAAACCGGTAGTGCAATGGATTATCGACAACCTCCGTCGCTGCCACGAACTCGACGAGATCGTCATCGCAACCGTCGCCGAGGATGAGAATCTTCCCCTGCGGGATTATGCCGAGCACCAGGGGCTGCCCTGTTTCTGGTACCAGGGCGAGATCGATCACGTCACGACCCGGCTGCGCCGCGCGGCTGAACACTATCAGGCCGACATCTGCCTGCTGATCAGCGGCGACTGCCCGCTAGTCGATGCGGAAGCCGTTGACCTGCTGGTGTCCGCCCTGAGGCAGGCACCGGAAGCCGAAGTGCTGCGCATTGAAAACCCGGAAGAAACCGTCTGCATGCTGGAAGGGGTTCATGCCGTCCGCCGCACGGCCTGGCAACGGGCGGATGACCTGTCCGTACGACCGGAGCAGAAGGAGCATCAGTTCCCGGTCATCGGCCAGCAGTCCCAGCTCTTTTCCTGGCTCACGGTCCATCTGCCGAAAAAGTTCTATGCTCAGAAGCATCGGCTGTCGGTTGACACGCTGGCCGACCTTGAGTTCATGAACACCCTCCATGACCAGCTGCAGGCGCACAACAAGCCCTTCAGCCTTGAGAACGTGCTGGCATTGCTCGAGACCCGTCCGCAGTTGCGGGGTATCAATGACCATGTCTACCAACGCCAGTTGATCGAAACGAAAACCCGACTCCTGTTTATCGTTGATGCCGGCGGGAGCTATGGTCTCGGCCATCTGACCCGCAGTGCCGAACTCGCCCGTCAGATTGTCGAACGCAAAGGCTGGCCCGTCACCTTTGTCATTGATGACGACGTGGCGTGCCACTACCTGGAACAGCGGGGATTCAGAACCCACTGGGGAACGCTGGGGCGGCCAACCCGCAGCGGCACCGGCCAGCCAACTGCCGACTTCGACACCCTCTTCGCTGAACACAGCCTGCTGCTCATCGACATCTTCGACCAGCGCAGCCTGCCGGAGAACTGGCGCAGCCAGCTGCCGGGCGGCCTGCCGGTCGTCTCGGTCGGCAATGCCCAGCCTTGGGCCGAGCAGACCGATCTGCTGATCATGCCCGGCGTCAGCCGGATTCCTCAACCCGTTCGCGATCTGGAGCACAAACAGCAGCTTCGTGTTGTTGACGGGCTGGATGCTTTGATTCTGCGGCGGGAGTTTTTCGTCCCCCGCTCCAGCGAGAAGGATCTTGATCTTCTGGTCTACCTCCACCATGCCGAAATGCGGCAGCAGCTTGCGCAATGGCTGGAGCAGGAACAGATCTCCGCCCTGGTCCTGAATGAATTTTGTCCGGACATGGCCGAACGGATGGCGCGCAGCCGGTTTTATCTCGGCGGATTCGGCACCGCCAGCTACGAGGCACTGGCTCTCAACGCCTGCCCGATCTGCTGGCCACACTCCGCCGTCAATCGCTGTGATGCCCTGCGCTTTTATACGGCCCTCAGCCTCCCGCCCCTGCTGGCTGAAACACCTGAGCAACTGATCCAGCTGCTCAGACCGCTCCTGTCGCAGCCGCCACTGGAACTGCCGCGGGTTCAGGACAACAGTGCCCGGCTGATCAAACAGATGGTCGAACTGATCATCGGTGGTGAAAACTAAATCTTCGCCAAGGATTTCCCGATAAGCCTAACTATGGATGAAAAAGAACAAACACCCCAGCAGACTCTCCCGACGGGCCTGTGCCTTCTGGTCACCAGCATCGGCAAGAAGGTGCCCCTACTGTCAGCCCTGCGCAAGGCGCTGACGGAATTCAGCGCGCGCGAACAGCTCTGGCCGGGGCGACTGCTCGGCGGGGACTGCGACGCCAACTGCCTGGGACGCTACTTTGTCGACCATTTTGTCCAGCTGCCCGCAGATGGGCAGAGGACGCTCCCCGGTCTTCTGGACGTGTGTCGTCAATGGGGCGTCAACGCTATCATCCCGACACGGGATGCCGAGCTGCCTTTTTTCGCCCGGCACAAGGCGGAATTGGCGCAGGCCGGGATCACCGTCCACATCAGCGATCTCCCCGCCGTGACGCACTGTCTCGACAAGCTGCTGTTCTCCCAGCAGCTGCTGCAGGCGGGCTTTGCCCAGACCATCCCAACCGCAATCCGCCTCGCGGACCTGAATGCCCCATCCTTCGTTGTCAAAGAGCGTTACGGCGCGGGCTCCAACAGGCAGCGGCTGAATCTCTCACACCGTGAAGCGGCCATCCATGCCGACAGCCTGGCGCACCCGATTTTTCAGCCTTATATTAAAGGACGCGAGTTCAGCGTCGACCTTTACCTCGACGCCCGGAGTCAGCCCCTGGGAACCGTGGTCCGCAGCCGTGATCTGATCGTCAACGGCGAAGCGCAAATCACCACCACCGTTGACCACCCCGATATCGAAGAGCTCTGCAATCGCCTGACCCGCTCCTTGAAGCTGACCGGGCACCAGGTTATCCAGCTGATCGTCGATGACAACGAGCAGATCCACCTTCTCGAATGCAACTGCCGCTTCGGTGGCGCATCGACCCTGAGCTTTGCGGCCGGGCTGCCAAGCCTGATGTGGTTTTTCTGCGCGGCCACAGGGCGCGACCTGAAACACTACCCATTCATCCGCTCCCCGCACCCGTTACGCCAGATCCGCCACCTGACGGATTGGGTGATCCCACTGCCCGCGGTAGAAATCTGAGGTGGCCATGAATCCAACACCCTGCATACAGATCAACAAACACCGCATCGGACCGGGGCACCCCTGCTACATCATTGCCGAACTGTCCGCCAACCATCGGCAGGATTATCAGCAGGCCGTTGAGCTGGTGCACGCGGCCAAGGCGGCGGGAGCGGACGCCGTCAAGCTGCAGACCTATACCCCCGACACCATCACCCTGGACTGTGACGCACCCGCTTTCAACCATGCCGCGGACTCCCTGTGGCGCGGGAAGAATCTCTATCAGCTCTATCAGGACGCCTATACCCCCTGGGAATGGCAGCCAAAGCTCAAAGCCCTCGCCAACCATCTCGGCCTCGACCTGTTTTCCTCCCCCTTCGATCCAACCGCGGTGGACTTCCTCGAAAAGATGGAGGTGCCGGCCTATAAAATCGCCTCGTTCGAGATTGTCGACATCCCGCTGATTGAAAAAGCGGCCGCAACGGGAAAGCCGCTTATCCTGTCGACCGGCATGGCCACTGCGGAAGAGATCGGCGAAGCCGTCATGGCGGCGCGCAATGCCGGGGGCAAAGACATCGCTCTGCTCAAATGTTGCAGCGCCTATCCGGCCCGCCCTGAGGAAATGAATCTGAACACCCTGGTCGACATACAATCACGCTTCAGGGTGCCGATCGGGCTGTCGGACCACACCCTGACAACGGAAATTGCCGTCGCCGCGGTGGCCCTCGGCGCCTGCATCATCGAAAAGCATTTCACCCTCGACCGCGCCACCCCCAGCGCGGATGCCGCCTTCTCGCTCGAGCCGGCAGAATTCCGCGCCATGGTCCAGGCCGTGCGAACGGTTGAGCAGGCGCTGGGAACCGTGGCTTATGGCCCAACGGCGCGGGAACGGGAAAGCCTCGGTTTTCGCCGCTCCCTGTTTGTTGTCGACGACATTGCGCCCGGTGAGTGCTTGACCAGCGCCAATATCCGTTCGGTGCGTCCGGCCAGCGGGCTGGCGCCCAAAGAACTGAAAAACATCCTGGGACGACGGGCCCGGCACGTGCTGCGCAGAGGCACGCCCTTGCAGTGGGAGGATATCGAGTGACGGAGGCTGGCCTGATTCAGGGAGTGGACGCACTCATTTTTGATCTCGATGACACGCTCTATTCCCAGGAAAGCTTTAAAAGAAGCGGCTTCACCGCGGTCGCCGCTTGGGCGGAACAAAATCTCGCCGTCAACCGGCTGCAATGCCGCACCATGCTTGACCTCATCCTGGCCGAGCACGGCCCCTCCTACCCTCTGATGTTCAACCTTCTCACATCAAAACTGGGGCTTCCCCTGCCAGTCGTCGACGATCTGGTGCGTGAATTTATCAACCATGATCCGGCAATTGACTGCTACCCCGGCGTGAAAGAGATGCTCGCCGACCTTCGCCCCCGTTACCGGACGGGAATCCTGACCGACGGCCGCTTATCGGTGCAACAGAAAAAAATCCAAGCATTGGCCCTGCAAGGGCTGGTGGATGAGATTCTTTACAGTGCGGAGCTGGGACTGGAAAAACCGGATCGGCAACTGTTCCTCTGGTTCGAAGAGCGTTTCGGCCTGAAAGGACGGCAACTGGTTTATATCGGTGACAATCCCCATAAAGACTTTTCAGGGGCCAGGGAGCGGGGCTGGAGAACCATCCGTGTCCTGACCGGCGAGCATGCCGACAGCCCTTGCCCCGCCGGCCAGGATGCTGAAATCATGCTTTCATCCGTTCTGGACCTCCCCAGCATTCTGCCCAGCCGTCCCCAATAAGAGATTGCGCGATGCCTGAAGTCAGCGTCATTATTCCAGCCTACAACGCCGCAGCCTATCTGGCCAAAGCCCTCCAGAGCCTGGCGCGGCAAACCTACCAGAACTTCGAGATCATTGTCGTCGACGATGGCTCGACCGATAACAGTACAGTGATCGTGCAGCGTTTTCCCAACGTCCGCTACCATTACCAGGAAAATCAGGGGGAAGCCGCGGCCCGCAACAAGGGGATGGAACTTGCGCGGGGGCAGTTCCTGGCGTTCCTGGATGCCGACGACTGGTACGAGCCGAGCAAGCTGGAAAAGCAGGTCCGCTTCCTGCACCAGCACCCTCACATGGATGTCGTCTATTGCGATTTCAGAACCTATGACGAGAAAAGCGGCCGCTACTCGGTTCTGCCAGCCGAACCGTACCAGCCCGAGCGGGCCAACTTCCTGGCCAGGGTCCTATTTCGCCAGATCCTGCCCAATCTGGCCTGCAGCATGCTGAGAAGAGCCTGTTACACCGCTGGCTGCCGCTTCAAACCGGGCCTGCGCCACGCCCCCGACTACGACTTTTGCCTGCAGCTACTGGAGCAGTTCACTTTCGGCTACCTGCAGGAGCCGTTATATGGCTACCGGCGTCATGCGGGCAATGTCACCAATGCCCACGCCCAGCAGAAAGCCAGCGAAGTCCGCATCACCCGCGGCCTCGGGCTTGAAAAAATCAACCATATCGTCGCTCAAAGCACCTTCAGCAGTGAAGAAAAGAATCTGCTGCTGGCCAGGATTCTGCTCAAGATCGGCGAGTACTCGGCCTGCCTAGCACTGCTAAGCAAAGCAAAATTTCCCGACGACAGCCCGCTGCCACTGTTCTATGCCGGCAACTGCCATTATGCCCTCGGGGCGCTGGAGGACAGCCGCTCCTGCTACCAATCGGCGCTGGCGCGGCAACAGGAGTTCCCCGAAGCACTCAACAATCTGGGCTGCGTCCTGCTCAAACGCGATGGAAAAAATGCGACCGACAAGCTCTTTCGAAAAGCCCTGGAACTGAGGCCGGGGTACATGGATGCAGAGAAGAATCTGGCCGGTGAGGACGCGCCGCATCTGACGCAGTTTGAATTAAGAACGATTCTGACACACTACTGTTGAGCCGCCGTATCGTCCACCCACGGGTCGACGATTTCAACCCCTTGGCAGACGGCATTCCCCCTCAATTCCCGCAGAAGCGCCGCATGCAATTGCTCATGCGTAATCAGCAGCGTTTCAATGCCGTAGGCGGGGAGATTTTCAATCCGGTCGACGGGAACCCGCGTGACCGGGCTGCGCTCGGGGAACTGGTCGAACATGACCTGCGGATAAGGGAGCCCCTGTTCATCCAGACAGTCGAGCAACGTTTCAGCGAACGAACCGGCCGCATAAAAAGCAACGCGCTGCGCGGTCAGGCCTTTCAGCAGTGCAAAAAGGCGCTGTCGCAGGAACGGGGGGACACCACCGACAAGCGCCTGCTCCTGCTGTTGACAGAGTTCGCGCAGTTTCCGCCGCTCCAAGAGGGCAGGAGCATGGGCGAGGATGTGATCCAGAACCTGCTTGAGTTCCGGCTGCAGCGCCACCGGAACCGATCCGCGCCCGATACGCTGCAGCAACGCATCGCTCACCGAGATGCCGCAGCGCTGCAACGCCAGACGGCGCAGCTTCAGCACGGATTGCTGCTGCCAGGAAGCATTCTCGCTACTGATGCTCTGATCGTGGATGCGGTAAGACAATAAGGATTCCGGCATATTGCACACGGGATAGGTCTCCGCGATCGCCAGCCACAGGGCATAATCTTCGATATGCAGCCAGTCAGGGCTGTAGCCGCCGAGGTCCCTGACCACCTGTGCATTGAAGACGACGCCGGAGTGGACGAAGGTATTGCGGACAAAAAGCTGCAGGTAATTCTCTTCCGGTGAAACCGGCAATTCAACCTCCCGGATCAGCCGCCCCAACGCATCGATCTGGGTATAAAAACAGCCACACAGCGCGATTTCAGGGCGCGCACGCAGCAGCTCAAGTTGCCGCGCCAGCTTCTCCGGCCGCCACAGGTCATCCGTGTCAATGCGTGCGATGTATCGGCCCTTCGCCCGCTGCAGCGCGGTATTCAGCGCCTTGACCACCCCGCCATTCTCCGGCTGACGAATCGGCCGAATGCGCGCATCGGTCTGGCAACGGATGATCTCCGCCGTGCCATCGGTCGAGGCATCATCAACCAGGATCAACTCCAGGTTGCGATGGCTTTGTCGCAAAACCGAATCAATCGCAGCGCTCAGATATCTTTCCCCGTTGAAGACCGGCAGCAGCACGGAAACGTCGGGTTCTCGCTTGGACAGATGCACGTCTATAAATACCTGTAGAGGTCCTGTTTCACCGCCGCGATCTCATCTGCGGCGTAGAGTCGATAGAGACGTGACGCGTCAATACCCAGCTTCGTCAGCTGCTGATAGATCTCTTCCTGATACTCTAAACTGGAGATCAGAATGATGTCCGGATCAAGACCGGCAATCTGTTGCGGGGCAACACTTTCAAGGCCAAGCTGGGGCAGCGGTTTTCCCGCCACCTGATCCGCCAGTCCGACAATCCGCAACTCGCCCAGCGCCGTATGCTTGAGCAGAAAATCCGTATGCCGGCCGGCACCATAGATCAGGATGCGCTTACCCTCGGCCTGCCAGCAGCGCAGCTGGCGCTCGGCCCGGGCCAGGACGCGCTCGATCACCGCGCTGGGCGCAAAGCCGGAAAGATCTTCGACGACGCGACGGTCGTTGCACTCCGTCCAGCGGCTGTTGACAAACAACATGCCGGAGCGGGCGTACCAGCTGTGCGCCAGGGTCCGCGAATAGGCCGTTTCCTGCTCCAGCAGGGTACAGCCATAGTCCCCGAACAGATCGATCCAGTATTCAGCGGGCTGCTCATTCACATGGTGATGCCCGCCCTGCCCGGGGAACGCATGCGTCATGGCAATCAGTCGTCCATTCAGCAGGGTCTGCATCACGTTATCGAGCGCCTGTTCACGAATATGTTCCAGCAGCTCGCAGCACCAGACCAGATCAACCCCGGCCAGCTGGACAAAACCGTGCTCGAAGTCGTTGATGACAATCGGAAAAATCGCCTGGGGATGCAGCGCATTGGGCAACAGCCCCTCGATGCCGACGAGCCGGCAGCCCAGTCGTTCGAAATAAGCGCTATTGATGCCATCGCCGCACCCGACATCCAGCACCCGCTTCACGGCAAAGCGCTCGACCAGCCAGCTCCAGAGTTCCGGATAGTAGGTCTCCTTGTCGCCGCCGCGGATATTCCCCCCCAGATGCGGCGCCGCCGAGAACTCATAGGCGCCGCTCGCCCGCCGGCTGCCGTAGTCGGAAATTTTTTTCAGTTTCAGTTCACGCATCGGATTCCTTCGAACTGTAAATCAGCTCCACCTTCTCCCGTGGCACGCGCTGCGCCAGCCAGGCGTAGATTTCCTGCTCGAATGCCCTGGAGGAGACAATGATCCGCTCAACCGCGTGCCAATCGACCTCGTCGAGCGAGAAGACCGGCACCTCCTCAATGAAGCGGCGGCTTGGGCAACGGTCGACCACACCGACGATGTGCAGTTCTTTGCGCCGCTCACCCAGCGCTTGAAACAGTTGCTCCGTGTGCTGGCCGCCGCCGTAGATCAAAACCCGGTCCGTCGGCTTGAATGTCCGGCACCACTGGTTGAATTTCGACAGAAAAAACGCTGCCTGCTCACGGCAATGAACGTTCTGACCATCAAAATGACCGAATTTCACATGCCCCAGCTCCCGGTAGCGGGCGATTTTTTCCTGCAGCCGGCTCAGCGCTGCGCCCTCAACGGTGGCGATAATCTCTGATCGTCCGTTGCGGAAACAATGGACCTGACGCCGGGCCAGCAGCGCCTCCCGGTAGGCGAGAATATCGCTGCGATATTTTTCCGCTTCCAGCCGCAGGTAATTCTGAAAACTCTCCGACAACGAGTCGGCATGGATGCGGGCAGCACTCGACACCACCGGCAGAAAAGCGGCAAGGTAGCCTTGCCGGTTGAACTGAAACAGCGTCCTGAGGTGGGGGCCGCAGAGTTCAAATTCGGCGTCGGACAAACGCTCATGATAGTGCGAATAATCGATCACCTGCCCGCGATAGACCGGATAGCATTTGCGGTAGACATCGGCCCGCACGCAGTAGCTGATTTCGCTGACAAAGGTGAACAGCGCCAGCCAGTGCGCGAAGAAATCCTCCTTGTCGGGAGGCGGATTCTGCTCCCACTCGGCAAACTTCAAGCCCAGGGGCGCCCCCGACTCATCGATCAGCTGGACATGTCCATGCACCAGAGAAAGATCCGGATCCGAATCGAGCCGTTCCACGCATTCGGCAAACCAGGTGCGCCGGAGGTACTGATCGGAAACCGGCATGCACATGATGTAGTGACCCGAGCAGCGGGCCAGCGCCTTGTAGTAGCCTTCAACCGGATTGCGATCCGGTTCGGAGATCCATTTGAGGCGCTTTTCGCGCCGATACTCCTGCAGCAAATCGAGGGTGCCATCCGTCGACGCCCCATCCGATAAGACAATCTCGAAATCCGTAAACGACTGTTCCAGAATCGAATCGAGGGTTGCCTTCAGATAACGGCTGTTGTTCTTGCAGGTGGTATAGACGGATATTTTAGGTGCGCTCACGGCCCGCCCTCACGGATCAGTACTTCAGATTGATCAACCGGGCCGGACAACCGGCGGCCCGCAAGCGGGAAATGATCTCGTCGACATAGCAAAAGCTGCCGATAACGATCACATCCTCTGCGGTCAGCTCGGCGATTTTTTCCGCGTCCGGCATTACGCTGTAAGGCGAAAACGCGCTGAGGTCTTTTCCCGCCGCGAGAATCGACTGTTTTTCCAGCAGCGCCTTTGGTTTGGCCAGCTTCATCCGTTCAATAAAAGTCAGGATATTCAGGGAATACTCACCCGTACCGTAGAGATAATAATCGGCGTTGCTCCGGGCCAGGCTTTCGTGCAACTCGCGCAGGTTGCGTTTCATTTTTTTACTGTATTTGAACTGGACCAGGGATTTACCGATCCATGACCGTTCAAACTGGCGATAGAGCCGGTCAAAAAATGCGGACTTGTACGACAGATAAAAAATGCAGCCGCCGAACAGGGTCTCGATGGCCGCCTCATTGCCCCCGCCGGAATAATAATGATAACGGAGCTTGCGCAGGTTATTGGTCATCAGGATGCCCAACCGATTCACTCGGTAGGAAAACCTGTGGCTGCGGTTGATCAGCGATTCGCGCAGTTCGATGCACTTCTGCTGCGGGTGATCGCTAATCGCGCAGTGCCCAATCGACTGTTCCTCGGCAAAGATATGCGCCCGCAACAGCATCGCCCGGCGCTTCGCCTCCTGCTGTATTTCAGCCGACATCAGCACAAACCACTCCTTGATGTGGCCATGGGAGCGCTTTTTCAGCGCCTCCCCTTCGAGTCCGATATTCGCGCCCTCACCGGTGAATTGAATAAAGGGATCGGGGATGTCGCGGTTGCACTGGCGGATATTGAACTGATCGAAGGAGCACAGGTAATAGGCGACACACTGCTGGAATGAATCGGGCCCCAGGCAGGGGTTCCAGTCGCCAACGATATCGAGCCAGCGCTTGGTGTAGAACGCCAGGCTGTCGGGGGCGAACCCGCACTCCCAGACATCCCGGTAATTGCGATAGCGGTATTGGGACGCCCGAACCCGGAAGATATGATCCGGATAATAGCCAACGTACTGACGCAGCCGATCATCCCAGCCCTGGGTTTCAAAAAGAAACTCGTCACTGACATTGATGACGAAATACGCCGCCGGATCGGTCAGTTTAATCAGCTCATTGAGCGGTTTCCACAGATCAAAGAAACTCTTCACGATATCGGTAGCCAGATATTTCACCTGCAGGCGCAGTTGCTTGTGCATCCCGTCCAGCACCTGTTCCATGGCGCTGTCGCCCTTATCGATATGGATAAGGACCTCGACAGCCTCCGGACGGCTGGCCGTCCTCTCGACATTCTGAAGAAATTTCTGAATCTGTTGCGGGCGATTGGAGTTGAGCTGGATGGAGACAAAACACGGGGAAGAATCCACCACGCTGTTTTCAATAAGTCCTGACACAGAACCACCCTATGAATTGGAGTGAAACAACCGCTGTTTTTTCAACACAGGTTGTCGCGGATATCGGCAAAATGGCTTTCTGCCCGCGCAAGATCCGCGGCGGAAAAATACTGCGGGTAGATGACGGGCATCTCCTTGAGGGAAATGGGCTGCCAGCCGCCGTTTTTTTTCTGCATCGCCCAGAAGCCGCCCCAGGACGACACCTGACCGAAAATTTCCGCTACCGCCAGCGTGACCCCCGGGTGATAGTTGCGCCCGGTTTTGGGGTCGGGAATAAAATCGAGATGGCCGCTTTGCTGTGCTAGCTCCGGATCGCACTCATGGAGTTGCAGATTCAGATCGTCGCCGCAGACAATCCCCCCCTCCCGGAGCAGGGGCAGCGACTCGAGAATATCTTTTTTCACCGGTTCATAGGTGTGGTCGGCATCGATAAAAACCACATCGAAATGGTCGCGCCGCAGTTGTGGCAGCAGGCTGGCGCTCTGCCCGCGCATGTGCTGACAGGTAATGGATGCAGGCATACTTTTGACATTGTGCAGGAAAATGTTGTAGGCGCAATCCGAGGCGAGAGACGCTTCCATGTCCCGGGCGTAGTCCGCATCGGCGTGGTTGGCCATGTCAAAAAAAGGCGCCCAGGCATCAATGCAGGTCACGCTACCCCGCCCCCCATTGTGACACGCCAGCCCCTGCGCCCAGGAAAGCGCGGAGGCGCCATACCAGGAGCCGATTTCAAGGACATTCAGCGGCCGGCCGGCCGCAGATTTCGCCAGATACCAGATGGTGCCAATCATAAACAGATGGCGCACCGGCGCGCTCAATACAGCGCGCGCCACATCCAGAATCGGCCGGTCCGGTGACAGGATATCGAGCAGTTTTTGGTAGGACATATCAACCTCTAACGAAAAAGAACCCGGGGCAATCAATCGCCAAGGATTCGCCGTTTCAATTTTATACGGGTCATCCCCTTGATGTGCTCCAGGGCTTCAGCACCGAATCGCGTCTCGATCATATGCAGATAGGCCGGATTGGTGAAGTAGGCATCGAAGGCATAATCCCGGAAGGCCAGCACCTGCGCCGCCGTCAGTTTCTCCGTCGGCAACGGCAGGAAGTCATAGCCCTGCTGGGCAAAGCCGAGCCAGGTCTCGGGCAACGGGATATTCTTCTCCAGCGCTTCCCGGTACAGATCGGAGCCGGGAGTTGCCATGGTGCAGAAAAAGCTGGGGAACGCGCAGTTGAGTTCCTGGGAAAAGGAGAAGGTATCCTGCATGGTCGTAAAATCGTCCCCGGGCAGCCCGAACATGAAGTTGGCGCAAAGATCGATACCGGCCTGATGGATCTTTTTGACCACGCGACGGATATCTTCTTTGGTGTATTTACCTTTTTCAATCGCGCCGAGGATCTCGACCGAGCCGGTCTCAATGCCCAGCTTGAACCAGTTGAAACCCGCTTTTTTCAGCAGCGCAAGGTCTTCCGCCGAAATCCGGTCAACAGCATCCACCCGTGCAAACGCGCAGAAGTTGATTTTGTATTCGCGCGTCAACAGCTCCTTGGCAATGGGCAGATAGTGCGCCGGGTTGAAGACGAACAGCTCATCAATCAGGTTGATATTCTTCACCCCGTGGTCACGGGCCAGGGTGTCGATCTGCCGCATGACCCACTCGGTACTCCAGTAACGGATCTTGCGCTCGCCGTAGGTCGCCTGGATGGCGCAATAGGAGCATTTGTAGGGGCAACCAAGGCTGGTATAGAGCGAGGCATAATGACCACGGGAATGCAGATCCTGCAGGCACATCCAGTTGAAGGCACGATACTCCACCGTCTCCCAGGGGATCAGGTCCCAGGCCACCGTGCTCAGTTCAGCGGACAGATCAGGGACATTGCGCTGGGGCAGTTCAGGAGAGAGGATTTTATCCCCTTCCTTCCACCACAGCCCCGGAATATCGGCATATGGTTCGCCCCGCAACAGGGCGGCCAGGGTGTAGAACCCTTCGCCTTGGGCCAGCAGGTCGGCCTGTGTTTCACGCAGGGTCCGTTCGGGCAGGGCGGAGGGGTGCCAGCCGGTCACAATGAGCTGCTGCTCCGGCAGCAATTGCTTGATTTCGCGACACAGCGTTTCCACCGCCACCATCAGCGGCGTACAGGTGTTCGCCTGCTGGCCATAGACCACAATCGCCGTGATGCGCGGAGCTTTTTGTTTCACGCATTCCGCGGTTTCAGCCTGAGTCAGATTCAGACCATTGGCATCTAGGATCTCGACCTTAAACCCCTGCGACCGCAGATAACCCGCCGTCAACGCGGCCCAGAAAGGCGGCTCGCAGGCGGAATAATCTTTACTCAGATCCTGATAGACTTTCTTTTTCGCCCCAACATTGATCAATAAAATATCGAGCTGTTCACTCATTGTTCACCCCAATCCCGAATCGCTGTTTCGATGCTGTCACAGTCAAGCCCTGCGAGCTGGTGCAGCCGCGATCGGCTTCCGTAGCCATACAGATGGTCGTCAGCAATCGCCAGCCGCTGCAGAGGCAGGGACAGACGGTGGTCAACAACAAACTCAGCGATGACGGACCCCAGTCCGCCATGAATGGTATGCTCTTCCAGCGTCACCAGACGCTTGAACGCCGGCAGCAGCGCCAGCAGCGCCGCGCTATTGAGCGGTTTCAGACGATACAGATCCACCACCGTGACACCATGGCCGGCGTCGCGCAGACGCTGGGCGACCTCCAGGGCACGATGCACCATCACGCCGGTGGCCAGCAGACAAAAATCCTGGCCGGAACCGAACACGCGCAGACCGTCCTGGCCCGGGCCCAGCGTGATCCCGGCCACTTTGTCGAGGCGGATATAACTGGGAGCGTTCTGCTCCAAAGCCACGTCGACCAGTTCCTGCGCCGTCTGTGCATCGGCGGGAGAATAGAGTGACAGGCCAACCAAGGAACGCATGATCGAGATATCCTCGCTGGCATGATGGGTCGGTCCGTCTTCAGGATAGGCATAGCAGGCACCGACGCCCAGAATGGTCACGGGCAGCTGATGGCAGCACAGATCCAGCTTGATCTGTTCCAGACAGCGCAGGGTGATGAAGGATGCGATGCTGTAGACAAAAACCTTTTTCCCGGCCATGGCGAGGCCCGCGGCGACAGAAATGATATTCTGCTCGGCGATGCCGGCATTGATATACTGCCCGGGCAATTCCGCCCGGAAACGATCCAGGCTGGGGGCCCCGAAATCGTTGGCGATAAACAGGATATCCCGATCCTCTTTCGCCCGTTCAAACAGCCGCTCGATAAAGGCATCACGCATCTGCAGGCGGGAGAGATCACTCATCGTCGCCCCCATCCGCCAATTCTTCACGCGCCTGCCGGATCTCATCGGCATCCGCCAGCCGCTTGACATGCCACATGGGATCATTTTCCATGAAAGACACCCCTTTGCCCTTGACCGTTTCGGCAATCAGCATAAAAGGCGTGGTGGTTTCGCGCTGTGCCGCGTAACGCAGGCGACGGATCAGGGCCGCAAAATCGTGCCCGTCGCAGACCTCCGTCTCCCAGCCGAAAGCGCGCCATTTGTCCACCAGGGAGCCCAGGCCGATAAAGTTGTCGGTAAAGTCGCTCGCTCCGATGCGGTTACGGTCAACAATGCCGATCAGATTTCCGAGCTGGTGCTGGGCGGCGAACATCCCCGCTTCCCAGATCGACCCTTCAGCGCATTCCGCGTCGCCCATCAGCACATAGTGTCGTTGCGGCTGGCCATCCATCCTGGCGGCCAGCGCCAGGCCGGCGGCCACGCCCAAGCCGTGGCCCAGGGCGCCCGTGGTCATTTCCACGCCGGGGATCGAACGATCCGGATGCCCGCCCAACCGGTGATCCCCCGCCCGGTAATACGCCGAAAGCCACTCGCACGGGAAGAAACCCAGGTCGGCCAGAACCACATAAAGGGCGGTTTCAGCATGCCCCTTGCTCAGAATGAAACGATCCCGCTGCGGCCAATCCGGCTGGTGCGGACGAACCCGCATCACCCCGGCCTGATACAGCGCCAGCAAAATCTCAAGACAGGAGTAGGAGGAAGCGATATGCCCACCGGTCACAATACTGATCTCGGCGATCTCCCTGCGGATGCGGCGGGCAACAGCTTTCAGCTGATCAATCTGGACGAGAGCATCAGACATTGCTGAACTTGCTGTTGTTGAGGATGGTATACAGCTTCTTCAATTCTGCGATACCATCCTCCAGAGAATAGTTCGGCTGCCAGCCGGTGCGTTCCATCTTCTCGTTTGAAACAATATAGTCGCGCTTGTCAGGATCCTCCCCCACCGGCGCTTCCATGTAGACAAAGCCGGGGATCTGCTCCTTGATTCTGGCACACAACTCGAGCTTCGACAGATTGGCCGATGACAACCCGACATTGTAGGCCTGCCCCGCCATCGCGGGAAAATTATTCAGGACATGGATAAACGCTCCGGCGACATCGCGCACGTGGATGTAATTGCGCTTGAAATGACCTTCGAACACCACGAGGGTCCGGTCCTTGACGGCCCGGTAGACAAAATCATTAACCAGCAGATCGAGACGCATGCGCGGGCTGGCACCAAAAACCGTCGCCAGACGCAGACTGACCGAATTCTTACGCTGCAACGCAAGCCGCTCGGCTTCCACCTTGACCCGCCCGTACAGGGAAACCGGGCGCAACGGCGTCTCCTCGGTGCAGAAGCAGCCCTGCTCGCCGATGCCGTAACCACTATTGGTAATCGGGATAATCAGCTTCTGCTCCGGGGTTAAAAGCTCGACCAGGGAACCGATGGCGTCCCGATTGATGGTCTCCGCGCCGATCCTGTCGCGCTCACACAGCGGCGCACCCACCAGGGCCGCCAGCGGGATGACACACTCCTTACCGACAACCAGCTGTTTCAACAGCTCCCTGTCGCGGCAGTCGCCCTTGACCACGGTAAAGTTCGGATCAAGACAGGACTGGCTCAGGGTGTATTGACCGAACATGAAACTATCGAGAACCGTGACCCGGTAGCCCCGGCTCAACAATTCGGGCACCAGAACGGAACCCAGATAGCCGGCACCGCCGGTGACCAAAATTTCACTCGCCATGAGACCGCCTCATTATTGGATAGAATTTAAGAATTGACAGAGTTCACCGATTTTCCCCGTGTCCAGGGTCGGAAAGTTGCCCAGATAATAGCCGAAATGGTGAACATGTTCGACCTCGGGATAATCCAGCCAGGCGCCGGGGGACACAATGCCCTTGAGGTAGGGTTGCCGCAGCTGATTTCCGCCGCCGGCATTGCCCCGCCGAAACTCAATCGCCGCGCCCCTCATGGCCGTTTCCAACCGATCGCGGAAGGCGAAGTCTGGCTGCCGCAGAATCAGCGGAAACGCATAGTTACAGCTGCCTGCCAGCTCATAATCGGTGCGGTATTTATCGCCATCCAGCCGTGCGAGAAAGTATTCGAGGTTTTTTCTGCGCACGCTGTTATTGCTGTCCAGACGCTGCAGTTGCCGGCGGCCGAGCACCCCGCCGATTTCAGTGCCACGGATGTTGAACGCGGGATAGGCAAAAATGAACTCCGGATTCAGCTCCGGATTTTGCGCCACATAGCGTTGTTTCAGCGCCTCATCCGAGAGCTCCCGCACCATGCCATGTGAACGGAGCAGGCGGACGGCCTGATAAAAGGCCTCGTCGTTGGTCGAAATCATTCCGCCTTCGATGGTGCTCATATGATGGGCGTAATAAAACGAAAAATTGGAGGCAAGGCCGAATGAACCCAGCTTCTGGCCGTTGAACTCGGCACCGTGCGACTCACAGACATCTTCGAGCAACGGGATATTGCGCGCCTGGAGTGTGTCCAGCAGCCGCTCGCTCAATCCGTTGAAACCTTGGACATAGGTCATGAAAACGGCCCGGGTTTTCTCCCCAAGCCGCGCCAGCACCTGCTCCTCGTCCATGCACAGGGTGCGTGGATCAATATCGACGAACACCGGCGTCATCCCGGCATGCAGGACGGCTGAGATGTCCGACACCCACGTCAATGTCGGAACAATGACCTCACCCGCGCCATAGAGGTGGCGCAGGGCATGGATCGTCGCCAGATTCGCCGAAGAGCCGGAGTTGACGTAAACGCTGTACTTGACACCCAACCAGCGGCTCCATTCCTCTTCAAAAGCTTTGACATTCTCGCCCTGCGTCAGGCGGGGCTCGCCTTGAAGAAACTCAATCAGCACATCCAGATCGTCACGGGTGATGTTATTGTCCATCAAAGGCAAATCAATCTTGTTCATGCGAATCCTTCACCTCAACTGCCGCCATTCAGTGAATCCGGCCGGTAAACGATGATCTTCGAGCCATCGGAATCAAACCCGAAGGGAACATACAGATAATCCTGCAGAGCCTTTTTGACCGTCTGGCGCAAAGCCGGCTCGACAAACAGCAGCATAAAACCACCGCCACCCGCGCCTAACAATTTACCGCCCAAAGCTCCCGCGGCCTTGGCCCGCGTATAGAGATCATCCACCTCACAGGTTGAAATCCTGCTGGAAAGAGACTGCTTCAGCCGCCAGCCCTCCTCAAGCAGTTCTCCGAACTCTGTCAGGGGCCGCTCGCTGCAGAGGATATCGATGGCCTGATCAACCATCTTGCCCATGGCCTGTAACGCCGGGACATTCTGCGCCGTGCGCCCAACCTGTTCTTGCGCAACCTCCGAGGCAATCCGCGACACCCCGGTATAAAACAGCAGCAGGTGATTCTGAAAAGAGCGCAATCGCTCTTCCTTGATAATGATGGGCGAAACCGAAATCTGCCCGGTAGGATGAAACTCGATCGCATTCAATCCGCCATAGGCAGCAAAGGCCTGATCCTGAGAACCGACGCATTCGCCAATGAGATCCTGCTCAATGTAAATCGCTCGCTCCATCAACTCACGCCGGCTGATGCGCCGCCCCTCGAGCGCGTGCATGCTGTTCAGCAGGCCAACGGTAAAAGCCGAACTGGAGCCCATGCCGCTGCGGGCCGGGATATCGCCATCGTGGTGGACAGACACCCCGTAATCAACACCGAGAAACTTCAATGTCTCCCGGACGGAGGGATGTTCAATATCCTCGATCCGATCGATCAACTCCTGTCTGGAATAAACAATGCGGTGCTTGTGATTAAAAAAAGGAGGAAGTTTCCTGACGCTGAGATAGCAATATTTATCGATGGCGGCGCCGATGACTTTCCCGCCATACTGCAGATAATAGGACGGATAATCCGTTCCGCCTCCAAAAAACGAGATCCGGTGTGGCGTGCGTGAGATGATCAATCCAGCATCCTTTCAAAGTCTTTGCAGGCCTTCAGATAGTCTTCCGGGACTCCAATATCAATGAAATAATTATCGGCTACAAAGGCTTGAAAACTTAGTTCAGCCGCTTTTTTTTCCAAAAAATCCCCCTCGAATGAAAAGCCCGTCCCCGCGGGCCAGGAAAGCAGCAAATCTTTACGCATCACATAGATGCCGGCATTGATCAAACCGCTCGCGCAGTATTTTTTTTCAACAAATCCCGTGACGCGCCCGTCGCACTCCAACACCGTGCCGTAGCGTTCGAAATCCGTCATCGGTTTTAACGCGAGGGTCAAATCGGCCCCCTTTTCGCAATGGCGCTGCATCATCGCCTGGATGTCGACATTGAACAGGGTATCACCATTGAGAATCAAAACCTGCTTGGACGCTACCAAGTCGAGCGCCAGCCTGATGGCGCCACCGGTCCCCAGAGGACGGTCTTCCACGCAATAGTGCAGTTCACAGCCTTGGAACGATGAGCCAAAAAAATTCGAAATGATTTCGTGCTTGTAACCAACCGCAAGAATCACACGGCGAATTCCGGAACGACATAAATGGCTGAGGAGATAATGCAGAAAAGGCTTGCCGTTGATATCCGCCATGGGCTTGGGGACATCCCGAATAACCGCCTGCAACCGAGTTCCCTTCCCACCCGCCAGAACAATCGCGTCCATCTCCATAAACTTAATTTCCCAGGCTCAGATTTTTTTTGACCTTTTGAATGATCTGCTCAGCCAAATTATCCGCATCCGCATTTGCCCCATTCACCACAATCTCGGGGCGCTCAGGCACTTCATAGTCAGAATCAATGCCAGTGAAATTCTTCAGCTCCCCGGCTCGTGCTTTTTTATAAAGCCCTTTCGGATCGCGCCGCTCGCAAACTTCCAATGGGGTATCGACAAAAATCTCAACAAATTCAGCCTCTTCAAGAATATCCCGCGCCATCGCGCGCTCACTTCTAAACGGGGAAATAAACGCTGTCAAAACAATCAGACCCGCGTCGACAAACAATTTAGCAGTTTCGGCTATCCGACGGACATTTTCCACCCGGTCGGCATCGGTAAATCCAAGGTCGCGATTCAGTCCGTGGCGCACGTTATCACCATCAAGCAAATAGGTATGTTTGCCTAGACTATGCAGCTTCTGCTCCACCAGGTTAGCCAGGGTAGATTTCCCCGAACCAGAAAGTCCAGTAAACCACAGCACAAAAGGTTTCTGATTTTTCATTTCAGCTCGAGCAATCTTGTCAACTTCAAGTACCTGCCAGTGAATATTGCTAGCCCGGCGCAAGGCAAAGTCGATCATGCCCGCACCGACCGTAGCATTCGTGAAGCGGTCGATCAGGATAAAGTTGCCGGTATGACGATTCTCGACATAAGGATCAAAGGCAATGGCGCGATCAAGGGCCAGATTGCACACACCGATTTCATTCATGGACAAGGTTTTTCCCGACTCGTCCTGAAAGGTACAGACATTAATCCTTTGTTTGAGCGACGAGATCTGGGCAGGAGTCACGGACGATCCGGCCTTAAGTAGATAGCTCCGGCCCGGCAACAGAGCATTTTCGTTCAACCAGACAATTTTAGCCTGAAACTGATTGGCGAAGCCAGGACATCGATTGGGATCGGTCAGCATATCGCCACGACTGACATCGATCTCGTCTTCCAGTGTCAGGGTGATGGACTGTCCGGCGCAGGCCAATTCCAAATCGCCATCCATGGTGACAATCCGGGCAATTCTCGACTGCTGGCCCGAAGATGGAACCACAACGGGATCGCCAGGGCGACACTGTCCGGAGGCGATGGTCCCGCAGAATCCGCGAAAGTCCAGATTCGGTCGGTTAACCCATTGAATCCGCATGCGAAAGGGTTGCACGGATCGGGTATCGCCAATTTGAACGGTTTCTAGGTAGTCAAGCAAGGCCGGGCCGGCGTACCAGGACATATTCGAAGCCGTCAGGGAAATAATGTTATCCCCCTTCAACGCCGAGATTGGAATGTAGGTAATCTCTTCAAAACCAAGGACTCCGGCAATCGCCTGATAGTCCTGCGCGATCTGCTCAAAACAGTTCTGGTCATAACCAACCAGATCCATCTTGTTGATGGCCACCACCACCTTGCGAATTCCGACAAGAGAAACCAGATAACTATGGCGTTTGGTCTGGGTCAGCACCCCTTTGCGGGCATCAATGAGAATAACCGCGACATCGGCGGTTGAGGCGCCGGTCACCATGTTGCGCGTATACTGCTCATGTCCCGGGGTGTCAGCGACGATAAATTTGCGTTTGTCGGTGGAAAAAAAGCGATAGGCAACATCGATGGTAATGCCCTGCTCCCGCTCGGCCTGCAGACCGTCAAGCAACAGCGCGTAGTCAATCTCTTCACCCTGGGTGCCGACCCGCTTGCTGTCGGCTTCCAGAGCAGCCAGCTGGTCCTCAAAGACCAGTTTTGAATCCCACAGCAAACGCCCGATCAAAGTACTCTTGCCATCGTCGACACTGCCGCAGGTGATAAACCGCAGCATGGATTTTTCTTGCTGGGCCTTCAGGTAGGCATGAATATCCTTGGCGATCAGTTCGGATTGATGAGCCATTAGAAATATCCCTCCTGCTTTTTCTTCTCCATACTGCCGGCCTGGTCATGATCGATCAGCCGACCCTGACGTTCGGAGGTGCGGGTCAGCAGCATTTCCTGAATGATCTCCGGCAAGTTGTCCGCCGTGGACTCAACGGCTCCGGTGAGGGGATAGCAGCCCAGAGTGCGGAAGCGAACGGATTTCATCTGAACGTCTTCGCCGGGCAGCAGTTTGAGGCGGTCATCGTCCACCATGATCAACATGCCGTCGCGCTCCACCACGGGACGCACCTTGGAGTAGTAGAGCGGAACGATAGGAATCTGCTCCAGGTAGATGTACTGCCAGATATCGAGCTCCGTCCAGTTGGACAAGGGAAAAGCCCGGATGCTCTCGCCCTTTTTGACCTTGGCGTTGTAGATGTTCCACAACTCCGGTCGCTGGCTTTTTGGGTCCCAGCGATGCGTTTCACTGCGAAAGGAAAAAATCCGCTCCTTGGCCCGCGACTTCTCCTCATCACGACGGGCTCCGCCGAATGCAGCATCGAATTTGTACTTATCGAGGGCCTGCTTCAGACCTTCGGTCTTCATGACATCGGTGTACAGGGCACTGCCATGGGTAAAGGGCGAAATCCCCTGCCGAACGCCTTCTTCGTTGGTATGAATCAGCAGATCAAAACCGCATTCCCGCGCCATGCGATCACGAAACTCGATCATTTCGCGAAATTTCCAGGTCGTATCGACATGCATCAGCGGAAAAGGGGGTTTGGCCGGATAGAATGCCTTGCGGGCAAGATGAAGCATGACCGAAGAGTCTTTACCGATCGAATAGAGCATCACCGGATTTTCGAACTCGGCGACGACTTCACGCAGGATATGAATACTTTCGGCTTCGAGCTGTTCCAGATGTGTCATGTCTTTCCTGTTTATTGGCTCAGAGGTTCCAGTGGAGGGGTATAAAAATCAGTGCGATACCCATGAAGATAAGGTTCAGGGGCAAGCCGATACGGAGAAAATCCTTGAATCGATACTGACCCGGGCCATAAACAATCAGATTAGTCTGGTAGCCAAAGGGCGTTGCAAAACTGGCCGAAGCGGCGATGGCAATGGCAATAGCGAACGGCAGCGGATCAGCGCCAATCTGCTGCGCGGCAGCAATTCCCACCGGGAAGACCAGCGCCGCGGCCGCATTATTGGTAATCACTTCGGTAAACAGGGTGGTCAAAAAATAAATCGCGGCCAGCAGGCCGACGGGACCAAAGTTTTTCACCAGATCAATGATCTGGCTCGCGATATACTCGGCGGCACCGGTTTTCTGCAACGCGGTGCTGATTCCCAGGGCACAGGCGATCACGATCAGGACATTGAGCTCGATGCTGCGGCGGGCTTCAACAATGGTAATACATTTGCTCAGCAGCAACAGGGAGGCACTCAAGCAGGCCGCCTGAAAAATATTCATCACGCCCAAAGCGGCAAACAGCACCATACCAACCAGTGCGAGGGTCGAGAGAATGACTTTTTTCCTGTTTACCGCCGTAAGTTCGTGAACGTTGGAAATCAGGTAAAAATCCCTCGACCGGCCCCAGCGTTTGAAAAAGTCATCGCCGGTTAACAGCAGCAGCGTATCGCCGGGCTGAAGAACAATATGGCCGATCTGCGAATGAATGCGCTCACCATGCCGGTGAACAGCCAGAACAACAGCATCATAGCGCCCACGGAAGTTGCTCTCGCGAATGGTCTTGCCCAGGGTCGGAAAAGAACGGGAGACCACCGCCTCGGTAATCTTGGACCGATCCCGAGAACAGAGTTCGTCATAGTGGCTGCCATCATGTCCGGAAGTCAGCCCAGGCATCTTCTGCAGCTCCACCAGAGATTCGATCAGACCAGTAAAAAACAGCTGATCCCGGGCACAGAGCATTTCCGTCGGCCGCACCGGGGAAATCACTTCATCGTCACGAACAATCTTGAACAGAAAAAGACCGTTGAGATTACGCAAACCGGCCTGCTCAATGGTTCGTCCAACAATGGGCGATCCCTCCTGAACAACCAGATCCGACAGATATTTCTTGCAGTCCTCCTGCATTTTATCCGCCAGATCCCGGTTGTCAGGCAGCACGCGATAACCATGGAACACCAGATAAAGAATACCGCTGGCCGCGCAGGGAACGCCGACCCAGGCCAGATCGAACATGCCCAGGGATCGATGAACTGTTGTCTGCAGTAGCCCGTCCACCACCAGATTGGTCGAGGTGCCGATGAGGGTGCAGGCTCCGCCGAAAATAGAGGCATAGGAAAGCGGGATGAGAAACTTGGAAGGCGAAAAACCATGACGCGTCGCCCAGTCGCGGACAGCGGGCGTGAACATGGCCACAATCGGCGTATTGTTCAAAAAAGCCGAGAGCAGGTAGACCGGCGCCATCATCCGCAGCAAGGAACGGCGCAAACCCTTTCCATTGCCCATCACCCGATTGGAGAAAACGTCCAGAATCCCTGAGGACTGCGCCGCGTAGGCCACGACAAAAAGAATGGCCACCGTCAGCATACCGGTATTGGAAAATCCGGCCACCGCTTCTTTGGGTGTGATCACCCCGGCAAGCAGCAACACGGTCAGGGTGACAAAAAGGATCAGATCCGGGGCATAGATTTCCGTGATGAGCGCAATCACCATCAGGATCACGACGGACAAAGTAATCAGTGCATCAGTTGACACAGCAAAAAAATTCCCGAGTGCTTATTATCAAGGTGAATCCGCACGCGTACGATCATCAGCTTGTTATTCTGAGCCTTATACTTCATAGATGGGCAAAACCGGATAGCTGCAGTTCCCAACCTGCTTCATTCGGTGCCACATCTCCCTTTCGTAAACATCGGAACTCAAAACCAGGGCATCACAGTTCCGATGCACGGCCTGTTCCGGCGAGCAAACAGGGCAGCCAAAAACCTCCGTCCGGCTCGGTTCACTTTCAACAATGAACAGGATCGTCAGCCGGGCATGCGCTGAAAGAAAAGCGATCAGTTCCTTCGTATGCCCCCCCGCGCCGTATAGGCCGATTTCACGACACTGAAGTTTTTCCAGCCTGTCGAGCAGATTGAAAAAATACAGGGTTCGTTCAATGTTGCCGTCCTGCCCCTGTTTCAGGGCGATAAATTTTTCTCGGCCGAAACGCCCGCTATAATACGCATCAATATCAGACAGCAGCGTCGTCTTGCTATTCGCAACAAAGACTTTGTGCTCGTTGATCAGGCTGTCGATCCCGCTGACGATAGAGGCCCGTAGATTAAAGTTTGAAAGTTTTTTACAGACGGCAAAATAGACCAGTCCAAATTCAAGAATTGTAAAATTCAGATAGCTTTCCAGCGTATATGGAACAAGCGCAGAATGGCGAACCGTCATAAATTGAGGCGCAATACCCGATTCATCGATCTGCTTCGTCAAACTTTCGACGGATGGGCCTAAAAACATGAATCCCTGCTGCAGCAGAAGATCATCACCCTCCGCGCCACCCAGGACGCCCTCGCTCAGGCCCGTTGGAGCGGATTCCAGTGCCGGAGCAAAGGTTGCAACCACGGCTTTGCCCACCGCACCGTCATGAACAAGAAAATAATTCTTATACAGCTGAACCGGGACAGCGGGGGTGACGTGCTGTCGTGAAGGGGGTTCTTTTAAGGAAACGTCAGCGTCGGTTATCGCTCTGCGGTGGCAATGACGACAGTAGGCAAAATGATTGACCTTCTGCTCCACGCAGCGATGGCAGTAGCGATAGGTTTCCCCACAGTAAGGGCAAACGACACAGAACTCGACAACCTGCCCCTCCCGGCAGGCGCTCCCCCCCTCGCGGACGACTATTTCCTTCACCACATTGAGTGGTAATTCGACTTCCGGGAATTCGGGCGAAGCCAGGGGCAAGCTTTTCAGCAAAAGGGACAGATAGGTCAAGTTGTCCATTTGGGTCAGATTGTAAAAAGGCAGATAAAACTGTTCGGAAGCATAATAGCCTGAATAATAAGTTCTTTTTTCCTCATCACCGAGCTCGGCAGCAAAAAGTTCGGCTCCCGGAAACGGAATGATGTAACCAATGGACACACTGGAATCCTTGCAAAAACGTTCAAAACAATGAAGCGACTCCTGAAACGTCTGCTCGGTTTCCGCCCGGTCACCAAAAATAAAATTGGCCTGCAGGCCAATTTTATTTTTCCTGCACAGAGCAGAGACCGCCTCGATTTTTTCCCGCGTGATCCCTTTTCTCATGCTTTTCAGGACGGCATTGCTTCCGCTTTCAAAGCCAAGCCCGACATAGGCACAGTTGGTCTCCTTGAGTCGCGACAGAAGCGCGCCATCGACATCGTCGAGCCTCAGGGCGCAGGTCCATTCAAAGCTCATCCCTTCGGCGAAAAGACCTTCCAGTTCATCACAAAAATGAAAAATTCTTTCCGCGCGGACAGAGAACAGTTCGTCGTAAATAAACAGGATATTGAAGCGGTACTTTTCATACAGAAAACGTATTTCATCGATGACGCTTGCGATACTGCGCTGACGATACTTCTGGCCACCGGTATGACAACAGAAGGTACACTTGAAGGGGCAACTCCTTCCGGTGCTGATCGGAATCGGCCGCGGCGTCGAAAAACTGAATAAATTGGCCGGGAAATCCGACTGCTCCAGCAATTCATAATATTTTTCAATTTCTAGAGCATCGTAATCCGGGTAGGGGAACAGATCCAAGGAAGCGTTGGAATAGTTTACCGGATTAAAGACAGCGGTGCCGTCAACCCAGTAAGAAAGATTATCGATCTGCTCCAGGGCTGTTTTGTTTTCAATGGCAGCGGCGAGTGCGACAACGCTTTCTTCGGCATCACCGACCAACGCATAATCGGGCGTCAGATCATTAAACACGTACTCCCGGTCATAGGTCACAATCCCGCCACCAAGCACAATGGGAATCTCCGCACAGCACATGCGCAAGATGCGCATCGTATCCGATACGAAGCGATAATTACCCGTCAACCCGGACAACAGGATCAACTCGGGCTGATGGTGCCGTACAAAACCGGTCAGGGATTGTGCCCAGAAAAGCAGATAAGGCTGCTCAAAACGAATATAGGAGGGATTGAAGACAACGACCTGATGACCAGCCTCAGCCAAAACAGAAGAAAGATACGCCACCCCCTGCGGAATAAGGGACACGTCCACCTCGGGAGAGGGATAATTATTCTTTGGCGTAATGATTGAAATCTTCATGGCAAAGTTACACTAGAGGTGGCCTTGAAAAAGGATCAAACAGCGGAATAAGACCCAAACAGCTTTCTTGATTTATTCCACCGGACCCGACAGATCTTTCCATCGGTTAAAAATTGTCGTGGCAGGGTCAAAACTATCATCTTTGAAAACAAACAAACTAAACTCAAAGGGCATACAGTTGTTCAGCAGAAGCAGATTGCGAGAGAGCTTGTAGGCCATGCCGAGAATTTCCTCTGGCGAGGAATGGTAGGTATTATCTTTACGGTAATCCACCTTGTCGCTGAGAAAGTTAAAAGCAAAACCAATGTTCACCGAATCAAATACCCACCGCATCGTATCTTCAATAAACCCTTTGTTATCACTATGTTCAAATTTCTGGTTAAAGATACCCGAGGCGATCGCATAATCGATATTGTTCAGATTAGCAGAGCGGATATCACCGCAAAAAAACTCTACCTTTTCACTGCCATAGCGCTTGCGTGCCTCTTCGATTAGAGGCGGACAAATATCTACTCCCAAATAGCGGTAGTTCCCATTCGTAATAGAATTCAGGGTGAGATTCAGATCGCCAAAACCGCAACCGATGTCCAGTACACTTTTCCCCGTGAAATCCAACTGTGACGTCAGAATGGAGAAACGAATATCCTGTTTGCCTTTGTCCCAATCAAGAGTCTTTGGGCTGTATCCGAAATTGCGAAAGCGCTGCTCGTAGCGTTGGCGAATTTGATCGAGATCACTCTTGCTAATTGAATCGGCCATTGTTTATCTCGCCTTTACGAATTGAACTCGCTGTTCACGGTTGTCGCCAACCGAATAACGGGTTCTGGGTTCTTGTGTTAGTTCTTGCGTATACAGGAAGTCCGCTCTGCCTGCGGCCCAGTCCATACAATCCTTGCATAAGGGGAAACTGTAATCTCCGTTCCACTGTCGTTCCCGGCGTTGTGCAAGCTCACCCATCCAGACCTCCTGAATAGACTGTTTATTCAGGTTGCCGGCGGGATAGCGTTGTTCGTAGTCGACATCACACTGGGTCACATCACCCGTCCAATGAACGTTCATGGTACGAATCAACCAGGGGCATGGAAAGCGCTTTATCTCCACTCGATCAAGGTCTGAAGCAGAGATACTTCGTCCCCAGCCCTGACGTAAGCGTAGTTTGACGATCACACCTCGCTTGTGCCAAAACTCGACAAATTTTTCGAGTTCATGCTCGTTTTCATCCATTACGACAAATTGCACCGACAGCTCCGGCACCTTGCCGGAATGCTTTTCACGCAACTCAACGAATTTCTCTACGTTCCGCACCACATCATCAAAACAGCCCCCGGGGCGTACAATATCGTACGTCTCCCTCGTCACTGCGTCTATGGCGACATACACAGCTTCGACGCCGACATTGATCAAGTCCTGCGACTTTTGTTCACTCATCAAGACGCCGTTGGTGTTGACGTGGACTCGCGGCGCACCGTGCTCAACAGCGTAGCGGAGATGATCCATGATATTTTTGTCCAACATGGGTTCCCCCATGATTGCAACCCATAGGCGAGTGTCCGGACTTGTTACTGCAACTTCATCGACTATTTTTCTGAACAGCTCAATGGACATTTTGCCCTTGGTTCGTTCCATGCTCGGATAAGGGCAGATGACGCACCTTAAATTACAATAGGCATGCGTCTCGATGGCGATCTCGGCCGGGAAATCAAGACGAACAATACCTGTCTGATCAATTATTGGACTCCGGTCTTTGAGCATCTGTTTCTCCCGGTAAGGATAAGGACAAAGAGGTAAACCGCAAAATCAGTTACCGTTATTAAGGCTCACACAATTGCCTTTTTTGAAAGTTTACCTGCGCGTCACGAGCAAAGACCAGCAAGTTATGTGCATATGCATCCAAGGTATTGTGCAACAGCAGATACTCTTGCTGTTGCCTTACCAGTTCATGGCGAAAATCTTCATTACAAAGAATTTCTTCAAGTTTTGAGAGCATATCCTCATCATTGCTGTACAGGTGCTCTTGCGAAATAAAATTCGCGCTATCGGAAGTGTTAGGCGCCAGTACCGGCACCCCTGAGATAATTGCATTGAAGGATGAACCGCCACCCCCGATTGTGTCAGGAGGATAAAACAGCAACTTACAATGGCACAACGTGTCCTGCAGATTGAGATCAAAGTCTTTGCATTGCAGCAAACCGTCCTGTTTTAGTTGTTCGAAATATGGATTGTGCTGCAACAACCCGGCATAATCTTCTTCACCCAACAGGCGCCAAGTGGCTGCCAATCGCTTAAAAAGATCGGTCAGAGTCCTGGACCTTTCACCCGAGTAGCTTTTTATGGCCCTTGACAGACGTAATCCCTGCATAGGAGTCAGCACGTCGCAGGTAATATCATGACTCCGGGCAGGCGCCATGAAATAATCGCTGTGCGTTATGAAAGGGCCCGGTATAAATTTTTGAACTACTTCATTGCTGCAATTCAGTTTGACCAGAGGTGAGATCGTAACAATGCCGTCACAAAGACCAGGATGGAAGTTTTCTCCACTGAACTGGATGGTGTTGAGAGGATAGCGTTGGAACAGCCAAGGCCTGAGGATTCTGGTTTCAAATATGCCAAGCCAGCAGTAAACAATATCCGGCCTGAAATCTTCAATCCAGCGACAGCAATTTTCTATACTGGCCTGATCGATGTGTTCGGGACCAAAATAGAGATGCAAGCGATGCCGGTCTGCTTCAGGAACAGCCTCGAATAGTCGCTTTTTGATGATTTGGCAGTGTTCATCTGTCAATAACCACTGCTCGTCCTTGTAATGTAACGCGCGCTCACCGGTTAAAACCACTCCGACTTGCACATTTGGACCATACGCAATCAGCCCGGCAAAAGCCCGAGCAGCGAGATTCAGATGGGAAATACAGGGATCATCGGGCAGAACCGCAATGGCATAGAGAATACGCCAGGAAGTATCACGGCCTATCGTTGAACCTTCTCCTTGAATGGCTAATTCCATGAGTTCGGATGCCTAATGATTACCGAGCAGATTTCTACTGCCGGGCCCGTTATTAAAAAGCACATCGATGATCGAAACCCGATGGGTAAACTCTCCCCACAATTGCGGGTAAGGCGGATAATGACCATACCTCATCCACTCGACCTCTATTCGCTGCCCCTGAAACTGTTCGAGGCTTAAATAGTCCTGGGCCGCAGGGCCACTGAGATATTCTCGCGCTCCAACAGCCTGGCACAATGCAAGCAATCGCTCATTTTTATCCATGTCAATTAATGTTTGACGGGGCAGGATGTCAACACAGGAAACGATGGGGGTATCAATTCCCAGGTAATCTGCAATCTTCCTGAGCAGAAAGGAATTTAATTGGGACAGATGTCTAAAACTGCTTGCCTCAGTTAAGAGATCCGAAAACCACGGATACACGTCATCCCAATAGGGAGATTGCCGGTAACTGTGCCTGATCATGTTCAGATGCCGCCGATAGAACTGCCTGTCCTCGACAAGCATTTCATCTATTCTGGCATGATACATACCCTTTGTCACGACCGGAACGGTCACCCACGCCAGACCGTTTGACGTCTTGATCCGGTTACGGTTACGCCAGTCCCTGCGCGTAAATTGCACGACATCCAGAAGCAAAAAAAGATCGGTCTGCTTCATCATATCGAAGTAACCAATCCATGGCAGATAATTTGACTGTGTTATGACCACCTTCATGACTGACCCATGCGGCACATACCGGGATACGATAAAGACGAATTCTATCTTTTCAGCATTCCCTCGTATAGGATTTCAACAACTCTGTCTTGCTGTCGATCGGCCATGCTGACAAACAAAGGCAGTCTCAATAAGCGGTGGGGCAAATCGCTCGCATTCTGCAATACACCACAAGTTTTCCCAAATTTCCTGCCACCCTCAGAATCATGAAGTGGCATATAGTGGGAGACGGGATGAATGCCCCGTTCGGACATATAACGGATCACGAAATCCCTTTCTTCCCGGGAATGAAAGAGAAGATAGTATAAATGTCCGTTGTGAATACACTCAGTTGGAACCACAGGACGACGAAACAGACCCTGATCTTCGCCTTCCTGCAGGTTCTGATGGTAGCGCTGCCAAAGCCTTGTCCGCGCATGAAGGATTTGATCCGCCCGACAAAATTGCCCCCAGAGATACGCGGCATTCAGGTCGCTCATCATATAAGCAGAGCCAACGTCAACCCATGTGTACTTGTCGACTTCTCCACGAATAAACCGCGCACGATTAGTTCCTCCATGGCGGATGATTTCGGCACGGCGATAATATTTTTCCAGATTAACATTGAGAGCCCCGCCTTCACCGCAGCAAAGATTTTTGGTCTCATGGAAGCTGAACGTGCTCAGTTGGCCGATGGTACCAAGCTCTACTCCTTTGTAAGATGAAAATATACAATGTGCGGCATCTTCGATAAGAACCAGATTGTGTTTTTGGGCGATGCTAACAATGGTATCCATCTCGCAGGCGACCGCGGAATAATGCACGACGAGGATAGCCTTCGTTCTTTCGTTAATGGCTTCCTCGATCTTGCCTTCATCAATATTGAGCGTGTCGGGCCGGATATCAACAAAAACGGGCACGCCGCCAGCTTTTACCACAGCATTAGCGGTAGCGACATAGGTATACGGGGTCATTATCACCTCGTCACCCGGCTTGAGTTCCAGCAATAAAGCCGCAATTTCCAGGGCCGAGGTGCAGGAATTCACCATAAGAGTATGAAGAACACCAGTTGATTTTTCAATCCAGCCCTTGCATTGGAAAGAGAAGGGGCCGTCACCCGCCGTGTGCTTGTTCGTAACCGCTTGGGGCATATATACAAATTCCAGCCCCGTCGTGTAAGGAACATTAAACGGAATAACCTCCTGTACTATCGGTGTCTTGTTTTTGTCAGCCGGCAAAGAACGAGACGACATAAGGCTCCTTGATATATTGAAATCCACTGCTGTCTCGCAGGTCATTCAACAAAAAATAGGTTCGAGACATATAGAATTTCGCCAAAACAGCACTTAAAACAAGGGGTTTCAGAAAGAAGAGAGAAAATCCTCTCTTTCCCCTCGGACCGTAAACTAAATCGAACAGTCATCTAGTTGCAGGCAGATTAAAATTTAAAAATCTCCACAGGACCTAAATCTTGTCTGACAAGAAACGCTTCAATCTCTTCTACAAAAGCCCCCGATGCGATAACGATGATATCCGCATTCAAGTCCTTAATAGAGGCTGGATCAGCAATTATATACCCCTCAAAATCCTGGCCTGTCCTCTCCGGATTACTGTCGACGATTCCAACAAGCTTGATCTTCGCAAAACTGGTTTGCGTCAGCAGCTCTTTGGCAAACTGGCCTGCACCATAAAAAACCACCTTCAAGTTGTCAGCGACAACCCTATTCACAACGCCATCGATCTTGGACTTCTTAAATGTTGCTTCCTTCATCTGGAGAACATTTCCCCGATAGTCATCGATATTTATCGCTTCACGCCAATGACATATGCGGCAATGCTTGTCGAGATTTCCAGTCAACAAGCCTCGTCTTAGCCGTTTGACTTTGTCGCCATTGAGAATTTCACTCAACGTTCCATCTTGCAACAATCCGACGGGCTCCGGCCTCATACAGCAAATCCGAACCTGTCCGTCCCCCATGACCTGAACAAAGCGCCAAGGATCGAGACAATTCCGGGTCTGCCCCTTGCCCGGCAACTCCGAGTGCGTTTGCACCAAACCATCGGTTACCACTTGCAGCGTCTTTGACTCACTTCCGTCACAGCCCTTCAACATAGCCAGACGCTTATAGAAATCCCCCTGAACCTGAAGTTTCAACCCCTGCTTTTCAGCAAACAAAAAAGCCCGTTCAATTAAAACAGCAGCCTGAACGGCCTGTTGCCCTGCCAGTTCCCATACGCTGTGAAGATCATTTTCAACATCATTGAAAACAACCAATTCCTGAATATTAACCACCTCCACGCCAGAAACCTTGGCAAAGGAAAACAACCCCATTAACGATTCGACGATTTCAGCAAGGAATACAACGCTGATGACTAATTTCGGGACTCGCCTCTGCTCCTGCAGACATAATGCTCGAATCCGGGTCAGATTCAGCAGGATACGCTTCAAATCCGCCCCTCTTATTTTTTTCAACAGCAAAGAATCTGCGGTATCCATACTCACGGTAATTTCCGTAAAATGGCTTAAGGTCTGAATCTCTTCATCCGAAAAATCTCTCGAAAAATTCGAGGTCATTGCTATCGCAATATTTTTCTCGATCAACCCGTCGAAAAGCTCTTTCCAACCTGCATAGAGTGTAGTTTCCCCACCACCAGTAAAATCGATACCGCGAATGTTATTGTTCGTACAAAAAGCCAAGAGTTCCCGCAACATTTCTTGGGGCATAATGTGATGCTTATAATCCGGCTTTTGTCGATGACAATATTGGCACGCCAAATTACAGGTTGTCGTCAACTCGACAATAAACCGCTCTATCTCGGAGGGAGCAGAACTTATGATTTCGTCGAAACAATAGTCTTTATTAAAAATATCGCTCAAAACAATATCCATTCCACAAATTTAGCCATATATTTTTACAATATTTTCCGGTGAAAAAGACCGCCCTAAAAGCTTTCTATAAATATCTTCTTCGTAGCTATAACTTGAAATAACAATTTTTGTTGTTACACTAGCATTTAAATCTTTATCAAGAATTGTTTTTATTTTAAATTTATTACGGTCATTTTCAGAATCAACAACAATAGTTAAATTCTCTAAATTTCTATATAAATTGACATATTCTTTCAAGAAAACTTCGGTATGATACCCAGATCCATACAAAATAATTTTTTCACCTTCCACATAACCGAACCTGAGAAAATTTCTAATTGCTCTAACCATAAATTTTTCAAAGTTTTTCTTGTTTTCATTTTTAACCGCATTCAACTCCAACAACGTTTCCTTAAAGCGACTTTCGTAACACGGCCTGCTTCGCGTGAATCCAGTCCCCAAACAGCACGACAGGTCATATCCGAGAGCACTATAACTATCTATGACAGAATAAGTCTTTTCCAAGTCAGTAAGCATGTTAATTAAGAGGCTTTTTGCCCACCGCGGCAGTTCGTTATATGAAGTCAAAGACAGATTATTTTTTGATCGCGAGCTATTTGTTTTCCCAACCCCCATCACCTTGCAAACAAAGTCCTCCGGATTAGTTAGGCAACCTTCAGTTATGTGGTTCAGAAAATACAAAAAGAATTCCCTATCCACAGTCAATCTTTCCATAGGCAAATGCATGCCGCCTTTGAATAAGTCGACTGAATCCTGAATAACAGTATGAGTTATTGCAAAAAAAAGTCTCCTACTGTAAACATCAGTGAAGTCTATTTCATCATCAAGGAACTTATTGTAAATTGAATAAAACCTATCAAACTCTCCATCAAAAAATCTCGTTGTCTCTTTGCTAACACGTTCTTCCTTTTCCCATTCGTTCAATGAAGAAATTATTCTATTTATCGGATGGCGCACGACATTAACAATATTAATTTTCCTCCCGACTCGTTCATTGGCAAGTTTATCGTTTAAAAAAGACCAGCTAAATCCATGAATATTGCCATAATACTTCGCAGAGAACTCCTTCTCTAACCGATCAAATATGTCATCCAATGAGCTTTGCCGCCATACAGCTTCAGCCTCTGTACGGATTGCATCCAAATTGTATTCTTCCGAAACTTGCGTGCCAACAGCCACAAGAGGAGCAACCCGCCCCCCGAAGCAGCCATGATTGCAAACTATTTCAGCATGAGTATTGAGAACCTTTGTTAACCAATGAGAGGCGGTTCGCCCATACGTTGTGACAATAAAATATTTAGGCATTGACTTGTTCGATCTCACTAAAAAAACTGCTCGTTGCTGGCTACCTTGGAAAGAAAGGACTACAATTACTCGTCAATTCACTGGCAAGCTATCTAGTCATCACTTTTATTTTCAATTACATTCTAAAACTTAAAAATTTCGACGTTCCTCAAGCATTCCCTCGATAAAAACTGCTCCATTTCACAAGAAAAAGCCTTAGAAGCAATGACAACAAGATCTGGACCTAATGCATCAATAGAAGTTGGAGGAAAAATTTTATATTCAAAAAATTCTTCGCCGGTTCGCGTTAAATCGCTATCAACAACACCAACCAACTTCACAGCTGAAAAAGGGCTATTCGTCAACAACTCAATGGCCAGTTGCCCCGCACCAAAAAAAACAACCTTTAGCCCCTCCTCTTGCACCCGATGAACGATTTCAGCCACCTTCCTCTTCTCTCGTTCTTGAAAAACAGGGTGTTTCTGGGCAACTGATTTTTTATTTTTTCCCACCGGACAGGGTGCATGCTCACAAACAGAGTCAAATTGTTTTCCATCTCCATAATTGAGCAGATACCGCCTGCAGGCTTTCATTCGTTCACCATTCCAGACCTCCTCAAGTGATTGATTTAACAAATTACCAACCACTAGAGTTCCATCCCCCAAGGTATCTACAATTTCGCAACAGGGCAAAACATCACCGTTGTAATTCACAACCAATTCAGAAAAAGGTTCCCGACATGCACGCCTTAAATCTTTATGCAGAAAGCCTGCGTTCCGCGGATTTAGTGCGCCAACCGTAGCCCCCCCCTTTCCATCACCAGAGCGCAAAGAACCAAAGGGCACATAGGGATCTGGCAAAGTCCCAGTCTCATGGTTATATATTTCAGAGTCCCAACTTCGATTATGAAAATTTTCCATAATTTCGAACGACAAGCAAACGCCAATTTCCTTTGCGATAGCTCTTGCTTTTTCTATTTCATGTTCGTTATGTCTGTTTATAAGAAACTTCCAGCAAATCGTTGGTGCGCCATCTGAAAATCTGTTTTTGGCAGAAATGACTTTCTTCATATTATTCAAAACACGCTCGAAGTTACCACCAACCCTGTACATTCCATAGGTTTTCTGGCTTGCTCCATCTGCGGAAACTACCAGCAACGTCAAACCCGATCGAACTAAATCTTCTGCTTCTTCTTGAGAAAGATCTTTTAAGGAAAAGTTTGTATCAATTCGTGTGCCGATCCCGCTACGTGAACAGCACTTTATAATATCAACAATATCTTTATTCATAAGTGGTTCGCCATAGTTAAAAAGATTTATCCATTTAACGCAGTGGGAAATCTTCTTAAAAATGGTATTAAATGTGTCGAAGGTCATTACCCCCTGGTGGGCATGACAGTTATGAGTTGTCGGGCAGGAAGGGCATTTCAAATTACAGTAATTGCAAACCTCCAAATACATACGGCTCGGCGGCTCACACAGATCACTGCCATTATACTTTTCAATGCTCAATTCACTTCTCCATTTCAAAAACAAAGAAAGCCACGACAAACTCCCCGAGGAACTGGCAGGGAGATGAAGATTGGGGTGTTTTTGTTACCCTCTGAAATCATCCTGATGATCACAGAACCACTGGTAGCTTTGTCTCAGCCCCTCCTCGAAACCGATGGCCGGTTGCCAGCCGAGCGAGGTCAGCAAGGAAACATCCAGCAACTTTCGGGGGGCACCATCAGGCTTGCTGGCATCGAACGTCAGGCGGCCCTGGAATCCTGTAATTTTTGCGATGGCCTCAGCAACCTCGCGGATGCTGCAGTCCTTGCCCGTTCCGACATTGATATGCGACAGCATCGGACGGGTCCTCTGTCGATACACTGCGTCGTCAAGTTCCATGACAAAAACGCTGGCAACCGCCATATCGTCAACATGCAGGAACTCCCTTTTCGGCTTTCCGCTGCCCCAGATAATGACTTCGTCGTCCTGGCGCAGCACGGCCTCATGGACCCGGCGCAGGAGGGCGGGAATCACGTGACTCCCATCGGGGTGAAAGTTGTCGCCCGGCCCGTACAGGTTGGTGGGCATGACGCTGCGATAGTCCCGGCCATACTGGCGGTTGTAGCTTTCGCACAACTTGATCCCTGCGATCTTGGCAATGGCGTAGGGCTCATTGGTCGGCTCCAGAGCACCTTTCAGCAACGCGTCTTCCTTCATGGGCTGTTCGGCGTTGCGGGGATAAATACAGGAGGAGCCGAGAAACAGCAGCTTTTGCACATCCGACTGATGGGCGGCATGAATGACGTTGGCTTCGATCATCAGATTTTCGTAAACGAACTGCGCCGGTAAGCTGTTGTTGGCATGAATCCCCCCCACCCGGGCAGCGGCGAGATAGACCTGATCAATCCGTTCTTGCTGAAAAAAGCTTTCCACATCAGCTTGCGAAAGCAGGTTCAGCTCGTCCCTGCTTCGGGTCACGATATTGTGATACCCCTGCGCCTGCAAACGGCGCATGATGGCCGAGCCGGCCATCCCCTTGTGCCCTGCAACGAAAATACGATCTTCCAGCTTGCGCATAATCTAATCTCCATCGCAGCTGAGACCTTTTCAGTCTCCCTGCCCAACAGATCCTTCTCGTCGAAACTCTGCCGCCGTCTTTTCGTCAAAAGCTAGCTAGGACGGGCTTCTGACATGGCGACACACAGAGCTTCGACGACTCTCTTGACCTCTGTTTCCTGCATAGCCGGAAAGATCGGCAAGGAAAGAATCGTTTCAAACGCCCGCTCGGCAACAGGACAGCATCCGCTCTGGTCCCCGAAGCTGTGACGATAAAATGCGTGCAAATGCACGGGCATATAATGAACGTTGACCCCGATGCCCTGAGTGCGAAGCCGGGTAAACACCTGATCCCGTTTTTGTGGCGCCAAACGAATGACATACAGATGGAAACCATGCGAGATATCGGCCTTCCGTCTCAAGGAAACCAGCTGTTGCTGAGAGGAAAAAAGCTGATCATAGGTATCGGCAATGGCCTGCCGCTGCGCAATCCTCAGATCCAGCTTCTTCAGCTGGCTCAAGCCCAGGGCGCAGTGCAGATCGGACAGGCGGTAGTTGAACCCAAGATCCTGCATCTGATAGCGCCAGGTTCCTGCGACCAGTCGCTGGTGCGGATCGAGATCAATCCCGTGGTTGCGAAAGCAGCGCATGCGGTGGGCCAGTTGTGGATCCCGCGTGACGACCATGCCACCCTCTCCACAGGTAATCGGCTTGACCGGATGAAAACTGAACACCGTCAGGTCAGCCAGCGTGCCGACGGGGCGACCTCGATAGCTGGCGCCGAGGGAATGACAGGCATCGGCAATAAGATAGAGGCCATGGCGATCGGCAATCCCGCGCAGGGCATCGTAATCGCAGGGCTGGCCGGCATAATCAACGGCAATGAGGGCTTTGGTTCGGGGGGTAATCTTCGGCTCGATCAGGGTGGGGTCAATCAGCAGGGTATCGGCTTCGACATCGACAAAAACGGGCAGTGCGCCCTGATACAGGACCGCGTTGACCGTCGCGACAAAGGTCATCGGCGACACCAGAACCTCGTCCCCCGGGCCGATGCCGATGGCATACAGGGCGGCATGCAGCCCAGCGGTTCCGCTGGAGACCGCCACAGCGTGTTCACTCTCGACATAAGCGGACACAGCCGTCTCAAAGGCCTCCACCGTCGGCCCGGTTGTCAGCCAGTCGGAGCGCAGGACCTCGACGACGGCCGCGACATCCTCGTCATCGACCTGGTGCCGGCCATAGGGCAAAGTGACCTCAGGCGCCATATTCCCCAACATAGGCATCAACCAGACAACGGATCTGCTCGACCGTGAGCCAGTGGTCATTATTGCCGCTGTGGTATTTGAATCCCTCCGGACACATCCGGCCATTGTGACGTCTCATCAGCTCTTTGGTATCCAAGAAGTTCATCGACGGCAGAATCGTATAGTAGTCCTCAAACTCAATACTGTTCGGCCCGTCGGTCTCAGTGATCATCTCTTCGTTGATCTTTTCCCCGGGACGGATACCGATCAATTCCCGCTCGCCGCCGGGATCGATGGCCTCGGCGATATCGACAATGCGGACACTCGGAATCTTCGGCACAAAAATCTCGCCACCGACCATGACCTCCAGCGTTTTCATGACAAAGGCCACTCCTTCATCGAGGGTGATGCTAAAACGGGTCATACGGGGATCGGTAATCGGGATGGGAGCTCCCGTTCTCTTCTTTTTCAGAAAATACGGAATGACGCTGCCCCGACTGCCCAACACGTTGCCGTAGCGCACCACGGAAAGCCTGAGATCGCGCTTTCCCTTCATGTTGTTGGCGGCGACAAACAGCTTGTCGGAACAGAGCTTGGTCGCACCATACAGATTGATCGGAGCCGCAGCCTTGTCGGTACTTAAAGCAATGACCTTTTTGATATTCAGGTCAAAGCAGGCATCAATGACATTCTGTGCGCCAAGGACATTCGTTTTAATGACTTCAAAAGGATTATATTCCGCGGCCGGCACCTGCTTAAGAGCCGCCGCATGAATAACGACATCAATACCCTCCAGTGCCCGCTTAATGCGATCCTTATCCCGGACGTCGCCCAGGAAATAACGGATCTGCGCATAGTTTCTGGTGGAAAAGCGTTGCGCCATCTCAAACTGTTTGAGTTCATCGCGCGAGAAAATGACCACGCGCTCAACAGCGGGATAGTTCTTGAACAGGGTTTCGACAAATTTCTGCCCGAAGGAACCCGTGCCTCCCGTGATTAATATTGACTTTCCGTCCACGCAGCGCCTCCTGGCTTCAGTGACAAAGACTCGTCCGAGTTTGTCGTACCCAAAACGGATCGTTTGTTTTACTGATAGAGAAAAAGCTGCAAACGGGTCGGGTTTGCAGCTTTTGAGGAAACAGAAGATGCCGCCTGTTATGCACCGATTTCAGGCAGCGGCGTTTGCGTGCTGAACTGAGTTCCCTCCAAAATCACCTGCAGAGCCCTGTTGGTTTTTGGCGCGAACAGAATGGGGGCGGCCAAGTTCAGCGTCACTTTGCGATCCGGATGCACGGTGACAACTGTGATCACCAGACAGTCGTCCTCCTCTTCAATCCCGAGTTTCTTCCGCTCCTGTTCATCGGGCGCAACCTGATAAGTCAGAAAGAAATTCGTCGGATCCGTGAGCACAAAAGCGACCTGCGGATCTTCGACACTCTGAATCCAGAACAGCGGGCCTTCTTTTTTACTGGGCATGACAATGAATTGTCTCAGGGTTTCAAAACCGATCAACCCTGCGGGAAAGGTCAGAACGTTCTGCGGATCGTACTCAATTTCACCAAATCGGCTCTGAATCACGTTCATTTATCATTCTCCGGAGAAAAAGAGGCCGGCAGCTGGCCAAGGAGGTCAAGATCTTCCAGATTCCAGCTGGTGGCCGCACGGTTTTCCTTCTGAATCTGAAGATAGACTTCCTGGCGATAGATCTTCTTATCCTTCGGCGCATCGATGCCGAGACGAATGGTTCCGCCCTTGATTTCAATCACAGTAAGACAAACGTCATCGCCAATGACAATCCCCTCACCCACTTTTCGCGTCAATACCAGCATGTCGATCCTTTTATCGGTTACAAATAATCGAGAATGGACAATTCTGACACCTGACTGGTTACCTGAAGAGCACCCTTGAACGCCGTCTCGGTCTGGGTGATTTCAGTGATGACATCAACAATGTCCGCATCTTCATAACGGGAAAGAATCCCTTCGAGATCTATCCTGACACTCTCAAGGTGTGACTTTGAGGTCTCCAGGCGCTCGGCATTGTTCCCCATACGTCCGCGGGCACTGCGAACTTGGTCAGCCGATGACTCCAGCGTGCCAAGCAGATCAGTCAGCTCGGGGATATGCCGCACTTCGACCGGGTTGCCTGATCCATCGTACAACTGGACATCCTGACCACTATAACCCCGCATCGCATACTCCAGGTTGGTCAGCATGTCGAAAATATTCTCACCCACCTGATCAAGGGTGCCATCGCCATCCACATCTTTCAGGCCCTGAAATACCTCGCTACCGGCCAGGTTAGTCTGGATATACTCTCCCGGTGACGCCTCAAGGCGCTTAATATTGTTATCGCCCTGATAGCTGACAAAATCGCCATCGGCAACGAAGGCCTGGGTATCCTCAAGAAAACCTGAAAAAATATACTGGCCACCCACCTGCGAATTGCCCAAGCTGATCATCTGTTCCTTAATATAGCCAATACTGGTCGCCAAGGTTTCCAGATCTGCGTCGCTAAGGGTTCCATTAATCGCATTAATCGCCTTTTCCTTGGCGCTGACCAGCAGATTCTCCACTGTATCCAAGTAGGTATCCTGGTTGTCCAGGCGATCGACAGCGGTCGAGATCGACTCAATGAAACGATCCGTCGAGCTAATTTGACTCCGTGCCGACAGGACGGGACGAATGGCCGCCGGATCATCAGAAGGAGCATTCAACTTCTTCCCGGTCGCAGCCTGCGTCCTGAGGTCTTCCAGCTCGCTCGTCAAACGGCTGATTTCAGTGGACAGGGCCCGATAGTTGGTTGACAGGGTGGCTTTCATAAGCGTTACCTCTCAAAGACTTACTGGATAATACCCAGCACCGTCGACATCATCTCATCGACCGTGCTCAGCAGTTTTGCCGAGGCTTCAAATCCTCGCTGATACTTGATCAGGGCAATCATCTCCTCTTCCAGAGAAACCCCGGCCACGCCATCGCGCATGGTCTTCAGCTGATCCAGCGCGTCGCCGGACCCCCGGCGCGCCAGTTCACTCTGGCTGGCCTCAACGCCAACACGTGCGGCCATCTTGCCGTAAAAACTGACGAACGTATCCTCGCCATTCACAGCATTTTTATCTTTCAGTGCAGCGACTTCCAAAGCATTGGTATTGTCGCCGGGAGCCGAGCTATCGCCGGCAGCCACCTTGCTAGTATCGCGCACCGCAACGCTCATCAGCGCCGCCGAACTTGACATACTAAACTCTGGAGCATCATAACTACCCGCTAATTCCGACAGATCGACACTGACGCTTAGCGGGCTGTTTCGCGTCAGATCATAATCCGGCGTAATCATTAGATGCCAGTTACCGCTTTCATCCTGAGCCGTTTCTGCCGTCAGGGGGGCGCCCTGTGCATTGATCTGGTCGCGCACATCGTCAAGGCTGTAGGTTCCGGCAGCCAGAGAAAAGGAGTAGTCGACACCGTCCACCACCAGCGAGACATTGCCTCCGACAAAACCGGCAACAGTATTATCGGCGTACGCCTGACTCATGTGATTGCCCGGATTCTGGAAGAAAGGGATACCCGTCGAGCCATCGAGCCCCATGCCTGACTCATGCAGGGCATTCACTTCCTGGATCATCTGGTAGGCCGTATAATCAAGATCTTGCTTTAAAGACGGAATAAATTCGTCACGCAACTCAAACAGGCCGGAAAACTTTCCGCCCAGATTGCGGCCGCTGACATCGAAAGAAGAGCCCCCGATCACCAGTTGCAGCTCAAGGCTGTCTCCACTCTGAACGGCTTCGAGCTGCAGCGCCGAGGAGTTCTGAACCAGAGGCAACCCACCCGGCAGCTGGACGTTCACAGCACCACTGGGCTCCTCAAAAGACTGTACCCCAAGAGCGTACGTCAACTCCTGCAACAGCTGATCACGCTGGTCGCGGAAGGAGTTGGCGGTCTGGCCTTTGGCTTCAATGGTCTGGATGCGCTGATTGAGATCGGCGATCTCCGTCAGCTTAAGGTTGACCGCATCAAGCTCGGACAAAACGGTGGTATTGATATTGGCCGCCACATTGTCCAAATCATTCGAAATAGTATTGAATTCACTGGCCAGCAGCTCACCACGCTGAATCACCAGATCGCGCTCCACCTGCCCGCTAGGGTTAGCCGACAGCTCCTGCCAGGCGTCAAAAAAACGATCAATTTCAGTGGCCAGATTCTCTTCGCCAACACTGAATATTCGCTCAAGCTCGGCCAGCGGAGCTTCCTTGGCGTCTTCCGCACCCAGCTGCTGGCTTTTATCAAGCAGCTGCTCGCTGATGAAAGCATCATATTCTCGCTGGACATCGGACACCTTGACGCCCGTTCCGATAAAATAGTCACCAAAATTGAGCGCTGGATAGTCACTGAAAACCGCCGTCTGACGGGAATACCCTTCTGTATTGACGTTGGCAATATTGACGCCGGTAATTTCAATCGCCTTCTGGTTGGTAAAAAGGCTCGTTTTCCCGGTATTCAGCGCAGCAGCAAGACCCATCAGATCCTCCCGGACAGGAGGCGACCGCCCCCACGACCCTGTCTCAGGCTACCATACGAGGTATAGCTTTCCGGCCGGCTTTTGCGGCCGAAGAATTCCATCGACTCTCGGATCCAGCTCAGAGCAGACCAGAGCAAATAAGCGTTGCGTCGATTTTCAGAGCGAATACTCTCAGCCAACGCCCGTTCTTCCGGGGTAAAGCTCTCGGACGACTCCTGCGAAAGCTCCTGCATCAACTCCTGCTTGCGCTGGACAACCTCTTCCAGTTCTTCAACACGCAGTTCCTTGGCGCAGTCCCGTTCCTGGAGAATGAGCTGATAAAGCTCCTGCATTCGTTCCTTCACCATTGCATTCATGGCAACCTACCCCTGAGCAATAAATTTCAACAGACTGCTGGCGACTTTTTTCAGGTCCGGCGCATAGGTGCCATCGGCCACCTGCTGCTTCAGTTCCTCGATGCGGGCGGCGCGCTGCAGCTCCTCACCCTCGCTCACATCCTGAACGTATTCCGCCGTCGCCAGAATCGGCGCCCGCAGCCCTTCGAGCGGCGGCAGACTGGCGGCCGATGTCAGCGGCTGGCTCTGACCGGCCTTCTGCAGCACGGAGGAAAAGCTGATCTTGTCGCTGACTGAGCTTTTCGCATCGGCCGACTGATCGGCATTTTTCTTGACCTTGCGAACGTCTGACTGCTGATACAGTGATTTGTCACCCTGGATTTTCATGGTCATGGCACTCACCTCTTACCCTTTATAAAGATGGATCTGATTAGCTTAATTTTCTGTTATCCGCTGCAAGCAGCCCAGAGTCTGTTCCGCAAGTACGCCCTCCGCCTCGTCAAAAGCATGCTCAAGGGCGGAATCAATCTGCTTTTGTGTCAGCAGGCCGCTTACGCTGGCGATCAGCTCCTGAATCCGCTGCGCCGTGTGCCGCGGCCCGAAGTAACCGGACTCGCCCAGCAGCGCGCAACCCTCATCCTGACCGGCTTCGCCGCTACGCAGCAGAGCCACGGCCATCTGCTGTTCTTCCAGCAGCACCTGAATCGCCTGAACCAGCTGCAACAGCACCTCATAGACCGGCGGGCACTCACGCAGCACATTCTGGGCCGTCCCCTGCAGCATTGAAATCGTGCCGGCCAAGGCGCGACTTCCACCGACCATTCCCTCACAGCCCTGGCGCTTTTCGACCAGACCCAACACCTGCTCAAGCTCTTTCAGCGAAAAGTTTTGCGGCTGTGATAACATAGGTAGCTCCTCATATTCAATGCAGGCATGCGTCGATCAGCGTGCTCCTGGTCTTCGTATCGTCGTGAAGCATGAATAAATTTAGATAATCTTACCGATGGTCACGGACAAACCGCGGTATTTTCACTCTTGCGTCACCTCGTCCACGGCCAGCTGGCGATACAGCTGGTGGCCCAGCCCCATACTCTGTCGGTGCGCCAACTCGCGCGCCACCTCGCCATCATACAGATCACGATAGACCTCGCCCGCCATGCCCATATCGATAATACCCTCGACCGGCTGCGAACCGCGCATGGTCTTGAACATCATCTGCACCATGACGGCTTCGAATTCCTTGCAGGTCTGCTCCAGCGCCGCATCATCGCGTTTATTTTTCGCGGCCTGAGTCAGCTTGGCTGAGTCGGGTCCCATGTATAATCGAGGGTCAACAAAAAGGTTCATCGCTGGCTCCGGTGTAAGACTTCTTTATTCCCTCTTATCGACATCGGAACAGATTTCTTTAACCGGCAACAGCTGCGCACCCATTAAAAAACGGGTATGGAACACAAATTCCATACCCGTCGAAATCTCTCTGACACCGCACGAGCCGCTACAGAACTACCAGTTCCGCGTGCAGGGCCCCCGCCGCCTTAATGGCCTGAAAAATTGCGATCAAATCGCGCGGCGTGGCGCCAATGGCGTTCAGAGCCCGTGCCACATCGCCGATGTTGACCCCCATCGGCAACAGGACCAGGTTGCCACTGTCCTCGGCAATATCGACCTGGCTGTCCGGAACCGTGGTGGTTGATCCCTGGGCAAAGGCATTCGGCTGCGAAACCATCGCCGACTCACTGATTACCAGGTTGAGGTTGCCGTGGGACACGGCCACCGTCGACAACCGCACATTCTCGCCCATGACCACAGTCCCGCTGCGCTCGCTGACCACGATACGCGCCTTCATGTCCGGCTGGACTTCGAGATGTTCCACCCGCGCAATAAACTCGACCAGCGGCATCTGCTGGGGGTCCGGTGTCTGCACACGGAAGCTCCCGCTATCAAGCGGCTGCGCGACACTGGCGCCAAAATAGTCATTGATGGCCTCGGCCATGCGCGTCACCGTGGTGAAATCCGCCTCGCGCAGCCGATAGCTCAGCTGACGGTTGTCCGGCAGCTGAAACGGCACCTCGCGCTCCACCGTGGCGCCATCGGGGATGCGCCCGACCGTTGGATGGTTCTTCTGGACTTTGGCCGCCTTGCCACCAAAGGACAGGGCACCAACAGCCAGCGGCCCCTGGGCCACGGCATAGACCTGACCATCGGGGGCCTTCAGTGGCGTGATGAGCAACGTGCCGCCAACCAGGCTGTCGGCATCGCCGATGGAGGACACCAGCACATCGATGGAGCTACCGGCTTTGGCAAATGCTGGCAACTCGGCGGTGACCATGACGGCAGCGACGTTATCCACCTTGACATTATCGCGGTCCACGCGCATGCCGAGACGTTCCATCATGTTGACCAGCGACTGAATCGTAAACTCGGTGCTGGCACTGTCACCGGTCCCGTTGAGACCCACGACCAGGCCATAGCCCACGAGCTGATTACTGCGCACCCCTTCGATATCCGCCAGATCCTTGATCCGGCTGGCCGAAACCAGCGAAGGAAAGAACCACAGCAGAAAAGCACACAAGATCAGATAGCGTCTCATACCAGACCCCCTCTAAAACGGACTCGCGGAATCGAGAAGACGCAGCAGCCAGCCCGGCTTCTGTTTGTCATCAATGACACCATTGCCGGTATAGACAATATTGGCGTCGAGAATGTGCTGGGAATCGATTTCATTCTGCGGCGTAATATCCTGCTGACGCACCACACCGGTGAGGTGGATCAGCTGCTGCTCGTGATTGACCGTCACCCGCTTGCTGCCAGCAATGCGCATGTTGCCGTTCGGCAGAACTTCGACCACCTGTGTGGTGATTGTTGCCACCAGGTCTTCGCGCCGGGTGGTCGTCCCGCTGCCCTGAAAATCGTTGGTGTAGCCCGCGCTGATCAGCTTGGTCGGGTCAATGGCGCTGTTGATATTGGCGATATTACTTTCGAGTCCGAACAGGCTGGTAATGTCGGCACTGGCGCTGGTGCTGCGCCCGGTCGAGGTCGAAGCCTCCTTGTTGGCTTCGGCCTGTTCCTGGATAATGACCGTCAGAATATCGCCAACCCGGCAGGCGCGGTTGTCGACGAACAGGCTGCCATTGCCCGTAGTCCACAGGGAACCGGGAGTCTGCGGCGCGGGCGCGACGATCACCGGCTCGGGGACATCGGGCACCGACACCGGCTCAGTCTTGTGCGCGACCGGAGCACAGGCCGTCAGCGTCAAAGCAGCGAGGGCGAAAACGAGTAAACCAGCAGCTCTCATGACTAAAACTCCACCCGGACAAAATCTTGGTCGATAACTTCAGCCAGCACATCCTTCAGCGATGCGCTGTTGCGCACGCTGATCACCTGCCCGACACGGCCATCCTCGCGTGCCACGCCGGTCGCAGTCAACCGCATACCACCGCGGGCAGCGACAATCTTTACAAAATCACCTTTTTTAATCACCGGTGGCTGCTCGACCTGACGATGCTCAATCGCTTCGCCAGCACGAACATTACGCATCAGCCGCATGCCCTCCAGCGCCGCCAGCGAGAAAAAGGGTCCGTTCAGATCCGAGACATCGAGTCTCGCCATCTGAATCTGGGCCGCCGTCAACAGGGTTCCGCGCGGCAGATTGTGACGGGCCACCGCTACGTCGGCATAAACCAGCAACTTGCCGCGCACCGCGAGATTTTTGACGATGTGCTGATCCACCCGGTACACCAGCGTGAGGCTGCGACTGCCGATCAGCTCTTTCACAGCGGGAATGACTTCGACCGTCAGTTCACCGCGCGGAAGATAAAAATCCTCGATCGACTGGTGGGATTCAAACCGCATCTCAACCGCACCAAACCGCTTGCGGTTTAGTTCGAGGAAGTCGCCGATGGTAGCCTCCACATCCACCTGACGGACCCGTTCCCCGTCGCGCGTCACCGTCACCCCGTCCGCACCGGTCCAGATGACGGAGGACGGGTCCAGCCCTCCACGTTGCAACGCCCGCAACACGAAAGCCCGATCGAACTGGCGCGATTGACCGGCATTGGGCGAACGCCCCAGCTGAAGTTCACACAGCTGAGGAACAACCGGTTTGGCCACAACAACATCGCACAGGCTGATTTCATCGCCCGCGACCAGGGCCTCGGCGCGCAACTCAAGATAAAGTTTCGACCCGGCAGGCAGCGGTTCTGCATAGGCGGCGCTGCTCCAAAGCATTGCGATCAGAATCAGCAGCGGCAAAAAAACTTTACGCGAAATCAGCTCCGTCACGCGACTGTACCGATTAAACCAGGTTATTGGTCATCTGCAGCATTTCATCGGCGGTCTTGATGGCCTTGGAATTGACCTCATAGGCACGCTGACCGGCGATCATGTTGACCATCTCCTCCATAACGCTGACATTGGACCCCTCAAGATAGCCCTGCGCCAGGGTGCCCATACCGTTTTCGCCCGGCAGACCCGTAATCGGAGTTCCCGATGAAACCGTTTCCGAATAGAGATTGCGACCCAGACTGCGTAATCCCGCCTCATTGCCGAAGGTAGCCAGCTCCAGCACACCAACTTCGTTTGAAGATGAGGCTCCATCCAGAAAGACCGAGATACTGCCATCCTCGCCAACGGAGATGCTGGTTGTATTCTGGGGAATCACAATCTGGGGAGACAGCAGATAGCCCTCGGAGGTGGTCAGGCGACCGTCGCCATCTTTTTTCAGCGCACCAGAACGGGTGTAAGCCGTGGTGCCATCCGGCATTTCGACCTGGAAAAAACCACGCCCCTCAATAGCCACATCGAGTTCGTTTTCGGTCTGGATCAGATCACCGACGGTGAATACCTTCTGTACGGCGGCCGTACGCGAACCGAGACCAACCTGGATCCCCGTCGGCGACACGGTATCGGCCGAGGTGGAACTGCCCGGCGTCTTGCTGATCTGATACAGCAGCTCCTGAAAGTCGGCACGGCTTTTCTTGAAACCGCTGGTATTGACGTTAGCCAGGTTATTGGCGATCACGTCGATGTTCATCTGTTGCGATTCCATCCCCGTCGCGGCTGACCAGAGTGCACGAATCATGAGTTATCTCCTCTATCTTATGATGAAACGGATATCGTTCGAAAAATCCATCGAGCCAATCAGAACGCTGCGATTTCCAGCGCCTTGGCGTTCACCTCGTGGTAATTCTTCATCGCCTTTTCATAGGCCTCAAAGCTGCGCAGGTTGCTCATCATCAGCGCCGTTTCTTCCATCATTTTCACGTTGGACTGCTCCAGATGGCCCTGCATAACCTGGCTTTCCGTGGTAATGGTCACAGGAACATCTTCATCCTGAAGTTCGAACCGGCCACCACCATTTTTAATCAATGCGCGTTGATCCATGGTAAAAATCGGGATTTCACCCACTTGACCATTCTCACCGAGCACCCGACCCCGTTCATCAATCGTGATGCTGCCGTCTGGCAGAATAATCGCCTCATTGTCGGCGCTCATCACGGTATCGCCGCTGCGCGTGATCAGTGCTCCATCTGCGGCGCGGGTAAAGTTGCCGACACGGGTATAAAACAGCCCTTCATCGTTGCGTACGCGGAAAAAACCCTCGCCAACAATCGCCAGATCCAAATCGCCACCGGTCTCAATGGTCGGTCCGGCATCATGATCCGTCAGCGATCCGGAAACCACGGCAAAATTGGTACCACCGGCCTTTTGCGCCTGGGTCGCTCCATCTAGCAGGGCGGCGAAACCAATGCGCTCCTTTTTGAAGCCGTAGGTTCCCGCATTGGCAAGGTTATTGGAAATCACATCAATCAGCTCCGTACGAGCCAGTGAACCGCTGAGGGCTGAGTAGATTCCAGAATTCATCGTTGCGCTCCTTATTCAATCGTACCCGTTACATCGACAGAAGCAGCGTGGGAGTTTAGGTTGGAATTGGACAGAAGACTAAACGAAGGGCGAGAAGAGAGGGTCAATCATTGTCGGCCAGACGGGCCAGACGGCATAGCGACATGAGCTGAGTGGCTTCAGCAACGGAGATATGCAGCACGTCGGAAATCTGCTCAGCATTCATCCCCTGCTGGGAGAGCGCCGCGACATGCCGGTAGCGATTCGGCGGCTCCCCGGTGGAAACCGGCGCCTGCAGCCGGGATTTCAGATCCTCCCTCGGCAGGGAGACCTCAGGGCGCAGGGGCTGCCCGCCCTGCATCTGACAGTCTTCGAGCCGCGTGATGCGATGCAGGGCGTTGACCAGCTGCTTATCGAGGTCGGACAGGGCTCGGGTCGTCTCCTTCAGTCGGCGCTGCTGGCGCAGGATCACCAGTCCCAACAGCAGTACGAGCAGAGAACACAGAAGCAATTCGCCCCGCGCCGAGGTCAGCAGAGCAACAGCAGCGGCCAGCGCATCTGCCCCCTCAGCCCTCATTTTATGGCCCCCCGCTGCAACTTGACTTTCAGCTTGACCAGAGCCTGACTGTGGAGCTGGGAAATACGGCCCTCGGTCAACTGCATCACCTCGGCAATCTCCTTCTGGCTGAGTTCCTCATAGTAGTAGAGAGAAATGACCATCCGTTCCTTTTCCGTCAGCTTTTCGAGTTGACGGGCCAGTTCCTGCGCCAGTTCATGCTCTTCAATGCGCTCATCAACCGAGGGAGAGTCATCCTGCAGCAGATCGAGAAAATTGCGCCCGTCATCACGGTCGTCGAGAGCTTCGTGCAGGCTGACACAGCCCAGATGGCACACCTGCCCCAGCAGATGCTGATAATCGTCCAGCGACACATCAAGCTCTGCGGCCACTTCATCTTCTTCGGGAGCCCGTCCAAGCCGCTGTTCAAGATCGGAAATCGTTTTACCGATACGGCCCTGTTTCTCGCGCAGGGAGCGGGAAAACCAGTCCATCTTACGGATTTCATCATAGATAGCGCCGCGAATCCGCCGTTCGGCAAATGTTTTGAACAACACCCCGCGCGAGGGATCAAACCGCGACGCCGCGTCCATCAACCCGACCATGGCCGCACTGATCATGTCATCCCGTGAGACGAACCCCGGTACCTGCGGCTTCATGCGCTCGACCACCAGTCGCACCAGCGGCATGTTGGCCTTGACCAGTTCATTCTTGTCATTGTGGGATGACGGGTTGACGCCATAGGGATTATTCATCATCAGGTGCCACTTCCCAGTGACAGCAGCCGCTTCCAGAAAAACTGCAGCGAGCCCTTCGGCTCGGCGTGGCGCGCCTCGGCGACCAGCTTGGTAGCGAGTTTTTCAAAGGCCATGGCCACCTTGCTGCCGGGATACATTTCCACCATCACCTTCTGCCGCCGCACCGACTCGTACATTTTGCGATCGAACGGGATACCACCCATGAAATCGATGGAGATATCGAGATAGCGATTGGACACCATGGTCAGCTTGCGATAGACATCGAGTGCTTCATCCGGATGACGGACAGAGTTGACGATCAGATTGAAACGCCGTTCATGAAACTGCGAGGACAACAGCTTCATCAGGGCATAGGCGTCGGTGATGGCGGTCGGTTCCGGTGTCGTCACCACCAGAATATCCTGCGCCGCCTGGTTGAAATAGGTCACATTCTCGGAGATCCCGGCTTCGGTATCAATCAGAACCACATCATAGTCACCGGGCAGGGTTTCAAGATCGTCGAGAAAACGGATTTTCTGGCTGGCGTCGAGGCGGGTGAATTTCTGCACCCCCGATCCAGCCGGAAGAATCTGAACGCCGGCCGGGCCATCAACCAGAATTTCCGCCAGGCTGTTCTGCCCGGCGAAGAAGTGATTCAGGTTGTACTGGGGCGCAAGCCCGAAAACAACATCAATGTTGGCCAGGCCAAGGTCGGCATCAATGATCAGGACTTTCTTCCCCATGCGCCCGAGGGCGACGGCGATATTCGACACCACCGCCGTTTTACCAACCCCGCCCTTGCCACTGGTCACCGACAACACGCGCGATGCCCGGTTTCCCCCGGCACACATGCGTGGCGAATCGGTCAGTCGCTCACTTAACGATCGAAGTGTTCCCGCCTGATCAGCGTGTTCCTGTACGGTCTCATTCATGGACTTACCCTTCACACGAACCTAAAATCAGTTCGCTCACCTGTTGCGGCGTCGCTTCAACCAGATCTTCTGGCACCTTCTGGCCGTTTGCCAGATACGAAAGCGGACAGTTGTTGCGCACGTGAATATTCAACAAGACCCCCAGCGCCTCGCACTCATCGAGCTTGGTCATCAGCAGGCTGCGGGGCGACAGGGAGCTGAACCGACCAAAGATTTCATAAAGATCTTTTTCACGGGTGGTTGCCGAAAGCACCAGATGCGTTTCAATGCTCTCGTCCACCGCAAGAAAGGAAGCCAGCTCCTGTAGGCTGACGTCGTCTTTGGGACTGCGGCCGGCGGTATCGATCAGGATGAGATCCTTGTTGTGGTGCCGTTTCAGGACGTCACGCAGCTGGGCCGGCGTCATCACCACTTCGACGGGCACATTCATGATCTCGCCATACACCTTCAGCTGCTCCACTGCGGCAATGCGGTAGGTGTCAATGGTCACCAGCGCCACCCGCTTCCCCCCCGCCAGCAGATAAGCGGCAGCCAGTTTAGCGATGGTCGTCGTTTTGCCCACCCCTGTGGGTCCGATCAGCGCGATACGTTTCTGTTGTTCGGGTTGAGGAAAAATCGAACCGTGTGTCTGTACCAGATCAGCGATCGTCGACGACAGGCTGTGCTGCAGCTTCAGGCCATCAGCCATCTGGCGAGCGGAAAGCTGACTGGCCACATAGTGGGCAATGGTTGAGGCCGTTTCCTCTTCAATCCCCGCACGGGACAGGAGAGTCAACGCCGGCTGAAGGGCCGGATCGATCTGGGCGCCGGCTGAAACCAGCCGCGACGCTTGAACGGGCAGGGCAATCCGCGGCCGGGAAAGCTGCTCCAGACGCTGCGGCAGATCCTGAACCAAGTCGCCGACCATTTTTTTCAGCTCGCCCAGCTCATTGCGCAACTGATCAACATCGGGCGAAGGCACCGTCGCCTCGACTCGTGCCGCCGGCAGAGCGACAGGTGGCTCCTCATAGGATTCAATGACCGGACGGTGGCGCCAGATCTGCTCATAGGTCAGGTCGTCATCCACCTCCGCCCGGCGCAACCGAAAACCCTTTTTCTTCGCTGGTTTGACCGGTTTCTTCACCGGCAGCGCCAGCTCTGCCGCCGGCGTGCGAACCGATGTTTCGCCATTATCCACGGCAGCAGTCACCTCCAGCACCGGCTTACCGAACAGCCCCATGCCGCCCTTGCGCACCGTGCGTGAGGACAAGATCAGCGCATCGGGGCCCAGAGCCTCCTTGATCTTGCGCAGAGCCGAGTTCATATCTTCAGATTCAAATACCCGAACTTGCATCCAACCTCACGGTGCCAATGGAACGTACCTTCAGCTGTGCGCCAATTTCATTGTGAGAAATGACGACCAGACTGGGCAGGTAACGCTCAGTCAGTTTTTTGACATGCAGTCGAATCGTTGGCGAACACAGAAGAACCGGGGCCATGCCCCCGCCGAAATTCTGAATCTGCTGCCCCAGCGCATCGAGCAGCGCCTGGGCCTGCCGCGGATCGAGTGCGAGATAGGCTCCGCCGCGATCCGTCTGGTGCAGAGCCTGGTTGATCATCTCCTCGACCCGCCGGTCAAGGGTCATGACCGTCAGCACCCCATCCTGAGCATACAGACTGCTGATTTGACGAGCCATCGCGCTGCGTACATGCTCGGTCAGCAGATCCGGATCCACGGCCCCGACCGCGTAGTCGGCCATGGTTTCAAGGATAGAGCGCAGGTCGCGAATCGAAACTTCCTCGCGCAACAGGTTCTGCAGCACCCGCATGATCAACCCGAGGCTCAGCGGATCCGGGATCAGATCCTCCACCAGCTTCGGATAGCTCTTCTTCAGATTGTCTAGCAAGTTCTGTACCTCTTGCCGTCCGAGCAACTCATGCGCATGGCGCTTGATCATCTCGCTGATATGCGTGGCCATGACCGTGGTGCAGTCAACAACCGTATAGCCGGCAATCTGAGCCCGCTCCTTCTTGTCTTCCGATATCCAGATTGCCGGCAACCCGAACGCCGGCTCCTGGGTAGCAATGCCCTTGATGGTCTCGGTCGCCATGCCCGGGTTCATGGCCATGAAGTGACCGGGCAGCATTTCGGCGCCACCGATTCTGACCCCCTTGAGCAGGAAGCAGTATTCGTTGGGCTTGAGCTGCAGATTGTCCTTGATGTGCACCGGCGGAACGATAAAACCGGAATCCAGCGCAAACTGCTTGCGAATGGAGCGGATGCGCGACAACAGCTCACCGTTCTGACCGGCATCGACGAAGGGAATCAGTCCGTAACCGACCTCCAGTTCGAGCAGATCAACATGCAGCATTTCGTCATAATTTTCTTCCTGCTCGGCGATGGCCGGACGCGCCTCTTCGCGCATTTTGGCAACAGCCTGTTCTTCCTCTTGCTTTTCAGCCGCCTGCAGCCTGTAAGCGGTCAATGCCAAGACCAGGGCGAGCGTCACAAATGGGCCAAAAGGCAGTCCTGGAATGAGAGCAAATGCCATAAGAATACCTGACACGACCCATACCGCTTGGGGATGAACACTAAACTGAGACTTCAGCTCACTACCAAAATCTCCTCGCCCTGCGGTTCTGGTCACCAGGATACCAGCCGCCGTCGAAATAATCAGCGCCGGGATTTGGCCAACCAGCCCGTCGCCAACGGTCAGGATCGTATAGTTCTGGGCCGCCTCCATAGCGGGCATGCCCTTCTGCACCACACCAATCACAAAACCGGCACCGATATTGATCAGAGTGATGATAATCCCGGCAATGGCATCACCACGAACAAATTTACTGGCACCGTCCATCGCACCGTAGAAATCGGCCTCCTGGGTAATTGTTGCCCGCCGCTCCTTGGCCTCCTGATCATTAATGAGTCCAGCATTCAAATCAGCATCAATAGCCATCTGCTTGCCCGGCATGGCATCCAGCGTAAATCGGGCCGCTACTTCGGCCACACGACCGGCACCCTTGGTGATAACCATGAAATTGATAATGACCAAAATGACAAAGATGACAATCCCGACCACATAGTTACCGCCTACGACAAACTGGCCAAACGACATAATTACCGCACCAGCAGCGCTTGGGCCTTCCTCACCATGCAGCAAAATCAGACGAGTTGAGGCCACATTCAATGAAAGGCGGAACAACGTCGTTGACAGCAAAACAGCCGGGAAAATTGCAAACTCGACAGACCGTGCGGTATACAGACTGATAATCAGAATAAGTAGTGCGATAGTGATATTGAGCGACAGAAAGATATCGAGCAGCACCGGGGGCAGCGGAATGATCATTAGCATCAGGATCATAACCAGCCCCAGTGCCGCGACCACGTCACTACGAACCAGAATTTTGACCCATTTATTTTCGGTCAACCGCTCTAGCATATTCTAATCTTGTTCAACCCATTGATTTTTAGTGATAAAAAAAGTTTTCATACTGCGGGAACAATGCGCCACCAGAAAGAAACTTCGGCAGTTCGGAGAGTGCAAGAATCTCGCCGTTTTAACGAAAAGCCCGGCGGCAAGGCAGAGAAGGAACCCAGAAGGGAAAGAAGGGTCAGCGCTTTTTCTTCAAGCTGTATACATACGCAAGAATTTCAGCCACCGCTTTAAACATCTGCTCTGGTACGACATGGCCAACGTCAACTTTATAGAGAGCACGGGCAACAGAAACATTTTCCACCAGAGGAACTTCACTTTCACGGGCAATTTCACGAATACGCATGGCCAGATGGTCGGCACCCTTCGCAATGACAATCGGCGCATCCATTTTCTTTTCATCATACTGAAGAGCTATAGCGAGATGAGTCGGGTTGGTAATAACAACATCGGCCTTGGGCACTTCGGCCATCATCCGCCGGCGAGCCATCTGCTGCTGCACCGAGCGTATACGAGCCTTAATATGAGGATCGCCCTCACTTTCCTTAAATTCCTCCTTTACTTCCTGCTTGGTCATTTTCATCTTTTCTTCCATTTCCCAGCGAACAAAAAGATAGTCTACCAGCGCCAGCAGGGCCATAACACCGCAGGTTTTCAAAAGGATGGACAGGGCGACCCGTCCAACATAGAGCAAGGTCTCGATAACGTCCATATCGACAAGAAAGAGGGCGGACTCAAACTCGCCATAAACCGTTCTATAGGCAACAACCCCGACCAATAGAACTTTAAGCATCGATTTAAGCATTTCCACTAGAGTTCTTTTTGAAACAAATCGCCCCATCCCCTTAATAAGATTGAACTTATTTAAGTCCGGAATAAACGGTTCGCCGGTAACCAACCAGCCAATCTGAATATAGGTGGAAAAAAAACCGACAATGAGCACGGTCAATACAAGCGGCAGCAGCAAAAGTGAAATAGCCTTGAATGAAAAAATCATCAATTGGACAACAGACTGGGGTGTCACGCTTAAAACCCCGGCCTGCTCCAGAAAATAACTAAAGAGTACAGTGAGTTGCCCCCAGAATGATTCAGCATAAAAAATCCAAAGTATAATCGAAGCCGTCATCAATAAAGCTGAATTAACTTCACGGCTCTGAGCAACTTGGCCTTTTTTTCGAAAATCGCCACGCCGTTTACCGGTTGCCTGTTCTGTGCGTTCCTGCCCCTGTTCTTCCGCCACTGGCTACTCCCGGATATTTTCGAAAAACTGATGAAACTGATCTGCCAGTCCAGTGAACTCCCGCCCTAACAACGTGACAACAATATTCATCGTCAAGCCAAGGATGACAAAGGACAGACCAATATTGATCGGGAAAGACAGCATAAAAACATTAAGTTGAGGGAAAATTCTTGACATCAAACCCAGCACTAAGCCCGAAAGAAGGAGCACCGCCAAAACGGGTGCACTGAAGCGAACTGCCAGTACAAACATCTGACTGGAAAGTTCCATAATATAAGGAACCACCTGCCCTGAAAAATCAAGCATACCAGGGGGTGCCAGCACATAAGAATCAGCAAGGACACGAATAAAGATATGATGCCCATCGACTGCCAGAAAAACGAGAATAGCGATCACATTCTGAAACTGTGACATCAATGAGACCTGGTGTTGATTTTGAGGATCGTAAACATTTGCTGCCGCAAACCCCATCTGGTAACCAACAATGGTCCCGCCAAACTCAACTGCCGTAAACACGAGGCGCGACATAAAACCCATCATGATTCCCATGAGTGATTCGTTGGCAACAAGTAAGGCAAGGGGGACCGGTGCAAATGTGTTCTCAGGAAGAGTAAAGTCAACAAGAGGGAAAATCAGAAATGTTACCAAAATGGCCAAGCCCAGCTTGACCCGTGCTGGAGTTTGCCCGCTACTAAAAACCGGCATACTTGCGAACAGAGCGACAACACGTACCAGACAGATCAGCACGCGCTGTACGATCTCAACAGAAACCAGAGGGAGGTCCACCCTCAGCCTCCGACAGTAGCAAGTCGCTCGAAAACCTGTTGCACAAACGCCGTGATAACCTGGATAATCCACGGCGCTGTAAAAATCAGGGCTGAGAGGACCGCAACAATCTTTGGAATAAAAGTCATGGTCTGCTCGTTGATCTGGGTTGCCGCCTGAAAAATACTGATTAGCAATCCGATCAAAAGTCCGGACAGCAGCATGGGAGCCGACACCATCAACACCGTCTGCAAAGCATCACGGCCCAGGTCAACGACAAATTCCGGGGTCATCTCACTCCCCCCCCTCAACTCAGTTAAAACTTTTCACGAGGGACCCGACAACCAGGCCCCATCCGTCTACCAGAACAAACATCAACAACTTAAATGGCAACGCGATCATAGGTGGAGGTAACATCATCATCCCCATGGACATCAGCACAGAGGCCACCACCATATCAATCACGAGGAATGGAACATAAATCATGAAGCTCATCTGAAAAGCACGATTCAACTCGGACAGAACAAATGCCGGAATCAACGTCATTGTTGAGACCGAGGCATGATCGCGCGGTTGCTCTTCATTGGCGATCTCGATAAGGAGAGCCAGGTCCTTCTCTCTCGTTTGGGAAAACATAAAGTCTCGCAGGGGCGAAATGCCCTGTTCCAACGCCTGCTCAAACTGCAGATCCCCTGCTAAATAGGGCTGGACCGCCTGCTTGTTCATTGCGTTGAAAACCGGGCTCATAATAAAAAAAGTCAAAAAAAGCGCCAATCCAATGACAATCTGATTAGGTGGCATCTGCTGGGTTGCCATCGCCTGACGAACAAACGACAGAACCACAACAATTCGCACAAATGCTGTTGTCATCAGCAAAATAGCCGGAGCAACAGAGAGAATCGTCAGAACCAGAAGAACCTGCACAGCAGTTGAAACTTCTGTTGGGCTTGTTGCTTTAGTGATACCTAAGGAGATCGTAGGCAGATCGATGGCAAAACAAGTCTGGCCGAGTGAAAACCAAAGAAAAACCACACTCGGCCCGAAAAAAAAGAAAAATCGATTTTTCTTATTCATCGTTTTTGACACCTATCATTTCTTCAATAGCAACGCTGGCAGGAACCGCCTCGGCATTCGCAACACCGGCAGTGCAGGTCCAGGAATAAAGGCGCTCCAACCGCTCACCGGCACTGCCCAGCAGTAACCGCTGCGACTCAACCTCAATCAGATAAAGCACCTTTTTGGGTCCCAGATGACGGATTTCGAGGATCCGGATTTTCTGTTCGGCCGCCGACGGGAACCAGCGTCGCGATTTGCGCAGAAAGGCGTAGCAGAGCAGGACCAGGCCGATAACAACCGCCAGCGCGGCAACGGTCTTGAAAAGCATGCTGAACAGCTCCAGATCCTGCGCCTCGGCGGCCAGCGCCGGCACGGGACAGAGCACCAGTGGCCCCAGAAAACGTCGAATAAACATTCCTCAGGCCAGATTTTCAATGCGCTCGGCGGGGCTGACCACGTCGGTCAGGCGCAGCCCGAGCTTGTCCTCGACCAGAACCACCTCACCCCGGGCGATCAGACGGGAATTGACATACACATCCAGCGGTTCTGTCGACTGCTTGCCCAGTTCGATCACATACCCTTCATCCATCTTGAGCAGATCGCGCACCAGCATCCGGGTGCGCCCGATTTCGATGGAGACATTGAGCGGCACATCGAGCAACAGCTCCAGATTTTTCAGGTTTTCGTTCACCTCTCCGGCCGGGCCGGCCGATTTTTTTTGGTCGGCAAGCTGCGCCTGCGGTGTCTCGTTCATCACGTCTATCTCCCTTTCCTCAACCGCTTCACGACCCGGACCGCCTTCTTGCCATCACGCAATCCGGCCAGTGCCGCAAATTTAGGTTTCCCTTCCACCAGCAACCGTACGGCACTTTCCGTCGACCCATCCAGCGACAAAATGTCACCGGCCCGCAGGTTGAGCACGTCGCGCAAGGTCAGGTCAAAGGCCGCCAGCTCCGCAGAAACATTTACCTCGATTTCACTGATTTCATCCGCCAGATACTCTTCCCACTGCCCCCCGGAAAGTGTTGCGCCAAGAGCGCTTTTCATCTTTTCCCGGATCGGCTCCAGGGCCGTATAGGGAATCGTCAACCGCATCATGGCGCTAAAGCCATCGAATTTAATTGCAAACGCCACCACAACCATGTCGGTGTCATTCGGAACGATATTCACCAGGCGGGGATTCGTTTCGACACGTATCAAAGACGAGTCGAGATCCTCAACGGTCGAAAATGACTTGTTCAGTTCCTGACAGCAGTCCTGAAAAACATCCTTGATCACATTCAGCTCAATCGCCGTCATGGCCCGCTGCGGCGTCGTGTCTTTGAGTTTACCGGTCGCGCCGAGCATGATCTCTACCTCGGTAAAAGCCAACTTGGCGTCAAAAATCAGCAGCCCGTTTCGCTTGAGAGGGTCCAGATCAAGAATGCCGATCACTTCTTTTTTCTGACATTCGAGCATCAGGGTCTCAAAATCCGTCGACGAGATACTGTCTCTCAGAACTGAAACGGAACGTTGTAACCGGTTGGACAGGGCAAAGGAGGCATTGCGGGCAAAGGCATCCAGCAGGATGTCAAAGTTGGGGAGGCGCAGACCGCCCTGAGCCTTATTTTCGAACAGGCTGAAAGAGCTGACACGACGCGGCTCGTCGTGATAGTCGGGCTCCTGCTCCAGCTCAGCATCCAGGCTGCCATCGCGGAATGCAGAAAGAAGCTCAGCAATTTCGTCTTTTGAGAGAATGCGCTCCAAGCAAGACTCCCCTACTGGACGACAAATTCGGTGAAATAAATCCCTTTTACTTTGCCATTCTTCAGCAGTTTATTCAGACGAACAATAATTTCCGCCCGCAACTGCAGCTTGCCCTGAAGATCATTCATCTCGGCAAACGTCTTATTGCCAATCAACAGCAGGATCGAATCCCGGATCTGCGGCATCCGCTCGTTCACCTCCTGCATCGTCGCTTCGTTTTCAAGTTCAAGTGTCAGCGCCGCCTTGAGGTAGCGTGTCTCATTTTTATCGAGAATATTAATAATGAAATCGTTGACGTCGACCATCGGACCAACGGCCGGCTTCTCTTCCTCGCTTGCTTCAACAACTTCCGTGTCCGCCTTGCCCTGCGAAGAACGAGCCCCCAGAAGATAGGCTGCGACACCGACGGCAGCCAGAAGAACAATCACCCCCAGCACCACAAAAATCATCATCTTGCTCTTGCCACCACCAGATTGCTCTTTTTTTTCTTCGGCAGCCATTATTTCTCGCTCCTGTTATCGTTAAAAACTGCCGTCAGAACGGCTGTTGCTCATTGGCATCAATCAGATAGGGCAGTTCCTGCCGGTAATCGCCGAGGCTTTCCAGCACAAACTCAACACGCCGGTTTTTCGAACGGTTCTCCGGGGTATCATTCGGCACCAGCGGATGCTGAGACCCGTAACCGACCGCGGACATCCGATCCAGAGGCAGCAGGTCGTTGCGCTGGAAAAACTTGAGGACAGAGATGGCCCGGTTAACGGACAGGTCCCAGTTGGACATGTCTTCCCGCGAAAACGGCACATCATCTGTATGACCTTCGATGCGGGCCTGCAGCGGCAGGGGCTGAATCAGGCTCGCCACCTTCCTCAAAACTGGATGCGACTCCGGCTTCAGCTCCCACTGGCCGGCACCGAACAGGATGGCGTCATCAATGCGCAGGATCACCGCTCCACGATCTTTCACCAGTTTGACCGAAGGATCAAGACGCAGTCGATTCATCTGTGACTGGATACGGGTGTAGAGGCGCTGAACCAGATCATCATGAATCGGAGCGATTTCCACCAGGGACGGTGGAGAAATCTCCTTCTGATCCTTGCCACCAAAGACTCCGAACGCTCCCCGCAGGGAACTGGCGGCCTGGTTGAACTTGACCTGATCCATATTGGCCATCGACAACAAAAGAACAAAGAACGTCAGCAACAACGTCACCATGTCACTGTAGGTGACCATCCATTCGGGCGCGCCGCCTCCAGATTTTTTACTTTTTTTCTTCGGCATTCAGGATTCCTGATCTCCGCTGACGTACTATTTTTTGAAGTTGCTCTCCCGCTGTGCAGGCGGCACAAAAGAATGCAGCCGCTGCTCCATAACCCGGGGATTTTCGCCTGCGAGGATGGAACTCATCCCTTCCGCGATCAGCATCTTGCACAGCATCTCCGCCGCCGAACGATGCTTCAGCTTGCCGGACATGGGCGTAAACAGGATATTCGCAGCCACAGCGCCATAGAAGGTCGTCAACAAGGCGACGGCCATCGCCGGGCCAATGGAAGACGGGTCGCTCATGTTCTGCAGCATCTGAACCAGACCGATCAGGGTTCCGATCATCCCCATCGCCGGAGCATAGGCCGCCATGGTGGTAAAGATCTCCGCCCCGCTCTCATGGCGCTCCATGATGTATTCGATTTCCCGATCCAGCATTTCCCGCAACGCTTCAGGTTCCTGACCATCAACCGCCATTTGCAGTCCCTTCAGAAAGAAGGGATCGTCTACCTGCGACATGACACCCTGGAGGGACAGAATCCCTTCCTTGCGCGCCTTGTTGGCAAACTCGATCAACTGCGTGATAATCGCGGTCGGGTTCTGTTCCTTGACAAAGACCGTTTTTTTCGCCACCGCGATGGCGCGAAAAAACTCCTTAAACGGGTAATGAACCAGTGTCGAACCCACGGTACCACCCGCGACAATCATCAGCGACGGCGGGTCAACGAACAGCAGAATTGAACCACCGCTCATCATGGCCATCAGCATCAAACCGAATGCGGCAATGGCCCCAAGAATGGTTGAAATATCCATAGAGCACCCTGGCTAGCGAATTTTCTGAACGATTACACCACGAACTTCAAGTCTGGCAGTCTACTACGAACACCCATAAGATTAAACAGTTAAAAGTTCTCTGTCCAGACGCAAACAGGGCAGTGAAAAATCGCTGCCCTGTTTACCATCCAGTTATCAGAAAGATCACCGGACCTTATTCATCCGATCAGTTCAGATCCCTTAACGTTTGAGATTGATCAGCTCGCCCAGCAGCTCGTCCGTGGTCGTAATAATTTTTGAGTTGGCCTGAAAACCGCGCTGCGTCGTAATCATCTTGACGAATTCCTGCGCCAGGTCGACGTTGGACATTTCCAGTGAGTTGGTGAAGATACGACCGACACCGGAACCGACGGTGCCAACGATCGGCGTTCCCGACTGGTCGCTGGCTTCGTACATATTGTAACCAACTTTGGTCAAGCCCAGTGGATTGGAGAATTTCGCCAAAGCGATCCGAGCCAGTTTGCGCGGCTCACCATTGGAATAGTTCCCCAGAATGTTGCCATCACCGTCAATGGTCAGACTGACCAGTGTCCCGGTGGCATAGCCATCCTGGGATTGCGAGATAACATCCGACTCACTCGAGTACTGGGTGGCGCCGAAGGTAAAATCAAGCTGCTGATCCTGTGCCGACTCATTGACCCAGGTCATGGCATCCGCCAGCGTCGTGACAGTCGGCTCCGGATCGTACGCTTCTTCGTCCGTCGTCAGCGGATACGGATTGGTGGGATCGGTATTGGTCGTCTCAAAAAAGTTCCCCGCTGCATCGTACGTCCGATCAGTATTATCAGACTCCGCCCAGTTCAAAGGATCAATTGCGCCGCCATTATAAATCGTATCACTTAAATCTTTCGCGTTGACCAGGCGGCCTCCGGTATCAAAGGTTAACATGCTGCGCCCAACCTCAACCCACTCGACATTACCGGGGGGATCGAGAACATCGGCCGCTGAAACAACAGTATGGGATTCCCACTGCATATAACCGTCGGGATTTCCGGCTGGATCCAGTTTGTTAAAATAGGTCGTCACCAGATGCTCACGCCCGAGTGAATCGAATATCCGCACAGAGGACGCATAGTTACTGGTTTCAGAGGGGTTTTCGATATCAAACGGTGAGGTTGCATCACCACTTGCTCCCAAATAAGGGTCGTTGGCATTCAGGTTTGTCGCCAGGCTGACATTCGCCGTCGGATTCGCCGGCGCGAAGGAGCGCATACCGATCGTCATTGCCGTAATATCGCCCATGGTCTCGCCCGTCGTCGGATCAAGGTAATAGCCCTGAACCGCATAGCCCTCGGGGTTGACCAGGGTTCCGGTCTCATCGAAGCTGAACGCCCCGGCGCGAGTATAGTTAATAGTACCCGTCACGGGATCTTCAACCATGAAGAAACCGGCGCCTTCAATGGCGAGATCGGTATTGGACTCCGTATTTTCAAAAGTTCCCTGGCTGAAAATATTGTCGACCGTCGACAGACCAACACCGCGGCCGACCTGCGAGGTTCCACCGGAGCCGGCAATGGAAGCCGACAGCAGATCAGAAAAAACGGTGCGGCTGGATTTAAATCCGACGGTATTGCTGTTGGCAATATTATTACCCAGAACCGTCATGGCGTTACCGTTGGCATTAAGACCACTGACACCACTGAAAAGCGAACTCTGAATACCCATGATTTCCTCCTCTGAAATACGGCAGACTGTCCGTATTTCTCGGGCCCCCTGCACGAGGACCGGCCCGGTTATGCGATAATCGCGCTGTCGATATTGGTAAAAAGATTTCCCTGTAACTGTTCTTTGTTGGCCACCGTCACCACGGTGCTGTCTTTCACGCTCACCACCAGCGCCGTGTTGTCAATCAGCACCAGCGAATCGCGGCAGCCACGTGTTTCCGCAAGCTGCACCGCCTGATTGAGCCGTCCAATTTCTCCGGCACCGAACTGAATGCCCCGGCTCTGCATGCGCTGGGCCGCATGCTTTGAAAAGCGTACGCCGTCAGAACCAACTTCCTTCGCCAGCACGTTCTCGAAAGGAACGGACGGCGTTGTCCTGGCCTGGCGAGAGGTTGTCGGACTTGCGCCATTGGGCCGTATCGGCTGAGGAATGATCAACAGATCCTCGCTCATGGCTAGATACTCCTGACGCTTTCGACATCAGCCAGCCGGAACGTTCCCGAAGCCGTCACCAGAACATCTCCGTCACTGGTCATATCGACGCCGAGGACCTGACTCTGTACCAGCGTTTTTGCGCCCACCACCTCGCTACCCTGAAACGCCGAGACACCCACGCTGTAGCTGCCCGAAGGCAGATCGTTCCCAAGATCATCCTTGCCATCCCACTCGACAAACTGCTGGCCTGTCGACATGTTGACCAACGGCCAGGAAGCGACCGTCTGGCCGGACGCATTCCGGATATAGAGCACACCCTGATCCGCTGCAGCATCCAGCTCGTAACCCAGCTTGATGGCGTTGGTGCCATCGAATGAAAAATCCGACGAGGTCGTCACAATCTCGTCACCGATCATGGACAGAGCGGACAACCGCTGGACTTCACCCGGCGTATCGCCCATGTCGCCAAGGGTTTCGTTGATATTGAACAGCTGCTCAAGAGAACTGAACTGAGCCAGTTGCGCGGTAAATTCCGTGGCATCCGCCGGATTCATCGGATCCTGATTTTTCAGCTGTTCAACCATCAGCAGCAGAAAATCTTCCTTGCCCATGGTCATGCTTTTGGATGCAATGCTCGAGGTCAGGGCTGATGATGAGGAGGCCGCCGTCGCTGTGATTTCAGACATGATAGTTCCTCCTGTTTTCTAAACGCGCAGACTCAAACCGCTATGCGCAGCGCGGGGCGTACCCTGCGCAACAAACGACTCAACAACCTGATGACGGGAAGAATTCGCAGTTCTGGCCATCCGCGGGGAGGATTCGTGGCGCTGCGAACCAGCCTGATCATAACCGCGCTGGCCACTGTCGACACTGACCTGAAAATCTTCAACCGTCAGGCCCTGATCCTGCAGAGCCTCGCGCAGACGTGGAAAATTCTTCTCCAGGACTTCCTGTACCTGCTGGGTCTGGGCGTGAAGATGAACCTTGAGCTGCTCCCCCTCCATGACCATCCTCAGCTGAAGTTCACCCAGCTCTTCCGGGTGCAACCGGACCGTAACAACACTGCTCTCTCCACGGGAATGAACAACCAGCTGCTCAATGGTCTGCTCGACGATGCGCGCCGCCGGCAAGGAAGAACCATCCTTCAATGTCAGGTTTTCCATGGCCAGGCGCTGCGTACCCGCGCCTTCGCTTCCCCTGGAGGCCGCGGCCAGATGCGCCTGAACTTTTTCATCGAGTCGGTCTGAAAAAGCCTCCATTGTTTCGCTGGGCAACTGCGCAAGACCCTCATCGGTCCCCTCTGCTGTCAGGGCCGACAACAGATCACCCTCGGCGACAGCTCCCTCCGTGGTCCCGGCACCGCTTTCCAGGCTCCCCGTTTGAGGTGCGACAGCCGCTTCAAGACCCCGAACATTCGGGTTCTGGCCGCGCAGGGAAGCCGGAACCTCCGGTTTGTTCAGCAACGAGGCAAAACGCGGATCGGCAATCGTTTCCTTGCCTTTTTTACCGTTTTCAGGCAACGCAATTTTAATGGCTTCCGCCGCCTCTACGATGGCCTGAGGCTGCACCGCGCCGGCCACAGGGCTTTCTTCCTTCACGATTTCCGCCGCCACCGCTACAACGCTTTCTTTTGCGTCGTTCTGAACGATTTGAACGGCAGGCTTCACCTCGCGCGCCTCCTGGCCCTGGGCCAAGCCGGCTCGGCTACCCGGTTGAGGCTTATTTTCCTGAACAAACGCGGCCACCTGCTCCGGCGTGCTTCGGGCCACTTCGGCCACCTGTTGACCGAAATTTTCCGGCTGCGGCTTCTCGCCCCCGCGCCCAGCCATAACGCTGTCCCCGTTCGGGGCAACCACCTCGCCACCGTCACTGGTCGCTTCAGCGATTTCTGACACGTCCGCCGCCGATGGGATCACCTCGGGGTCAAGGGGCGCAACAGCAACCATTTCCATCGCAGACGCATCTTCGTCGCTCTGCTCAACGGCCTGCTCCTCGACTGCTGGTTCGGCAGATTCCGTCGTCGCAACAGCGGTGTCTTCACCGTCAGAAGAAGTCTTTTCTAGCGCCGCATTCTCCGTCGCCGGTCGGGACGCATCTTTGACGGGCGCTGAAGCCTGCCGCTCAGATTTATCGGACGAGTCGTGGCGCACAACCCGCTGTCGCGCTTCACGCATGGCGGGCAGAAATGATTTTTCGTCTGAAGAACCTGCAGAAACCGCTTTGGTCGACGATGATGAGAAGGGTAAACCATTCATCACTGCACTTGTCTGCATACGGACCACCTCCTTTCTTCTTTTTTTAGCGGCGACCGTTTCGCCGCATTTACTCATCCGGCGCTGGATTGGCCGGTCAATCCTTTTTCAATGTCGAGTAGGCCTTGCTCAGATCCGCCGCTTTTTCTCCACCCATGGCTGCAAGAACTTTTCCGGCGCTCTTGGCTTTCATGCCAGCCAGGATTTCAACGGCCAGAGGCTGATCAAGTCCCTGTAAAATCAGGGCCGCCTGCTCGGCAGGCATCTTGTTGTACATCTGACTGAGCTCGCTAACCTTCTCCTGCTCCCGGGCATCTTTTTCCGCCAGCAGCTGCTGAATCTCTTCGCGCAGTCGCTGCAACCGGTCGAGTTTCTTATCGACCTCGGCCTGCAGCAGGTTTAGCTCCATTTCTCTCTTTTCCAGGACTTTCAGCTGATCCTGTTGCTTGAGCTGATTTTCCTTGAGCTGAGCCAACAGGCGCCGCTCCTCAACCGATGCGATTTCCGTATTGAGGGTCTCGTCCGGCTCAGACACGGCCCAGCCAGGACCGGTCAGCAGGCCGAACACCAGCAGCCCCCTCAGGCACCAACGAGTCATGATTCATCTCCATTGCGGAACATAATGGCCATTTCGTCGATATGAATCATTTCTTTGCGCAACTCCTCCAGCAATGCTTCGTGCTGTTTTTTTTCTTTGAGTTTTTCCAACAATTTCTTATTGCGACTGGCATCTGCCAGTTCTTCTCGACAACGCTCGACCTGATCTTGAGCTTTTTTCAGGGCATAACGCAATTTCTGCCCCTGCTCGCGCTGAGCATGGATCCGGTTTTCATAGAGCAGAAACTCATGCCCGAGCATCCCCTGCTGCTGCTTCACCTGGTATTCCTGCTGCAGCTGCTCAGACAACCGCTGCGCCTCCTGCTGTTCCAGCACGAGAAGATCATACTGTTGCTGGGCCTGGGAGTAACGCAGGCAGGCCTGATCTTCCAGTCGCTGCCGATAGTCAAGGACCACCTGGAGTTTAAAAGGCTTCATAGGTAAATAACCTGTTGATGATGAAAGTTGATCGCGGTTCGAAAGGACTGAACAAGTCTAGCAGAGGGGATCGTGGGTGCAGCAGAAAATCAGGCACCGTCACGCGGCTTGGTACGCCGGTCGAGGACCAGCTTATTCATTTTATCGACGGAACCTTCCAGCGCTTCACACTCCTCGATGCCCTGACGCAGAAAATCGTTGACGGCGTCAATGCGTGAGATGGCGTAATCGATCTTGGCATTACTCCCCGCCACATAGGCACCGATATTGATCAGATCCTCGGCTTCCTTGTGGGTAGCCAGAATCTCACGCACCTTGGCGTTATCGCGCTGATGTTGGGCGGTCACAATGTCGCGCATGACACGACTGGCCGAATGGAGGATATCGATGCAGGGATAATGATTTTTTGCCGCCAGAGCACGCGACAGCACGATATGACCATCGAGAATGGAGCGGACACTGTCGGCAACGGGCTCATTCATGTCATCGCCCTCGACCAGCACCGTGTACAACCCGGTAATGGATCCCTGCTGCTTGAAGCTTCCGGCCCGCTCCAGCAGTTTTGGCAGTGTCGCAAACACGGACGGCGTATAGCCCTTGGTCGTCGGCGGCTCACCGATTGCCAGCCCGACCTCCCGCATGGCCATGGCAAAGCGCGTCACCGAGTCCATCATCAACAACACATTCCGACCCTGACGGCAAAAATACTCCGCCAGCGTCGTCGCCACAAACGCGCCGCGCATACGCAGCAATGGCGAACGGTCGGACGTTGCCACCAGCACCACGGAACGCGCCAGTCCCTCGTCGCCGAGATCGCGCTCGATAAATTCACGCACCTCCCGACCGCGCTCCCCAATCAGGGCAATCACGTTGACATCCGCCCGTGAATGCTTGGCCATGGTTCCCAGCAGCACGCTCTTGCCAACGCCAGAGCCGGCCATAATCCCCATGCGCTGACCTTTGCCACAGGTCAGCAGGGCGTTGATGGCGCGCACACCGAGATCCAGCGGCTCTGTGATCTTGCGCCGCTCCATCGGACCAGGTGGCAGCGCATAAACCGGCATCTCGCATTCGGTTTTGGGCGCGGGGAGGCCATCAATCGGCAGCCCCATGGCATCAATCACGCGACCGAGCAGATCGTCCCCACATCCCAGGGTTGCACTGCTGCGCAGAACCCGTATCAGGCTGCCGGGCCCGAGGCCACGCAGCTCACCCAGCGGCATCAGCAACGTATAGCCATCGCGGAATCCGACCACCTCCGCCGCGACGGCCTCCCCGGCATCGAGGGGCAGGATTTCACACAGGGTGCCGACGGAAGCCGCCGGACAGTAGCCCTCGACCACCAGACCGACGATTTTGGTGACTTTTCCCCATACTTTCAAGGTGGCGCAGGAGCGAACTCGCTCCCTTAAGTCCCTCACGGCGATTCACCACCCCCGGCAACGATCGCCTGAAAAATTTCATCCAGCTGTGTTTCAATCGTGGCATCGACCCGTCCCGTTGGCGACTCGACAAGGCAGCCGCCGCGGCCGAGAGAGACGTCGGCGACAAACTCGATATTCTTCAGTCCGTTGACGGCAGCAATCAGCAGCGGCTTTTGATCCTGCACCACGGCCAGATCATCCGGGTGCAGGTGAAGGTGAAACTCCTCGGCCCGCACCGCCGCCTGAATGGCTCGCTTGATGGTCTGGAGGATGATCTCCTCGTGTTCTTCCACCTCACGGCGGATAACGCGAGCGGCGACCGCCATGACCAGCTGAACCATATCGCCGGTGTTGCGCTGCAGAATTTTTTCACGTAACGCGCTGAGTTCGCGACTCAGGCTGCCAAACGCTGCCAGAGTGGTATCAAACTGCTGTTCCATTTCGGCCCGACCCGCCAGACGGCCCTCTTCGTAGGCCTGCTTTTCGATGGCTGAAACATCAACGTCCGGCCGCGCCTCAACCGAAGCCGCCGATGGCGCGGGAGCCGCTGACACGGCACCGGCAGCCACGGTTTCAACCGGCTGCGCCACGGCTGGTTTTACCGCCGCGACAAAGCTCCCGGCACCACCCTCCGTCACCTCATCCAGAAGACCGAGCTGGACAAAGCGAATCGACTGCGCATCGAGATTCCGCAGAATTTTAGACGAGGACATCGCCCGCTCCGCGGCCCGGAATAACGATCTGTCCTTCTTCTTCCAGCTTCAAAGCCAGCTGGACAATCGTCTGCTGCATGGCCTCGACATCGGACAGCCGCACAGGTCCCATCGCCTCCAGGTCTTCCTGGATCATCTCGGCCGCGCGACTGGAAATATTGGAGAAGATCTTGTTCTTCAGCTCATCGGGTGCAGTCTTCAAGGCCATGGTCAGGGTATCGTTATTGATTTCGCGCAGAATCATCTGCAGGCCACGGTTGTCAACGCCAACCAGGTCACTGAAGGTGAACATTTTCTTGCGGATAATCTCGGCCAGTTCGGGATCGGTAGCATCAATCGCGTCCAGGATCTGCCGGTCGGCCCCTTTTTCCATCCGGCCCAGGATATCGACCACCATATCAATACCGCCAACCTCCTGCTGTTCCTTACCAACGACCCCACCGATCTCACGCATCAGAGCTTCCTCAATCTGACGCAGCACCTCGGGAGCGACCTTGTCAATCCGGGCAATCCGGTACATCACCTCCGACCCCACCTCATCGGACAGATAGCTCAACACCTTGCTGGTATGCTCGGGCTTCTGGGTGGAAAGAATCAGCGCCATCGTCTGGGGATGCTCATTCTCCAGCAGACTCGCCACCATGCGCGGCTGCATGGTGGAGATCGTTTCGAGGGGCCGCGATTCTACGCCGGTCATCACCTCGTAGTACACCTGCTCCGCACGCTCGTCTCCGGTCTCGTGCAAGGCCTTGCGCAGGAACTCATTACTCTTGATAAATTTACCCGGATTTTTTTTCTGAATACTCTGGAACTCACCCATGAGTTCCGAAGCCAATTCAGCCGGGATATGCTCAATACCGATCATAATGCGAATCAGAACCCGAACGCTCGAGGGCTCCAGCTCGCGAAACACAGCTGCCGTTGCCGCTTCACCGAGGCAGAGCAACAGAACGGCAGCCTTTTCGGCCCCCGTCATTCGACTTAACTGCATAGCTTCCACAGGGTCACTCCATCAGAATCGATGATTGTTAATCTTCAGACAACCAGGAACGGATCACATCTGCCGGTGAATGTTCCGCTTTGAGAATATTCTGGCGCATCTGCTCAATCGGGTCGAGATGGGTCGAACGGTTGAGTCCCGCCGTCAGCTCGGCCTCCATTTCCTTGACCGTCTTCATGTGCTGGGTAGCCGACTCCTTCTGCATCGTCTGCATAATAGGCCGCAGCAGCAGGGTGTACAGCGTGGCAACGCCGATGAGATAAAAAACGTATTTCAGCAGCGGCACAAAATCGAGCGCCTTGTCCTTCCAGCTCGACTCGGGCAACTCGGGCTTGGTGTAGAACTCGGCCGCGAAGGGCATGGACACCACGGTCAGCTGATCGCCGCGACTGTTGTCGATTCCCAGCGCACTCTGCACCATCTTTTCGATCGAACGCATTTCCTGCTCAGAGCGAGGCGTGAGGGCGGGTTCCTCGCCCTCAGCGCCATCCTTGGGCTGGTCAGCAACCAGAACTGAAACCGAAAGCTGTTTGATGGTCCCCACCGGGGCGACGACCCGATTGACCACTTTGCTGATTTCGTAATTCACCGTCTCGGCGCTGCTCGAACTGCCGTTCCCCCCGCCGCTGGCACCGCTGGCTGATCCCGTCCCGAGGTTCGACTCCACTCCGGGAACACCACCGGCCGATGTCGCACTGGTGGCTTTCTGTTCCTGAACCTGCTCACTGCGTGGAACGGCACTCTTCGGATCGTAGCGCTCTTCCAGTTTCTCAACCTGGGAAAAGTCCAGCAAGGCCGTCACCTTGACCAGCGAATTAGCAGGCCCCAGCGCCCGGTCGAGCATGGCTTGCGCCCGGCTCTCAAGCTGCCGCTCGACAGCCTGCTGATATTCCAGCATCCCCGGTGTCATGGGGCCGCTCAGCCCCTCCTCCGGGCGCTTCGACAGCACCTTACCCGCCGTATCCACCACCGTCACATACATGGGATCAAGACCCTCGACACTGCCGGCGACCAGGTTGATAATCCCCTGCACCTGGCTGTCCTTGAGCGTCTGTCCGGGAATCAGACGGACGATAATCGAGGCGGTCGCCGGCTGCTGCTGACTTTTGAACAGGCGCTTCTGCGGCAGGGCCAGATGAACTCGCGCCGCCTCAACCGGTGAGAGAGCGGCAATGGTGCGCGACAGCTCGCCCTGCAACGCTCGAAGATAATTCACTTTCTGAACGAAATCGGTGATTCCCAGGCTCTGCTTGTCAAAAATCTCGAACCCGACGCCCCCCCCCTGAGGCAAACCGGAACCAGCCAGCTCGAGCCGCGTTTCGTGCACCAACTCCCCCGGGATATAGATCGTATTGCCGTTTCCGCGCAGTTCGTACGGGATTTTCTTGTCCTTCAGCCAGGCAACAATCGCTGAGGCATCGCCCTCAGCCAGATTGGCAAACAACAGCTGATGATCGACATGGCGCGCCTGCAGGATGACAATGGCGAACAGCGCCAGTGAAAACAGCGCAACAGCCGCAAGACTGATTTTGCGAGACAGCGGCCAGTTCTGAACCGCACTGAGCAGCGTGTTTTTATTTTCATCAGCCATAACAGAAAAATACTCCGAAAAATCCGAAGAAACCCATCAGCCCTGCCTCTGCAAGCAGACTGACATCGCGCAACAAACAGGCAGATGCAACAGCAAAAGGTCCGCGGCCATCAGACCTGCATATTCATGATCTCTTTATACGCCTCGGTCACCTTGTTGCGGAACTGCACCAGCAACCGCATGGAGACATCGGCTTCCTCCATGGCCAGCATGACATCATGAAGATTGTCCGCCTTCCCCGTCTGCAGGTCGACTGCGGCCTGATCCGCCCGCAGCTGGGAATCATTCACCTCGGCAACGGCCTGGGAGAGAGTCTCGGCAAAGCTCCCGCCCCCGCCCTTGTGCTCCTGCAGGGGCGATGGCAGCAGGGTCTTCAGATGGGTATCAATGGTTAAATCTTTCATCGCCTTTATTTCCCGATCTCAAGGGCCTTGAGGGCCATTCGTTTTGCCGTTTTGATACTGGTGATGTTGGCCTCGTAGCTGCGCGTCGCCATCATCATATCCGTCGTCTCCTTGAGAATGTTCACGTTCGGCAGGTAAACATAGCCGCTGTCATCCGCATCCGGATGATTCGGATCGTAGATCTGGCGCAGCTCACTCTGATCGGTAGCGATCTGGCTGACACGCACGCCGTTCTGGCCACCCTTCATCGCCGTCGACAGGTGGTTGGAAAACGACGAGGCCACCGGCTGTGGCTCAAACACAACCATTTTGCGCCGGTAGGGCCCGCCCTCCGGCGTGCGCGTTGTCTCGGCATTGGCCATATTGGCACTGATGGTATCCAGTCGTGTCCGCTGAGCCTTGAGCGCTGAAGCGCTGATTTCAAACGATGTAAAGAGTCCCATAAACTAACTCCTCGCGCTGATTACTGTCCCTGAATCGTGTATTTGAGAATCGACAATTTCTTATTCAACAACTGGGTGGTCGCTTCGTAGAGCACCTGATTCTCCGTCAGCAGAATCATTTCCTCGTCCACGTTGACCGAATTGCCATCGCCGACACCCGTCTGATCCGGATATTCAACCACTTTACCCTGAACCTGCTCCAGCGTCTCGCCGCGATAGGGCAGATGGTCCGGATGGGTGCAGGCCAGGTCCGTCGGCCTGGACTGAACGGCCTGACGCAGCTCTTCCGTAAACTCGAGGCGCTTGACGGCATAGCCAGGCGTTTCAGCATTGGCAATATTGGACGAAATCACCTGCTGATTCTGCAGCCGCAGATCCATGCTCTTTTTCAGGATTAACGCGCTGCGGTCAAACAATCCACGAATCGCCATATTCCTCACCTGTCAGCTGACGGCCCGACCCGCCCTTCATTCTAGATCAAACGCTTCAACAGCCAGCGTTTCCGTCGCCAGTTTTTTCCACGGCGACTCTCCCTCTGTTTCGGCAACCTGGCGCAAGAACATTAGCCCCTGACGACGGTTGCCCCGGCGCAACTCAATCATCCCTATACGATAACGGGCGAGCTGCTGATATTTATCCTGCGCCTGAAGAATCCGATAGTACGCCAGCGCCTTGGTCAACTGGCCCTGTGCAAACCAGGCTTCCGCCTGCATGAACAGATCCTCTGCGTCGGCCTCGCTCGGGGGACCGGCAAGCCAGCGGTCAAGGTTTGCCTCAACTCCGGCCAACTCGCCCCGTTGCCAGGCCCGTTGTGCCGCCAGCCGGTCAAGCTCGATGGAACGTGGCCGGTCGGGGCGATCCAGCACCTGCTGGGCACGCTCGTCATCGCCCAGGGCCAGCAAGGCCTGGACATGGAGCCAGCAGACTTCTGCGCGGTGCGCCCCCTGAGGGTAATCATCCCCATATCTACGGGCGTAATCGCACACCCGCTCAAAATCCTGCTGCTGATAAAATGCCTTGAGCAGAACCGGATAGGTGGCCTCGCGTCGCAGGGCATCGCCCGTGGCATCCAGCAAATAGAGATAAAGGCGAATAGCGCGATCAGCAAATTCAAGCTGGGAGAACACCTCGCCCAGCTGAATCAGAAAATCATAATTGCGCTGGCTGGCGACCAGCAGCTCACGATTCTGCTCAACCAGCAGCAGCGCATCGAAATAATTTTCGTCAGCCACCAGTTGATTGATCAGCCCCGGCAGAATCTCCGCCAACAGAGAGTGCGCATGGGGAACCAGCGACGACAGACGATCCGTTTTCAAAAAGTCCTGCACCGCAGCAACCGCCTCTGAATCGCGACCCAGAAGGTGAAGTGCGACAGCCTGCTTGAACTGCATTTCCGCACGCCCGGCGCGCGTCGGCATCTGTTCTGTCAGGTCAACATAAGCCTGATGGGCAGCAAGACGACTGCGCTCATCATCAACCTGGGCGCTCAGGTCGGCAACCTTGGCCTGCGCCAGCAAAGCTCCAGTCGTACCCGGCAAAATCTGATGCAGCAGCGCCAAGCCCGCGTTGGCATCCCCAGCATGAAGCAGACACAGAGCCATGGCATAGCGGATATGGTCGCGCTGCTCTGCCTGATCAACCTGATCCAGCAGTGTTTTCAGGGCCTGCAGCGCTTCTTCATACTGCCTGGTCGCGAACAGGGCCTGCGCAAAATTGGCCAGCGAAAACGGATGCGCTGCCAGCTGCATCTCCTGTTGGCGATAAAGCTCGATCGCCCGGCCCACATCCCCCCGCAGAAAAACAGCATCGCTGCGACGCAGCGCGTACGCTTTATGCAAAAGTCCCGGATCGCCAGAGTCCCCCGCACCCTCTCCGAGCAGAAGCAGAGCCTGTCGCGCGCGGCCGGCCGACAACTCGGCCTCGGCCTGAAGCAGCTTCAGAAACGGCTCAAAACGCTGCAGATCGTCCGAGGACTCCATCAGGGCAATTTCAGCCAGCAACGCATAGGGATCGTCGTCGCGGCGAGCCTTGAGATACAACTCCGTCAACTGACAGGCCCTCGCCAGGACCGGCTGCTTGTCCAGCGCCTCGCGATCCAGGCTTCGCAAAAGCTGTCCGGCCCGCCTCCAATTGCCATCACGCAGACACAGATCCGCCAGCATCATGACAAAAACCATCCGGCTCTCTCCTGTCGCCGCCTCAAACCCGATCTGACCAAAAGCCTTGATCGCCGACGACCACTCAGCCGTAGCCGCATGCATTTTCACTTCATCCGGCAGCAACGTCTCCAGATTCCAGAAACTCTGCAAAATTGGAAAAGGAGGCAAACTGTAGCGCAGGGGCAGATTAAACACCAGAGGTTGCTCATAATCTTCCAGGAACTGTTCCCAGTGACCCTGGTAGCGTGAGGCAAAACCCTGACTGGTCGTCGAGGTCCTCAGATCGATGGAGGTATGTCCCGGCAGCGCTCGAGCGATCGCGGGTCGCTGGCTCCCCTGATTCGCCTGCCAATGAACATCCAGTACGATACGCGAATCCAGAACATTTTTCGTCGCATTAACGAAGTAAGGTGGCCGTCGCAGCAAAAAAGACAGCACCAGCTTCTCGTTATCCTGCCCTGCCAGCACCCGCAACAAACGACCATCCTCGCCCGGAAACTGAATGCCCGCCTGGGCACCGGCCTGATGCAGTGTGACCTCAACCTTCTGCCCGGAGGTCCGCACTTCGAACTCCGGCAGCACATTAAACTCGAGGATGAAACGGCTCAGATTGACTTCATCCTGCTTCTCGATCGCGCGCAAACGCGGGGAGCCCGCGGCGCACAGCGACGATGGCGCTCCGAGCAACAGCAGGAACGCCAGGGCCCAGACCAGCTGGACGATCTGAGAAAACGCTCGCTTCATCAAAAACCCTGCAACAAAAAAGTACGAATACTTACCGGCAAATGACAACAATTTGCAAAAAACACGCCACCCGAACGACAGCGCTGAAACCGCGCTAACATGGGGCCAAAGCACGACAAATTGCCCCCCATCGCTGCCACAACCGAGGCGCAAGTCAGATTTTTGACCCCACCAGGGACAAAATCCTGTTCATAAATCACGTAACATACATTATAATTGCCCTGTCCACCCCTGGCTGTAAACGCCAGACAGCTCCCGGGAAATCCTGAACAGCAATTGAAAATTAGCCAAATCAATGCTAAATCTTTTCAATAACCTGCAGTATCGTGTTCCGGACTTGAGCAGCAAACCAATCCGCACCTCTGACATGGAGAGCAATATAGGTCATGACCGACGAACTAAGCGCTGACCAGATTGAAATCATTCTGGAGTTTGTTCAGGAAAGCCAGGAGATGATCGAGCAACTGGAGCCAACGATCATCGAACTCGGACAGAATACCGACCAGGAAACCATCAACGCGGTTTTCCGACTCTTTCACTCCATGAAGGGCAGTGCCGGCTTTCTTGAATTCAACCACATTACCGAGGTTGCCCACGCAGCGGAAAGTCTGCTCGACCTGGTGCGCTCGGGCAAAATGGATCTGACCCCCGCACATGTCAGCATGCTGTGCGAGTGCTGCGACTTCACCAAGGACGCGCTTGAAGTCGTGTCGCAGGAATATTCGGATGTCGAAATGGCCGAGCCGGGACGCATCATGGCGCAAAAGTTCCATGACGCCATGGAGCACCCCGAAGCGGAACCCGAAGAGGCCGTCGACCTGGAGCCCGAAAAGGTTGAATTAACGACCGAAGAGCTGGTCCTCGAAATCTCGAGTGAAATGGTTGAACGCTTTGTTCAGGAAGCCGACGAACTGCTTGAAGCCTCCGAGCAGGGACTGCTTGACTGGGAAAAAGATCCGGGCAATGTCGACTTCGTTGGTCCGATCTTCCGCAACATTCACAGCTTCAAGGGCAATTGCGGGTTCTTTGGCTACGGCAACCTTGAGCGTCTCAGCCACCAGATCGAAAATGTTCTCGACATTATTAAGGGCGGCGGCAGGTTCGCTGTCGATCAGCCATTTGAAGTCCTGCTGGCAGCCGTTGATGCTCTTAAAGAGGGGCTCAGCAACCTGGCCAGTTCCGGCAAGGATGAAATAGAAGAAATCGACATCCACATCGAGGCCCTGAAAGGGCTGCCTGCGCCGCGCCTGGGGGAGGTTCTGCTCAACAAGGGACTGGTCAAGGAAGACGATCTCGAGACGGCTCTGATGGCACAGCAGAAAAAGCCACTGGGCGACGTCCTGGTCGAAATGGGAAAAATCTCTGAGGACGACGTCAACGACGCGCTAAGAACGCAGGCCGAAACGAAAAAGGAACTTCCTTCTGCCCAGAAAAAAGCCAAGGCAGCGCCGGCCGTCAAACGGCAGGATATCCGTGTCGACCTGCTGAAGCTTGACAATTTGATTAACCTGATCGGCGAACTGGTCATCGCCGAAAACATGCTGATCCACAACCCTGACCTGGTCGGCCTGGAGCTGGAAAGTTTCAATAAAGCCGCACAGCAGATGGGCAAACTGGTGCGCGAACTGCAGGAAATGGCCATGATTATCCGAATGGTTCCCGTTTCCGGTCTGTTCCGCCGCATGATTCGACTGGTTCACGACCTGTCGGTCAAGTCGGGCAAGAAAGTCGACCTGAAGCTGATCGGGGAAGAAACCGAGGTCGACAAAACCGTCATTGAAACCATCACGGACCCACTGGTCCACATCCTGCGCAACTCCATGGACCACGGTCTCGAGCCTCCTAAAGAGCGGCTGGCGAACGGCAAGTCAGAAACAGGGACCATCCGTCTGGCTGCTTGCCACGAAGAAGGAGAGGTCTGGATTACGCTGGAAGACGACGGTCGTGGCCTCAATCGTGAACGCATCATCGCCAAGGCGATCAAAAACGGCCTGATCGAAGGCGACGGATCGGATCTGACGGATAAATTTGTCTATAACCTGATCTTCCAGCCCGGATTCTCCACTGCCGAAAAAATCACCGACATTTCCGGCCGCGGCGTCGGCATGGACGTGGTCAAGCAGAACCTGGAAAAAATCAAGGGCAAGGTCGACATCAACAGCACCCCCGGCAAGGGCACTCTCATCAAACTGCGGATTCCACTGACGCTGGCCATCATTGACGGCATGCTGGTACGGGTCGGCAGTGCCAAGGCTATTGTTCCGATTCTTTCCATCAAGGAAGCCTTCCGCCCGACCCGCGAAGCCATCACCATCACGCCTGATGGTGAGGAACTGGTGCGCGTTCGCGAGCAGTTCTTCCCCGTGGTCCGCCTGCACGAACTGCTGGGCGCGGCACCGGACCATGAGGATCTGATCGACGGCATTCTGGTCGTTCTCGAGTATCAGGGCCGCAGCACCTGCCTGCTGGTGGACGAAATCCTGGGACAACAACAGACCGTCATCAAGGGGCTGTCCGAATACATCGGTTCGGTACGCGGCTGCTCCGGCTGCACCATCCTCGGCAACGGCGACGTGTGCCTGATTCTCGACATCGGCAATCTGGTCGAAATGAAATAACCGGGGAGACACATGGTCAGACCGGCAGACTACAACCAGACGACCGCGATGATGGCCATCTCCGACAAGGAGTTTGAGGCCCTGCGGACCCTGATTTACCAGCGCTTTGGCATCAACCTGACGGATGAGAAACGTTCCCTGCTGGTCGGCCGCCTGCAGAAAATGCTCAAGACACAGCATCTGGCGACCTTTCAGGACTATTACCAGTATCTGGAACAGGACAGAAGCGGCAAGGCGGCCAGCGACCTGATCAACCTCATTTCAACCAACTACACCTACTTTAACCGGGAAAAGGATCATTTCGATTTTTACCTCAAAACCGCCCTGCCCACCGTATGCGAGCAGCTGAAACGGAAGAACCAGAAGGATTTGCGCATCTGGTGCGCCGGCTGCTCCAGCGGCGAAGAGGCTTATACCCTGCTAATGCTGCTGCACGAGCATCTGGGCAGTGAATACGGCCAATGGAGTGGCGGACTGCTGGCTACAGACATCTCGGAACGCGTGCTCAGTGTTGCCCGGGAAGGCATTTACGCCGCAGACAAGGTGGGCTCACTGCCCGAGAATCTTCAGCGCAAATACTTTACCCGCCGCCCGGACGGCCGGATGCAGGTCATTGACAAAATCCGCCAGGAGGTCACCTTTCGCCGCTTCAACCTGATGAACACCACCTTTCCATTTAAAAAACCGTTCCAGATCATCTTCTGCCGTAATGTCATGATCTATTTTGACCAGCCGACACGCAATGCTCTGGTCCAGCGGTTTGCCCGCACCATGGAGCCGGAAGGATATTTCTTTATCGGACATTCTGAAACCCTCGGGCGCGACAGCGAGTTCTTCCGCTACATCATGCCTGCCGTCTATCAGAAGGGAAGTTAAATGCCCAGAAAAATTCGTGTTCTAGTCGTCGATGACTCCGCTCTGGTCCGCCAGATTCTGACCAGTGGACTGGCCCTGGACCCGGCCATCGACGTGGTTGGATCCGCCAGTGACCCCTACATGGCACGTGACAGAATCATGGAACTCAAGCCGGACGTTCTGACTCTCGACGTTGAAATGCCGCGCATGGACGGCGTCGAATTTTTGCGCAAACTGATGCCGCAGTACCCCCTGCCCGTGGTCATGGTCAGCTCCCTGACTCAGCGCGGCAAACAGATCACCCTCGAGGCCCTGGAAGCCGGTGCCGTTGATTTCGTCACCAAACCGACCACCAACGTCGCCCAGGGGCTGAACAGTATGCTCAGCGAGCTGCGTATCAAGGTCAAAGCGGCCTCAACCGCCAATGTCTCCCACTGGAAAGGGAAGAAAGCCCAGAGACCGGCAACACCTCTCAATGGCGCGGTCAGAGCCCTGGCTGAATCCACAGACAAGGTCGTCGCCATCGGCGCTTCAACCGGCGGCACCGAAGCCATCAAAAAGGTCGTCACCGAATTTCCCCCAACCATGCCGGGCGTCGTGATTGTGCAGCATATGCCACCGGGCTTCACCAAGATGTTTGCTGACCGCCTCAATCAGCTGTGCGCCATGGAAGTCAAGGAAGCTGAAGATGGTGACCGTATCCGAACAGGTCGCATTCTGGTCGCTCCGGGCGCACTGCAGCTTGAAGTCATCCGCTCCGGTGGCATCTACCAGGTACGCTGCCGCCCCGGCGAAAAGGTCAGTGGCCACTGCCCGTCGGTCGACGTCATGATGCACTCGGTGGCCAAGCAGGTTGGGCGCAATGCCATTGGTGTCATGCTGACAGGCATGGGTGCTGACGGCGCAGAAGGCATGCTGGCCATGAAAAATGCCGGAGCGCGCAATATCGCCCAGGATGAAGCCAGCAGCGTCGTTTTCGGTATGCCCAAGGTGGCCTACGAAAAAGGAGGAGCCGAACGACTCGTCCCCCTCGACAACATTGCATCTCAGGTGATTTCCCTGCTGTCGGAGAAATAGAATCGATGAGTAATCTCATTCTCGGTGTCGGTGAATTTGGCGCCTCAAAGACACCCACTGACACGGTCAAGACGTTCGCTCTGGGCTCCTGCGTCGCGGTTATTCTGATGTGCCCGAAAACCCGCACCGTCGGAATGGTCCATGTCGCCTTGCCCGAATCGAAAATCAACCCCGAGAAAGCCATGACCCGACCCGGCTATTTTGCCGATACCGGCATCGACGCCCTGCTCAGAGAGATGACAAAAATGGGCTGCGATCCGCGTGGCAAGGGCTTCATCGTCAAGCTGGCTGGCGGCGCTAAAATCATGGATCCGAACAACACCTTCAACATCGGCAAGCGCAACGAACTCGCCGTTAAAAAAATACTGTGGAAATACGCCTTGGGGGCTGTGGCAGAGGACCTGGGAGCCACCTACAGCCGCACCGTCTCCGTCGACGTGTCGACCGGCAAAGTCACCCTGTCCTCTCCCGGTCGCGGCGAGTGGAATATCTGATAGGGAGAGTGCAATGAATCAACAGGAAATGCGAGAAAAGGTCCTGATGGCCATCCAGGAGGTTCCACTACTGTCTCCCAGTGCCACGCGTCTGCTGGAACTTTCATCTCAGAGTGACTATGACATTGACGAGGTCATCGAAACCGTCAAGTTCGATGCGGCGCTGACAGCGCGGCTGCTCAAGGTGGTCAACTCCGTCGCCTACGGGCTGGTCCACGAGGTCACCAGCATCGAACGGGCGGTGACCTACCTGGGAGAACGTGTCGTTGCCAGCATTGCGCTGGGAGAAAGTGCCAAAGCCCTGTTCAATAAAGAACTGAAAGGCTACGAGGGGCCCAAAGGTGAACTGTGGGCACACGATCTGCGCACCGCCATTGCGGCACGCGAAGTGGCCCGTTTCTGCACCACCGACCTCAGTTCGGATCTGGCCTTCACCGCAGGCATTCTGCACGCGGTCGGCAAGGCGATCCTGACCGAGTTTCTCGAGGACACCTCCCACGCCATGCTCGGCGACATCGACAGCCATGATGCCACAGACTATCTCAGTGGTGAGCGGGCACGGCTGGGGATCGACCACACGGAAGCTGGATATGAACTGGCCTGCGCCTGGAAGCTGCCGGTCGCCCTGCAGATGGCCATCCGCTATCACCACGCTCCAGCGGAAGCGCCAGCCGAACATCAGGCACTGGTTTATGCCGTGCATCTCGGCTGCATTCTTGCGATGATGTCTGGCAGTCAGGCGTCAGATGCGCTACAGTACCACCTTGATAAACAGTACACAGATTACTTTGATCTGAAACCGGAACAGATTGCCATGATCGTCCTGGAGATGAATGAAACGTTCTCCACCCTGCAGGGTGCCCTGTCCGAGTTTAAGGAGAATAGCCAATGAAACGCATCGTCATTGCCGACGATTCCGCAACGGCGCGGATGATGATCCGCCGCTGCCTGGAAATCGTCGGTTTCGGAGAAGCTGAATTTGTCGAGGCTGAAAACGGGCGTGAGGCCTTGACACACGTCAAGCAGAGCCCGGCCTTTCTGCTCGTCAGCGACCTGAACATGCCCATCATGGATGGCGAAGCCTTACTGAAATGGGTCAAGGCCAGCCCGAAACTGGTTGATCTCCCCGTTCTGATCATCACCAGCGCCGGCAATCCGGCCAAAGCCGAGCAACTGCTGAACATGGGAGCCTTTGCCGTGGTCAACAAACCCGTCAACCCGGCCCTGCTCAACGATGTCCTGGCGCCACTGCTGGATAAGGAAGACTAGGGATATGGACGCTATCAAACAACTCTTCGCGGAAAAACTGACCGAGACGCTGGAAGAAACGCTGGAAAACATGGCCTTCCTCAGCATTGATCCAGCCACGGCAGAAACCGCCGCCGAATACAGCAACCCGCTGAAGGAAGTTCATCTGCTCGTCACCGCTCCCGTCCTGATGGAACTGAGGTTGCGCATGGCTGAGGAGCTGCTGTTCCAGGTCGTCGAAACCATGTACATCATGGATCGCACCGACGTCACGGAGCAGCTGATCAACGACCTGCTGTCAGAGATCCTTAACACCCTGGCCGGCCGCTTTATGGCAGACATCCTGCCAACCAACCAGACCTTTTCGCTGGGGCTGCCTGAAGTCATGGAGGACAACTCGCCCTCCGAAGACAATCTGCTTCTGCAGACCTTCTTCCAGGCCGATGAACATCCTCTTTCCGTCTCCATCATGGCCCCGGATATGGATGACATCGTAGAATATTTTGAGGCGTAAAACAGAATACGGAAGTCTCGGGATTGTGTGGCGTGGTGCCGCGGGAGCCCCGGAGACCTTCTTAAACAGTGGATTCAATCCAGGCTCAACCGACTTGCTTGATACATCACATTTTAAAACGAAAGGAACAAACAGATGGGTAAAACTGTACTTGTAGTCGATGACTCCAGCACCATGCGTAAAATCGTCTCGCGCTCCCTGCGTCAGGCCGGGCTCGATTTTGATGAAATTCTTGAGGCGGGCGACGGCCAGGAAGCATTGACGCTGCTTGAGGGCAAAAAAGTCGATATCATCCTCAGCGATATCAACATGCCCAACATGGACGGCATCGAATTCCTGCGCCAGAAAAAGGAAATTGCCGCCATCAAGGACATTCCTGTTGTCATGATCACCACAGAAGGTGGTGCCGACATTATCGGCGAAGCCAAGTCTCTCGGGGCGGTCGGGAACGTCAAAAAGCCGTTTACGCCCGACCAGATCAATGAAGTCATCGGCGGCGTGCTGTAACAACAACGCTCCCTGACCGGATTTGAGCGGGACGCAGCGATCCCCACTTTCACAACAGGAGAGAGGCCTTGGATTTACAACAAGAGATCACCAAAGCAACAACCGAGATCTTTGAAACCATGATCATGGTTGATATCACCCCGGGAGACCCCTTGACCGACCACATCAAGAGCTTTAAATGCTCGGTGTCCGGCGTTATCGGCATGGCAGGCGACTGCAAGGCCATGCTCTCCATCCATGCCCCGGAAAACGTCGCCATGTCGATCACCAGCAGCTTCCTCGGCATGGACGTCGACGAGGTCAATGATGACGTGACCGATGCGATTGGCGAACTGGCCAACATGCTGGCCGGCAATATCAAGATGGTGCTCGGTGCCTCCGGCAAAAACGTCACGCTGTCCATTCCCTCCTGCATCCACGGCGAGGAATACAGTTTGGACACCGTGTCGGATGCAGACTGGGTCATCGTTCCCTTCACGATTGATGCCGGGCAGTTTCTGGTCGAGTTCCAGGTTAAGAACTCGTGATCCCAAAAGGGCCGACCCGCTGTCGGCCCTTTCTGTAGGAAGTGAACTTTCTTTCCTGTCACTGAAACGGTCAGTGATACGTGGAGAAACGTGTGAATCTAGATTTGAAGCAACACATTATTGACAGCACGCAGAGTGTTTTTGATACCATGCTGATGCTGCCCCTAACGCCGGGGCTTGCGCTGGCCGACAAGGTGTATGCATTTGAGAGCAGTATCTCCGGCATGCTCGGCTTTTCCGGCGATGTTCAGGGCATGCTGACCATCCACTGTCCCAATCAGGTCGGGTTCGCCATCACCGAAAGCCTGCTGGGCGTCGCGGTTGAAGAAGTCGATGCCGATGTTAAAGACACGGTTGGAGAAATGGCGAACATGATTCTGGGCGGCATCAAGGATGCTTTTCTCAATGAAAACATCACCATCAACCTGGCCATCCCAACCATCCTGGCCGGCCGCTCATACCGTGTCAGCGGTATGGATGACGCGTTGTGGACGACCGTTCCCTTCTACCTGGACGAAGGTGAATTCCTGGTTGAACTTAAAATAAAAGCCTCTAAATAAACGGGTCATTTCTGTGGCAAATCGAGCAGCGGTCGATCGCGTTTTCAATGCGATCATTGAACAAACAGCCGAAGAGGTCAGTGCGCTGCTCGGTGAACCCCTGTCGCTGGAAAACCACAAGACCCAGCTGATCACCAAAGATCAGCTGTTCGAAATCAGCCGCAACCGCTCGGTCCTGTCAACCATGGTCGTTTCCGGTGACCGCACCGGCGACGCCTTTATCATTACCGACCAGAAAGATTCAATCACCCTCGGCGGCACCCTGATCATGCTGCCCGCAGACCAGATTGAGGAGAACTGCAAGCAGCGCTCCTTTGAAGGTGAAGCGGCTGATGCCTTTGGCGAAGTCGCCAACATCATCGCTGGCGTCTATACTTCAATTTTTCTTGATATGTACTCCGAAAATCTGCATTTCAAGCGGACCACGGTTACTGATTTTCTCCCCTCACGTCTCGACCCCTCGGCCAACGAGCCCTTTCCACCAGGAGAGTATTTCCACTCCAGCTGCAGCATGAAACTGGCTGACCAGCCGTTACAAAAGCTTGAGGTCATTGTTCCGGCGGAGATTTTCGATCTGGCAACACCCGTGGAAACCAAGGCGGAAGAACCACAGGCGACTGCAGCGAAACCAGCGCCGCCAGCTTCGGCGCCCGCCGAAAAACCCGCTGACGAAACGGCCCCGCCGGCGGTGGAGGCTCCTGCAGCTGAGGAGGCTTCAACACCAGAGCCACCCTCGGCACCAGAGCCGGAACCCGAGCAGATCAAATACGTCGACCTCAAAACAACAGACCGGACCCTCAAAGCAGCCCTGAACCAGTGTGCTGAAGAACTTGGCACCATGCTGGGCTTTGAGATCGGGCTGACCGGCCTGACCACCAGCTACACCTCGAAAGAAGAGTATTTCGCCAAACCCAGCCCCAAGTCGGTTTCGACACAGATGCTGGTTTCCGGTGACAGCCAGGGCACCTCGTACCTGGTTATCGAGCTGAAGGACGCCATCTACTTCGGTGGCACCCTGATCATGCTACCGGAAGAAGAGCTGGAGAAAAACATCAAGGCCGGAAAACTGGAAGGCGAGAATGCCGACGCCTACGCCGAGGTCGCGAACATTATCAGCGGCAGCCTGGTCCAGAGTTTTGAAGAAATTTTCCCGCGCAAACTCCACATCAAACGCGGAGACCAGGATGTCTTCACACCATCCAAGGTCAATCCGGACGGGCCTGAACCATTTCCACCGGGGGATTACTACAGCGTCTGCGCCACCTTCGATTGCGAGTCGCAGGACTTGGGGCGCATCTGCTATCTGGTGCCGGTCGATGTTCTGCACATCCCTCCCAGACCTCAGGAAACTGGCTGGGGTGAAGCGCCGCCACCCGCCAAGGACGCCAAAGCAACCACCGCATCAGATGCTGAGACAAAGACGACTCAACCGGCCTCTTCCACCGTAGCGCCTGGCAGCACACCACGGGACGTGGTTATTCCCGTCATCTACCAGAACAAGCAGCAGGCAGACCTGTGCATGGAAACCCTGCAGCAATGTGGGCACACCCCCCTTGGGCTTGACGCCAAAGATGATTTCAGCCCGCTCAGACGCTATGAGGTCCATGGCGCATTCTTGATTATGAGCAACGTCGATGATCAGGGGTTTGCCCTACTGATCAAGCTTCGCTCAGAAATCCCGCCTAATCGCCCGATCATCATCGGGGGACCGGAATGGACCCGGAAAGATGTCCTCAAGGCTGTTCGTTATGGGGTGCAGGACATTCTTGTCACACCGGCGACAGTCGATGAAGTCCGCGAGAAAGTCGAAAATCACCTCAAAACCGCTTGCCATTAAGGAAGCAAATCGCCACAATAGAAACGCATTTACCAGCTCGTGTTTAATTGTGTCTTACGCTGTACCGGTTACTTTCAAGCCACTTCCATAGCAGGCTAAGATGTCGTGCCCAATTCTCTGATCTTCTCGACTCACAACGCAGATCGTTTATCGCTGAGCACCTGTCTCAGCAGCGAGCTTCCAGGACCGTTTCACGAAGCGGACACCATCGAACAGGCCCGCCAGCACTTACAGCAGGAGAGTTGTGCCCTTTTTTTCTGTCAGCTTGAAGGTCAGGCCGAACCCGCTTTTGCCCTGCTGCATGACCTGGCGCGAATCTCCCCCCAGACCGTTTCCATCTTGCTGATTCCCGAGACGACTTCGCTGCCTCTAAGAGCCATTCTTCAGTCGGGGGCACATTTTTATCTACACCTTCCCTGCGGTATCGACGAAATCAAACAGGTCATTGCACGCGCCCTGTGGCAATACCGCGCGCAGCAGCAGACTGCAGCCTGCGAGATTCCAACTGACGATTTTCCCGAAATCATTGGCAATTCACTCAAGATGCTGAATCTGTTTGAAATGATTCGCCGCCTTGCAGATGACGCCGAGAGCACGATTTTAATTCATGGTGAAAGTGGAACCGGCAAGGAACTGGTAGCTCGCGCAGTCCACAGCCACAGCCCTCGCCGCTGCAACAACTTTGTCCCCCTCAACTGCGCAGCGATTCCGGATGAGCTGCTCGAAAGCGAGCTGTTCGGTTATGAAAAGGGGGCGTTCACCGGTGCGAGCCACAACAAAAAAGGCCGCCTGCTCCATGCCGAAGGCGGCACGCTTTTTCTTGATGAAATCGGCGACATGAAACCCTCACTGCAGGCCAAACTGCTGCGCGTGATTCAGGAAAAAGAATTTGAACCCGTGGGCAGCGTCAAAAGCATCAAAGTCGATGTTCGCATCGTTGCAGCGACCCACCGCAACCTGGAAGAAGCCGTCAAACAGGGCAGCTTTCGCGAAGACCTCTATTACCGGCTCAACGTCATTCCTCTGCAGATTCCCCCGTTGCGTGAACGGCCCGATGACATCCCCTTACTGCTCGAGGCCTTCACGCGCGGATTCTGCCAGCGGAAAAACCGCCCCCTTTTCCGCTATGCCGAGCAAACCCTTGAGCGCCTTAAAAACTACTCTTGGCCCGGCAACGTCCGCGAGCTGGAAAACCTTGTTCAACGGCTATCAATTCTTCACATGGAAGAAGTTGTCAACCCGATGGATCTGCCTGAAAAATACCTGCAGGCAGGTGCACCAGCTTCCGTGCAGCTCACCGTCGACGCCGACGGCACAACCGACTTCAATTCCCAGGTCAGCGAGTTCGAAGATCGGTTAATTCTTCAGGCATTGATTAAAACCGGCGGCAACAAGAAAGAAGCCGCAGAGCTTCTCAACCTCAAGCGCACAACACTTCTGGAAAAGATCAAGAAAAAACAGCTGGATAAAGCCCTTGTCAATATGGGCACCAGCTCTGATGACAACGATTAAGCTATTGCCTTTACCTGACAAATACGCTATACCACGACACACATTGCGCAATTAGCTCAGCTGGATAGAGCGTTGGCCTCCGGAGCCAAAGGTCACAAGTTCGAATCTTGTATTGCGCGCCAATAAAAACA
>JAFGXV010000008.1 GCA_016936455.1 Desulfuromonadaceae bacterium
CGCAGGGTGCTGGGGTTGAGACCCCGCAGAAGCGCGGCGCCGTTTTTCCCCTCGATCCGCCAGCCGGTTTTCTGCAGCACCTGGAGGATGTGGTCCCGTTCCAGGTCGGCCAGGGCCTTGACGTCCTGCGTCTCGGGCTTGCGGAAGGTCTCGAAGCGGTCCTGAACCTGGAGCGCATTCCCCGGGCTGGTGATGACCGCGCGCTCGATGATGCTTTCCAGCTCGCGCACGTTGCCGGGCCAGTGGTAGTCCTGCAGGGCGTGCAGGGTTTCCTTGCTCACGCTGCTGATCTGCTTGCCGGTTTTCCTGTTGTACTTGGCGACAAAATGGTTGACCAGCAGCGGGATATCTTCGCTGCGCTGGCGCAACGGCGGAATGGTGACGGGGAAGACACTGAGGCGGTAGAAAAGATCTTCGCGGAAGCGCCCGGCCTTGATCTCTTCCTCCAGGTTGCGGTTGCTGGCGGCGATAACCCGGACATCAACCTTGATGGTGCGCGGACTGCCCAAACGCTCGAACTCGCCATCCTGCAGGACTCGCAGCAGCTTGACCTGCAACTCCAGCGGCATCTCGCCGATCTCGTCGAGAAAGATCGTGCCGCCGTCGGCCAGTTCGAAGCGCCCCAGTTGTCGGGCATGGGCGCCAGTGAAGGCGCCTTTTTCACGGCCGAAAAGTTCACTTTCGATGAGGTTTCCAGGCAACGCTGTGCAATTGACGGTGATCATCGGCCGGTCCTTGCGGGAGCTGCGCCGGTGAATGGCGCGCGCCACCAGACCCTTGCCGCTGCCGGTCTCACCGTGCAGCAGCACCGTGGTGTCCTGGGGCGCGACCTGGTCGATGCGGTAGAAGACATAGCTGATGGCCGGACTCTGACCGATGATCTCGCTGAAGTCGTCCCCCCGGGTCAGCACCTGCTTCAGCTCGATGTTCTCGACCCGGAGCTTCTCGGTCAGCTGCTTGATTTCGGTAAACGCGGACTGGAGATTGGTTTCCGCCGTCCTGCGCTCCTCAATTTCCTGGGTGAGTTTCCGGTTGGCCGCCGTCAGATCCTCCGTTCGGTCATTCACGAGCGACTCCAGCTCCTGCTGCGCCCGGCGCAGCTCCGCATTCTGCATTTCCAGCTCGATCTGGTGAACCTCAAGTTCATGCACGAGCCGCTGTTTCTCGACCTCGGACAGGTTGGGCCGATGGCCCGTCCTTTTGGCCAGTAAGCGCTCCGCCTGGCGGCGCAGTTCACCGGCAACTTTTGAGTTCGGATAGTTTTGTTCTTTCGCCATGTTGACTTCCCCGTAGTCCCCTTTATTAAAGGATAGCACTTTTCAGCCGAGCAGCAGATCATGTAACACCTTGCTCAGCTCTTCCAGCTGGTAGGGTTTGCTGAGCACCGCAGAAAAACCGTATTCCCGGTAATTGGCTATGACTGGATCGCTGGCGTAGCCGCTGGAAACAATCGCTTTTACCTGGGGATCGATCTCCCTGAGATGAGCGAGTGCTTCTTTACCGCCTATGCCACTGGGAACGGTCAGATCGAGAATGACGGCGGCAAAGGGATTTCCTTCCGCCATTCTTCGGCGGTAGAGTTCGCTGGCCATACCACCATCTGCCGCACATTCGACCGAGTACCCGAGTTCCTCCAGAGAGGCTTGTGCAATATCACGCACTGCGGCCTCATCATCCATGACCAGGATTTGTCCCTGCCCGTGATGCACTTTGCTGTCCAGAAATGCATCTGGTATGGCATCCTCCTCGGCAGTGGGAAGACGGATGCGGAAGACGCTCCCCTGTCCAAGGGTCGATTCCACGGAAATGTTGCCACCATGCTTCTGGAGAATCGCGTGACAGGTCGCCAACCCGAGGCCGCTCCCCTGTGGCTTGGTGGAGTAATAAGGGTCAAAAATCTTCGGCAACAGATCGGCAGGGATACCGGTGCCGGTATCCGCGAGGGCAACCTCCACCCAGCGAGTTCCGCCCGGCGGGGGCGCGACATTCTGCGCCCGGATGGTCAGTTTCCCGCCCTCCGGCGTCGCCTGGACGGCATTGAGGGCCAGGTTGTGGAGCACCTGGCTGATCTGCCCGCTGTCAGCCATCACCGGCCAGAGATCATCCGCCAGAAAAAATTCACAGCTGACCGTCGTCCCATGGATAGCAAACTGCGCTGCTTCCCTGATCAGATACTTGAGATAGATAACCTTCTTAATCGGGGCGCCGCCACGGGCAAAGGTCAGCAACTGCATGGACAGATCTTTGGCGCGGGTCGCCGCAGCCTCAGCATCCGTCAGCCGTTTTGCCAGTTTTTGCGGATTACTCATCTGCGCCCGGGCCAGGGAGAGGTTGCCGATAATGGCCGCCAGGATGTTGTTGAAGTCGTGGGCAATCCCCCCGGCGAGTAAACCGAGGGATTCGAGTTTCGAATTTCTCAGGAAAAGCTCTTCTGCGCGCTTGCGCTCGTTGACATCGATGATGGCCAGACGGCATTCCTCGGCGGAGGCAGCGGCCAGCGCTTCGATCTGGGCAAAAAAGGGCGCGTTATTCTTTTGCCGGAGCATCAGCTCGATGGCCTGTTTTCCGGGCCGGGAAAAGGCGATCTGCAAAAAAGCGCTGCAGTCCGACCGGTTTTCCTGCGTGACGAAATCGATCAAATCCCGACTGATCAATTCGGACCGCTCCAGCCCGAATTGTCTGCCACTGGTCAGGTTGGCGTTGCGGATATTGCCGCTGCGGTCGAGAGTCAGATAACCGACCGGAGAAAAATCGTAGAGGTCGCGGTATTGATCCAGCAGCGTTTCCAGTGCGTCTTTGGTCTGCCGGAGTTCGGTGTTCTGCATTTCCAGTTCGAGCTGGTGCACCTGCAGCTCATGGAGAAGCCGCAGCTGTTCATCTGCGCTTTCAGGCGGCGGTCGGCCGAAAGTTTCTCTGATCTGTTCCTCTGCCTTCCGGCGCAATTCACGATCCTCTTGTGGCGGTTTGTGCTTGGGCATGCTCCTTCCCTTCTAAGGTCTCCCCTGGATCATTGCATCTCCCTGCATATTCTGGCCAATGGCGATTAGGCCGTTGCCCTTGCTGTCGCCCGTGAGATCGGGGCAGGCTGACCAGCGCAGGCTGATTTTCCTCTGGTCGGCTGTCGTGACCTCCGTTGTCAATGCCTGCAACTCCGCCGTCAGCATTTTCTGCAGATCTGCTGCGATCCGGGTGCGGTCAGCTTCCGGGATAAACTGCTCGACAAAATCCCGGCCGACAACCTCGGCCCGCGTGAGGTCAAATTCTCTTTCGGCGACCGGATTGAATTCGAGAATTCGCCCCTCCTCCGACAGGCCGATGATGAGCGTCGGGAGGTCCTTCAGCAGCGCCTGAAACATCCCCCCGGAGCTCCGTAGCTCGGCCTCCAGCTGCTTTGCCCGGGTGATATCGGCAAAGGTCATGACCACCCCGTCAATCCGGTTGTCCGCCGTCCGGTAGGGCATGATGCGCGCCGTGAACCAGCGTCCGTCACTGGCGGAGACCTGCTTCTCACGGAAGGCCAGGGTTTGCAGAACCTTGCCGGCATCGGCCGGTAATTCCGGGTAGAACAACTCGCTGGACAGATCGGTCAGCGGCCGCCCGACATCCCCGGCGATCAGCTTGAACAGCTTGTTCGCGCCCGGGGTGAAACGTTTGATTCTGAGCTCGTTATCCAGAAACAGGGTGATGATTTCGGTGCTGTTGAGCAGGTTCTGCATGTCATTGCTGACCCGCTCCATTTCTTCCATCTTCGCCACCTGTTCGGCGTTGACTGTCTGCAGCTCCTCGTTCATCGACTGCATCTCTTCCTTGGATGTGGTCAGCTCCTCGTTGGTCGACTGCAGCTCCTCGTTGGTCGACTGCAGTTCTTCGTTCATCGATTTGAGCTCTTCCTGCGAACTCTGTATCCCCTCGCGGGTGGCCTGCAGCTCTTTCCGAGCCTCTTTCAGCTCCTCCTCCAGCGCGGCGATCCTGACGCTGGCCTCAGTCCCAGCTTTGATGCGCCCGGATTTTTGCGCCGCCGGGGGGGATGGCACATCGCGGAAGACCACCAACACCATCCCCTGCAGGGCTTCAGGTTCTCTGATCGGCTGAATGCTCAGCTCCAAGGACTGCGTCTTTGTATTGCCGCCAACCTTGAGTCCCTTGAGGGTGACCGCTTCCTGATCCCGGACCGCCTTCTGAAAGGCGCCGGTCAGTTCAAAACGCAACCCGTCGCGAGCCATGGCGAAGAGGTTCCAGTTGACCTTGCCCGAGGCCGGCTCCAGGTACTTGCCGGTGCGCCCGCTGATGTAGAGGATATCCCCCTGATCGCTGACCAGCACGGCCGGCGGGGAATAGTCCCGCAGCAACAGCTGCTCCGCGAGAGACTGGAGGTTGGCGGGTTGGCGTGGCATGGTTGTCTCCTTTGCGGGTTCCGGGGGAGCCGTGGGCAACATGGCCGGGAACACCCGGTTCTCCGGGGGAATGACCGTCTCCCGTCGCCGGAATAGTTTCGACTTGGCGTGCGTGGTGGCAAACAGGGGGGATAAATTCCCCACCGTTTCGGCGCTGCCCAAAAAAAGCAGCCCGCCTGGATTGAGACTGTAGTGAAACAGCTGCAGCAACCTTTTCTGCAGGTCCGGTTCCAGGTAAATCAGCAGATTGCGGCAGATCAGGAAATCGAGCTTGATAAAAGGTGGATCCATGATGATATTCTGAGTCGCGAAGGTAACCATCTCGCGGATCTCTTTCTTGATCCGGAAGCCGCTCTCTTCCTGGTTAAAATAACGCTGCAGGCGTTGTTGAGAAACCTGGGCGGCGATGTTGACCGGGAAAAACCCCTGGCGGGCCAACTCAATGGCGTCATGATCCAGGTCGGTGGCGAAAATCTGCAGGCTGAAGTTCGCTGTCGGTTTCACCTTGTCCAGCGCCTCTTTAAAACTGATGGCCAGGGAATAGGCTTCCTCACCGGACGAACAGCCTGCCGACCAGGCGCGCAGAACGCCGCCCTCGGGGCGTTCGACCAGCAGCTCCGGCAGCAGTTTATCGCGCAGCAGCTCCCATTCCGTCGGGTCGCGAAAAAAACTGGTCACGCCGATCAGCAGCTCCCGGAACAGCAGTTCGACCTCGTTGGAATTCTCCTGCAGATAACGGACGTAGTCGGCAATCCGGTTCAACTGGTGGATCCCCATGCGCCGTTCAATCCGGCGATAAAGGGTGTTTTTTTTGTAAAGAGAAAAGTCGTGGCCGGTCGTGGCCCGCAACAGGATGACAACCTTCTCCAGGGTGCTCTGTTCTTTCTCGGCCAGCTCCGATTTCGGTTCTGCGAGGCCGGGGGCGTGCCGGAGATAGGCGTCGATTCTGCCGGGCAGTTCCCCCGCCGGGGCGACAATATCGGCCAGCCCGGCGGCGATGGCGCTGTGCGGCATGCTGTCGAACTTGGCCGAAGCCGGGTCCTGTACCACCACCAACCCGGCTTTTTCTTTGATCGCCCGCAGCCCGAGGGTGCCGTCGGTGCCCATACCGGACAGGATGACGCCGATACTGCGCTGCTGCTGATCATCGGCGAGGGAACAGAAGAAGAAATCGATCGGCAGGCGCAGCCCGCGGGGCGCCTCAGGTTCGAACAGGTGCAGCACGCCATGCAGGATCGACATGTCCTTGTTGGGAGGGATCACGTAAACAGCGTCAGGCTTGACCGGCATCCGGTCCTGCACTTGGTACACCTCCATACCGGTGGCACGCTGCAGCAGTTCGGGCAAGATCCCTTTGTGGGTCGGATCGAGGTGCTGGACGATGACAAAGCCAATGCCACACCGCTCCGGAACGTTACGCAAAAATTGCTCCAGGGCCTCCAGCCCCCCCGCCGAAGCACCAATACCAGCGATGGGAAAAGGGGCAGACACAGGCATCGAAGTGCTGGCCTTTTTTGCGTTTTTGCTGACTTTTTGTCGGTTGCCGACCCGAATGTTTGTTTTTTTCATAAATCTATTCTATCGGTTTTTCAAATTTTTACCGAAAAATTCGATATTCTGATTAGGTGGCGGGAAAACTGCGGCTGGGGAAGCGTACAAAACATAAGGATTCAGTCAACAACAATCTTTTTGTCCAGTCTACAAGCAAAAAATAGACGTTCAGGGAGCCAACCTTGGATGGTCAATGGGGCAGGAACCATGGAACAACGGCATTATAAATCAACCCAGATCGCCAACATTGCGTCCCCGGCGTTTGGCTTTGTACTGAGCATCCCCGGATTGATTGCCTTGATCCTGCACGCGCTCAGCAATGGTCAGGGCATACATTTATTGACCTTTATCGTCTACGGATCGTGTCTGGTCATCTCCTACGCGGTGTTTACGCTGTATCACATCTATAAATTCCATGCACGGCTTGGACGGCTGTTCAGAATCCTCGACCATGCGACAATTTACCTCCTCATCGCTGGAACCTACACCCCCTTTGCCTTGGGTTTACTGCGTGGCAACTGGGGCTGGACCCTGTTTGCCACGGTGTGGGCCGTGGCGATTCTGGGGATTGTTTTTAAAGTGTTCTTTATCGAGCGTTTCAAAATACTGGGACCATTGACCTACCTGGCAATGGGCTGGTTGATCGTTCTGGTTATCAAGCCGGCGATGACATTGATCCCCACAGCAGGTTTGCTACTGTTACTGGTGGGTGGGCTGTTCTACAGTTTCGGGTTGATTTTTTACGCCTGGAAGCAGCTGCGCTTTCATCACGCGATCTGGCACCTTTTCGTTCTGGCGGGCAGCGTCTGTCAATATTTTGCCGTCTATTTCCATGTCATATGATAAATCTGGCTGACGCCGGCCGATCCTGGACGATGGAGATCATTTTTCTTCCAGGGTCAAGGCTTCAAAACCGGAGACGACATCGAACAGCTCTTCATCGATGCCGCTCTGCCGAAGACGGTGGAAGGCTCCCCCTAGTTCTTCCAGCAGGTCGTCAATGTTTTTTTCAGCGCGCTGCATCGCCGCCAGCCGGCTGGCGTTTTCGCTGGCGAGGGATTCGGCGCAGGCGGTGAACAGAGAAGCAAACAGATATTCACGGATGAGCGCGCCCAAGGTCGCAGCCCTGTCACCCATCACCTCGGCCAGGTTTGGCGTTGGCCAGGGGATGTCGGCCAAGTCACGTTGCCAGGTGGCGTCCAGCGGCAGCAGCTGCCGGTTCACCGACTCATAAACTGCTCCGGCTGCGGGGCGGTTGTAGAAAAGGTAGAGTTCGCTCCCCTCGAATCGGCGATAATGCGCTTCGCTCTCCACAAGAATCCGGCCAACCAGCGAGGTGATGCCCTGAACGGAGTTCGGTACGGCAAAAAGCCCATCCGGTGGAAATCCCGCATCCTCCAGACGCGCATGAACCCGTTCACCAACAGCCCAGATCTGGAGTGTGCCGGGAAGAGTCGAAAGGGCACTGATCGCATGATCGGCCACCACATCATTAAACTGCCCCACCAGCCCCTGGTCGGAGCCGAACACGATGGCACCGATGCCACCTGCATCCGTACCAACGCCCTCTCCCACCGCTACCGGATTCCCCATATTCTCCCGGAAGCAAGCGCCCAAGCCCAGTTCCACCGTCCGGTAGTAGTCCCGCAACGCCCGCACTGATTGCTCGTACTGACCGATACTGGAGGCAGCCAGGGCTTTCATCGTGCGCACAACTGACTGCAGGTCTTCAGCGCTGCCGATCTTGCGGCGCAGACTGGCGGTACTGTCACTCATTGCTTCTCCTCAGCAGTTCTCTCTGGAGCGTCAGTGGGCTTGTCCTTAAAGCCGGCCAGTGCATTTCGGGCGATTTCAACTAGTGCGTCGCGATCCCGGTCACTCAATTTGTTCACATTCTCGAACCTGGCGACAATCTCGGCGGGAATACTCGCCGCCGCCTCTACGACGGCCTGTTCAGCGTTTGCCATCTGCTCAAGTGGCAAATTATCGAAAAGTCCTGCCGCCAACGCCATCAGGATGACGATCTGGGCAGGCACGGAGACCGGCGAGAGCTCCGGCTGCTTGAGACAGGCGCGAATCCGGCGGCCATGCTCAATGATGGTGCGGGTGTCCTCATCCAGACGGGCGCCGAACCTGGCAAAGGTTTCCAACTCCTCGAACTGGGCATAGGACAGCTTGAGATCGCCTGCCACCGCCCGATAGGTCGCCCGCTGGGCCTTGCCGCCGACGCGTGAAACCGATTTGCCGACATCAACGGCAGGGAGTACGCCCAGTTCGAACAGCGATGGTGAGAGGTAGACCTGGCCATCGGTGATGGAAATCAGGTTGGTCGGGATGTAGGCGGAGATGTTCTGCGCTTCGGTCTCAATGATCGGCAGGGCGGTCAGAGAGCCACCGCCGAGTTCCTTTGCCAGGTGCGTCGATCGTTCCAGCAGGCGCGAATGGATATAGAAGATGTCGCCGGGGAAGGC
>JAFGXV010000009.1 GCA_016936455.1 Desulfuromonadaceae bacterium
AATCACCGGAACGCTGGACGCATTCACAGCGGAATGGCGGTCGCTTTCACGTCAGTTCAACTGGACGCTTTCGCCGGAATACGCAGCCTGGCCCATCTCGGTTCAAAGCGCCTGATCGGCCAGGACGCACTGGCCCCCTTTGCCGCGCTGAAACGTGAAGCAGAGAAAGTCTGCCTCAGCTACGGAACCCGCTATTTAGGCGGTTATGCCATCCCCGAGGCGCGTGCCGCTGCGGTGATAAGCGAACTGGAACAGATTGGACAGCGCTTTGCCGAAACCAAGCAGCAGTTTCTGCGCGACTACGACAGTGCTGTCGGTCAGTGGATTGCTGAGAATCCCCCTCAGTGGCGTAACCTGATCCGCAAAAACTGTGTTGCCGTTGAAAGCGTGGCGGCGGCGCTGCAGTACCAGATTACGCCACTGCAGATCCATCTGCCGGTGGAACAGGGTCCGCAGCAGCGTCAGGGTCTGTTCAATCAACTGTGTCACGAGATCCGTCAGCTGGCACGCAGCACGTACAAAGCCTCCTACGATCAGAAGAGTGAGGTGACGCGCAAGGCCTTGCGCCCTGTCGTCAGCATCCGTCAGAAGCTCGAAGGGCTGGTGTTTCTCGATTCACGCATTGGCGAGACGCTGGAACATATCGACACGGTCTTAAGCACTGTGCCTGACAGTGGTCCCATTGCCGGCAGCAGCTTCTACCAGCTGTGCGGTCTGCTCAGCAGCGAACTGGCCTATCTGGGGCTTGAGCGCGAGGAGAGTGCCGATCCGGACGGGCTGGGGGATGGACAGGGTGATCAGTGCCAGACGGCACGGATCGATCAAACGGAGGCTCAGTCAGACCTTTTTCCTGCGGCAGATCGAGCTGCCAGCTGCGGGTCCCTGGCCTTGCGCTGGGATTTCTAGGTCAAGGAGGTCAACCATGATGGATCACGAACTGGCCGCTTTGGCCCGAACGCTGTCGCGCGATCATGAGCTTCAGGTCTGTGTTGGTGGCGATCATTCTTTCTGCTCAAATGACGGTCGGCGGATCCAGATTGCCCGGATGCCGTCGACCCCAAGGGGCAGGCGCCTGATGTGTGGACTGGTGTTTCATGAGCTGGGGCACAAGGCCTTTACCCAGGGAGAACGGCCTCCCGGACTCTTGGGTGCGTTGACCAATGTGCTGGAAGATATCCGGGTTGAGGCAGCGACCATTCGCCAGCGTCCGGGAACCCGCTTTGATCTGGATGCGGTGGTGGGTTATTACGCCGACACCCGCCCGTCCGTACACGATGCGTGCTCAGCGTTGCTGGGAGTGGTGATGGCACGAGGGCGCGCAGGGGTGCTTCGGCAGCAGTCGCTGGCACAAAATGGTGCCCTGGCCGCAGAGATGTTGACGCAGACGATTGGGCAGGGCGCCACGCAAGCAATTGAAACGCTGATTGATGATCAGCTGCCCGGGCTGGAGAGTACGGCTCAGTCGCAGGATTTGGCGCAGCGAATCCTGCAGTGTTTCTGTGATGCCGTGGGGCCGGCCCGGGCTGAACCGAACTCGAACTGTGCGGCCGGGAAGGAGCCTGAGTGTGCAGGGGGAGAGTGTGATGCTAATGCAGAAAAGCAGAAAACGATACCAGATAAAGAGAACAGGAAGGGCTGCCTGACGGCCGGTGGCGATAAGGGAGCATCGAGCGCCACGGATCTATCCTCGCGGCAGGATGCTGGCGCGGGGTTGACGCAGGAGGCCCTGCAGGCGATGGTGCAGGCCGACTATCCGGAGGCCGATCTGGGCCGCTTTATCCTGACACAGCTCAATGAGCTTGGTCGCAACATCGGCCATGACAGACGGACTGTTGCGGAGTATCCGGCGGTGCGTCACTATGGCGGTGAATGGGCAGGCCGGCAACTGGATCAGCAGCGGGCGCTGCGGGTGTCCTGCGGGCTGCGTAGACGGCTGCCTGCGTTACTGCAGACGCTGCGGCGCACAGCCGCAGGGCAGCGTTCGACGGGGAAAAAGCTTTGTCAGACCCGTCTCTACCGTTATGGCATGTCAGACCCCAGATTGTTTCTGCAGAAACGACCTCAGCCCGGGGTCGATACCGCGATCCAGATTTTGATCGACGCTTCAGGCAGCATGGGCAGTGTGCATCAGGGCCAGTTGTGCTACCGGGTGGCCAACGAGGCCGCTTATGCTTTACATCACGCTCTCTACGCCCTGTCAGGCGTGGCGGTCAGCAGTGCTGCCTTTACCAATACCGATGAACAGACGCCGGCAATCCATCTGCTGACAGATTTCGGGCACAGACCAGTCTGCGATCAGTTTGATCTTACACCCCAGGGCGGGACGCCGACGGATCAGGCTCTGTGGTATGCCCGAACCAGCCTGTTGGCCAGAAAAGAAGCGCGCAAGCTGATTGTGCTGCTCACGGATGGCCGGCCGAACAATATCCCGGCGACGCAGGCTGCTACCAGGTGCTGCGAACAGGACGGTATTGAAATTGTCGCACTGGGAATCCTGTCTGATGCAGTGGCACGTTATTGGAACTGCTACCGGGTGTTGCATCAGCTTGACTTGTTGCCACAGGTGCTGTTCGGGATGCTGGAGCAGGGGCTGTTGGTTTCAGCAGGGCGATGTCTCTAAAAAAAGCCCACTCATCGTGGGCTTTTTTTAGGGTCTATGCAAAGGTTGGTTCTGAGGTGGAGACAGCACGTTGCTGCGTGCCAATGGGTTGACGTCTGCTGGTCTTTCAGACCCCGGTGTCGCCTGCCTTGGCGAAATGGAGCGAGAGGATGGGAATGTTCCTCCATCAAACGATTGCACTACGCCTTGTTGGCAATAAAGGGCTTCTTGCGGTTGGGGTAGGTCGTGCGGCAGATTTCACACCTGGTGCCATCGCAGCCCCTGGCGGTGCAGTATTCACGGCCATAGGTGATGATCTGAAGATGCAGTTTTTCCCACTGTTCGGCAGGCCAGAGCTTTTTGCAGTCTGCTTCGGTCTGTTCTACATTTTTCCCCCGGGTGAGTCCCCATCGCTGGGCGAGGCGGTGGATGTGGGTATCGACGGGGAAGGCGGGAATTTTGAAGGCGTGAATCATGACGACGCTGGCCGTTTTATGACCGACTCCGGGCAGTTCTTCCAATTGCTCAAAGGTCCTGGGCACTTCACCACCATACTTTTCGACAAGCATTTCGGAGAGTCTCCGAATGTTTTTTGCCTTACTGTTGGCGAGGCCGCAGGTAGCAATACAGTTTTTAATCTCCTCAACGCTGAGTTGCGCCATCCGCTGAGGCGTATCGGCCCTTGAAAACAGCGCCGGGGTCACCAAATTAACCCGCGCATCGGTACACTGGGCGGATAAAAGTACTGCAATCAGCAGGGTATAAGCATCGGAATGATCCAGCGGAATCGGAATTTCGGGATAGAGCTGGTCGAGTTTCTGAGCCACGTAGGCTGCTCGTTCTTTTCGGGTTCGCATGCGTTGATTCTTTCTCATGTCAGCTTGGATGTTCGCAACACCTGACCTTCACTCTGTGCCTTCCCCTTCGCCAGATGTTCCAGCTCACGGACGTTGTCGGTTTGTCTGGAATCTCGAAGTTTTACCAACGCCCCAGCAGCCATCACGGCACATTCTCGCAAATTATACGCTGAAATCCAACACTTCGTGCTGCCCGCGACGGCAATGATACCTGATCCTGTCTCATAAAAAAGCCCTCCCCGGCACGGGAAGGGCAAATCAGATCGGAATGTAAAGGGAAGCTGAAGCGGGAATCTCAGCTCACCGCCGCGGCCATCTTGTGCCACAACGAGTGCTGCTTTGCCCGGGCGTCGCAGGCGGCTTCGAGGGCCAGCAGCAGCTCTTCGGCGTCTTCGATGCTGCGCGGCTGCAGGGTGTGGTAGAAGATGCCGGCGGCGCGGGTCTGGCGCAGGAAACTGACGTTGTCGGTGTCGGCCAGCAGGATGATCTTGACGTCTTTGCTGCACTGGCGAAACAGGGGAATCAGCTC
>JAFGXV010000010.1 GCA_016936455.1 Desulfuromonadaceae bacterium
GAAAAGCATCTGGCCACGCTCGGGGTGGAATTGCGTGACGAGAGCCGCGAGGACAACACGGGAAAAGAATACGACGCCGATAATTTCAGCCTCTTCGCCCAGGATGAATATCAGGTTCTTGAAGCGCTCTATCTGGTGATGGGGGCGAGATATGACGAACATTCCGAGTTTGGCTCGGAACTGACTCCGAAGGTTTCACTGGTCTGGGATATCAACCCCCATCTGAAAGGCAAAGCTTCCTATGGCCGGGGGTTCCGGGCGCCGAATATCTCCGAGCTGTTTATCACCTCGTGGCGGCAGCGAGGGCGGGTGATCTATGCAGCGAATCCAGAGCTTGATCCGGAAACTTCGGACAGCTATGAGATCGGCGTGGAGGGGCACTATGGCCCGTTCCGTGGTGGATTGACCCTGTTCCGCAATGATTATAAGGATTTGATTGAAGCTGAATTCGTTGAATCGCTCGGCAGCGGACAAAAACGGAAGGATTATTACATTCTTGGGAACGTTGCCAGAGCCCGAACCCAAGGTCTTGAACTGCGTGGCGACCTGACCTTGCCGCTGGGCTTTTCTCTGGCTGCCGGTGCCATGTGGCTGGACACGGAAAACCGCGAAACCGGCGAAGAACTTGAAGGCCAGCCGCAGTTCAAAGGTGACCTCAAGCTTGGCTATCACAATACGGCGCTGCGTCTGAACGCCAACATCCGAGCCATTTATTACGGTGAGGCCTACGGTGCGGCCGCAGATGAAGCAGATTGCGCCCTCGTGCATTGCTACGTTGCCAAGGAAGTCTGCACGAATACCAAGCTTTTTGCTGGTATCGACAACCTTTTCGATGATGATGAAAGGGAGCCAACCCTCTTTTACAGCGGGATCAATGTCACGTTTTGAGAGTGCCAGGTGCAGTGATTGCTAACAAAATTTAGGAGAAACCCTCATGCTCATAAACCGTATCATCATTGGTAGCACGTTCATACTGGCGTTCACGACCGGCAGCGGTTGGGCGCACTCACCTATTTTTACCTGTTTTTTTAGTGAGGGCGCGGTCATCTCCTGCGAAGGAGCCTTTTCCGATGGCTCGAACGCAGCCGGTACGGCAATTGAAGTGAAAGACGCGCACGGCAACCTGCTCAGCAGTGGCAAGCTCGATTTTACCGGTTCCATCGAATTGAAAAAACCGGCTGTGGATGATTTCACGATCCTTTTCGACGGTGGCCCCGGACACCAGCTGCAGGTCAGATCGTCTGACATCCTGCACTGAGCCGAAACAGAATGAGCTCTATTTGAGCGGTGTTTCCGCAGGCCTGCACTAAAATGGACAGCACAAAGAACCCCTTTCTGCGTGTTGTTGTAGACAAGGGTCAGATGCGTCCTGGGTGTTGCCAATGCAATCAGTTGGGTTGTGACTGTTTCGTTGCCGACTGTTTTTCCGGGAGCCGAGGAACAGATATGTATCAAGCGGGCGAGTTCAACGCAAAAGCTGTATTCTCAGCGCAGTCGCTGATTGATGATTATCGCAATTACTACCGCGCGAGGACCCTTTTTGTAGAGACGACTTCGGGGTGCACGACATCCGGAAGGCATTTGCGTCTGGAATTGTCCGCAGGCAACGGAAATGGCTGGGTGGAAATGGTGCAGATAAGCCATGGCTTGACTGTCGGTCTTTGTGACTACCATCTTAAAAACTTCTGTTTGGCCGGGGTGCTGACGATTGCCATTGGCGGCGTTCTTTTCCTGTTTTTTCAGAGATCGAAAACGCAAGCCGGACTGCTGCTGGAAAAACCACTATCTGAGGCAGCTGATTGATCATTGCTGGTATGGACATTCAACACATTAAATTCTGACAAAAGGATATTCAGATGCGCATTTTTTTACTCTTGTTAATATTAGTGACAATGGCTTCTTCACCTGTCTACGCTCACAACCTGTGGCTGGAACGTGACGGTAATGGTCCGATCAGGGTTTATTTCGGCCACTATGACACCGGGATGCTGGAACAGACTGGAGAGCGGCTGGACATCATCAAAGCTGAAACCTTGTTTCCTGCGGACATCCTTGTTTCTCAGGAGCGCCGGGCAGACCATATTGAACTGGCCGTCTCGAAATCTGGCGACGTGGCGCTGGAAGAAGCTATGAAACCCCGCAAGACCCGGATCGGCCAGGAGATTGTCCGGATGGTGTTCATGGCGCGCTGCGGCCGCTCGGAAACTGTTGCGCTGCTGAGTCTTGATCTGGTGCCGCAGGCCCCCGAAAGTAACTCATTCACGTTGCTGCTTGAGGGGAAACCTCTCCCCATGACCGAGATCACTGTCTATGATCCTGCTCGGCAAGGACGGAGTTATCGGACCGATGCCGCTGGTCGGGTCGCTATTGAATCTACGGCAAGCGGTCGCTACCTGCTGTTGGCTTCCTCAATTCTCGATCGTTCTGGAGAGGTTGACGCAATTGCCTATGATAAAATCCGTTACGGTTTTTCGCTGACCTACACCGTGGAGAATAAATAGGCCGCAGCGTGGCGGACCGGCTCTTGGCCCTCCGGGGTGGGATATTCATCCCGCCCCAATCTCTTTCATGACGAATCTCAATCTTTCCCGTAAGGCTGAGCCATCTCATGCGCTCCCCTATTGCAGCTGTTTGGGCCTGTGATTTGCGCGATGGCACTCTGGCTGGTTGTCGCCGGGGGCGCAAAAAATTGATCCAGGTCAAGGACATTGCTGTCAAGCGATGTCAGTTTTGCATCTGCAGCCTGGGTCAGTGTTCTGCCGCTTTAGCTCTGCTCAGAGGTGTTGCATGCTGCGGTAATGCTATTTTCAACATGCGGGGCAGCTCAAGGATCGAATTCTATGCGTGAAAATATTGCCAGATTTACTTACAACTTGTCACAGCGCCCGAATCGATGGCGTCTTGTCGTTCAATGGTTATTTCTGCTGTGGATCGTTTGGCTGGGCTGGCGTTTTGGCCGGTTTGTGGCCCATTTTGTTCCCGGTTCGGATGCGCCTTTTATCGTGCGCCCGACCGGAGTGGATGGTTTTCTGCCCATTGGCGGTCTTGCCAGTCTGAAATTGTGGCTGTTTCGCGCAGAACTGGATTCTACCCATCCCGCGGCGCTGGTTTTGTTGCTTACCTTCCTTGCCATGAGTCTGCTGACGAAGAAGTCCTTTTGTTCCTGGTTGTGCCCGGTCGGCACCCTCTCGGAAGCGGCGTGGAAAACAGGTCATCGCCTGTTCCGGCGCAACGGGCGGATCTGGGGCTGGCTTGACTATCTGCTGCGTGGCTTCAAGTATCTGTTGCTGGGGTTCTTTGTCAAAATTCTTCTTGTTGATATGCCCGCCGTGGCTATTGCCAACTTTCTGCAGACGCCATATTGGGCGATCAGTGACGTGAAGATGCTGAAATTTTTTACCGCGCCTTCGACGCTGACCTTGTGGGTGGTGGGGATTACCACGGCGTTATCATTTGTATTCAAGAACTTCTGGTGTCGTTACCTGTGTCCCTATGGTGCGCTGCTCGGACTCGTCAGCATTCTCAGCCCCTTCAAAATACGCCGCAATGAAGATACCTGTACCAACTGCCAGAAATGCACTGAAGCGTGTCCTTCACTGCTGCCGGTCCATCGCAACAAGAGTGTCATGAGTGTCGAATGCACCGGTTGCCTCACCTGCGTTGATGCCTGTCCCCATTCCAGCCTCCACATGGGAACCCTGCTGGAAAATAAGCCGTTACCACGCTGGGTCTTTCCCCTCTGTGTGCTGGGGATCTATGCGGGTGGGGTGAGTATCGGAATGCTAAGTGGCCACTGGCAGAGTAATCTCGAATACGCCGACTACCTGCGTCTTATTCCCATGCTCGATCAATTTTCACA
>JAFGXV010000011.1 GCA_016936455.1 Desulfuromonadaceae bacterium
GTCGTCCACTTCCGCTTCAACGTCTGATTTTTTTGGATTTTTTGCTTTCAAGCCGTTGACAGGATTACGATTTAAGGGAATAATCTGCGGCCTTGAAAGCACACGGCAATGTAGCTCAGTTGGTTAGAGCAACGCATTCATAATGCGTGGGTCGCAGGTTCGAGTCCCGCCATTGCCACCATGTTTTCAGATTGCAGGGGTATAGCCAAGCGGTAAGGCAACGGGTTTTGATCCCGTCATGCGGAGGTTCGAATCCTCCTACCCCTGCCACTTTCGAGTGGCAATGTAGCTCAGTTGGTTAGAGCAACGCATTCATAATGCGTGGGTCGCAGGTTCGAGTCCCGCCATTGCCACCATTCTTTGCAGGGGTATCGCCAAGCGGTAAGGCACTGGATTCTGATTCCAGCATGCGGAGGTTCGAATCCTCCTACCCCTGCCATCTTGTTGGTTTACTCTCTCGCATCTTCCTTGAAACCCTGCCCAAACAGCTGACATCCTGCTGCCGAAACCGTAAGCTAACAACCCTACAGCGACTCAGGTTTACAGGTACGTAGATGAGCGGTTCAAGCGACGAAATTCTGCATGCACTGGCCCAGCGCGGTCAGGAAGACAGCCAGCACCCCACGATCAATATTCTTTTTGTTCACTGCGACAGCAGCCTCAGCGATCGCATTCTGAGTCAGCTCAGAACGGCGCGATTTGCGCCCCGTGGCGAGGCGATCCATCACCACAGCGAACTACAGCACGCACTGGACAAGCGTTCCTGGGACCTGCTCATCTTTGCCCAGAAACAGGATTACCTCACCGGCCTGACGCCCGAGGATACCATCGAGCAGCTGCACCACCTGGACCGCGACCTGCCCGTGCTGCTGCTGACACCCGGATCGGAACTCATCGACCCGACTCACTGGCTGGGCAAGGGTGCTCAGGCCGTGGTGTGCGAGCACAATACCGAACTGCTGCTGTTGCTGCTGCGCCGCGAGTTTGAAGCCCTGAACATGCGCCGGGAGCTGCGCAGTTCCCGCAGCCAGTTGAACCATCTTCAGGAGCGCTGTGAGCGTCTGGTTACACACTCCTCTCTGGCCATCTGCTATATCCAGGACGGCTTGATCCAGTTTGCCAATGCCAGCTTTGCCGAGCTGTTCGGCTACGACAGTGATCGACAGCTGCAGGAGCACTCGCTGCGACAGCTGCTGCAGGCCGACTGTCGCGACGACCTGGACCTGTTGCTGCATGACAGCCTGCAGAACGGCAGCCGCGTGCAGCGGACGCTGACCGTGGAACGCCCTGACAAGACCGAATTTGAAGGCCTGTTTACCATTTTCCCGGCTCCCTACCGGGGCGAAAACCATTTGGGTATCGAAGTGACCACCGACCTCTATGAGGCCGATGAGGTGCTGCGTGATCGACACTCGGGGACCGGCCTGATCACCCAATCGGCCTTCATGGACGCACTGGAAACCGCCGGCCAGAATGCCCATCGTGGCGGCCAGGACCGCAGCCTGCTGCTGCTGTCACTGGACCACCTGGATGTGATTCGTGGCGAGGTCGGCAGCGAAGGCGTGGAGCTGATCCTGAGCAATATTGCCGCCATTCTGAAACAAGACGTCAATCGCGCCCATTTGGTGGGTCATCTGGACGACGACAGCTTTGCCATCCTGATGCACAACGCCGACCCGGACAAGGCGGTTGCACTGGGCAACACGCTCTGCCACACCATCAGCAACCATGTCTGCGATATCCAGCAGACCGCCATTCATACCACGGTTTCCGTGGGCGTGGTGATGGTCAACGACAGCTCTCCATCCGCCCCGGAGATGATTGCACGCGCACGCCTGTCAGCGGATGCGCTGCGCCATGGCAACCGACCCGGCAACGGCGTCAACCTCTACCACAGCGAACAGACACGCCTTGCCGTAGCGGATGAAAAGATGGGCAAACGCCTGCTCAACGCGCTTAAGCTGGATCGCTTCCGTCTGCTGTTTCAGCCGGTTGTCCCCCTGCGCCTTGACCCTCCAGCCCCCTATTACGAGGTACTGCTGCGCCTGATCAGCGACAGTGATCGCCAGCTTTCGCCGGATCTGTTCATCGCCCCCAACATCGAGCCTTCCGTACTGGTTGAAGTTGATCGCTGGGTGATCAAAAAGGCGCTGGCGTCGCTCGAGCAAATGCCTGCGGCGGCCCGGACACATCTGCTGATCAACCTTTCCGGCGCCTCTCTGCGTGCGCCCGAGCTGCTGGACTGGCTCTATGATCTGCTGCGGCTTTCGCGGGTACCGGCCGAGCTACTGGTTTTTCAAATCAGCGAAAGTGATGCTGCCGTCAGTCTGATGGAAGCCTGTGTGTTTACTCAGGGTCTGAAACGTTTGAACTGCCGGGTCTGTCTCAAGCACTTCGGCAGCTCACCGAACTCCGAACATGTACGCCGGGAACTGGATGCCGAATACGTCAAACTGGACGGATCCTATGTTCAGGATCTGGGTAATCGCAATATCAAGCTGGATCAGCTGCAGGGCCTGCTTGCGCCACTGCAGTCACAGCGCAAGCTGATCATCGCGCCACTGGTGGAGAATACTCGGGTGATCAGTGATCTGTATACGGCGGGCGTCCATCTGATTCAGGGCTACTACCTGCAACCCCCGCGGGAGCAGATGGACTACGATTTCTTCAACGAGGGCCAGTCCTGAGCGGACCGGCCCGAGAAAGTCACAGCAGGCTGTCGCGGTCGCGGAAGCCGATCAGGTAGAGGATACCGTCCAGACCCAGGGTCGAAATCGCCTGCTTGGCGCTCTGACGCACCAGCGGCTTGGCACGGAAGGCGATACCCAGACCGGCGATGGACAGCATCGGCAGGTCGTTGGCACCATCGCCCACAGCAATGGTCTGCTCCAGACGCACCCCTTCACGCTCGGCGATTTCACGCAGCAGCTGCGCCTTGCGCTCGCCGTTGACGATCTCGCCGGTCACCTCACCGGTCACCTTGCCATCCTTGATGTCCAGCTCGTTGGCGTAGACATAGTCGAAGCCCAGTTTCTGCTGCAGGTAGCGACCA
>JAFGXV010000012.1 GCA_016936455.1 Desulfuromonadaceae bacterium
AAGGCGTATATCGCCTTTGTCCTACGCCCCAAACCTCCGCCCCCTGCGGTCTCATCAAACCCGACTTATGGGTAAAGATGAGCCATGCGGGAGAGGGCCAGGGTGAGGGGGGAAACGTTGCCAGAGCCACCAGCATTACTTAAGTTTTACTAAACAACTGCGTAAAAAATCTCCGTGTTGTCAGGTTCTGGAATAATCAAATCTTCAGCTGCTTAGAAGATGTATTGGAAGAAATATATGCACCTTTGATGATAAAATCGGACAAAAACTAAGGGCCCTCTCATCCGGGCTACGGCCACCTTCTCCCTCATGGAGAAGAAATAGATGGAACCCGAGAACCTTTACCGTTATGGTCTTTGACTATGCTGAAAATCAAGAATCTCACCGCCCATTATGGTGCCGCCCAGGCCCTGTTTGGAATCGACCTTGAAATCGCTCAGGGTGAAACCGTTGCCCTGGTCGGTGCTAACGGCGCCGGGAAAAGCACTCTGCTGAAATGCCTGATGGGTCTGATTAAACCTTCTGGAGGTCAAATCAGTCTCAATGGCAACGATGTGACCAACACCAATCCGGCCCGGATGGTTCGCCTTGGCCTGGCCTTATCTCCCGAAGGGCGGGAAGTCTTCGGCCATTTATCGGTACAGGAAAATCTTCTACTTGGCGCCATCCCGTTAAAACTTGCAAAAGCAGAATCGACAAAGCGGATGGAAGAGATTTTCAGCCGCTTCCCAAAACTGCTGGAACGGCGGGAACAGTTAGCTGGCACCTTATCCGGCGGTGAACAACAGATGCTGGCGATGGGACGCGCTTTGATGGCAAAACCGACTCTTTTGCTGCTGGATGAGCCCAGCCTCGGGTTGGCGCCACTGATTACCGACGAAATTTTTGCGATTATCCATCAACTGGCCCGATCCGGCACGACCATCTTACTGGTCGAGCAAAATGCTGCCCGTGCCCTTTCAGCTTCAGATAATGCTTATCTTTTGAGCAATGGCAAGATCATTGAACAGGGGAAAAGCAGCAAACTTTTAAACGATCCAATTTTACGCTCCGCTTTCCTTGGCGCCGCCAGCGACGCAAATCCTGCCGCCAGCCGCCTGGGAGCAGCCGGACTGACCAACATCCGCCTGGAGAAACCCGATATGCAACAGCAGAATTTCATGCCCACATTCAAAACCGAAGCAGAATTGCAGGCCCACCAGTTGACGGGACTACAATGGACCGTCCGTCATGCCTATGAAGGATCAAGCGTCTACCGGCAAAAACTTGACGCTGCCGGAATTAATCCCGATTTGATTCGTTCTCTGGATGATCTCGTTAAACTGCCCCTGACAACAACGGCAGATCTACGCGACGGCTATCCATTTCCGCTTCGTTCCGTCCCCTTTGAACAAGTGGTGCGGGTGCATGCCTCATCCGGGACAACCGGCAAGCGCAAGGTTCTCTGTTATACCCAGAAGGATCTGGATGATTGGACCCATTTCTTTGCCCGCTGTTATCAAATGGCTGGTGTTACTCCCCTTGATCGAGTGCAAATAGCTGTCGGATATGGCGTCTGGACAGCGGGAATGGGCTTTCAGCTGGGTTGTGAAAAGATTGGCGCCATGGCGGTTCCAGTTGGACCGGGCAACATTGACATGCAGATTCAGTTTTTGCTCGATTTTCAATCAACGGTCTTTTGCTCAACCGCATCGATGGCGCTGCTGATGGCTGAAGAGATTCACAAACGGGGCGTTGCGGACAAGATTGCGGTGAAAAAAATTATTTATGGCTCGGAACGCTCCAGTCGCGCCATGCGCCAGAAGATTTCCGACCTTTTTGGTGGAGCGGAGCTGTTTGACATCACCGGCCTGACCGAGCTCTACGGTCCGGGAACCGGAATCGAGTGCAGCGAACACGACTGTATCCATTATTGGGGCGATTATTACCTGGTCGAAATTCTTGACCCGGAGACCCTGCAACCACTACCGGATGGAGAATGGGGTGAAATGGTTGTCACCACTCTCTGCAAAGAGGCGGTGCCGTTAATCCGCTACCGGACCCGCGATATTACCCGGATCATTCCCGGCCTGTGCCACTGTGGCAGCATCCTCCCGCGCCATTCCCGCATCAAGGCACGCAGCGACGACACGATTAAATTCCGCGGGGTGAACATCTACCCAAGCAGCATCGATACAATATTATCTGCCGTTCCGGGAATCGGTTCCGAATATCAGATCCATCTGAGCCGGGACAATGCTGAACGTGATCAACTGCGCTTGATTGTAGAACGGGCCGAAGGAGTTGAAGCCAAGCGCAGCGCCGAATTGAGTCACGAAATCAGCCATCAGATCAAAAAACAGCTGCTCGTTTCAGTGGAACTGGAGCTGGTCGACTATGGCAGCCTGCCGCGCTCGGAAAAGAAGAGTAAGCGGGTCTTTGATGATCGGTTTATGGATGAGATTGTGTGAGAGGGGGCGGTACGCAGGCGTATCATCCTTGAATGAATCCTGGTGTCGATCATAAAAACCCACAAGGCCCAACCTCTCATCGGTTGGGCCTTGTGGGTTCTAAGTGCAGAAATTCTTAGGTGATGCCGACTCGGGGATTTCCCTCAGCCGTGAGCAATCACCTTGCCGAGAAAATCGCGCAGACGCGGCTCCTTCGGGTTGGCGAACAGTTCACGCGGCACGCCTTCTTCTTTGATCACCCCCTGATCGAAAAAAATCACCCGGTCGGCGACCTCCTGGGCGAAGCCCATCTCGTGGGTCACCACCACCATGGTCATCCCCTCCTGCGCCAGCTTTTTCATAACCTCCAGGACCTCGCCGACCAGTTCCGGGTCGAGGGCGCTGGTCGGTTCGTCGAACAGGATCACCTTCGGCTGCAGCGCCAGGGCGCGGGCGATGGCGACGCGTTGCTTCTGTCCCCCGGAGAGCTGGTCTGGATAGACGTCGGCCTTCTCGGCCAAGCCGACCTTGGCAAGCAGCTGGCGGCCGAGCAGCTCCGCCTCCTTGCGTGTCAGCTTGCGTACCTTGAGCGGCCCGAGGCAGATGTTGTCCAACACCGAAAGATGGGGGAAGAGGTTGAACTGCTGAAAAACCATCCCGGCCTCGGTGCGGATGTCGTTGATATCAGTCGTCGGGTCGTAGAGATCGTGGTTATCGACAACGATACTCCCCGAAGTGATCTCCTCGAGGCGGTTGATGCAGCGTAGTACCGTCGATTTACCACTGCCCGAGGGGCCGATAATGCAGACAACTTCTCGTTCGCGGACATGCAGATCCACCCCCTTGACCACTTCAAGGTCACCGAACGATTTATGCAGATTTTTGATGTGAATCATTGCTTATCTCCCGGCGGCGCCGGAGAGCCGCTCCTCGACATGTTTTAAGGCCCAGGCGATCGACATCGTCATCACCAGATAGGTCAGGCCGACGGTCAACCAGACTTCGAAGGCGCGAAAATTGACAGCGATGATCTCCTGGCCGCCCCGCGTCAGTTCTGCTACCCCGATCACCGTCAGCAGCGAGGTATCCTTGAGGCTGATGATGAACTGGTTGCCCAGCGGCGGGATCATGCGCTTAAAGGCCTGCGGCCAGATGACATAGAGCATGGTCTGCCCCTTGGTCAGGCCGATAGAACGCCCGGCTTCCATCTGGCCGCGATCGATCGACTGCACGGCACCGCGGACGATTTCGGCAATGTAGGCCCCGGAATTGATGGCGATGGCAATGATCCCGGCGGCCAGTGGCGGAATCCGCAGGCCGGTCGCCATGGGAAGGCCGAAGTAGAGAAACATCACCTGAACAATCAGCGGCGTCCCGCGCACCGTTTCGACGTAGATCCCCGCCAGCCGCTTCAGCCACAAACGGGGGGAGAGCTTGAGCAGCCCGAACCCGGCGCCGAGGACAAAGCCAATCAGCAGCCCGCTGAGGGTGATAATAACTGTCAGCTTCACCCCGCTCATGAGCAGGGGGAGGGTCTCGCCCATAACCTTTGTTTCAAATTGAAAACTCATAGTTTTTCCTTTTTGCCCCGGCGGGTGCAGCAACGCCCGCCGGGGTCAGCCTCTGTCAGTGCAGCTTGAAGATTACTTTGGATCGGTGCCGAACCACTTGCGGTAGAGGTTGTCATAGCTGCCATCAGCACGCAGTTTAGCGAGGGCGGCGTTGACCTTGGGGACCAGGGCGCTCCCCTTGGGAAAGGCGATACCGTAGGACTGGCCCATGTAGATCGGGCCGACGACCTTGACCCGCCCCTGCCCGGTCTTCCGTATGAAATCGGCAATCACCGGTGAATCGAAAACCACCGCGTCGGTGCCGCCAGAGAGCAGTTCCAGAAACATGGCATCGTTATTGGGGAAGAGTTTGACCTCTTTGGCTGCGGCTTTCTCTTTGAGGAAGTCGGCGCTGGTGGTAGCAAGTTTGGTGGCGACCACTTTCCCCTTAAGATCTTCGACGCTGTTGATCGTATTCTCATCGCTGCGAACCAGAATCAGCAGGCCCGCCTTGTAGTAGCCATCAGAAAAATCAACCACCTTGGCGCGCTCCGGCTTGATCGTCATCCCGGCGATCCCGGCGTCGAGCTGACCGGTCTGCAGCCCTGGAATGATGCCGTTGAAATCCATCGGTTGCAGCTCATAGGGGACGCCGATCTGTTTGGCAATCGCATCCCAGAGTTCGATATCAAAACCGGTGTGTTTGCCGCTCTGGTCCTTGAACTCAAAGGGGGGGAAGTTGGTGTCGGTTGCCACGGTCAGGACAGCGGCCATTGAGGTGCCGACCAGCAGCAGGCAGGTTGTCAGGGTTAAAAGCAGGGTGCGAAGTTTCATTGGTGATTCTCCTTTTTAGGGTTAGGGCTGCCCTGTCAGGCAGCGAAGTAAGAGATAGGGGTGCATCTGTTCCTGCAGCCACTGGAGGTAATACGTTTTGCGATCTGGCGAAACCAGCGACTCTTTTCCGCTTCGGTCATCAGCGTCTCCCTGAAGGTTGAAGTTCAACAGCCGAAGTCTGTTTGCTCCGGTGGCGCCATTTCCTAACACTGGTCTAGAGCAAGGCTGATGCCAGTTTGAAATAATCTCTTCAAGAACTTGTTATAACAGGAGAAACCAGTGTTTTATGGAATTGTGATGGCAGAAAGGAGGGGGATAGCTCTGGCTATGGGCAGTCGCCGGTAAAAGGGATTTTCGGCGGCAAAACGGGAGGCTGGCGCAACTATGCCGTCAGGCATGGGTATGGCTTTGGCTATGCCCCTTGGCGAACGGTTTCAGGGCTCATTATCACGCCGCCTCTTCAGCCGTTTGCACAGGCTCGGCTGGGCGATCCCGAGCAGGCGAGCGGCCAGGGTCTGATTGCCGCCAGCACGGTCCAGCGCGGCATCCACCAGCAACTCTGCCGCCTCGGCCAGACTCGGCAAATCGTCCAGCGCGGTAAACGGGTTGGGGGTGGCGCCAGGGTTGGACAGCGGCTTGCCTGCGCGCAGGATGCGGTTTTGAAAGACGCTCATCGACAGCACCCCGCCGGGGTGAACGCTGACCGCGTCGAAGACCAGAGACTGCAGCTCGCGCACATTCCCCGGAAAGGGATAACTGGCTAGCAGTTGGAGCAGTTCCGGCGGTGGCGTCGGTTTGGGCTTGCCGAGTTCGTCAGCAGCCAGGTGCAGAAAATGTTCGAGCAACAGTGATAGGTCGCCGCGCCTCTCGCGTAGCGGCGGGATGGTCAACTGGTGGGCCTGGAGGCGGTAAAACAGATCGTGGCGGAATGCGCCACTAGCTACCCGCGCTGCCAGATCCTGATGGGTGGCACAGATCACCCGCGCCTGCAGGCGGCGCGGCTGGTCGCTTCCCAAGGGGTAATAGTCCCCTTCCTGCAGCAGGCGCAACAGCTTGACCTGGCTGGCGAGGGAGAGGTCCCCGATTTCATCGAGGAACAGGGTGCCGCCCGCCGCGTGTTCGATCATGCCGCGCCGCTCCCGGTCGGCGCCGGTAAAAGCGCCGCGCAGGTGGCCGAACAGGGTATCGGCGAAAACGTTATCGTCGAATCCGGCGACGTTGAGTCCGACCAGTTCGCCACTGGCGCCGCTGAGCTGATGGATCGCGCGCGCGACCAGCTCCTTGCCGACGCCGCTCTCGCCGAGGATCAGAATTGGTTGGCGCGACGGTGCCACCGCCTCCAGGTAACGGAACAGCGCAAGCATCGCCGGATGGCGGGTGACCAGCGGTGCAAAGGCCTCCGGCACATCCTGACCGGCACTCAAGCACTGGTGGCGCAGGGCGCGGTTTTCGCGCTGCAGTTCAATCACCTGCACCGCGCGTCGCACGCCGTCGATCAGACGTTCTTCGTCCTCGGTCTTGACAAAATAATCGTAGGCCCCCAGGCGCATGCAACGCACCGCGGTCTCCAGTTGATTCAGCCCGGAGAGCACCAGCACGTAGACCTCCGGGTGTTCATCCCGGATCTGTTGCAACAACTCCTCGCCAGAGCGGTGCGGCATGGTCAGGTCGAGCAGTACCAGGCCGATATCTTGTTCCGCCAGCAGCTGTGGCACCTCGCGGCTGTCGGTGCAGAGCAGCAGATTGGTGAAGCCGCCTAAAGCCTGCAGCGAACGGCTGAGGCTGCGCAACCAGGCTGGCTCGTCATCGACCAGCAACAGAGAGAATTCGGGGGTGGATTTTGGACTATTCATCGCTTTAGCTCTTTCGGGGTAAGATCAGACGCGCCAGGGTTCCCTGTCCGGGAGTGGAGCTGAATTCGAGGCGTCCGCCATGTTCATGGGCGATACCAGCCGAGACCGACAGCCCCAGCCCGGTGCCGCCGCTTTCGCGCCGAGTGGTGAAAAACGGATCGGTCAACTGTGCCAGATGTTCCGGCGCGACACCACAGCCACCGTCTTCGACCTCAAGTCGCACCTCCTCTGTACCCATAAGGGTGCGAAGGACAATCGGTTGGGCCGGATCGTTCAAGGCCTGACAAGCGTTAAGCAGCAGATTGATGACCACCTGTTCGATGCGCTGGCCGTTGCCGCCGATCAGCGGCAGGGACTTGTCGAGTTGCAGGCTGAAGTGGTCGGTGGCATTTTTCAAGGGGTTTTCGACCAGCCGCAGGGCGGCTTCGACCACTTGGTTGAGATCGACCAGAGTGCTGACCGGGCTGTCGTCACGGCGGGCGAAATCTTTCAGATCAACCACAATCCGCTTGATCCGCCCGGCGCTCGCCTGCATCTCGCCGAGCATCTCGGGAATTTCGCTACGCATCTGCGAGTAAGGCAGCCGACCGACGCTGAAATCGCCACGGTCTTCGAGGCGTTCGTCGAGCAGCGGCGCAATGTCGACCCAGGCACGCTGCAGTTGCGGCAGATTAAGCAACAGCAGCGCGTTGGGATTGTTGATTTCGTGGGCGACGCCGGAGACCAGCACCCCGAGAGAGGTCATCTTGTCGGCCTGGATCAGCTGCTGTTGGTGCCGCTCCAATTCGCCCATGGCGCGTTCGCGCTCGGCGACCTCCAGCTTGAGGTCTGCCGTACGCCGCCGCACTTGGCGTTTCAAGGTCCAACTCCAGAGCAGCACCAGGGTCATGGCCAGCAACAGCGGCCCGAGGATCATCCCGCCGAGGCGGATAATGTGGCTGCGCGAGATCCCTTCCGGAGCGGGCAGCGGCCCCAGCCACTTGTTGTAGATCTGGCGATATTGTCCCGACTGTTTGAGCAGCGCCAGCCCCTCGGTGACCAGGGCGAGCATCTCCTTGTTCCCCTTTTTAACCGCGAAGCCGTATTCCTCGGCCAATAGCGGGCGGGCGATCGGGCGCAGGCTCTCGACCTGCAGGCGACCGAGCAGATATTCGCCCGGCAGTTTGGCGCCAAGGGCGGCTGCGTAGCGGCCGATAGCCAGCAGTCGCAGGGCATCCTCCAGGGAGTCGACGGCAATGCTTTCGATACGTAATTCGGGGCGTTGGGCGAGAAAATGCTGCATCTCCCTGCCGCGCACCACCAGCACCTGTTGGCCGCTCAAGTCGCTCAGAGCGTGGTAGCGCGCATCATTTCGCACCCAGAGGGCTTGATAGATCTGGGAATGGGGTGGCGCAAAATCGAACTCGGTGTTACCCGCGCCGGAGTCGCTAACCCCTTCGAGGATATCGAGGCGGCCGGCGGCCAGTTGGCGCCGCGCTTCATCCCAGGGAACGTAGCGGAATTCGACCTCGACTCCCATGACTTCGGCGATCGCCCGGCTCAGGTCGACGTTGAGTCCCGCCGGTTCGCCGCTGAGCATCACAAATTCATAAGGCGGAAAGTCGGGGTTGCAGCCGATGACCAGCGGGCGCAGCGGCAGCGGATCGGCCAGGGCCGGTAAAGGCCAGCAAAGCATCGCCAGCAGGGCAAAAATGAGATTGCAGGAAACCGTCATTAGCGCATCTTGAAGATAAAAATTGACCTTGTCAATCAACGGTAAAGATTTCCACCGACGTTCCTGCCGCTGGCGACGCGAATAAAATGTTACGTGTCCCGTCATGTCGTCCGTAAAACCGCCCTGCCCTTGTCACCCCTCGACCGCCCCAATCGCTACCAGGAAGCTGTCCGAGAATAAGGACCGAAGCGAAAACCCGGAAGTTTGAGATCAGATCTTGGCTCGTTTGAAAGCTCATAGCCGTAGCTATGGGCTGAAAAGGAGCTGAAATATGAGCCAAACAGCTGAGTTTGCAGCCGGGCATTCATTCTCGGACAGTCTCCTAAGCGATTCAGTTCGACAATCTTCGCAGCCTAAAGGTCTGATGGATAACATCAAGCGAAACTGATGCGTTCAAAAAATGCTGGTGTGGGTCATCTCCGTGAACATCTCCAGAGCGGCTGTTCCGACATAGGAGTTACCGTAGGCATCCAGTTCCGGCGCCCAGGTGCAGACCGTCAGTTTGTCCGGAGCCACGGCCAGGATGCCGCCACCAACACCGCTTTTGGCCGGCAGACCGACCCGGTAGGCAAAACTGCCGACGCTGTCGTACATGCCACAGGTCAGCATCACCGAATTGATCCGTTTGGCCTGACTTTTGGAAATGACCGCGGCTTCATGAGGTCGCGAATAACCTCCGCCAGCGAGCGGGAGACCGGCGATGGCCAGTTCGACACAGCTCATCTCCATCGCGCATTGGAAACAGTAGCTCCTCATCAGATCTTCGACATTGCCATGGATGTTGCCATAGCTTTTCATCAGGTGTGCGAGGGCGCGGTTTACGTGGGCATGGTTAAACTCTGAGTCGGCCACGGTTGGATTGCTGTCAAGCGTCTCGCTCATCGACAGAAAACGCAGGTAGTTCCTGATCCGCTGGCGGGCATCCCCCTTGAGGCTCATCAGCAGATCGAGAATAACCAGCGCCCCGGGGTTGATAAACGGGTTTCTGGGGATGCCCCGTTCCTGCTCAAGCCGCAGCATCGAATTGAAACGGTCGCCCGAGGGTTCCTTGCCGACTCGGGTCCAGATCATGTTGCCGAAATGCTGCATGACCAGTTCCAGGACAAACAGCTTGGAGATGCTCTGGACCGAAAAGCGTTCATCGGCATCACCGGCCTTGAAAATTTGTCCGTCCATGGTGCATACCGCTATGCCAAATTTGCGGGACGGTACATCGGCGAGGGCGGGAATGTAATCCGCCACTTTGCCTTTGCCGAACTGCGGTTCGATCGCTTCAACGATATAATCCAGCACCTGCTGATAGTTTGTCACTGAAGTCATGCTTTCTGTAGCTTTTTCAAAGCGCTGAGTGGAGCAAATGGGTGAAGGTCTCAGCCTCCCCACTCTGCCGCGTTGTTTCAGTTTGGCGGTTCGAGTGAAGGACCACCAGGGATTGCGGAAACACTAACACTGATCTATAGCAAGCCTGATGCCACCCGCCAATGTCATTGATAACTGCTTATATTATTAGATAAATCAGTGTTTTAGCAATTTTTCGGTGCTTGCAGGAAGGGAATAGCCTTAGCTATGGGGACATAGCTGCACCAGAGAGTTTATACAGTAAAAACAAGATGATAGCACAGATATTCACCCAGGCATAGTGATAGCCCAGGCTATACCCTCTCACTGAAAACCAGTGTCGTGTGACAACTGTTTGGCGGACCAGTGCTATCTGCAGAGAGAACCTGCGCTCAATGCAAAACATCATATATCCGTCCATCTGGTACATTTTCAAGCTGACTTGCTCGCAAGAGGCTCGGGTTGTTGCTTTTTCTGCATTTTCTGCTACTTCTTTAAGCTGGTATTGATTTGAATGCAATCACCCTGCCCGCGAAGAAAGGAGTATAGAAATGGGATTTTTCAGCAAGAAAGTTAATTACCCAGAGCTTGCGCCCGACAATCCGGTCGCAAAACAGATCCATGCCATTGAGGGTTCTCTTAAGGAGCTGATCGACCAAGTTACGGATCCACTTGAGATCATCCCTGTCGACGGCCACGCTTTCGTCTTTATCGGCAAGCCGCCCAAGCGGTTCGGTATGGCAAAGCTTGATGATACCGTCCACAGCTTTGTCGCTTCGGCTCGAGAGCACGGGATCGACCAGCGTCAGATGCAGAAGATTAACGAAAAGCTGCGCGCAGCTTACCTGAAATGCCAGGATGTTCCGCGTTACAAGACAAGTGTTAACGGCAAGGAGGTAGTGATCACCCCAAGCCAACAGCTGGCAGAAGATGTCAGAGAGATCACGAGCAGTATTTATAACTGAAAACGCAATATGCGGGGTTTATACCGGAGCGGAAACCTTTGTGAATTAAGGCGTTTCCTCCGGTTTTTTTATTGTTGGGGCATATTGACAGCAGATTTTAGCGGGGAAACAAGGAGAGAACTGACTTCTAACCGTGCGTTAGATTCAACATCAAAGTGCACCACCTGAGTAGCCATTAGCTCCAGAGTTCCGCATTTGGGAGTTTTATCTTGTTCTTGCGAGAAAAAATCTCTATCTTAATGGAATCACGTTAAAAAATGTTCTGAGGGGGGCTCATGAAAGCTACGACCCGAAATTTGAAAGCCGCAGTGCCTGTTGGATAAAGTGCTGCGGTTTTTTTGTATTTTAAGTTGGGTATACTGTCCCTGAACTCTTGTAAAAGCCAAAGGCAGACCCCTTTGTTTTATTTAGTCGTCCCTGAAAAAAGCTATATTCGTGCTTTGCTGAACCGAAATCAGCAGAGCATGGTAACTGCCAGCTCATCAACAAAGTGCC
>JAFGXV010000013.1 GCA_016936455.1 Desulfuromonadaceae bacterium
CAGCTCACGGAAGAGGAAAACAACTATCTCCAATCCAAGCCAGTTATCGTTTTTCACAACGAAAGGGACTGGAAGCCCTATGATTACTTCGAGAATGGTGCTCCGAAAGGTTTCTGCATTGATGTCGTTCACCTGATCGCCCGAAAAGTTGGCTTCGAAGCGAAGTTCCTTTCCGGGCGCAGCTGGGATGAATACCTGTATCTGCTGCAAAACAAGCAGATCGATGTTATCCATAACGCGGCCATCACGCCTGAGCGCGAAAGGTACATGCTCTTCACAGGGAGCTACCTGCGGTTCAGTGATGCCCTTTTTGTCCACCGGGAAACCAAGGGGATAAAAAGCCTCAAGGATCTGCAGGGGAAAACCCTGGCGGTTGTGCAGAACTATTATCAGGAGGATCTGCTGCGTTTATACTATCCGCAGATCAACCTGCTGCCCGTCAAGAGCACCACAGGGGGCATTAGCGCGGTCTCCACCAAAAAAGCCCTTGCCGCCATCAACGAAGTAGGCGTCAGCAACAGCTTTCTTAATGATTTCGGTATTCAAGATGTGGTCCTGGGAGGCCTTGTGCAGGATGACAGGTTTCACCGGGATCTGCATATTGCCGTTCATCGAGATAACAGAATTTTACGTAATATTCTGCAAAAAGGGCTGGAAGCCATCTCCGCGGAGGAAATGGCCAGTCTCAGGAAAAAATGGCTGATCCTCGGCCCCAAAAATGAATTCAACGTCAAACTGTTCGCCTATATCACCTTGGGCGTGCTCTTTGTTGTGGGGTTGTTGTCCTACCGCACCCGACTGCTGAGAAAACACAACAGGGAACTGCAAGCAGCCCAGATTGCCCTTCAGGGGGAGGTCCAGCAGAAAGAACTGCTCCTGAGAGAGCTTAACCATCGGGTCAAAAACAATCTGCAGATTATTCAGAGCATCGTCTCCCTGCAAGCCGCAAGAACGGATACAACGCGTATTCTTGAAGAAATCGAAGGCAACATCCAGGCCATTTCTTTAGCCTACGACAAACTGACCTATCAGGATTCCCAGGATTCTATCCAGCTGCAAGACTACCTGGGCACCTTAATGGAGCATCTTGTCCGGGTCGGTGACCGATCCATCCAGGTTGATACGGATATCCCGGCGAGACAGATTGATATTCGCACAGCGGTCAACCTCGGGCTCATCATTACGGAATGTTACAATAATTCCGTCAAATACGCTTTTGACAACAGGATCACGGAACCCCGTTTTTCCATCCGCAGCAGCCTGCACGCTGACCAGCAGCTGGGGATGACCATCGCGGACAACGGGCGCGGGTTTGACCCGGACTATAAAGCTGGGGTCGGTCTCGAACTTATCCATTCTCTCTGCAAAAGCAGTTTTCAAACGGCTCCGCGTTTTTATAACGATCAGGGCGCCAAAATAGAGATCTCCATTCCCCTGTAACTCTTCGTAGAAAAAATTAAAAAATCTATTTTTTCTCACTTTCAAACGTTTTTCAAACGCCACACGATTAAGATGCTGGGATGGTGTGGGGACTGCTCGTTCGTCTGCCAATCACCGGAGCAACCCTGCCCTGTGGATGAGCACCGAGCTGCCGCCTTCATCCGTTTCACCAGCTGCAATTTCTCGCGCCAATGGTACCGGAATTCACGCGCCGATTATCCGGGGCAGTGAGTTTCAAACTCACACGAGCCCGGCGACGGTAATCGTCGATGACGGTATCTAAGGCTGACCAGCACACAATGTATGCTACTTCGGTATCTTGATACGCTTTCTGTCCATGGGGGGGCAGGGGCACAACTAACAGCACAAGGAGAACAGCATGACAATGAAAAAACTGATGGCAACCCTCGCTGTGGCAGCACTGTCCTTCGGCATTTTCGCCGGCACGGCCGTGGCCGAAACCACCACCGATACGATCGACGTTTACGCCGGCGTCAGCTCGGTCATGGAATTGAACTGCACCGATCTCAACTACGGCGTCTGGATCGTGCCGACCGGTAGTCGTGGCAATACGACCGTTGTTACCCTGACATCTGACAACAATACCTCGATCACTTCGGGCTCGAGCACGGGCATTGCATTATCTGCCAATTACGCAGCACCGGCAGCATCTAGCTGTACTGTCACCGGATCGACGGCAGCGGACGGGACTACCGGCCAAGTCAACTTTACCGGTACCGGCACGTTTGTAGCTAATACTGGTGGCACTGGTTTCAACGCTGAGTCTATCCCTGCACCGTCTGCTGCGTTAACCACTTTCTACTATGCGCTCGCCCATACCACCCCTACTGCGATGTCTTCCGGCGCGACTAGTTTTACGGTACACGGCACCATCAACATCCCGGATGGACTGACTACGGCCAATTACGGTGGCTACATGGCTCCTGCCGTGATTGTTTCTTATGAAGACGTAAATGAATGAATAACGGACAACGGCTTTGATCGGTTGATCTGACCCCCATGTGGTCACCGCGACCGGAGGGTTCCTTTGAATGTTTACAGCCAAGTGTTGATGTTGCAAGCGCCGGGCAAGAAGAGAGATTTCATGGTGCTTTCGTGTCTCAACCATTTGCAATCCGCTTCAGTGATGTTGCGTTTTATGAAAAAGTCTGCCGCTTTAACAGGAATGTCTGTTGTTATGTGTAAAAAAATACTGTTTTTCAGGTCGTTGCTGGTACTGGCGGTATTGCTGCTGATGTCCGCTGCTGCCTGGGCCGATGTGTCCGTGGCCCTGTCGGATAATCTGATCGTCATCGACAGCCGTGACCGCTCCGGTATGATTGAGCTGGTGAATCTGTCCGCTGACCCGACGGAATTTACCCTCCAGATTCAGAACGTCGAGGGTTCTGAAGTTGACGGTGAAACCCTGATCCGCTGGGCGCCGCGGCGCTCCCAGGTGCCGGCCAACCGCACTGCGCCGTTCCGGGTGTCGGCTCGCCCGCAAAAGGACCTGCCGCCGGGAGAATATCTGATTCGCGTCGGTGTGTCGGCCAGATTGATGGCTCCCCCGCCGGTGGTGGAAACTAAAAAAAATCAGAATGGCGAAATCGAGCAGACGATTGCCGTAGTGGTCCCGATTGTCCCGGTCCTGCCGGTGACGGTCTACTATCGCCACCAGATCGATACGCCGATGATCGATGCCCAGGCTTTGGTTGCCACCCCGGACGACGAAAAATATCTCGGCTATTTTCCGGTGGTGAAACGGACGCCCCAGTACAGTTTCGTCGGCACCGTGCAGGTGGTGGAACAGGCCACCGGCAAGGTCATCAACCAGGGGCGGCTGCACCTGAAACAGGGCACGGAATCATCCCGGGTGCGCATGCCGCGCGGCGAACAGGCGCTGGTTCCCGGCACCACCTATTGCCTGAACATCTGGGATCGTTTTCCCGCCAAGGGGCAGCCGGTTCAGCAGGTGTGCGGTGCGGTGGACTGAGTGGATGCTCTTTGACAATCCGGTTGCGCGTCTGAACGCTTGATGTGCAGCTCGTTACGAAGACTTGCAGGCTTTGCGCTCCTGCTGGTCCTGCTGCTGGGGCTGACTCCGTCTGTCAGGGCCGATGAGATGACCCCCGCACCGCAGCTGCACGCCAGTGCCCGCAGTGACGGTTCGGCGTATGCATCCCTCGGTGAACTGTACTTTGACGGGCGGCAGGTTGGAGATTATCTTGATATTCTTATTGATACCGACGGCTGTTTTCTCTTCCCCCTCGTGCCCGTTGTCCAGGCCGGTGAGGGAGCGGCGCAGCGGACGGGAGTTTATCAATGGGAGATCGAGGTCGCATCGCTGGGGGTATCCCTGAGCATCGACCTGGAACAGTACCGGCTGCAGGCGGGAGATAAGACAGTAGAGCTCCAGCCCGGCGATCTGCGGCTCTGGCAGGAGGCTCTCTTTGTCCGACCGGAGCTGGTGGCAGAGCGGCTTGGCCTGGCTATCACGTTTATTGATTCGAGCATGATCCTCGACGTCAAAACCCTGCGCCCCTGGCCACGCACCCTGCGTGAAGCTCGGGAAATGCGCTGGCGGCGGTTGCGGGTGGTTGCTGCCGAAGGGCCGCAGGCTGAGCCGCTGGACAAACCCTATTCCCTGACGGGTGCGACCCTGGCCAACGTCCAGTTGAATTATTCTGCCTCTAGCGAGGGGACGGCGGATTACAGTTACACGGTACAGGGGGTCACGGAAGCCCTGTTTCTGACCAATCGTTTCACCCTTAGTGGCAGCCAGGGGAAAAGACTGGGGAGCCTGCGTTTTGAAACCGGACGGGCAAACCCCAATGGCGGGGTGTTCGGCATCGACCCTTTGTACGAAGTGCGGCTGGGTGATGTCTCCGGGCTGTCCCTCCCGCTCGCTGGCGGGGCTGGGCAGGGGATAGGGCTAAGCCTGCGCGCGGCGCCGCTGACCGAGCCGGACAGCTTTGATGTCACCCTGATCGAGGGGGACGCTCAGCCGGGCTGGGATGCAGAACTGTATATCGGCGGCCAGATTTACGATTTCATGCGTGTCGGTGACGACGGACGTTACCGCTTTGAGAATGTCCCTCTGGATTTCGGCACCAACAGCCTGAAAGTGGTGCTCTACGGGCCGTTGGGACAGCATCGCGAGATTGATAATACCCAGATCGTCGGCAGCCGTCTGCGTCCGGGCGAGGTCAACTGGTGGGCTCATGCAACCCGGTCGGGAACAAAAATTTACCAGCCCGAAGACACTGCGGATAATGACAGCGGCGTTTATACGGGAACGTTTCTGGCCGATATCGGTGTGACGCGCAACTTCAAGCTGGGCCTGAGCTATGGACATCTGCTCCGCACGGCGCCGGCCGACGAAGGGGACACGAAGGAAGTAGATTATCAGCCGCGTGATTATGTCGGGCTCAAGCTGCAGCCGACTTTTCGCAGCTTTTCCCTGAGCGGGGAGACGACCTTTCAGGATGACGGTGCCATGGCCTATGCCCTGCGTGGCTCGCTGCCGCTGGGGCGGTTGACGTTAAGTGTCGGCTATGAGTATTTTGACGAAAACTTTCTGACCTCCTCGGCTGCAGGAGGAACCTCGATGATCAAGGCTAGAACTCGCCTGCGGGGTGGGCTGCCGGTAAAAATCGGGGGCTTTGACGGCGGCAGTCTGTCCCTTGGATGGGATCGGACCGATGATTATGACGGCTCCCGTGATGAAGAATATGAATGGAACTACCGCCATCGCCTGATGGCGCTCGCCCTGAGTCACCGGGTTTCCAGGCATGTTGCTTTTGACTCTGGCGGGAAGGAAACAGCCCGTCGGGATGATTATCGGGGGCTCTACTCTTATCGTCATGGATTGTTTGAAGCACGCGGCGAGTTGAATTATGACCTGTATCCCGGCAGGGGTTTCGTCAATGCCGCATTGAGTTCGAGTTATCAGTTTCACAACCGGACGATTGCGTCCTGCGGAATGAACTACAACGCATCGGGCACCACCAGTTACAGTGCCTCTTTGTCGCGGTTGTTCAAGGCTTTTTCCCTGTCTCTGAGTGGCAGTTATACTCAGGGGGAGACACGGCTGGGGGTAAATGTGGAATTCGGAATTGGTCACGCACCGGGGTACGGCGTGGTCAATGATGCCCGCCTCAACCTCGATGGCGGGATGGCGCTGCTTGCTCTCGACATGGACAGCGCCGCAGGGGAAGACCTGCCGCTGGACAATGTGCGGGCGACGGTCAACAAGCGCAGAATCGAGGAGAGGACCGACGAAAAGGGGCAGCTGTTGCTGATGAAGCTGGATACCCGGAATCCGACGCGGTTGGCGGTGGATCCCTCAACCCTGCCCGACCCCTTTCTGGTGACGGATGCGCCGGAGGTGGTGTTCTGGCCCCGGGAAGGGCAGGTGATTCCCGTCAGGCTGACACTGCTGGATGCTGTGTTTGTCAGCGGCAATCTCAACCTGATAGAACCGCGGGGGGGCAAGATGCCGGTGCAGCGGTTGCGGGTTCAGCTTCTCAACGCCGACGGTCTGGTGGTGGCGGAGACCATCTCCCTGGATGACGGCTTTTATCAGTTTGAAACCGCTCATGCGGGAGCCTGGTCGGTGCGCCTGGCACCGGAGCAGCCGGGGCTCAGAGTGCCCCTGACCAGTAAGGCGGTCCACTTTGCGGTTGCGCCGGGGGAGCTGGATGTGACCGGGATCGATCTGACCTTTGGCGGGGACCAACAGAAAACTGAAGCAGAGTGATGC
>JAFGXV010000014.1 GCA_016936455.1 Desulfuromonadaceae bacterium
GTATCGCTTCAATCGTCGCTTTGACTTAGCCAGCATTTTCCCGCGACTTTTGTTCGCAGGATGCCAAACCGGCCCTCGCTCTGAGTCCTGGCTCAGACTGGCTGAAGATTAGCGCTAATCAGGTTTTCGGTTAATAATTGCGTAATCATCTTCACAATGCAGACAAAACAGGTGGCAACAAAAATCGATCTCTACATCAACGGAAATACAATTCGGCGGCAATCAAAGACACCCAGCTCAAGCCGATAATGAACAGCTGCCGGTCTTTGAGCAGCGAAGCCGTCGGGTCGCCATCCGCCCCCCGCCGCACCCGAGCACTATAGCGCACAAGACCGTAGGCGCACAGCGGGATTGTCCAGATAAAGCGGTTATGATTGAAGCAGTACAGGCTGTAGGTCAGCAGAACACTGATACCGCTGCCCCAGAGCAACCCCAGCAGCAGACAGGGTGAATAACAGGCCAGAACCCCGCGATGGGCGCAGGCCGCCTCACCCAGCAACAGGCTCTCGCTGTAACGCTTACCGGCACTGAGGAAAAAAGCCAGCAGAAACACCGACAGCAACAACCAGATTGTAACACGCACGCCAAAAGCCGCCCCGCCCGCTTCAAGACGAACCAGAAACAGGGCTGAAATCGTCACCACATCGAGCAGAACAATTTTTTTCAGCACCAGGGTATAGAACACCGAAAGCAACAGATACAGAACCAGCCAAATCAGCAGGACAGGCAGGAAAAGATACGAAACGGCCAGGGGAATTCCAGCAAGAAGCAATGCCCACCAAACCGCCAGATGGGGAGACACCGCCCCGGAGGGCAAAGGACGCGCGGATTTCAGTGGATGAAGGCGATCGGAGGGACAATCGATCAGATCGTTAAAAATGTAACTGGCGCTGGCCGCCAGACAGAATAGCCCCAAGGGCAAAAGTCCTCTCTGCCACACACCGGGCAGAAACAGGCACCCTCCCAGAAAGGGTGGGAAAAACAGCATCAGGTTTTTCAGCCATTGGGAGGGGCGTAGCAACTTTAAAAGGCCTACGACGTTTCGCACATCAAATCGCCGTCATTCTGAGCAACCCGTCAATGCCGTTAATGCCTTCTTATGAACAACGGGATCAGTTTCACGAGCAATAGTTTCTGCCCTTGAAAAATACTGACAAGCAAGTTCAGTATTCATTTCATATTTTTCCAGTAACCCTCGTTGATACAAAAAACCCGGTTTTCCTGTTTCTATGAAACACCGATCTAAATATTTTTTATATCTATCAAACAGCCGCCCTTTATCAATTTCATTATTCTCAACAATTTTAATCAAAAGATTATAAGCCCTCTCGGATCGTCCATTTGATTTTGATATCACAGAAAACAACTTTTCAACAGCTGGATTAAAATGTCCCCTCTCAAGCATTGTCAAAGCAGTATTGAGGTCATATTTATCAACGTAATAAAAATCTCTTTTATCTACTAAAGCTGCCCTAGAAAATATTTTTTCCGCCTCTGAGTATTTTCCATTTTTTGCTTGAGCAATGCCGTAATTATTCCAAGCCATTTCACTTAACGGACTTTTACTTACGGTATCTGCCCACAATGTTTCATTTGTGCGCCATTGAAAACTCCGTAAAAAAGTTGTTATTGCGTACATGATTATCAAAACAAACAAAAAAGTCACCACAGCCCGACGACTGATTTTTATCATTTGCACGTAAAATATAGTCGCAGGAATAGAAAAACCTAACGCGATATAAACATAACGCTCTGCATAGGGAGTCCAAGCTATTTGACCGAATGCAATAGGAAAAGCAGGAGAAATAAGCGCCGCGCTGGTTAACATAAAACTACCTGGATTGGAACGTTTGACAAACAAAAAGAGCAACCCAAGCACTATCGGCACAGCAAAAAGTTCATATAAGGGATCAATCTCTAATATGGCAAAATTGAGTGGATACGGAAAAAACATTTTCTTTACATAAAATCCAAAAGCACCCAGACATTTAAATAGGGAGTACTGCCAATTGGAATCCATTATCCGCCAAGTCAAAGCGATTTGAGATGAATCATCTTTCAGCACAAAATGACGCAATTGAAATACCGTGAAATAAACTAAGCCGGCCATACATGCCAAAATCAAGAAAAGACCAACCAGCTGTCTGAAATAAGTTTTAGCATTTACCTTAATCGCTATTTTTTTAGCCCGATAAAGGAAAAAAAATCCCGCAAGAAAAGCCACTGCTGTCTCTTTTGCCAGGACGCCTCCAACAAACATAAAAATAGATACGAGCAAAAAGTTAATATTTCTGTTTTTTTTAAAACTAAGAAATGCCAATGCAGAACTGTAAACAAATGTAGCTGCCAATATATCTGTACGACCAGAAATCCAGTTAACAGACTCTGCTGTAAGAGGATGGCACAGATACAAAAAGGCACAAATAACCGAAAATGTCTGCCGAAATTGAACTAAGGAAAAAAGTTTGAGAGAAAGAAAGAATACAAGAATGGAGTTCAAAAGATGTAAAGATAGATTAGTTATATGCAATACTCTAGTATCATTTCCGAACAACATCTTGTTCGCCGTAAAGGAAAGGGTACTTATGGGGCGATAATACATTCCTACTGAGTTTTTTCGGATAAATGTTCCTTCAATATTCCACGTGCTTCTATTTTTAATAGAACCGACCAACTCCAGGTCATCAACGGTGATCAACTCACCACTAATTGACGGTCCGAAGCATATGAAAGCTAGCGAAGTTAAAAGAGCAAATATCAGAATCCAGCGCAACATCAAGGCTTTCTTTTTTCGACGAAACCAGAAGTACTATCCACCCTGCCGTCAGGATGAATTGTCCAATTTCCGCCGTATGGTTCGATTGGGCAATCTTCCAAATAACCTTTCTCAAGTAAAATATTCACATTGGCCGGGAAGTTCCCAACGGCAACATTATATTCGTAGGCAGAATCTTCGATTATACTAGCATTTTTCAATGCATAAAGTCTCTTCTCGAGCTCTGGATTCTGCTTAATATTAACGTTTTCGTTCAACATCTGTTCCAAAAAGAACAATGCTGTCTTAGAACGACTTCCATAATAAGCTAGTCTGGCAGCGAGATTTGGAAAGTAAGATGGACTACCTGGTATGTTTGCGGCACTCACAATATATTTTGCACCAGCTTTATAGTCCTTTTGAAAAAAAAAATAGTTAAAGCCTACATAGTAGGGCAAAGTCCAATCAAAGGGGCGGTGCTCAAACCCTTTTAACAATAACATATTAGCCTTATCAACATCATTCGCCTGCCACGCCAGCATCATTTCAGCAAAAACATATGGATCTAAAAAACGACCATCCAAGTCTGTTGTACGATCCAGCAACAAATAGAACGCGAACCACTCATCCTCAGTCGGGCTGGAACGCTCCATAGATTTCCGCCCGATAAAGTTGGAGGCGTTCAAGAACATCCCATCCGCAATGACCCCTTTAAACTCCATTGCCACCGCCACAAGTAAACCTGAAGGGGTCGCAGAAATGTTACTGATTGAAGCTTCCAGATACTTGCTCCGAACATCATGGATTTTGGTCGTCAGAAGCATGACACAAAAAACCGAAACAAAAACAGAACATATGGCCATTTTGAATTTCATGCAAAATCCCGCTTGACAAAAAAACTGGTGGCAAGGAAAAGCACAACAAAAATATACGCACATGCGTAAATCGTGAGCAGTGTGACATCATGGAAAGGAATGGTCATGCCATGTGCTGCAGCCTGTTTCACGTCGAACGCCGCAAGATTTGGAAATAGGAATTTGACGACATGAACTGTTCCAGAAATCGCTGGAGTCACCTCAAAGGCTGAGATATCAGATGTTATAAATCGCACAACATCATCGACCAATTGCCCGATAATGTAGCTACTAATCGTCAATAACGTGGCAAGAAAAGAACTTGTTGTCAATGTTGACCAAAATATTGCGATAGCATTCAAAACCAGCACAGACAGAAACGAAAGAAACAACGCAAAAGCTATATCCGGCCAAGAAACATGAGCAAAAAAACGCTCCCCCCAAAGCCAGATTCCTCCGCGCATTGCCACCCATGCACAACCGCTTAAAAGCAGCATAACGACAGCGGCAAGCAACGACAAACCGGCAAACTTTCCCAGCACATACTGCCCGCGAGAAATAGACCGCGTCAGCAAAGTAAAAATCGTTTTTCTCTCTATATCCTTAGCAAGGATGTGTATTGCGACAAAAAAAGGAATAGTCAAACCACCAACTGTCACCATCGCCAAGCAAAAATCCAACATCACTTTCGAAATATCGCGCAAGAAAAACCCACTAACCAGCACGGCTACCCACAAAATAAGCACCGCGAAAATCAACAGTCCATAAATAACTCTCTGCTTGATAGCCTCCTTAAACGCTAGCAGAGCGATCGCAGAAACATTATTTAACATCCCCCCTCCACGACTTGAATAAACAACGTTTCCAGAGGAGATTCGCCCTCGTTGCATGTCACCTCAGTTTGGAGTTGTCTCGGAGTTACCGTCACCTTCAATTGCCCCTTATCCATAATTGCAATTCGATCACACATTCGTTCAACATCCGTTAAGATATGCGAGCAAAATAAAACAGTATTACCTTGAGCATTGTAATCACGGATAATATCCACAACCATTTTCCGCCCGAGGGGGTCCAGTCCCGACATTGGTTCATCCAAAATCAGAATCTGCGGACAAGTAAAGAGTGCACAAGCTAATGCAGCACGCTGAACCATTCCCTTGGAAAAAGTGCGTATGGGCCGTGTCGCTACATGCCCCAAACCAACTTTTTCCAGAACATCGGTCATCATACTTTGCCATTGCCCCCGAGGAATGTTTGTAACACGAGCAATAAAAACGAGATGATCAACGAGACAGAGACTTTCGTATAAGCAGGGATTTTCAGCGAGAAAGCCCAAGTTATTACGACAAAGACAATCAGAGGGAGGAATACCATTTAAATAAACTGAACCAGAACTCGGCTTGACCAATCCCAGTAAAATCTTCAGCAGAGTACTTTTCCCGGCACCATTAGGCCCAACAATACCAAAAATCTCAGCATTTTGAACGGTTAACGACACCCCTCTGAGTGCATGTGTTGGCTTTTTAAGAAACGAACTCGTATATAATTTTGAAAGCTGATCTATTTTCAACATAGCAGACAATCGAAAAACCCACTAGCTAAGCAGTCATCGCCTTGCTCAACACACCTAGACGATACTAAAAAGCCTCCTATTACAGGAGGCTTTTTAGCAAATCCAAATATTTAATAGAAAAATTTATTTCCCAACCTCTGACCAAGTACTTGCATAAGAATCATCATCAACATCATCATCATCAGCAGCTGTTTCAACGACGGAGTCACCAACCGCGTCAGACGCTGCCAACCCAACAACTTTTTGATAGGTCTTTGAATTCCCAGCCTCTACTCCATAGCACATCGGCCCTTTGTTGTTAGCTCCCGTCAACGCAAAACTGTCTCCATCAACCGAGTCGTAGGACAACACAACGGTTGGGGACAACTTAAGTGGCTTTTCACCTGCAGCAATCGAAGTGTCGGTAGCCCACAATGCCAAAGTTGTTGCGAAAGAAAAACTCGGCATAATTACCAAAAACGCCAAGATAAGCATTAATTTTTTCATAATTTTATATCTCCAGAGCTTAAAGTCATTATAAGAAACTCCAACAAACAGTCAGAATCAATTCGGATAACTGAACCACGTCGCATAGTACCCTTCAATGTCAGTGCGAGTGTTCCGCACGTCACTCATAGCCTGAGAGTTATACCCACGTTCACGATATTTAGCAAACTGCGGAATCGCAATCGCTGCCAAGATGCCAATGATCGCCACGACGATCAGCAGCTCAATCAGGGTAAAACCCTTTTCGCTCTTTCTGAACTTGTTCAACATAAATCCATCTCCTTTCATAAGGGAAAAACCGCCGACCAGTTCGGCCATTCAGTGTTAACAAACAGAACTTAAACAACACAAATTGTATTATAGCTTTTTCTTTGCGTTTATCAATCCATCTTTTCCAGCCGACAGACACTTTCTGTTCTTTCAATTTTCCGGCCAAGTTTTTAAAAAAGCTATAACCCATTGATATTCAAACTGTATTCAATGATCCGCATAAAGCAACCAACGCCCCAGAAAAACACTCTACGACACCGCAAGTGCCGTTTTTTGTCACCACGCCGATTCAAAAAGGGCCTGTCCAACCCGTGTACTATGCGACTTCAACTCAGGGGTATCCAAAGTCGAGCAACAGACCAGATCGGCCCTGAAAGGCAGGGAGCTATCATCCAGCTCTTGCTTCAAACGCAACCGACCTCCCCTCAACAACACTGTCACATCCCCAGCTTGTCCAGCCGGTAGCGCAACGATCGGAAACTGAGCTTCAACAGCCTGGCCGCCTGCTTCTTGACACCGTGGCACCGATCGAGGGCCTGGCGCAACAGATCTTTTTCTATCGCCTGCAGATAGGCCTCCAGGTCCAGCCCGTCAGCCGGCAGCTCGGCCGGCATGCGGCAGGGTTGCGCCCCCTCGCGCAGCCGGGTCGGCAGAGCCTGCTCGTCCAGCACATCAGCTTCGGTCAGCACCAGGCAGCGCTCCAGCACGTTCTCCAGCTCGCGCACGTTGCCGGGCCAGTCGTAATCGAGCAAAATCCGCATCAACTCCGGCGCCACCGACACGGAACGCTCAGGAGCCAGCGACTGAATGAGGCTCTGCACCAGCAGGGGAATATCCTCACGGCGCTGGCGCAAAGGCGACAACTGCAGATGCACCACATTGAGGCGGTAATACAGATCCTGCCGGAACGCGCCCTCGGCCACCAGCTCGTCCAATTCGCGATTGGTGGCCGCCACCACGCGCACATCGACCCGATGTTCGACCGCCGCACCGATGGGACGCACCTCTTTTTCCTGCAGAACCCGCAGCAGCTTCACCTGCAGATGAAGGGGAAGTTCCGCCACCTCATCGAGAAACAGAGTGCCGCCCTCGGCCTGATCAAACAGGCCGGACCGTTTGCGCTCGGCCCCGGTAAAGGCCCCCTTTTCGTAACCAAACAGCTCGCTTTCGATCAGATTTTCGGGAATGGCGCCGCAGTTGACCGCGACAAAGGGTTCCCCCTTACGCAGGCTGCGCTGATGAATGGCTCGGGCAACCAGTTCCTTGCCGGTACCGGACTCGCCGCTAATCAGGACATTTGTTGTCGTCGGTGCGACCTTTTCAATCAGCTGGTAAACCTGACGCATACTCGCGCTTTTCCCCACCAGTTGCTCGAACTGGGACCACTGGTCCAGCACCTGGCGCAGCTGACGATTCTCCCGCCGCAGGGCCTGATGCTGCAGGGCCTTGCGCACAACCAGCCGCAACTCGTCATTCCTGAACGGCTTGATCAGATAATCGTAGGCCCCTTCCTTCATCGCCTCGACGGCCTGTTCGGTGGTGGAAAAGGCTGTCATCAGCACAACCAGCGTATCCGTACCCTGCTGCTGAATCTGCTTGAGCAGGGTCAACCCATCGACATGGGGCATGCGCATATCGCTGAGGACCAGATCGTAAGCCTGGCTATCGAGCGCCTGCAGCGCCTGCAGCCCGTCCACCGCCACATCAACACTGTGCCCCTCTGCTTCAAGCATCAGCGCCAGCACTTCGCGCAGTCCGGCCTCATCTTCGACCAGCAGCAGGTGCGCATTGTATTTCTTTGCATGAGCCATGGGGTTAGTTACCGTTTTCATCGGGTTGGGTGATCCTGACGACAAAGCGGGCACCGCCGGAGAACGCGCGCTGATATTCCAGCGACCAGCCCTGGGCCTTGATCAAGGCATAGGCGATGGCCAGCCCGAGGCCGGTTCCTTCTGCGCGAGTCGTAAAGAAGGGCTCAAAGATCCGCTCCTCATGCTCGGGCTCGACCCCCGGGCCTTCGTCTTCAACCCAGAAACAGCCGTCTTGCGGAGAAGCTGCACAGGTGACCACTCCCCCTTGCGGGCTGAAGGATGCCGCATTGACCAGCAGGTCCCACGCCGCCTGAATCATCTGCTCTTTATCCACCTCAACCAGCCAGCTTTCCGGCAACAGCGTTTTGAGTTCGACATGCTCGAACGGCTTTGAGGTTTTCAGCAACAGGCAGAGATCGCCCAGCAGACCGCACAGATCAACTGACCGCTTGTGTGGTGGACGCGGCCGGGCAAAAACCAGAAAATCAGACAGCAGAAGATTCAGTCGCTCACTCTCACGGGCAACAATCGCCATCAGGCGCTGCTGTTGTTCATCCTGCAGCTGCTCCTGCAACATCTGGACGCTGCTGCTGAGAGCAGCCAGGGGGTTGCGAATCTCGTGGGCCAGTCCGGCGGCCAATCCGCCGACAGCCGCCAGCCGCTCCTCGCGCTGAAGGTTGCGCTCCAGACGCTTGACTTCTGTCAGGTCCTGAAAGGCGACGATCGAACGACCGCGCTGATCCTGAGACAAGGGGACAACGCGATAGCCCACCGTACGCTGTTCATTCCGGCTATTCTGGAACACGAACTCCCGCCGCTCTACGGTCACAGCGCCCTGCCAGGGAAAAGCTGGAAAAACCTGCTGCACATGACAGCCTATAGCATTTTCCGCCGCTACACCCGTCATCGATTCGGCCGACGCATTAAATGAACAGATCAAACCCTGCGCATCAACAACGATCAAGCCCCCGGCGATATGCCTGAGAATAAGCAGATTGAGCTGTTCGAGGTCCTCGTGCTCGACCTTTTTCTGATCGAGTAACAGGGCAGCGTGTTGCAAGCGCCGCGCAAGCAGGAAACTGAGAAACCCCGTCAGAAAAAAAGCAGTCAGATTGAGAAACAGCAGAAAAAAAACGTCCTGACCATCCGTCATCGGCGAACTGGCGGCAAAACCGGACGCCGGCAGCAAACCGTAATAGTGAAGATTCGCCAGCCCGCCATAGAGCACTACGCTGGCTGAAAGTGTTCCAAGCACCTCTTTCGCATGGCAGAGCAACCCGCTGCTCAAAATCACGAAAATAAACAGGAATGCAAAGCGACTGAACATCCCGCCGGTAACGTAGACCACTGCCGCGCAGAGCACGAGATCCCACACCAGCTGCCACTGAACAAACAAGCTCGATGGCTCCCGCCGGCGCAAAAGAAAAAACAGCGAAAAACAGTTCTGCAGAAACGAACAGGTTAAAATCAGCAGCAGGCGAATATTGAGTTTTGGGGGGTCATATTCTGACGACAAAAACTGCCAGAAGACCGTACCACCAAGAAACAGCGTCACGACGAAAAAGCGCGCCAGCACAAACCAGAGCAGTGACGTTTGTGCCCGGCGCGCCTCGTGATGAATCCGCTTTGACAAGGGGACTAACCGGCAACCGTTCCAGCAATTTTGAAGATCGGCAGATACATGGCGACAACCAACCCCCCCACCGTCGTTCCCAGAAACAGCATCAGCAACGGTTCCATCATCGACGTGAGATTATTGACCGCATCGTCCACTTCATCATCGTAAAAGTCAGCAATTTTGTTCAGCATGGCGTCGATGGAGCCAGCCTGTTCACCAACTGCAATCATCTGACACACCATGGGCGGGAAAACACCCGACTTGACCAGCGGATCGGCAATCGTGTTGCCCTCACTGATGCTCTGGCGCACCTTGATGATCGCTTTTTCAATCACCTTGTTTCCAGCCGTTTTGGAGGTAATTTCCAAACCGTCCAGAATCGGCACGCCACTCGATACCATGGTTCCCAACGTCCGGGTAAATTTCGCCACCGCGACCTTGCGAATCAAGACACCAAAAATCGGTGATTTCAACGCCAACTCGTCCATCACTTCCCGCCCCCGGGTTGTGGCATAGATTTTCTTAAACGCAAAAATCAGAAAAATGATGGCCCCGATAATCACCAGAATGTAATCCTGAACAAAGTTGCTCATATTGATGACGATCTGCGTCGGAGCCGGCAACGCACCACCAAAATCTTTAAACATTTTTTCAAAAGCCGGAATAACAAAAACCAGAATAACGCCGATGACAATGACAGCGATTGAAATGACGGTTGCCGGGTAGGTCATGGCACTCTTGACCTGCTTTTTGAGCTTCATGGCCTTTTCAATATAAGAAGCCAAACGATTGAGAATCGTGTCGAGAATACCGCCCACTTCACCCGCCGCAACCAGATTGACAAACAGATCGTCGAATGCGCGCGGATGCTTGCGCAGCGCGTCGGCAAAAGTTGAACCGGACTCGACATCGTTTTTGATCGCCAGCAGGATGGTTTTAAAGGTTTTGTTTTCCTGTTGGCTGGAGAGAATATCCAGACACTGAACCAGCGGCAGACCGGCATCAATCATAGTGGCAAACTGACGGGTAAACACAACCAGATCTTTCGTCGTCACCTTGGGTTCAAAGCCGGGGATCTTGAGCTCGACATCGAGACCCTTGCCCCGCTCCTTTACCTTCTTGACAACAATCCCCTGACGACGGAGCTGCGCCTGAACCGCTGCTTCATTGGGAGCCTCCATCTCCCCTTTCTGCTTTTGGCCCGTACGCGTCTGGCCTTCCCAGGAAAATTTTGCCATAGGTCACCTCGTCAATGTGTTCATAGTACAGAAAGCTGGAACAATCACACCTGCCATCAGACCATCTTGCGGCCAACGACTGGCGTGGTTTTTACCGCTGCTGAAGGATTGGAAATCATCTGCCGCAACTCATCCGGCTCCGGCGACCGCACCATCGCATCATCCAGCGAAATCAATTTTTTATGATACAGGCTGAACAGGGACTGGTTCATGGTCTGCATGCCAAATTTTTCCTGTCCCATCTGCATTTGAGAGTAAAGCTGATGAATCTTATCATCACGGATCAGGGCCCGGATCGCTACATTGGGCACCATGACTTCCAGCGCCAGAACACGCCCGGAACCCGATGCCCGCGGGATCAGGGTCTGGGACAGGACCCCTTCCAGCACGAAAGACAACTGAGTCCGCACCTGAGCCTGCTGGTTGGTGGGAAACACGTCAACGATACGGTTAATCGTCTGCACACAGCCGTTGGTATGCAACGTCGCGAAGCACAGATGGCCCGTCTCGGCAATGGTCAGCGCCGCCTCAATGGTTTCCAGGTCACGCAACTCACCCACCAGCACCACATCCGGGTCCTGACGCAGAATCGACTTCAGCGCTTTTTTGAAACTGTGGGTGTCGCTGCCCACCTCGCGCTGATTAACGATACAGTTGCGATGAGGGTGGATGTACTCGATGGGATCTTCGATGGTAATGATGTGGTCGTGGCGCTCGCGATTGATGGCATCGATCATGGACGCCAGGGTCGTCGATTTCCCACTCCCCGTCGGTCCTGTGACCAGCACTAGGCCGCGCGGGCGGCGGGAAATCTTTTCGACCACGGGGGGCAACCCCAGCTGCTGGAACGACAGAAACTCGTAGGGGATACGCCGGAAGGCCCCGGCAATGGCCCCGCGCTGGACAAAGATATTGCCACGGAAGCGCGCCATGCCTTTTACCCCGAACGACAGGTCGAGCTCATTGTCCTCTTCCAGCCTGCGCTTCTGGGCATCGGTGAGGATGCTGTAGCACAGCGCCTTGGTGTCGTTCGGCATCAGGGGGGGATGGTCAAGCTTCTGCACGCGACCATCAATCCGGATCAACGGCGGCACACCCGTGGTAATGTGCAGATCCGACGCCCCGGCTTCCACCATCGTTTTAAGAAAATCATGAATACTGGCCATTGAGGTCTCCTGTCTGTCCGTTCCGACCGCTCAACATGATAGATTTTTTATTTTACCATGCAGCGTTCGAAATGCACGCACCAGAAAAAACTTTTCATGTTCACCGCGCCCTAGTCATCGCCCACGGTCGTGCGCAGCACTTCCTCAAACGAGGTGACGCCTTCTTTCAACTTCAACAGCGCTGACTGTCGCATGGTCCGCACGCCGAGCCGCATGGATTCGCGTTTGATTTCGGCGGTATTGGCACCAGCTAAAACCATTTCCCGGATTTCGTCAAACATCGGCATGACCTGATAGATACCGACACGCCCCTTGTAGCCGCTGTCATTGCAGTTACTGCAGCCCTTGCCGCGATAACAGACGAAGTCATCCACTTCATCCGGCGGCACACCGGCATCGAGCAACGCCTGCTTGGAGATCGTGTCCGGCTCCTTGCATTCGCTGCACAGTCGCCGCCCCAGACGCTGGGCGGTAATCAGGTTAACGGCGGAGGCGACCAGAAACGGCTCGATCCCCATATTGAGCAGACGGTTGATGGTACTCGGGGCATCGTTGGTGTGCAGGGTCGAGAGCACCAGATGGCCCGTCAGTGCGGCTTTGACGCCGATCTCAGCCGTTTCGAAGTCGCGAATCTCGCCGATCATGATGATATCAGGGTCCTGGCGCAGAAAAGCGCGCAGAGCGCTGGCAAAGTTCAGGCCAATTTCTTCGTGCATCTGCACCTGATTGATCCCGGCAAAGTTGAACTCGACCGGGTCTTCGGCGGTAGAGATATTCTCCGTGGTTTTGTTCAGTTCACTCAGGGCCGAGTAGAGCGAGACCGTCTTGCCGCTGCCCGTTGGCCCCGTCACCAGCACCATACCGAACGGCTTGCTGATCTCCTGTTTGAACCACTTCAGGGCATCGGGTTCGTAGCCGAGTTTGGTCATATCGAGCTGCAGATTGGACTTGTCGAGCAACCGTAGACAGACCTTTTCCCCGAACAGGGTCGGCAGACAGTTGACGCGGTAGTCCATGTCCTTGCCGCCCGGCAGTTTGATCTTGATACGACCGTCCTGCGGCAGACGGCGCTCGGCGATATCCATTTCCGACAGAATCTTCAAACGCGAGGTAATGGCGTTTTTCAGCTTCATTGGCGGCTTCATCACCTCGTACAGCACCCCGTCGATGCGGTAACGCACCCGGAAGATCTTTTCGTAGGGCTCGATATGGATATCCGATGCCCCCTTTTTGATGGCATCCGTCAGAATCAGATTGACCAGCTTGACGACCGGCGCCTCTTCCGTCGCCATCTGCAGCGCATTGAGATCGACATCTTCGTTCTCATCGACAATCTCAAGGTCAATATCATCCAGATCGCCCATGACATCAGCAAACGTCGCCGACTGGTCGTAGTACTTGTCGATGGCCTTTTTAATGGCGCTGTCCGTCGCCACCACCACCTCGACATTGTGGCCGGTCATGAACTTGATATCGTCAATGGCGAAGATATTGGAGGGATCGCTCATGGCGACGATCAGAGTCGAGCCGGCACGGTTGATCGGCACCAGATGGTATTTCTGCACCACGTCGGGCGAGATCAATTTTACCACTCCGGTATCGACCTCGAACTCTTCCAGATTGATGGCCGGCGCGCCGTACTGGCGCGACAGAAATGCCGCCAGATCCTGTTCAGAAATATACTTCAGCCGCACCAGGGTCGCGACGAAGCGCTCCTTGTGCATTTTCTGCTCCCGGATAGCTTTATCGACCTGCTCAGCGTTCAGCAGATTATTGCGAACCAGCAATTCACCTAATCGGTTTGTCGCCATAAAATCCTTCTATTCAGCTGCAGTGTTGTTTCTTCTGAAAAAATCAGTGTCGTGCCAAAGCCTGCTCCAGGAAACGTCCCGGATCCCTACCGGTCCACAGGCGAAAAGCGACCTCTCCCTGGGCAATCAGCATGCCCAGTCCATCGCAGGCCCGGAAGCCGTAAGACAGCGCCTGATGCACCAGCGGCGTCTGCTGCGGGCTGTACACGGCATCATAGACCCGGGCTGAAACATTAAGGGTGCGCCATGGTAGCACATTAAAGCTTTCTCCGTGAAGTCCAATCGACGTGGTATTGATCAGAACATCAATTTGCGGGAAAACTTCCCCGAGGGAGTGCGCATCCAGTTCCAGCGGCGAAAAGTCGACGTCCGGAAAATGGGCGGCATAGCGCTGGCACAGCGCCCCGGCCCGGGAAAGTGAACGATTGGCGACCAGGATCTGCGCCGCACCGCGACGCGCCAGCGCAACCAGAATCGAGCGCGCGGCACCGCCGGCACCAAGCACCAGCACACGCTTTGCGGCAACGCGACAATCCAGATCTTTCACCAAGGACGCCACCAGACCTTCGCCATCCGTATTATAGCCGATCAGGCGCTCGTCGCGACGCACGATGGTGTTCACCGCTCCGATCAGCTGCGCGTCCGGATCGATCTCGTCCAGCCAGGCACACACCGCCTCTTTGTGCGGGATGGTGACATTGCCGCCTTTAACACCCAGGGCACGCCAGCCGCTGATCGCCTGCTCCAGATTTTCGGGGGCCACAGCGAACGGCACATAAACCGCATCAAGCCCCAGTGCCGCAAAGGCCGCGTTGTGCATTCGCGGAGAGAGAGAATGGGCGACCGGCCAGCCCAGAATCCCGTACAGACTGGTTGTCCCGCTCACCTGCATGCCGGTGTCTCCCCATTCTGATCGACGGCCAGGTACTCCCGAAACTCAATAATGCGTGTTGTGGCCAGCTTTTGCCGCGCCGTGGCCACATCCTGACGGATGGCGGAAATCAAGGCCTGCGCCGACGGGAATCGTTTTTCTTCACGCAACCGGTCGACAAAGTAGAGCCGCAGCGTCTGGTCATAGAGATCACCCGAAAAATCGAGCAGATGGACTTCGATACTGAACGCATGCTCGCCAAAGGTCGGTTTCTGCCCAAGATTGACCACGGCGTCGAACTCGTTGTCGCCATGACGCACCTTGGCCGCATAGACCCCGGCCGGCGGCAACAGCTCTTTATCCGTCTCCAGATTGGCCGTGGCAAAACCCAGCTGATGGCCGCGATTGTCGCCATGAACAACGCGACCCTCGAGGTTGAAATGGCGCCCCAGCAGATCAACAGCACCGGCGACATCGCCCCGCAGAATCGTCTGCCGCACCCGGGTGGAACTGAGCACCTGGCCCTGAAACTGAACCGGGCCGAACACATCCACCGTAAAACCCTTCTCATGGCCCTGGCGCTGCAGAAAACCCACCGACCCCGCCCGGCCTTTACCGAAGGCGTAATCATAACCGACAATCAGATGCTCGACACCGATCGTCTTCAGCAGGATGTCATCAACAAACTGTTCCGGCGTCAGACTTGCCAACTCCGGAGTGAAAGGAATTTGCAGCATCACATCGACAGCCGAAGCGGCAATCAGCCGCTCCTTTTCCTCCGCCGTATTGATCAGCCGCGGCGCCTGCTGCGGTGCCAGCATTTTCAGCGGATGCGGATTAAAGGTACAGACCACCGAGGTGCCACCGCGCTGCCGCGCCGACCGCACCACCCGCCGGAAAATTTCCCGGTGCCCGAGATGGACACCATCAAAGTTGCCCAGCGTCACCACGGCACGAGAAAAAGGCTGCTCAATCTGTTCTAGACTTCGGATGATATTCATTTCAACTTTAGGGTCATCACAGGCTGGCCGCGACCCGTATCCTGGACAGGGGCTGAATGGTCCATTCTAACGGATACAGGTCAGGAGCGAAAACCTTTCTTGGCAAAACGACGCCGTGAACCCGACACCGCCGATTCCATTTCGGGCAGGATAAAATCGATTTCGCGTGCCGCCGGTCGGACCTGCCAGACCTCAACGTCCACCGCCTGGCCCAGCTGAAAACGGCGGCGCCGTCGCTCGCCAATCAGAGCGTGCGTCAAGGCATCGTACTGATAATAATCGTCCGACAGGGTCCGGATCGGCACCAGACCTTCGACAAACCAGGCATCGAGTTCGACAAAAAAACCAAAAGCCGTCACCGCAGAAATAAAGCCGCTGAAGCGTTGACCAATCTTGTCTTTCATGAACTGACTGCAGCGCAGATCAACCGCTTCGCGCTCGGCCTCCATGGCCCGGCGTTCGCACAGGGTCGACTGTTCCGCCGCCTGAGCCAGCGAATGGCCCTCTGGAGCCACCGGCCTGCGCTGGCCGGCCATCAACTGCTTGAGCAGACGGTGCTGAACCAGATCGGGGTAACGGCGGATCGGCGAAGTGAAATGGCCATAGCAGGCGCTGGCGAGACCAAAATGCTCACCCGCTTCGGCGTCGTAGCGCGCCTGCTTCATGCTGCGCAGCAGCACCCGGTTGACCACGAATTCCAGCGGCGTTTTGGCCACCTGCTCCAGCAGGTGGCGCAGGCGCAGGGCCGACACCGCGTTCTCGCCCAGTTCCAGCCCGAGGTTGAAAGAGGCCACGAACTGCTGAAAATCCTGCATGGCCCGGATATCCGGCGGATCGTGAACCCGGTAGAGCACCGGTCCCTGGCGCGACTGCAGCAGGCTGGCCACACTCTCGTTGGCCAGCAGCATGCACTCTTCCACCAGGCGGTGCGCCTCCGTTCTGTGCCGTCGGTGGATGGCAACGGGCCGTCCCTCGTCATCGGTGCGGATCTCGGCTTCGGGCAACTCAAAATCGAGAGCTCCGCGGGCCAGTCGACGCCGATAGAGCACCTCGCTGAGGGACTTCAGCTGCGCCAGCATCCCGCACAGATCCTCCGGCACGCTTGCGGCCCTGCCGTCGAACTGCGCCTGAACCGCGCCATAGGTCAGCCGCGCCCGGCTGCGCATCACAGCCTGCCGTGGCGTCACCGACGTTACGGTTCCGTCGGCCTCACACTGCATCTCAATCACCATGGCCAGCCGATCCACATGGGGATTCAGCGAGCAGATGCCGTTACTCAAGGGTTCCGGCAGCATCGGCAGACAGAAATCCGGGAAATAGACGCTCGTGCCTCGCTGCCACGCCTCGCGATCGAGGGGACTGTCTGTCGGCACGTAGTGGCTCACGTCGGCAATCGCCACCCAAAGACGCCAGCCACTGCGACCATCAGCCGCCGCTTCGATGTAGAGGGCATCGTCGAAATCACGGGCATCGTCGCCATCAATCGTGACAAAGGACAGACCCCGCAGATCATCGCGCCCGTCGCAGTCCGCGGCGGAAACCGTCGCGGGAATTTCACGGGCGGCCGCATCGACCCCCGCCGGAAAACGAACCGGCAGATTCCGCCGGTAAGCGATCGTCAGCAGATCGACACGCGGCGCCCCTTCAAGGCCGAGGATATCGACGACATGACCGGTTCCCGGTTCAGTGGCCGTGGGATAGCGATCGACCTGCAGAACGACAACCCGGCCATCGAGTTCCTGACCTGCCGCATCGAGCTGGAACTCCATACCATCCGGCTCGCTGCGCACAAACCAGCTGCCGTCACGACGGCGTTTCTGGCACAGGCCGACCACCCGGCGCTGGTGACGACGGTGAATGGCAAGCACCCGGCCCTCGGCCCGGCGACCGCGGCTGTAGGGCAGACGCAACAGACTGACCTCATCCCCGTCCATGGCGCCCATCAGCCGGTACGACGCGATGTAGAGTTCTTCCGTCGCAGACGGGCTGGAAAAGTAGGCGTGTCCGGCGGCCTGAATCCGCACCGCGCCCTGAAGAATCTCCAGCTTTTTTTTCAGCAGATAGCGCCCGCGACGGCTTTGCTGCAACAGACCTTCCGTTACCAGCTGTTCGAAAAAAACCAGCACCTTGCGCCGGGACGACGCATCGAGCCCGGCCTGTTCCAGCACTTGACTGACACTGACCGGCCGTCCCTGAAACTGTTGCAGCGCTTCGACCAGGGAAACGGAGAACGATCCCTCGTCGCGCGGCCGGGGCTTGGCAGGTCGCTCCTGGCGCCGGCTCATGGTGCAGCCACCCGCTCGTCAGACGACAGGAAGTGGAGCAGCACGCCAGGCGGCAGCACCGGGTAGGCGAAGGTCGATCGGCTGGGCAGGGTCAGCCCGGCATGGACCAGATCCCGCAGCACGGCCAGGGAGGGCGAACGCAGAAAAAAAACCAGCGCCTGATCGGCCACCCCGTCCGCAAGCCAGCCCTTCGCGCCGGGCGAAACGGCCACGCACTGAAAATCTTCCAGCAAAGCGGGGTCGAGCTTCAGCACCTGTTCCATCACCAGACGTTCGAGTAACAGTGGCGCGCAATGAACCAGGCTCCAGGGTTCATCGGCACGCAGAAACGCCGGTTTTTCATCGTCACGGAATCGTAAAGCATAACTATTTTTGCCCCCGACACAGAGCGCGAGCTGCCAGTCGGCACCGATTTCATCGGGCGACTGTTCAAGACCGGTTGGCACCGACAAACCAGCCCCCGTGCAATCCCCGTCCGCCAGGGCCGAAATATCAAAAAAGTGCCCCAGTCCGGCCAGAAGCAGTCCGGCATCCTGCTGAGCCGGCGGGATAAGGCGATGATCGAGCAACCGTTGCCCGGCAAAAAGCCTCAGGCTCAGATCCTCCTGGTTCGACAGGGCCACCATGGCATAATTAAAACTCTCTTTACCGCTGAAATCGGGGGTGAGCTCCCGCATGTGATCGCGATAGCGCAGCGCCGCCAGGTAGGCGGCCTGGCCTTCAATCAGCAACAGGGCTTTCCGGTCCAGCACACCCTGAACCCGCTCGACAAAGCTGGTGCTTGACACACGCCAGATGCGGCAGCACTCCCGCGGGGACAGGGTGATCTCAACATCGGCCGGACGCTTTTTCTCAGCCGCAGCCAGCGCCTCGATCACACAACAGGGATCGGAATAGAGCGCGAGGGGCGCCTCCGTCTGGACCGGGCACTGTTCCAGCTGCCTGAAGCGACACGCGACTTCTCCGTCATGGGCGCGCTGGTGGGACGAAACCACCCCGGAGCGGAAGTCTTCCAGCCGCATCAGGGCAACCAGACCCTTATGGTGGGCTTCACCACCCTGTGAAGCGACGTGGACAATTTCATACAGATAGAGCGCAGGGGAGTCCTCGCATGGCTGACACCCCTCGCTTTCCGCGCAGGTGCGCAATAAATCGGGAACGTCCCCTTCGAGAAACAGTGGAGAGAACAGCTGTGAGGACAGGGTGAGGGGCGAATCCTCGGCACAGGAAGGGAGAACCGGCGCACCATCTGTTTCCAGACAGCGATGGACAGCCTGTCCTCCCCTGAACGGCGCGACTTCGGCCATATCAGGTGGCTCCTTTACTGAGCGCGGGTTTTCTTCTCGCAACTCAGAGGCATTTACGCTAAGATTTTCAGCGTTTAATTCACGCTCATATAAACAGACCGACGGGTCCGTTGCAAGTAAAAAGCCGAGCATCTCACCCGGTGTTGCCAACCAGAGAACATGAGACGCCACCACAACCGCCTACAACCCGGCAGAACAATGCATCCAACTCCCGCTTTTGATCCCATCGCCCTGTTACAGAAGTACTATCTGCCCCACACCCGCGCCTATGCCATCCTGAAGCAGCACAGCCAGGCCGTAGCAGACAAGGCCCTAGCGGTCGCCACCAGGCTCCACGCCCGGCACCCCCTGGATCTCGCCCTCGTCTTCGAAGGGGCCCTGTTGCACGACATCGGCATTCTGTACACGGCTACCCCCTCCCTGGGCTGCTATGGCCAGCAGCCGTATATCTGCCACGGGTTACTCGGAGCCGAACTGCTGCGCCGCGAAGGGCTACCGCACCATGCACAGGTGTGTGAGAACCATATCGGGGTCGGCCTGACCAGGGAAGACATCCTGCGGCAGAACCTCCCCCTGCCACACCGCGACATGGTCCCCGAAACCCTTGAGCAGCAAATCATTGCCTACGCCGACCTGTTTTTTTCCAAAAACCCGAAAAAACTGGGCACCGAGCGCAGCGTCGAGCAGGTGCGCCGCAGCCTGAACGGTTTCGGCCACGAGAAGGTCCTCATTTTCGACCGGTGGCACGAACGCTTTGAGCTGTAACCTTGATGAACTCGCGCCGCCCTCTGAGCGGAATCAGAACTTTTTCATTTTGACCCGGTTGTGCTAGTATGGTGGCCTGTTTAGCATCCACCATCTTGTTTGATGCAGTGATCGGTCTGGCGAGGATCACTGACTGCTTCCCGTTGAGGCGATTATCATCATGATTCAGCTTTGCAATATCGGCAAGGTTTATGACAACGGGGCTCCGGCTCTGCATGACATCAACCTGAAAATTCCGTCCGGAGACTTTGTTTACATCACCGGATCATCGGGAGCCGGGAAATCGACGCTGCTACGGTTGCTCTACTGCGCAGACCGTCCTTCACGCGGACAGATCCTCATGGGCGAGCGCAACATTACCCGCCTCAGACCGCGCAGCGTCGCACTGTTGCGCCGGGAAATCGGCTTCGTCTTTCAGGACTTCAAACTGCTCAACAAGCGCACCGTATTCGAAAACGTCGCCCTGCCCCTGCAGGTTCAGGGTCTGGCCAAGCAGGAGATTCAGAGCCGGGTGTACCAGTTGCTCCAGTATGTCGGCCTCGAATACAAACTGCAGCGCAAACCGCTGGAGCTCTCCGGTGGCGAGCAACAGCGGGTCGCCATTGCCCGCGCCATGATCGTGCGCCCACGTGTGCTGCTGGCCGATGAGCCCACGGGAAATCTCGATTCCGATCTGGCCATCGAAATCATGGAGATGTTTACCCGCATCAACCACGAAGGAACCACGGTCCTGCTGGCGACCCATGACCGGGAACTGCTCGATCGCTTCCCGCGCCGCACCATCGTCCTCAAGGGCGGGCACATCGTTTCCGACACGCTGCCGCAGACCGCGGAGGAAACGCCCAGCAAAGAGGAGGCCATCTGATGGAGCGACTGCGTTATTTTCTTCAGCGAACCCTGCTCAGCATGCGCCAGACGCCTCTGCTCAGTGGCGCCACCATTGGCACCGTTGCCATCGCCCTGATGCTGCTGTCTTTTTTCACCCTCATCGTCTTCAATGTACAGAACCTGACGCGCCAATGGAGCCGCGACATTCAGGTCATCGTCTATCTCGACCGCATTCCCAGCAATAGCGTCTTAGAGCAGTGGTGTCAGGAAATCACCAAACTCCCCGCCGTCGAAACGGTCCACTACGTGTCACAGGCGGAGGCTTTCGAGCGGTTCCGCAAACGGCTCGGCCAGAACGATGACCTGCTGGACGGACTGATGCCGGAAATCCTGCCGGCGTCCCTCGAAATCGCCTTGCGTGAGGAGGCACGGACCCAGCGGGGAGCCGAAGAGCTGGTGGAATTGCTCAGCCGCAACAGCACGTTTTCCGATTTCCGCTACGGACAGGAGTGGCTGGAGCGCTACGATGCCTTTATGTTCCTGCTGCGCCTGACCGGCACCCTCGCCGGTGGATTTCTGATTTTCGCGACCCTGTTTATCATCTCCAACACCATCAAGCTGACCATCTATGCCCGGCGCGATGAACTGGAAATTCTCAGCCTGATCGGTGCGACCCCGTTCTTCATCAAGGCCCCGTTTCTTGCCGAAGGAGCCTTTCAGGGCGCCATCGGAGCGCTGCTCGCCCTTGGCGGCTGCCATGTGCTGTACTACTTCTTTCTGAAAAAAGGGCTGGCCGCACTGCTGACCACCGCTGCGGCGCAGAACATCAGCTTTCTGCCAACCTGGATGCAGGTGGCGGTGCTGGGCCTGGGCCTGACCCTGGGATTGGCGGGCAGCATGCTGCCGTTGCGAAAATTCGTCCGGATGTAACATGATGGGAGCGGGAATTCTTTCACAAGCGACTTCACACGCCGCGGTACGGCTGGCATTGGCCGTCCTGCTGGTAACCGGCTTCCTGGCCGCGCCCGTCCGCGGTGACGACCTGGACGACAAGCGCCGCAAACTGGAGCAGCTTCAGCAGCAGATCCGCAGCACTTCGGGCAAGCTGAGTCAGGCCAGAGAGGAGGAGCGCTCCGTTCTGGATGAGCTCGAAACCCTGGAGCAGCAGATGGATCGCAGCAACGCCGCTTTGAAAAACGCGAGTTCAGAGCTGTCCGAGCTGCGCAAGCAGATTGACCAGTCCCGCTCCGACATCGACCGCTATCAACGCATCCTCGGCCGCTGTCAGGCCGATGTGGAGAAGCGGCTGCGCGTACTCTACACCAGTGGCGACATCACCACTTTACGATTGATTTTCTCCACTAAATCTCCGCTGCTGATGGCGGAAAATGCCGATTTTCTCAGCCGGATCACCAGCCACGACAAAGCACTGCTGCTCAACTACCGCGAGCAGCTCAACCAGATCAGAACATCGCGACTGGAACTGGAGCAGCACCTGGCCCAGCAACAGCAGATCCTGCAGGACCGCCAGCAGCACAAACAGCAACTGGCTGAAAGCAGTCAACGTAAAAAAACACTGATCCGCAAGATTCGCACCGACAAGGTGGCGCTCAACCAGGCGCTGCAGCAACTGGAAGAGCGCTCACAGGGCATGGAAAATCTGGTCAAACAGCTCGAGGAGCAGAGCCGCCAGCTCTACACCCCCAGCGGCGTCCATTTTTCGGCCATGCGCGGCAAGCTCCCCTGGCCAACCTCCGGCGCGGTGCGCTCCGAATTCGGCACCCACCGCCACCAGCAGTTCGGTGCCAAGGTCAAGAGCAACGGCCTGGAAATCGCTGCGGTTCCCGGCACACCGATCCTCGCCGTCTGGCCCGGCAAGGTCGCCTTTGCTGCTCCCTTCAAAGGCTATGGCAACCTACTGATCCTCGACCACGGAAATCAGTACTACAGCCTTTATGCCCAGGCCCGGCAGCTCAAATGCCAGACCGGGGATCTGGTCGACAAAGGAGCCGTGGTCGCAATCGCCGGTTTTGAGCAGCGCGACAGCTATTATTTTGAGATCCGCCAGGCCGGTACGCCTGTCAATCCGCGCCAGTGGCTTCAGCCCAGAAATCGTTAATCGCTTGAGGACAAATCCGCCCATGTTCCTGCGCATTCTGCTATCAATGCTGCTCCTGCTGCCCCTGTGGCAACCCGCCCTGGCCGCGACAGCCGGCGCACCCCAGCCGAAATCCGACAGCGACTACGCCCAGCTCGATCTGCTGGCCGACGTGTTAGCGCTGGTGCAACAAAACTATGTCGAACCCGTCACCCTGCACGACATGGTTTACGGCGCGATTGACGGCCTGCTCACCAGCCTTGACCCTCATTCGGAATTCATGACGCCGGAGATGTTCCGCGAGGCGCAGATCGAAACCGAGGGGGAATTCAACGGCCTCGGCATCGAGATTACCGCCAGGGACCAGTTCATCACGGTTATCGCCCCCATTGCCGACACCCCGGCTGAACGGGCCGGCATTCGCGCCGGCGACCGGATTGTCGAAATCAACGGCGTCCCGACCCAGCAGATGTCCCTGATGCAGGCGGTACAGAAAATGCGTGGCCAGCGCGGTGAAGCCATTGATCTGAAAGTTGCGCGTCCGGGGCACAGCGATCTGTTGCCGTTCCGTCTGTTGCGGGAAAAAATCCAGGTCGCCAGCACCAAATTCCGCACTCTGACCCCGGACATCGGCTATCTGCGCATCACCCAGTTCCAGATGAGTACCGCTCAGGAAACCCAGAATGCCCTCACATCACTGGCCGGCAAAACCCGCTCCGGCCTGCAGGGGCTGGTGCTGGATCTGCGCAACAACCCCGGAGGACTGCTGGAACAGGCGGTCAAAGTGGCCGACCTGTTTCTCGATTCGGGTCCGATTGTGTCCACTCGTGGCCGGCGCGACAGCGACAACAGCCTCTACCCGGCCACATCGCCGGGAACCCAGCCGCGCTACCCCATCGTCATCCTGATCGACGGCGGCAGCGCCAGCGCTGCGGAAATCGTCGCCGGCGCCCTGCAGGACCAGAAACGTGCCCTGATTCTGGGCACCCAGAGTTTCGGCAAGGGCTCGGTTCAAACCCTGATTCCCCTCGAAGACGGCTCAGGCCTCCGCCTCACCACCGCCCAGTATTTCACGCCCAACGGCCATTCAATTCAGGCCCGCGGGATTACGCCGGACATTGTGGTTGAACCTGCCCGCTGGACCGTGGAAAATGACGCAATGCCGGTTCGGGAAAAGGATCTGAAAAACCATTTCACCAACGTGGCGGCCAGCTCAGCGCCGAGCAAGCCCGTTCAGACGCAAGCTGTGGACAGACCGGACCACGACAGCACGGAGGCTGTCCAGCAGGACTTTCCGTTGCTGCGCGCCACCGACATTCTGCTGGGCTGGGCCCGCTTCGCACAACTGACCCCGGCAACGGGCAACGGAGAGCGGTGATGACCCGCAGGAAAAAACCCACCAGCCAGAAAAAGCGCCCCCAGCAGAAAACAGCCCCGGCCAAATACACGGCATCGGCTTCGCTGAAAACCCTGCTGTCGCTGCTGTTCATTGGCGGCCTGGTTCTGGTTGGCCTGGTTCTGGTGGCCCGCCTCCCCCAACCCGCTGCACCCGGCTACCCAGCGCCTGCTGCGACAAAATCACTTGTGATTACAGAAGAAATTGAGATTGCGCCACAGCCGGACCTGACGGTTCAACCTCCGGCCACCCAACCGGTTCACAGGCCACGGCTGGCGATCATCATGGATGATCTCGGTGAGGACCTGGCCCGTGCCCGGCAGGTGGTTGAGCTGAAGGTGCCCGTCACCCTGGCCATCATCCCCGACCTGAGCCATTCGTGTGCAGTCATGGAGCTGGCGACCGCCCATCAACACGAGGTCATGGTCCACCTCCCCATGGAGCCGCTGGGATACCCTCAGCACAATCCCGGTGCTCAGGCGCTGTTTGTTGCACTGGATGACGGGGAAATCCGCCAGCGCACGCGCCATTTCCTCGACGCACTGCCTGATGCTGTCGGCTGCAACAACCACATGGGTTCCGCCTTTACCGCCCGCGGCGACAAGATGACACCCGCTCTGGAGGAAATCCATCAATCGGGGCTGTTCTTCGTCGACAGCCTGACCTGCAGCAACTCCGTTGCGGCTCAAAATGCGCGCCAGCTGGGAATTCCGACAGCAAAACGCGACGTGTTTCTCGACAACATCACAGAGGTCAACCAGATTCTGGCTCGGCTCGAACAGCTGGCGCAAACCAGTCAGGCCAAAGGCGAGGCCATCGGCATCTGCCATCCCTACCCTCAGACCCTCGTCGCGTTGCAGCAGTTTGCACCTCGGCTGGAGGAACTCGGCATTGAGGCGGTTTACGCCTCACAGCTGGTTCGCTGATGGGCAACCGGAAGATCTGACGCTGATGCCCACTCTGTCCCCCCCCCCGATCCTGTCTGTTTCCGAGCTATCCGAGTTGATCCGCGAACTGGTGGAGGATAATCTGGTTTCGGTCCGGGTCCGCGGTGAACTCACCAATCTCTCACAGCCGGCATCCGGCCACTGGTATTTCACCCTCAAAGACCGGCGCAGCCAGCTGCGCAGCCTCATGTTCCGCATGGCCAACCGGCGCGTTGCGTTTCGCCCGCAAAACGGTCAGCAACTCATCTGCAGCGGTCGCATTTCCCTTTATTGCGAACGCGGCGACCTGCAACTGATCGTTGAAGAAATGGAGCCGGAAGGGCTCGGCAGCCTGCAACTGGCTTTCGAACAGCTGAAGCAACAGCTGGCCGACGAAGGGCTGTTCAGTCCGGCACACAAGAAGCCGCTGCCGCCCCATCCGCAGACCATCGGCCTGATCACCTCAGCCAGCGGCGCCGCCGTACACGACCTGCTTTCCGTGCTGCAACGGCGCGCCTCGGGCCTGCGCATTCTGCTGTTTCCGGTATCGGTTCAGGGCAGCGATGCTCCCCGCGAAATCTGCCAGGCGCTGTCGGCCTTCAACCGCCATCATCAGGCCGATGTCCTGATTGTCGGTCGCGGCGGTGGCTCGCTGGAGGACCTGCAGGCCTTCAACACGGAAGCGGTGGCCCGGGCGATTTTTTCCTCCCAAATTCCGGTGATCAGCGCCGTCGGTCATGAAACCGATTTCACCATTGCCGATTTTGTCGCCGACCTGCGCGCCCCCACCCCCAGTGCCGCAGCGGAACTGGTGGTCAAAAACCGGCTCGATGTCGAGCAGCACCTTGACCAGCTGAATCTGCGCCTCTGGCGGGCGATGGAACAGCAGCGACAGCAGATGGCCAGTCGACTCGCAGGGCTGGAACGCCGTCTGCAGCATCCGCGCCAGCAGCTGCAATGGAAGCGGTCACAACTGCAGGCTGCCGAGCACCGACTGCTCAGCGCGTTGAGCCATCAGATAACAGACTGTCAACACCGCCTGGCCCTGAGCTGCGAACGACTCGAAGCGGTGTCTCCGCTGAAAACCCTGCGGCGCGGTTACGCCCTGATCGAGCGCCTTGCACCCCAACCGCAACGCATCCAGCAGGCCTGTATGCTCCGCGCCGGTGACCGCCTGGCCATCCGCTTCCAGGATGGCCAGGTCACCGCCACCGTCGAGCCGGAACTGGAGCCTTCTCGCTCTTGACTCTTTCTCCCAAAAGCTGGCATAATTGCCCTCTTTGGCAACCCGAGGATTCCCACGGCGCAACATCTCCGGAGAAAGAACATGGCAAAAGGCTCCAGTTTCGAACAGGCTCTTGAGCAGCTCGAAGAATGTGTCCGGCAACTGGAAACGCCTGATGTGCCCATCGAAGAGGCGCTGAAACTGTACGAGACCGGGGTCAAGGCGGCGACACGCTGCCGCAAGGCCCTGACCAGCATTGAAACCAAACTTGAGCGTTTGACCCTCGATCAGGACAATCAGCCGAGCACCGTCCCCCTTGACCTGACAGGTTCCGTCCATGAATGAGTTAAAAGCCTACCTGGAGTGGCAACGTCAATGGGTGGACACGGCGCTGAAAGGCGTCCTGCCCGACCCAGCCAAGCGCCCCCGGATTCTTCATGAGGCCATGCATTACTCGGTATTTGCCGGGGGCAAGCGAATCCGCCCCATCCTGATGATCGCCGCCTGCGAAGCCGTTGGTGGCCAGCGTGAGACGGTCATTCAGACGGCCTGCGCCCTGGAGATGATTCACACCTACTCCCTGATCCACGACGATCTGCCCGCCATGGATGACGATGATTTCCGCCGCGGTGTGCCGACCAACCACAAGGTCTATGGCGAAGCAACAGCCATTCTGGCCGGAGACGCCCTGCTGACCCAGGCTTTCGTTCTGCTATCGACACCGCAACCGGGCATTGATGCGCGGCTGCAGCAGCGCATCAGCCAGCTGATAGCCGTAGCGGCCGGGGCGGCCGGCATGGTAGGCGGCCAGGTGGTCGATATGGAAGCCGAAGGCAAAAACAGTGATCTGGAGACGGTCAATTACATCCACCGCCACAAAACCGGCGCCCTGATTCTGGCTTCCCTGCAGGCAGGCGCCCTGCTGGGAGGAGCCGATGAGGCAACGTTCCAGCGTCTGACACAGTTCGGCGAAAACGCCGGGCTGGCATTTCAGATTGCCGACGACCTGCTGGACATCGAGGGCAATCAGGAAGAACTGGGTAAGGATATCGGCAGCGACCAGGCTCGCGGCAAAGCAACGTACCCAGCCGTCCTCGGCATTGAGGAATCGCGTCGGCAGGCGGATCAACTTCATCGCCAGGCGCTGGACTGTCTCGCCCCTCTGGGTGACAAGGCACAGGCCCTGCGCGCGATCTCGGCCTACATCATTCAACGCACCCATTGATCGCGTATGGGTCTTTACCTGCAGAATCCGTCATGAACGCTCTTCTGAAAACACTGTCCGGCCCCCAGGATCTGAAAAATCTGGACAGTGAACAGCTGCAACAGCTGGCGCAGGAACTGCGCGAGCAGATTATCGACACGGTCTCCCATACCGGCGGTCACCTGGCCAGCTCCCTTGGCGTCATCGAACTGACCCTGGCGCTGCACACCGTGTTCAATTCTCCGACCGATAAAATCGTGTGGGACGTCGGCCACCAGGCCTACGCGCACAAGCTGCTGACCGGCCGCCTTGAGCGGTTCGGCAGCCTGCGGCAGCTGGACGGCGTCAGCGGCTTTCCCAAACGCCAGGAGAGTCCTCACGACTGTTTCGATGTCGGACACTCGAGCACTTCGATTTCCGCCGCACTGGGCATGGCAATCGGCCGTGACTGCCAGAAAAAAAGCAACAAGGTGGTAGCCGTCATCGGGGATGGCTCCCTGACAGCCGGACTGGCATTCGAAGCGCTGAATCACGCCGGCCACCTCGACCGCGATCTGATTATCGTGCTCAACGACAATGAGATGTCGATCTCGCCCAACGTTGGTGCCCTGTCATCCTTTCTCAGCCGCAAGATGACCTCGCGCCTGTTCATTCAGTTCAAACGCGAGACGGAGAATTTCCTCAACAGCATCCCCCGCTTCGGCAAGGACCTGGTCCAACTGGCCAAGCGGACGGAAGATTCCTTCAAGGGATTCGTCACCCCGGGCATGCTGTTTGAAGCTTTTGGCATTGACTACGTAGGCCCCATCAACGGTCACCAGCTGGACGAGCTGATTGAGACGTTGCAGAATGTCAGCGCGCTGCAGGGACCAACCCTGGTCCATGTCATCACGCGCAAGGGCAAAGGCTATCCGCCGGCGGAAAACCAGCCGTCTCAGTTTCACGGCGTCGGCCCTTTTGATAAAAGTACTGGCCGCGTCCACAAGCCTGCCAACAACCGGCCAAGCTATACAGACATTTTTGGTGATTATCTGTGCCAGCTGGCGCGACAGGACCAGCGCTTGGTGGCGATCACGGCGGCCATGTGTACCGGCACCGGACTGGTCGAGTTCGCCAAGCGCTATCCGGAACGCTTTTTCGATGTCGGCATCGCCGAGCAGCACGCCGTCACCTGCGCCGCGGGCATGGCCTGTGAAGGTCTGCGTCCGGTTGTCGCCATTTACTCGACCTTCCTCCAGCGCGCCTATGACAACCTGCTGCACGATGTCGGGCTCCAGCGGCTTCCGGTCACCTTTGCCCTCGATCGCGGCGGACTGGTCGGAGCCGACGGTCCCACGCATCATGGTGTTTTCGACTTCAGCTACCTGCGCCACATTCCCAACCTGACGGTGGCCGCGCCACGCGACGAAATTGAACTCAAGCGCATCATGCTCACGGCCAGCCAAATGGAAGGCCCCTTTGCCTACCGTTACCCGCGTGGCAACGCACTGGGACTGGACGAACCGGAAACCCTCGCACCTCTCGCCATCGGCCGCGGTGATCTGCTGCGTCCGGGTACCCAGGCCACACTCTTCGGCCTGGGTACCTGCGTTCAGACCGCACTGCAGGCTGCCGAAAAGCTGGCGGCGGAAGGATTCGACATCGGTGTCATCGATGCGCGTTTCCTCAAGCCCCTCGATGAAACGTTGATTCTGCAGCAGGCCGGACAGAATCGACCTCTCATCACACTTGAGGAAAATGTGCTGGCGGGGGGATTCGGCAGCGCCATCATGGAACTGCTGGAGCAAAACGGCCTCTACCCGCGCATCCTGAGGCTGGGGCTACCCGACCAGTTCATTGAGCAGGGCTCGCAACAGGAACTACTGCAGCGTTACGAACTGGATGTGGACGGCCTGTGCCGCCGCATCAGACGATTTCTGTCATCTTCTTGCCCCCACTGATATGAGAGTTTTTCATGGTCAATCAAACCTGCCAGACCCTACGCGTTCTTAAAGAAATTCCGCCGCCGCGCGGCCTGTCCCAGGAGGTGATCCGGGTTGTCACGGACGAGCGGGTTGACCTGGTCGACCTGGTCAATGTCATCAACAAGAGCCCGGCGATCGCGGCCAAAATCCTGCGCTGTGCCAACTCGGCCTACTACGGCCAGCGACGGGAAATCTCGACGGTCCGCGAGGCAGTCATCCGCGTTCTCGGTCTCGGCATCACGCGCAGCCTGTCTCTGGCCATCGCCCTGTCGAGCAATTTCGACCCGGAAAAGGTGATCGGGTTTGACGAAAAACGCTACTGGTTCAACGCCGTGACCTCGGCCGTCATTGCCCAGGAACTGTGCTACGTGCTGAGCGTCCGCGAGAAACCCGCTCCAGCCGTCGCCTACACCGCTGGTCTGATTCACAACATCGGCCTTCAAGCGTTGATTCACTGTTTCCCGCAGCAGATGCAGACCGTGTTTGCCAACAGCGAAGGCACACTGGCGGAAAGGATTCGCGGCGCCATCGGTCTGGATCATCACCAGGCCTCCTTCATCCTGGCGGAGAACTGGGGCCTGCCCGAAATCATCTGCCACGCCCTGGTCTGGGGCGACAACACACCGGAAGAAGATCCGACAGCCAGCCAGGTCCTGGCCACCATCACGCGCCTGAGCTCCGGGATTGCCGATGAACTGTACACCAAGCGGCGCTGCGACCTGCGCGACTGTCCGGTTCAGACAACACTGGTAGCACCGGACCAGGTCCTGAAAATTGCGCACGACATCGAGCTGCAACTGGACAGTCTGCTCGAAATGGCCCAGTTGATTTCCCGGGGTAGTGAATAATGACCAAGCCATCTTTTCCCTGCACCACCTCGGTTGTTGAGCTGTCGACAGCATTTGACGATCTGCTTTTTTCCTTGTCAGCGCTGCAGCGTCTGGGAGAGCTGGCGGTCTACGATCTGGACAAAGCAGCCTACCTGCAGCAGTTTCTCGCCATTGCGCATGATGTCTTCAGTGCATCAACCTCGCTCATCTATCGAGTGGAACAGGATGAAGAGGCCGGATTAAACGAGGTCATGGCTCTTGATGGTCAGCAACCGCTGCACTGGCGCTCCCCCACCAGCACCGAAGCGACATACCTGCAGCTGACGCGGGAAGCGCTCCCGTCAAGGATTGAAACAGCGGGCCACATGCACGAATTCCGCTCTGACCAGTTCCCGTGCGATCTGATCAGCGCGGCGCTGTTCAGTGAAAAAAAGCTGATCGGTATTCTCATGGTCCAGCACCCGCTGACGGTTCCCTTCAACCTGTGGGAACAGCGTCTTATCCGGCTGTTCTGCCTGTTTGCCGGACAGCAGTTGGCACTGTGTGCCGAGTAATGGCCAACAAAAAAAACGCCGTGCTGAGGCACGGCGTTTTTTTTTCTGCGTCTTTTTGACCGCTAATCCAGCGTAGCAATCAGCGCTTCCGCCCGCGCCACATCTTCTTTGCAGCCAATGAAGATGGGAGAGCAGTCGTCGATATTCTCCGGCTCGACATCCAGAATCGGACCGCGACCGTTAGACGCGGCCCCGCCGGCCTGCTCGACCAGAAAGGCCATGGGGTTGAGTTCGTAGAGCAGGCGTAACTTACCCTGGGGTCGATTCTGCAGGTGAGGATAGAGGAACACGCCCTTGCCTTTGATCAACACCTGATTGATATCCGGCACAAACCCCCCGCTGTAACGCAGTTTGTAGCCTCTCTCTTCCAGGGAGCGGACGAAAGCCTCAGTCCCCGCGGTATAAAGATTGCGCTGACCACCGGGGGAGTAAATCCCGCTGCCGCCATCAATGCGCACATTCTCCTGCACCAGGCTGTATTCCATCAGCTGGTTCATGGCAAACTCGTGCACACCTTCACCCGTCGAATACATCAGGGTGGTCCGCGGTCCGTAAAGAATGTACATGGCCGCCACCTGATTGCGCCCTTTCTGCAGCAGATTATCGCCTTCGTAAATCGAGATAATCGTCCCTACCGCCAGATTCACATCAACCAGCGAAGAACCGTCCAGCGGGTCATAGGCCACCGAGTAACTGGGGCCTTCCTGCTCAGGGGTAAAGCGCAGGATATCACCGCTTTCCTCCGATACAACCGATGCCACCACCCCGGAATACTTCAGCCGCTTTTCCAGAATGCGATCGGCCAGCACATCCAACTGCAGCTGCTGCTCGCCGTAGAGATTCGACGTCCCCGCCACCCCCAGATCTCCGGTACGAATCGAATTGATAATGTACTTGGATGCCTCGGCGATCTCGCAAATCAGGCGCGTCAGGTTACGATCAACCGCCTTCTCGCGCAGATGACGGCGCAAATCAACCTGAAATTTCGTCTTTCCCCGTTCAGCCATAGACTTTTCTCTCCTAGATTACGGTTCACATCTCCAAAACATTCCGGGTAACACGTTACAGACCCGGATCAATCCGAGTCGAACAGAGCCCCTTTTCACAGCAGAATTGGGTGGCCGCCACGACGGCCAGAGGGATGGTCAGAAATTGAACCAGCGGAATCATCAGAATACACAGAACCGCCACCCCAAACCCCAGAGACCGCCAGCGATGGGCCGCAACAAAACGACGCTGATCGGCAAAACGCAGCCGCTTGCGCCCGAAAACAAAACCCGTGTACTCCACCACCAAAAAATAAAGGGTCAACAGCACCGAGCACACCGCATAAACCGGTGGCCCGACAACCGGAATAAAACTCAACACCACTAACAGCAGCATCAAAACAATAAAGATGGACATCTTGCGGATTTCGTCCAGTACAATCCGGCCAGCATCCTTCAGCAGACGTCCCAGGGAGAATTTTTCCTCCCCCAGCGCTGCACCCGTAAGCAACTGCTCCGTTTTTTCCGACAGGGCCTCGTTAAAGGGTGAAGCGATCAGGTTGCCAACCACCGTAAAAGCAAAGAAAACAAAAATCGCCGTGATCAGGGCCGCCAGAGCCTTCACCAGCCAGGCCAGAGCCTGCCACCACCAGCCATCCTGCGGATGAATATAGTCACCCACCAGATGAGCGAAGAGATCGCTGCCCCAGTAGAGGGCCACAGCGAAAACCACCACATTGATCACAAAAGGAATCAAGGCATAACGCAACAGCCGGGCGTGCGCAGTGACAAATTTCCACGCGTTCCACAGAGAGAAAAAACCGCTTAAAAAATCGGTTGCCATGCTTTTCACGACCATAAGATCCTTATAACCTGCTGGTGAAAGACTCAATAAGAAAACGAAATCAAACAAAAGTCAGACGGTACTCTAACACAAAAACACCGACCCTCAAGAAAAAGTCCCCTGCGGTCGGGCTTGGCCATCCATCACAAAATCCGATAAATCGAGCACTAAAGATCAATCTTGTCAATATTCAATTTTTGAAATACATTCAGGCCAGAAAGGAGACATCCCATGCCCATTTTTGAATACCGCTGCCCACACTGCGGCAAAGTAACAGAAAAAATCAGCCGCTGCAGTGAACAGCAGATCGACTGTCCCGTCTGCGGCGGCAAAGCCCAACGCGTTCTCTCCGTTTTTTCCAGCCACAGCAGCAGCTCCGTCCGTGGGGTGCAATCCCATTCAGGCTGTGGCTGAGGCTAATCCGGCGAACGCGTGACCGTTCGCAGAAATTACCCGGAAACTGAGTGGGGCAAGCCCCTGCCGAGTCCGGGGACTCCTGACGGTTCTGAAAGAATGAGTCTGCCATCATCCAGATGCAGATGGTGCTCAAAGGACGTATAAACCCGTGGATCATGGGTGGCCACCAGCAGGGTCAACTGTTGCTGGTGCGCCAGTCCACGCAGCAACGCCAGAACAGCCTGGGCGCTCTGTGCATCCAGATTGGCCGTTGGTTCATCCGCAAGAACAAGGCTTGGACGATGAATAAGAGCCCGCGCCACTGAGGCACGTTGTTTTTCCCCGCCTGAAAGTTCGGCGGGATAAGCCTGATAGCGTGCCACCAGGCCCAATTGCTCAATCACCTCACAAACTCTCTTCAGTCGTTCCCGGCGCGACATACCAGCCAGCACGAGCGGCAATTCAACATTCTCCTGCAGTGTCAGCTCTGGCAGCAGTGCATTGTCCTGAAAAACAAACCCCACTTGACGGCGACGGAATTCGCAGGCCTGACGCTCGCTGAAGGCGGAAAGGCGCTGTTGACCGATTGTAATCTGGCCAGCCGTTGGCCGATCAAGAGCACCGAGCAGGTTGAGAAGAGTCGTTTTTCCCGAGCCACTCGGGCCGATCAGCGCCACCTGCTCTCCCAACGCGAGGTCCAATGTGATATCGGTCAGTGCCCGCACCTCTGTGCGACCACTGCCAAACCAGCGGCTAACGCCTTCAAGCCGTAACAACGGGGACATCACAGCTCCCTCATGCTGCTGCTTACACCGCGTCGCGCAGCGACCAGCGCCGGCCATACGGAAGCGACAACAGCACTGACCAAAGCCAGCGTCTGAGGCAAAAAAACCATGAGCGGTTCCAGTCTGGGATAAATCATTGGGTCCACACTGAAATGGGGGTTGTACGAGGTGTAATGACTGATATCCAGCCCGACCTGCCCCCACCCCAGACTGATGACCACCCCCAGCGCCGTTCCAAGCAGTCCGGCCCCCAGGCAGAGAATCAAAGCCTCACCCACGACAGTAACCATCACCTCGCGCGGCCGAACACCGATCGCCTTGAGAATACCGTATGAACGATAACGATCCATCACCGAAATCAGCAACGAGTTGGCGACGCCGAAACCAAGAATCAGGACGACGAGTCCCATCATGATCTGCATGGAAAACTCGTTCAGACGCACCAGTTGTTCCACCTCGGGCAATTTCTCCTGCCACCTCGTCACCTGAAGCGGCTTCGGTGCCTGCATCTGCAGCGTCTGGCAAAGCGACGCCAAAGGAGCGGTAGAAGAAACAAACAGAGCCGAGCGGATGTGGACCAGAGCCGGAAAAGAATGATTCCGTGCAAGAGACAAGGAGGCATAACCAGCGCTGCGGTCCAGAGCGTCCACCCCGGTGTGAAACACACCGACAACAGTCAGAGCGAGCGGCGGCCCAGCTGTAACCAGCTCCAGTCGCTCTCCGATTTTCACGTCCAGTTCATGCGCAAGCAACTGACCGATGACAAGTCCCTCTTCTTCACCGAGCCAGTGCCCTTGGCTCAGGCAGGCTGGCAGGGGCGACCAGCGTTGCTCCAGAGCCGGGTCAACAAGAACAAGCTGCAGCGGCGCCTGACGGTTCTGGTGCTGACGCAGCAATCCCGCGACACCATAGCGCGGCAAGAAAGCCTCAACATCCTGAACGGGAAGGTGCTCGCGGAAACGCTCAAGCAGGGCTTCAGCATCCTTGAATGCCAACGCCGGGGAGTCGATGGCCAGATGACCGGTCTGCAGACGCACCGCATTGCGGATCATGGTATCGTTGACCCCCACCATGATCGCACCGAGGACGATGAGCAAGGCGACGGCTAATCCCACGGAAAGAAAGGTAATCCGCGTCCGGCGGTGACGGCGCAGAACGGAACGCAGGGCAAAACGCAGCCAGAACATCAAGGTTTCTCAGACAGAGCGTTTTCATTGCGCTCAGAAAGAATGGATTTCTGAACCAGCGTTCCGAGAGCCACCGCCTGAGTCAGGCCAAACTGAGGAAAAGACGTCTCAAAGGCCTGTGCCGCCTGCTGAAAACCACGCAGTGCCAGGCCGACACAGTCTTGCCTGGCCACAGGCAACTTTTGGGCCACCGTCTGCGCCAGCGCCACATTCCGGGTCGCATCGAGAAAACGGACAACCACCTCTCTCTCCTGTGCTTCAACACCATGGAAAGCGCTGGAGACCACGATATTGTGCTTGCCGCAGTTCAGATCATCCGCAACATCCTTCAGGTCATCGAGAATCTGGCAGGCGCCGCCGAACAGCGACAGAGCCTTCAAAACAGGTTGGACCCGTTCGGAATCGGTCAGCCCCATCTTCTGCACCAGGCGCACCGGTGCTTCGAACAGCAGCCCGGTCTTGCGGTAATGGATTTCCTCCTGCATGGCGCGCACCGTCGGAACCACAACCTGCGCCTGAGATTCCTCTTCATGCTCCTCCAGCCCGCTGGGGATCAGCACATCCATAACAGCGGAGAACAGACCACGGGCAGCAGACAGATCGAGACGGCCCACCTCAAGTTCTTCAGCAGCCAAACGTCCAAGGACCAGGTCCGCCGTCATCACTGTCAGCACCGAACGAAAACGCGTGCCGCCTCCCTCGAGATCAAAGGGAATCACGCTTTTGTATTCATCATCGAGCAAATTGTCGCAGCCGGTGACCTGAGCCCGGAGACACTGAAAAACCTCGGCATAAAAAGGCAAAAGTCGTCGGGGGACTCCAGCCGCCTCGCTGGCCATGATAAACAGCGTGGAAAACAGGTTTCGCTCCAGGCTCAAGGCGTCTTCTGGCAATGGACACAACGAACAGCTATTGTGCAGCAGTTGTGCACTTTGGTCGTAAAAATTCTGAACGGCCTGTTGTTGGAGACTCAAAGCATGGCGCCAGGGTTCACAGGCCAACAGCACCTCGGAAGCAGGACGGGACATCATCAATTTTGAGCCTCGACAACCCGGATGTAACCGGAGAACTTCGCGATCTCCCGCAGTCCCCTGAAGCCCGCACGAACAATTTCCTCCCGCAGAAGACCATCCATGTTTTCCTTGATCTCCGGCTGACGGAACAGTTTCCATGCGGTCCAGGACATGGCCCAGCCCAAAGCGGTATAAGGGCGATCCATATCTGCGATCAGCAGTGTCCCTCCCGGTTTGAGCACACGCATGATTTCCTGCAGCGTGCGCTGCTTCAACTCCTGGTCCACATGATGAAAAAAAAGCGCCGAGGTGACCAGATCAAATGACTGATCCTCAAAGGGCAGTTCTTCAGCCAGGGCCTGCTGAAAATGACAGTTGCCACGCGCGCGTTTTTTGATAGCCACATCGACCATTGGCCGTGAGGCGTCAATTCCCGTCACCTGGACCTCGGGATGCTGCTCGGCAATGCGGACCGTCAACAGCCCGGTCCCGCAGCCGACATCGAGAACGCAGCTCCCCGCAGGAAGATGAATCTGTTGCGCCAGCCAGCGATTGAGACGAGCCTCCTGTCCCAAGGTGACAAAAGGCTGGACCAGGTCATAAACAGTGGCAGCATGGACCAGCACTCGCCCGCGTGTCGGTAAAGCGGCCGGAGCAGGAACGAACTCTCTTTTTCGGTCAGGCGTCATGGTTTCCCCGGAATGGTGTTGAAATGGGAGGGTACAACCCACCGCCGAAACGGATAGAAAGCAGCCACCCAAGGTGAGCCGAAGCAAAATCGGGTCCAAAGATCATAGCGAAATGGCGGAATTAAAACAACTCGATCTCTCCCTCGGGGTTTTGAGTTGCATCGGCGGGGCTGGCGGACAGAACCTCTTCCAGGGAGGCACCCGCAAGAATCGCTTCAAACATCTGGCGATCCTGCTCGATGGTGTATTTCGACTTGATCATGGCCTGTAGACCATACCACTCATAGGGATTGTAGAGCCGCGCGGGTTCCTCAATCAGTTTGCCCAAGGCCGTAAGGCTGTTACTGACATGGGCCAGCCGCTGGCTGAGTTTATCGTAGAACTGGAAGGCGATAATCGCCCTGTTAACCTGCTTGACTGCAGGTTCGACGTTGCCAAGAATCGTCGTGGTTTCAGCGGTTTCCGGCAGGTTTTCGGCAGCACGACTGATGGCTTGAATGCGCCCGATGAGGGCCGCAAAGGTATCGGTCAAGGTATTGACCGACTCTTCGCCGTCGGTCATGGTTTTTTCGAGCTGGGCCACGGCCAGGTTGAGCATCAAAACCGTTTCCCGCACCTGACTCCAATCAAGATCAGGCTGACCTGTCTGCGAGTGGGGGACTTTTTCCATGGTATGACCTCCTCATGATCACTTTAAAAAGACGGGAGCATTCCTCGCTCCGTTCCAATCAACACCTCCTGAGTATAGCTGTGAAATGATCAATCACAACCCGGTCTCCTCCCGCAATAAGCTATTGGCGAACACCCGCAAAGTCCGTACAATGCCATTTTCTTTACATCAGCCTCTCACATTGACCGATACAGACAAGGAGTACACCGGTGAGCGAAGACAGTAAAAAAATCATCTACAGCATGATGAAGGTCAGCAAAAGCTACAACAAGCAACCCATCATCAAGGACATCTCCCTCTCCTATTTTTATGGTGCCAAGATCGGCGTCCTCGGCCTCAACGGCTCGGGTAAAAGTAGCCTGCTGCGTATCATGGCCGGGGTGGACAAGGAGTTCAACGGCGAGGCGGTACTCTCCGAGGGATACAGTGTCGGGTATCTGGAACAGGAACCGCAGCTGGATGAGAACAAAACCGTGCGCGAGATCGTCAAGGAAGGGGTACAGGAAATTGTCGACCTGCTGGCCGAGTTCGAGCAGATCAACAACGCCTTCGCCGATCCCGACTGTGACATGGACAAGCTGCTCGATCGGCAGGCCAAGGTGCAGGACCAGCTCGACGCGGCCGACGCCTGGGATCTTGATTCCCGCCTCGAACTGGCCGAAGAAGCCTTGCGCTGCCCGCCCCCCGAAACCTCGATCAAGGTGCTCTCCGGCGGTGAAAAGCGCCGTGTCGCCCTCTGCCGGTTGCTGCTGCGCAAACCGGATATCCTGCTACTCGACGAGCCGACCAACCACCTCGATGCCGAAACCGTCGCATGGCTGGAGCAGCATCTGCAGCGCTACCCGGGCACCGTCATCGCCGTCACCCACGACCGTTACTTCCTCGACAACGTCGCGGGCTGGATTCTGGAACTCGACCGCGGTCACGGTATCCCCTGGAAGGGGAACTACTCGTCGTGGCTGGAGCAGAAACAGGAGCGTCTGCGCAAAGAGGAGAAAGCCGAGAGCAAGCGCCAGCAGACCCTGCAACGCGAGCTGGAGTGGATTCGCATGTCGCCCAAAGGCCGTCATGCCAAGGCTCAGGCGCGCATCAATTCCTACGAGAAACTGCTCGGCAATGAGGGGCTCGAAAAAGAGAAAAAGCTCGAACTCTACATCCCGCCTGGTCCGCGTCTGGGCGGCGTGGTCGTTGAGGCCAAAGGGGTCAGCAAAGGATTTGATGGCAAGCTGCTGATCGACAACCTGAGCTTCAACCTGCCGCCGGGCGGCATTGTCGGCGTTATCGGTCCCAACGGCGCCGGCAAATCGACCCTGTTCAAGATGATCGTTGGCCTGGAAAAAGCTGATGCCGGAAGCTTCAAGGTGGGAGAAACCGTCCGCTTGGGCTATGTTGATCAGGGCCGCGAACTGGATGCGAACAAAACCCTCTTCGAAGAAATCTGTGGCGGACAGGAGCAGATTCTGCTCGGCGGCCAGCCCGTCAACGGGCGCGCCTACGTGGCCCGCTTCAACTTCTCCGGTTCCGACCAGCAAAAGAAAGTGGGAATGCTCTCCGGCGGCGAGCGCAACCGGGTTCACCTGGCCAAGATGCTGCGCGAAGAAGCCAACGTGCTGCTGCTGGACGAGCCAACCAACGACCTGGATGTCAACACCCTGCGTGCGCTGGAAGAGGGTCTGGAGAATTTCGGCGGCTGTGCCGTGGTCATCAGCCACGACCGCTGGTTCCTTGACCGCATCGCCACCCACATTCTGGCCTTTGAGGGCGACAGCCAGGTGGTCTGGTTTGAAGGTAACTACTCGGAATACGAGGAAGACCGGCGCAAGCGTCTCGGCCGTGATGCCGACCAGCCCCACCGCATTCGTTACCGCAACCTGACCCGAGCCTGATTCATGACAACGTCCCCGCCACACCCGGCGGGGACGTTTTTATTCTGGGCGTTGTGGCATAGGAGACGTGACGGAACGAAAAACCGTATCGGCGGCCACCAGCCGTCGATACAGGCGAATCTGCTGCACATGGTACAGCCCGTCAGCGAGAAAAACCGCCAGGGCCTCCCACATGGACACCCAAGCCGCGATGGTCAATCCTTCGGCGAAGACATTAGCGATCACCGAGCGCTCCGCCCCCAACCATTGATTGAGCCAGACAGAGAAAAATAGCAAGGTGATTCCCAGACACAGCAACACCAGAGATCGCCGAATCATTTCCCGGATGTTCTGTCTCTCCACTTCGATCAGATACTGAAAGAAGTTGGTCACGCTGCTGCGGATACGCGAAATCTGATCGCGATCAGGCGGGCTGGCCAGCGAAAAGCTAATAACAAAGGGCTCCGCGTCCACTTCGCGCGCCGAGTCGATCAGATAATCGACCAAGTCCGGATCCAGATCGCGCCGGATGTAGGGGGCGTTGCGATCAAAATTGCTGAACAGCTCCTCAACCTTTTCGGCTGTGACATCGATGAGGATACGCCCCTGAGCATCCCGTTCGTAACGAAACAGCACATCTTTCTTCATGACGGCATCTCACCCCTATCCGCTGGTATTATCCCAACTTCAGCGCCTCATTCTGCAGGATGTCGATTCGGTACCGGCCGGCACCGGAGCAATTACAACTGCGTCAACCAAAATGGAATTTCCGTCTTCACCGCACAATTAAGACCGCCACCTCATCCCTGATTCTCACCTTTTTTTCTGCCCGCCCAGCGTTCCACCAGCAACGGAAGACTCAGCAACAGCAGCAAGCCGGCAGATAGCCCTTGCCATAACGGGGGGACCATTGTCGCCCCGGCACCTAACCGGGCACGCACCTCGATGTCAAACAGCGTATACAGCGCATCGACCGTCAGGCCAGACAGGATTGCCCCGAGCGCCAGCACCATCAGATAAATCAGGGTCGCCCGACGACCGAGCAAATTCAACAATACCGTCAACGAAGTCGCGTTGGTCGCGGGGCCGGCGAGCAAAAATACCAGCGCTGCACCAGGGCTCACCCCTTGCATGATCAACGCCGCCGCAATGGGGGTTGATGCGCTGGCACAGATATAGAGAGGAATGCCAACGACCAGCATGATCAACATGGACGGCAAACCGCCTCCCAGCCAACGTTGCATCAGTGATTCAGGCACCAGGACCGAAATCATCCCCGCCAGCAACAGGCCCAGAAAAAACCAGCCAGCCATACCCCGCCACACGCTGGTAAAGGCGTAACGCATTCCTTCACTGAAGGAACGACGCTTCGCCGTCGCTGGCAGTGCGGCAGGCTCAGGCACTTCCTGCTGTGGCAGCAGATTTTCCACCACCCCCGCACAGACCGCCGTGAGCAGAGCCGCCACCGGCCGCACAACCGTTAACAACGGATCAAGCAAGGCATAACTGACGGCAATCGAATCCACTCCGGACTCGGGCGTCGCAATCAAAAACGCCGCTACCGCCCCGCGATTGGCGCCCTGCTGTTTTAGAGTCAGGGCGGCAGGTAACACCCCGCAGGAGCACAGGGGCAGCGGCACCCCGAACAGTGCCGCCTTGATCACCGAGCTGACCGGGCCATGACCGAGATGCCGTGCGATAAAGCCACCGCTCATAACCGTGCTGAGCACGCCACTGACGAGCAACCCGAACACAACATAGGGTGCGGACTTCAAAAACAGGCTCCAGGATTCACTTAAAACCAGCCCCATCAAATCCACTTTTTTCCTCCATCAACCCGGTCACGCCCAGCGATGCCCCAGACCGTCACCCCCCCCAATAGCAACCAGATTCATCAACCAGGCCTTTAGGCTGCGCTGCTCTACCGCCAGACTATCGACGTCATCCATCTGGCAAGAGGTTCACACAACCCAAACAGCAAAAGCAGCAGCGTAAACAGGATCGAGACACGGAGCAAATCAGAAAAACGCAGCACCATGAAAGATCTCCCAACAGAGTCAGACAGCTCGATATAGCACGGAATGCAGCACCCGGATAACCAGGAAGGGCATGGACCGACCTGCCTTCTGCGCCCCGCTACACACACCCAGTATAACCGTTAGGATTGAGAGCACTACCTAGCCTTAGCCAGATTTTTCTTACCACTTTGATCCTGGCAGCCGGTGTGGAGGTTGTTTCAAAAATAAAAACGCGTTATGGGGGCTAGTTGATCGGCCAGAAGAATAGACTGTGTTGGCGACGAAATAGCGTGCTGAAAACGATTGGAGAGAATTGGCGGATCGGCTCCGAGAATGGAACAAGCCTAAAACTAAAAAGATCGCGGAAGGGCCTGCCAGAAACAGCAGGGACAAGGCCGCAAGCATGCCTAAGGCTTCTTCCGTCGGCAAGCTCAAGGCACACAGCTGAAGGAACAATGTCACAACCAGCCTCAGGATGCCGTCTCTCAGCAATTGATGTTGTCGGGGGCACGGAAAAAATGTGGCGGGTATCAGAACAAACCTGACGCTGCCTTAGCAACCAAACAACCCCAGCCGAGTTCAACCCAGCCATGAGGAAACCCATTAAAATTGCTCCTCAATTTACGCGAGCTCCTGCAAAAAAGGCCGGCGTATCGCTCGACACACCAGCCTTTTAACACATCGTGACACAAGCAGCGTCTACTTCAATGCCACAATCTTCTCCAGACTGGCCTGCAACACGGCCAGCTTTTCCCGTGCCGCCGTCAGCTTGGCCCGGTCTTTTTCAAGGACTTCGGCCGGGGCATTCGCAACGAACTTCTCGTTCGAGAGTTTCTTGCTAAACAGGTCGACGTCTTTCTGTACCTTGGCGCTCTCTTTAGCGAGGCGCTTTTCTTCCTCTTCGATATTGATCAGACCGGCCAGGGGCAGCAGAATTTCCACCTCACCGGACACCTGTTTAGCCACCTGGGCCGGTTGCTGAAGAGCCACGCCGCAGGTCAGCTCTTCGATGCGCGCCAGGGACTTGATGTAGTCTTCACCCGTAGCCATCACCGCCAAACTGGCCTCGGTTTTGCAGTCGAGCAGGGCGCTGATCTTCTTGCCCGGCGGCACATCCATTTCACCGCGGATGTTGCGGATGGCGCGGATAACGTCCATCACCTGCTCCATTTTACAACTGGCAGCCTCATCCTGCAGCAGACCTTCGCCCTGCGGGTAGTCGGCCAGCATAATAGACGCCACCGGACGCGTGCCGGGCAGGGTTTGCCAGATCTCTTCGGTAATGAATGGCGTGATCGGATGCAGCAGGCGCAGCAGGCGTTCCAGCACGGTATAAACCACGGTCTGGGCGCTGAGTTTGGCGGCGGCATCATCGCCATAGAGGGCACCCTTGATCAGCTCGATGTACCAGTCGCAGAACTCATGCCAGGTAAAGGCATAGAGCAGGCCGGCGGCTTCGTTGAAATGGTAGCCTTCCAGCGCAGCGTTAGCGTTTTTCTCCACCTCGCTCAGACGGGTAAGAATCCAGCGATCGGCCATGGACAGGCTGAGGTCCTCCCAGTTGGGTGTAGCCACCGGCTCAAAGCCTTCCAGATTCATCAGGGCGAAACGGCTGGCATTCCACAGTTTGTTACAGAAGTTGCGGTAGCCGCCGATGCGCTCGGTGGACAGCTTGATATCGCGGCCCTGGGCGGCAAACGCAGCCAGGGTCAGGCGAAACGCGTCGGTACCGAACTCCTCGATGACGGTCAGCGGGTCGATGACGTTGCCCTTGCTCTTACTCATCTTCTGCCCTTGGGCGTCACGGACCAAGGCATGAATGTACACATCCTTGAACGGCACTTCGCCCATGAACTTGAGACCCATCATCATCATGCGCGCCACCCAGAAAAACAGGATGTCGAAGCCGGTAACCAGGCAGGAGGTCGGGTAAAATTTTCTCAGAGTTTCGGTGTGTTCCGGCCAGCCCATGGTTGAGAACGGCCACAGCCCGGAGGAGAACCAGGTGTCGAGCACGTCGGTCTCCTGATGGATATTGGTGCTCTGGCACGCGCTGCAGCAGGTGGCGTCTTCACGCGATACGGTGATCTCGCCACAGTCGTCGCAGTACCAGGCCGGAATGCGATGGCCCCACCAGATCTGGCGGCTGATGCACCAGTCCTGAATGTTGTACATCCACTCGTAATAAGTCTTTTCCCAGTGCTGGGGCACGATGCGCGTGGCGCCGCTTTCCACGGCTTTGATCGCTTCCTTGGCCAGGGGCTGGACATTGACATACCACTGCAGACTCAGGTACGGCTCGATCACAGTTTTACAACGGTAGCACTCGCCGACGGCGTTCAGATGCTCTTCGATCTTGTCGAGCAGGCCGAGGGCGTCGAGATCGGCCACCACTTTTTCACGCGCGGCGTAGCGCTCCAGACCCTGATAGGCGCCGCCGTTTTCATTGATAAAACCGGACGGATCGAGGATGTTGATGTTGTCCAGGTTGTGGCGCTTGCCCATTTCAAAGTCGTTGAAGTCGTGGGCCGGGGTGATCTTGACCGCGCCGCTGCCGAACTCCTTGTCGACGTAGTCGTCGGCAATGATGGGAATCTCACGCCCGGTCAATGGCAACGCGATCATCTTGCCGATCAGATCCGCATAGCGCTCGTCCTCGGGATGCACCGCCACGGCGGTATCACCGAGCATGGTTTCGGGGCGAGTGGTGGCAACCACCAGATAGCGGTCCGTGCCTTTAATCGGATAGCGCAAATGCCACAGACTACCCTTCTTGTCGTCGTGCTCGACCTCCAGGTCGGACAAGGCGGTATGGCAGCGCGGACACCAGTTGATCAGACGGTTGTCACGGTAGATCAGCCCCTGTTCGTAGAGGCCGACGAATACTTCGCGCACCGCCTTGCTCAGCCCCTCATCCATGGTGAAACGCTCGCGCTGCCAGTCGCAGGAAGCGCCAAGACGCTTGAGCTGGTTGATGATCTGGCCACCGGACTCTTCACGCCATGTCCATACCCGCTCGATAAACGCCTCGCGGCCGACATCATGACGGTCCTTGCCTTCGGCGGCGAGCTGTTTTTCAACGACGTTCTGGGTGGCGATACCGGCGTGATCGGTGCCGGGCATCCACAGCACTTCATGCCCGGTCATGCGCTTCCAGCGCGCCAGAATATCCTGCAACGTATTGTTGAGAGCATGGCCCATGTGCAGCACACCGGTGACGTTGGGCGGCGGTATGACGATGGAATAATGGGGTTTGGGGGAATTTTCATCGGCGTGAAAATAGCCCTGCTCTTCCCAGGTCTTGTACCACCTGGACTCAAAGTCGTTCGGCTCGTAGCCTTTTGCCAGTTCGTCTGCCATGCGCTGTTATTCCTTCGATCAAAACAATCGGCAACCGGGGCCGAATCGGGGATGCTGTAAAGTGCTCCGGACACAAAAAAAGGGGATTTTAGCAATCCCCTTTTTATCCGTCAATGCCAGACGGTCTGTGAACCGTTTAGAGGGCGACTACAATTCGTCAGCCTGCTGTTTGATTTTGGCCATTTCCTCACGGATCATACTTTCAGCAAGGTTTGGCACCACTTCCCACACCACCTGCTCCATAATCGGCGTCGCCAACTTTTCAATAATCGCCCCGGCAACACGTTCAACAATTTCACTGAGCTGTTCGTCGCTGAGATAGGCCACCCGCGTAGCAACCCGCTCGGGTGACGCAGCGTAGGCCCCCTCGGTGACAATCTGCTGGGCCTGCAGGGGAACAACCTCTTCCTCCGCCACCCTCTGGACCGCCGGTTCGGAAAACTGGGGCCGAAGTGTGACCGGGCCGGAAGGCACTTCGAGAGGAGCAGGCGCTTCCAACGGCTCGAGATCGGCAGGCTCATCCAGCACGGTCCGTTCGTCAACCGCAGCGGCCGCCACGGACTCAGATGGAGTCGCCTGAGCAAATGGATCTATCACGGCCGTCGCCGGTTCCTCGACTGGCGGGGCAGGAGCGAGGTCCTCAAACACAAAGTCGTCTATCGTTCCGCCGCCAAAACCAGTCGTTTGTGCTGCCTGAGGCACGGCAGGGGCCGCAGGAGCTGCCGCCGCCTGGGCAAATGCATTGAGGGCACTTTCTGCCGGCGTCGCACTGGGCGTCGAACGCCAGCTGTCGAGAGTCGGTGCCTTAGCCAGGACATCCTCGACCTTGGCAATCAGATCCTGCGAACTGAAGGGTTTGGCGATCCAGCCATCGGCCCCGGCTTCTGAGGCCCGCTGCTCATCGAACGGCTCAAAATTTCCCGCCAGCAGCAAAACCGGCACCCCCGCGAGGTGCTCCTGCTTTTTAATGTTTTCACACAGCTGATAACCGTCCATTCCCGGCATAAAAACATCGGCCAGCACCAGATCCGGCCGTTCCTGCTGCGCGAGACGATAGGCCTCGTCACCATTGGCTGCGGATATCAGTTTAAAATCTTTGTCGGCGAAGATGATCTCGATGACCTTCTGAATCGTGACGCTGTCATCCGCCAGCAACAGTTTTTTACTCATCAATGCCTCCTGCTATCAGCAATAGTTGGTGCATGGGCCCTTCTGAAAATCGGATCGAAACCGGCAGACTAACTCCTGCGGTTTTTTGTCTTCAAGCTTAAAACCCTCTTCATGTGCAATCACAAAAGCTATCATGCCGTACCAAAGTGAGTCAAGAACAACAAAAACGGGCGCACGAAAGGGCCACAGCTACAACACCAGCGAGCGCCAGGGCCGCGGCAGAAAAAGCTCCTCATACAACCGGAGCGCATATCGGTCGCTCATGCCGGCAATAAAATCGGCAACCTGTGTCTCAAGGGATTCATCAGACAACGGCGCAGCCCCATAGTGCGGCATGATTTCCGGCCGTGACATAAAATAGGCGAACAGTTCGCTGATCAGCCGCTCGGCCTTGGCAAAATCATCATGCACACTCGCCACCTGGTAGACATGTTGAAACAACCAGTCACGCAGATCGGTGATCGCTGCCAGCAGGGGGTCAGAGAGGCGGATTTCACCCGTGGCACTGATTTCCGACGCAAACAGACAGTCGTGAATCAGGCAGTTGATCCGCTGGGAATGGCTTTGTCCGAGCACCTCGAGCAAGTCTTGCGGCACCTGATCCCGTGACACCACCCCGGCCCGCAGGGCATCATCGAGATCATGATTGACATAGGCAATAATGTCCGCCAACCGCACAGCCTGCCCCTCCAGACTTCCCCGGCTGCCAGGCAGCATCCGCACCGGGCCGCGCCCCTTGGAGTGGCGCAGAATCCCATCGCGCACCTCATGGGTCAGGTTCAGCCCCCGGCCGTCCTTTTCCAGCACATCGACAACACGCAGACTCTGGCGGCAATGGTGAAAGCCTTGAGGCAACAGCTGGTCCAGCACCCGCTCACCAGCATGACCAAAAGGGGTATGCCCCAGGTCGTGGCCAAGAGAGATCGCTTCGGTCAGATCTTCATTCAGGCGCAGGGAACGGGAAATCGTGCGCGCAATCTGCGACACCTCAAGAGTATGCGTCAGCCGGGTCCGGTAATGATCGCCCTCTGGTGATAAAAACACCTGCGTTTTATGTTTTAAGCGCCGGAATGATTTACAATGAAGGATACGATCACGATCATGCTGAAAGCAAGTTCTGAGCGGACAAGGTTGTTCCGTGCGCTCGCGACCTTTACTTTGAGAACTTAAACAGGCATAAGGAGATAGAACCTGCCGTTCATCCTCTTCCAACGTCAATCTGATAAAAAACCGATTGGTCATAATAATTTTTAAGTTGAAAAAAAAAAGCGGCTATCCAATAGTGGTTGAAAATCCAGGGCAAAAACTGTCATCAAGCAGCTTATCACCAAAGTCTGGTGTGTAAATAGCTCTTATCCCCCTGCACGAAAGTTAAAACAATGGAGAAAACAATGTCAAAATTTCTTGAGATGGCGGTCGAAATTGTTTCCGCTCACGCCTCGACGACACAGATGAGCAAAGAAGATCTGGTCGCAGAACTGGCTGAAATCCACAATGCCCTGAAACAGCTCGGCGAAGAAGGCCCGGCCACTGAGGGAGAAGCCAAGGAAGCAGAACCGGCCATCTCAATCAAAAAAGCCTTCGGCAAGGACAAGGTCACCTGCATGATCTGCGGCAAATCCATGACCACCCTGGGCCGTCACCTGCGCATGGTGCATCAGATGACACCGGCCGAATACCGTAAACAGTTTAATATTCCACGCAGTCAGGCGCTGGCCGCCAAAAATTACTCTGAGCAGCGCAAACAAATGGCCATTGAACGCGGGCTGGGAGAAAAACTGGCTCAGGCGCGCGCCAACAAAAAAAGCTAAGCGCAGCCAACGGCTCACCGCCTCCAGACACGAAAGCCGACGAATTCTTCGTCGGCTTTCGTCATCCCATTCATTTTCCGTTCATTTCACTCACCGGATTGGCACGAAAGCACTCGCGATCCGCTACTCGATCGAAAACGGCACCAGCAGCAGGGGCTCATCCGCTGCATCAAGGACCTCGACGCGCCACTGTCCCCGCCAGTCGGGCAAGATGCGTTTCGAAGACCAGGTCCGCCAGTTGGTGGACGATACGGGCAGCCGCACCCGGGCCACTTCCTGATCCTCATAATACCAGACATGGCTGATCCAGGTATCTTCCAGGGCACCGACGACCCGCGTATAGCAGTAAAGTTTGTCGGCGGGGGCCGCTACGCTGTTGATGGCATCAACGGGAGCGCGTTGCCGGATATCGGTGGTCATCACCGCATCCGCGATCTCCAGCGCCGCGACGGACGATGCACACAGAACCAGCCACAATAGCAGCAATCCACACCCTATCGCACTCTTCATCGCGCCCCTCCTCACTCCAAGCCATCCGTTCTAACTTTCAACTCTCGCCCAGACTGGACAGAAAGCTGTCTCCCAGCGTAACAGCAAGGGAAAAATTATCCAGCAGCGTGGCGGAAATATCCGCAAAACTACTGCGCAGCCCCAGATCTTTCCCCACTTGGGCACCACCGCGGCAGACAATCAGCGGCACATGCTCCCGGGTGTGATCGGTACCCGGCATGGTCGGGTCACAACCGTGATCTGCCGTGATGATCAGCAGATCATCCGCCTGAAGCCGCGGCAACAGGTCTTCTCCCAGCTGCCGATCAAACTGCTCCAGAGCACGGGCGAATCCCTGCGCATCGTTACGATGTCCGTAGAGCATATCAAAATCGATCAGGTTGGTGAACACCAGTCCTCGCAGCAGCTGATCGAATGCGGCCAGCGTCTTATGCATGCCGTCGCTGTTGCCGCTGGTCGGCCAGTGGCGCGCCAAGCCCCGACCACAGAAGATATCGGAAATCTTGCCAACGCCATGCACGGGGATCCCCGCCTGCTGCAACATATCCAGCAGCATGGGTGGCGGTTCCATGGAGTAATCATGGCGGCGCGATGTGCGGCGAAAACCCGTTTCAGGGTCGCCGACAAAGGGCCGAGCGATCACGCGCCCGATCTGGTAGCTGTCGAGCACGTGGCGCATCTGCTCACACAGACGGTAGAGATCCGCTAACGGCATCACCTCTTCGTGGGCGGCGATCTGAAAAACGGAATCGGTACTGGTATAGACGATAGGGCGGCCGCTGCGCAGATGCTCCGGGCCAAGTTGCTGAATGATCTCGGTGCCGCTGGCCGCGATATTGCCCAATGCCTCGACCCCGGCCAGCTGCCGGAACCGTTGCATGATCTCGTCCGGAAAGCCCTGCGCATACGTCCTGAAAGGCTGCGTCAGAATAACCCCTGCCATCTCCCAGTGACCGGTGGTGCTGTCCTTGCCGGCGGAACGCTCGGCCATGCGGCCCCAACAGCCCTGCGCCTCGGCACAGGGTGCCACACCGGCCAGGGGCACGATATTGCCCAGACCCAGTCGCTGCAAAGTGGGCAGCTGCACGCCACCGACGGACTCGGCCACATGTTGCAGGGTCTGGGTTCCCACATCACCGTAGGCCTCGGCATCCGGCAAGGCACCGCAGCCAACACCATCGAGAACGATCAACACCACGCGCTTAAACATGCGCCATCTCCTGCCGGGCCAGCCAGGCTTCAACAATCGCCGCCGTGGCGCTGGCACCGATCCGGGCCGCTCCCGCCGCACGCATGGCCTCGAATTGCTCCAGCGTCCGGACGCCGCCGGCAGCCTTGACCGCAATGCGGCCGCGGCCTGTTTCGACCAGCAGGCGCACATCCTCCACCGTCGCTCCGCCGCCACCAAAACCTGTCGAGGTTTTGACGAAATCGGCCCCGGCCTCCACAGCACACAACGTCAGCCGACGCTTCTGCTCGGCCGTCAAAGCGCAGCACTCGAGAATCACCTTCAAACAGCAGGAACCGCAGGCCTCTTTCAGCAATCGGATCTCCTCGGTCACCGCGTCATAGGCGCCATCCTGGGCCCAGCCCTGCTGAATCACCATATCGATTTCCGTCGCCCCCAGATAGAGGGCCTCCCGCGTTTCCGCCAGTTTACTGGCCGTACTCTGAAAACCAAGGGGAAAACCGACCACGGTACAGACAGCAACATCGGAGCCATGCAGGCAGTCGACAGCCAGGGGAACATACACCGGCGCCACACAAACCGACGCGCACTGATATTCTACAGCCTCTTCGCAGAGCTGCTCGATGTCGCGGCGACAAGCGTCGGGCTTGAGCAGCGTATGATCGATCCAAGCGGTAACAGGTCGTTCCATGAAAAAGTCCTTCACACAACCCATAAATCAGGGCAACCAAAACACCCTGACGGATAAAGCCCGCAGGCAGTGCGGGCTTCAGAGACAAATCCATTCTGATCCGTTTTGCAACGCATCAGACAACGTCGAGCATTGGCTTATCAGGTCCGGTAATCGGCATTGATCTTGACGTAGTCATAGGTCAGATCCGAGGTGTAGTAGTAAGCACTGCCCTCGCCCAGTTTCAGATCAACCGTCACGCGAAACTCCGGCTGTTTGAGTACCTGGGTGGCGACCGCTTCCCGCTGCGGGCCGGTGGACAGGCCATCGGCCACCACCTGCACGTCATCGAAAAAGATGTCAATGACGTCCGGGTTGACCTCCACGCCGCTATAGCCCACGGCTGCGATAATGCGCCCCCAGTTGGCGTCTTCGCCGAAAAAGGCGGTCTTGACCAGACTGGAGGTGGCGACACTGCGCGCCGCGATCCTGGCCTGCTGGGCATCGCACGCGCCCTGCACCAGGATCTGCACCAGCTTGGTGGCCCCTTCGCCATCGCGCACGATCATCTTGGCCAGATCGAGCAGCACCTCATCCACCGCGCAGGCGAACTGCTCGGCCTCTGGAGTCCCGGGCTGCACCTGGGCATTACCCGCCGCGCCATTGGCCATCATCAACACCATGTCGTTGGTCGAGGTATCGCCGTCCACGGTGATGGAATTGAAGGAGCCGTTTACCGCCTGGTTGAGCACGGGCTGCAACAGCTGGGGCGCCACGGCGGCATCGGTCATGACGAAACCGAGCATGGTGGCCATATTGGGGTGGATCATGCCCGCTCCCTTGGCGAGCGCCAGCACGCGGCAGGACACGCCACCGAGGCTCAGCTCACGGCTGGAGACTTTGCGGAAACTGTCCGTGGTCATGATGGCCTCGGCCACAGCCGTCGCCTTGTCCGTCGCCAGCTCTGCGCACAACGCCGGCAGGGCCCGCGTCAGACGGTCAACGGGCAACTGAACGCCGATCACCCCGGTGGACGACACGGCGACCAGGTCTTCATCCACGCCCAGCAACTCGGCCAGTGCGGCGCTGCTGCGGCGGGCCGCTTCCAGCCCGGGCTCGCCGGTACAGGCGTTGGCATTGCCGCTGTTGATCAGCACGGCTTGACAGCGGCCGGCGGCAATGCGCGGCTTACTGACAATCAGCGGTGCAGCAATAACCTTATTGCGGGTGAATACCCCGGCACAGGCAGCCGGGGTATCGGACAGGATGAGCGCACAGTCCTTGCGACCGGGCGCCTTGATCGCCGCTTCGGCAGTGGCGAACCGAAAGCCTTTGACTTCAGTCATGATTGAATGCTCCGTTATGGGAACCTGTTACTGGCCACAACATTTCTTGTATTTTTTGCCACTGCCGCAGGGGCAGGGATCGTTGCGGCCGACCTTATCTTCATCGCGCACCACCGGTTTCGCCTGCTGCGGCTCGTCGCTGCGATTGGTGACAATCTTGCGCCGCCGCTGCTCGGCTTCCATCCGATCCACATCCTGCTCCTGCACCAGCTGGACGATGAACAGCTTCTGCAGCACCTCCTGGCGAATGCGGCCCATCATCTGCATGAACAGGCTGTAGGCCTCGCGCTTGTACTCTTCCTTCGGGTTCTTCTGACCGTAGCCGCGCAACCCGATGCCCTCCTTGAGATGATCGATGGAAAGCAGATGGTCTTTCCACTGGCTGTCGATCACCTGCAGCAGCAGCACCTTCATCAGGTGCTCCATGACTAGGGAACCGAACTCCTCCTCGCGCTGTTGCAGGCGGGCAAAAGCCTGAGCCTTGAGCGCAACAACCAGCTTTTCCGCTGTCGCCCCTTTCTCGTCAAGCAGGCTCAAGTCGGGCCGCAGGTTGAACTGGTTGGTGAAATCGTCGGACAGGCTGGTCAGGTTCCAGTCCGCCGGTGACATTTTTTCCGGGCAGAAGGTGGCGACGATATCCTCCACCATCTCCTCGATAATCGCCTCGAAGGTTCCGCGGATATCTTCACCACCGAGCACCTCGCGCCGCTGGCTGTAGATGACCTCACGCTGGCGGTTCATGACGTCGTCGTATTCGATCAGATGCTTGCGGATTTCGAAGTTATGACCTTCCACCTTTTTCTGTGCGTTCTCGATCGCCTTGGAGATGATGCCATGCTCGATGGGCTCGTTCTCCGGGATCTTGAGTTTGTCCATGACAAAGGCGACGCGATGACTGCCGAAGATGCGCAGCAGATCGTCCTCCAGGCTGAGATAGAAACGGCTGGCCCCGGGATCGCCCTGACGGCCGGAACGGCCACGCAGCTGGTTATCGATCCGGCGCGACTCATGGCGCTCGGTACCGAGAATGTACAGCCCCCCCAGCTCAAGAACCCGCTCTTTTTCTGCCCCGCATTCCGCCGTAAACTTCTCCAACATAGCCGGGTAGCGCTCATCCTCGACCTCGCCGGTCTCGGCAGCCGCGACGGCCGCCCTGGCCAGCATCTCCGGATTGCCGCCGAGCACGATATCGGTCCCACGGCCCGCCATGTTGGTGGCAATGGTGACAGCACCGAGACGACCCGCCTGGGCAACGATCTGAGCCTCCTTGCCATGCTGTTTGGCGTTCAGCACATGATGAGGCACGCCGGTCTTTTTCAGCTGTTCGGACAGGCGCTCGGAGTTTTCGATGGAGATGGTCCCCACCAGCACCGGCTGGCCTTTTTTGTGACAGGCGACGATGTCCTCGATTACGGCGTTGAACTTCTCCTTCTCGCTCTTGTAGATCAGGTCCGCATAGTCGTGGCGCTGGTTGGGCCGGTTGGTGGGAATCACCACCACGTCGAGCTTGTAGATCTCGGCGAATTCCTGCGCTTCGGTGTCGGCCGTTCCGGTCATGCCCGAAAGTTTGTCGTACATGCGGAAATAGTTCTGGAAGGTGATGGTGGCCAGGGTCTGGTTCTCGCTCTCGATCTTCACCCCTTCCTTGGCTTCCACAGCCTGGTGCAGACCGTCGCTCCAGCGCCGTCCCGGCATCAGGCGACCGGTGAACTCGTCGACAATGATGACCTCGCCTTCCTTGACCACGTAATCGACCTCGTTGCGGAACAGGGCGTGGGCTTTGAGCGCCTGATTGACATGGTGCAGCAGCTCGATGTGTCGTGGATCGTAGAGATTCTCGACGCCGAGAATCTTTTCCACCTTGGCCACCCCTTCCTCGGTCAGGGTGGCGGACTTGGCTTTTTCGTCGATGGTGTAGTCACCGGTGAATTCGCGCAGGGTCTGGCCGATCTTGCCACCATCGCGATGTTCAATCACCTCGCCTTTGACCAGGCGCGGGATGACATTGTTGACACGGTAGTAGAGTTCGCTCGACGCCTCGCCGGGACCAGAAATGATCAGCGGGGTGCGCGCCTCGTCGATGAGGATGGAGTCGACCTCGTCGACGATACAGAAATTGAGCTCCCGCTGGACATAGTCCTCCAGATCGAACTTCATGTTATCGCGCAGGTAGTCGAACCCGAATTCGTTGTTGGTGCCATAGGTAATGTCGCAGCGATAGGCGGCCTTGCGCTCGACATCGGTGATGCCGTGCACCACGCAGCCAACGCTCAGGCCCAGAAAACGGTGGACCCGTCCCATCCACTCGGCATCGCGTCGCGCCAGATAGTCGTTGACGGTAATGACATGCACCCCCTGACCGGGCAATGCATTGAGATAGGAGGCCAGGGTTGCCACCAGGGTCTTGCCCTCACCGGTCTTCATCTCGGCGATCTTGCCCGCGTGGAGCACCATGCCGCCAATGAGCTGAACATCGAAATGGCGCATGCCGAGCACCCGCCGCGCCGCCTCGCGCACCACGGCGAACGACTCGGGCAGCAGAGCGTTCAGACTCTCCCCCGCCTGCAGCCGCTGACGAAACTCAGCCGTCTTGTCCTGCAAAGCGGCGTCATCCAGAGACTGAAGCGACTCTTCCAGGGCATTGATCTTATCAACAACAGCGCGCATGCGCTTGACTTCACGATCGTTTTTAGTGCCAAAAATCTTCTTCGAGAGTGAACGGATCATCAGTTTCTCCGTGGCTGCAACCGACCAGACTGGTGGGCAGGGATTGTTCGTCAACGTCAGAGTCTCTTCATGCGAAATAACGTTGCAAACTATCACAAACCCCACAGAGCGGCAAGGGTCAAGGGCACAGTCCCGCGCAACTCGCTCCTGTTCTGAAAAGCCCCGGGGTGGCGACCACTTCCTGTATCTGCTATGCTTCCTGAACTGGACCTGGCGCCTTGCCATCACCGACATCCCTGACAAAGGAGACCGACCATGGAGCCGGCCGATTTTTTGAAAAAACAGCTCGAATTCCGCAAACAGCTGATGGATCGCATCAACGATATCCACTCCGCCCAAAGTCTGGTTGAACTGATGCAGCAGATCAGCACGCGCATTCCGCAGTTGTTTCTCGCCGAGCGCATTACCATCTATCTGGCGGACCTTGAGCGCAATCAGCTGGTGTCCAAAGTCCTGTCGGGGTCAGAGTTGATCAGTATCATTCTTCCCATCAGCCATGAAACGCTGGCCGGGCACTGTGCCCTGAACCGTCAGGTGGTCCATGTCAAAAACGCCTACGACGAGCATGAACTGCGCATGGTCCACAGCGACCTGCGTTTTAACCCGGACTGGGATCGACGCAGCGGATTCGTCACCCGTCAGGTATTGTGCGTTCCGATGCAGCTCCAGGGGCAGTTCATCGGCGTCATCCAGATTCTCAACAAGCGCGGGCCCGAGGCCTTCACCGCCCAGGATGTTGAATTTGCCGGCGAACTGGCCACGGCCCTGGCCATCGCTCTGGTCAACAACCAGCGTCAGAAACAGCCCGCCGGCGAAGGACCCGCTGCGCCCGTCCGGCGCGCCGAGCGCTATGACTATCTGATGGACAAGGGGCTGGTCAACGAGGAGCAACTGCAGCAGGCGCAGAAGATTGCGCGCGAGGAAAAAATCTCAGCCGATGTGGCCCTGATGCGCCTCGCCAAAATCGACCGCGCAACGATGGGCAAGGCTTTGAGCCTCTATTTCAGCACCGACTTCATCCATTTCGATCGCAGCCGCTCCGCCCCGCTGACCCTGCTGGAGCGGCTCAAACCGGAGCTGCTGCGTAATGACATCTGGGTGCCTATCGGCATTGAGAATGGGATTATTCTGGTGGCCATGGAAGATCCACGAGACCTGCAGAAGCAGGGACTGATCGCCTACGCCTTTCCCGGACAACGCAAGATTCGCCATCTGGCAGCATTCCGCGACGACATTCTCAGCTTTATCGATCTGTTTTACAATCAGGACAGCCAGAGCGATCTGAAGTTCGGTTCCATGCAGGACATTCTCAACAGCGCCACCGAGCAGGACGAGCCGGAGATCGAACAGGAGATCAAGCAGGTCTCGGAGGAAGACAGTGCCCTGGTCAAGATGGTCAACAAGATCATCTGCGACGCCCACCAGGCCAATGCCTCGGACATCCATATCGAGCCCTACCCCGGCAAAAACGACGTGGTAGTCCGCATCCGCGTCGATGGCCGCTGCAAAATCTACCAGCGCATCCCGTACAAATACAAGTACGCCCTTTCATCACGCATCAAAATCATGGCCGGCCTCGACATCGCCGAGCGCCGTAAACCCCAGGACGGCAAGATCACTTTCAAGAAATACGGCCCCCTCGACATCGAGCTGCGTGTCGCCACGGTACCGACCGCCAACCACGTTGAGGACGTCGTGCTGCGCCTACTCGCCTCCGGCGAGCCGCTGCCGTTCGAAAAACTGGGCCTGACTCCGCGCAACTTGCAGGTGGTGACCGAGGCCATCCACAAGCCCTACGGCCTGATCCTCTGTGTCGGCCCGACTGGATCGGGCAAGACCACCACCCTGCACAGTGCCATCGCCCTGATCAATACCCCGGAAACCAAGATCTGGACCGCCGAAGACCCGGTGGAAATCACCCAGAAAGGCTTGCGCCAGGTGCAGATGAACCCCAAGATCGGCCTCAACTTCGCGGCGGCCCTGCGCTCTTTTCTGCGCGCCGACCCCGACGTCATCATGGTCGGCGAAATGCGCGACGAGGAAACCGCCGCCATCGGCATCGAATCCTCGCTGACCGGGCATCTGGTCTTTTCCACCCTGCATACCAATTCGGCACCGGAAACCGTCACCCGCCTGCTCGACATGGGCATGGACCCGTTCAGCTTCTCCGATGCCCTGCTGGTCATCATCGCCCAGCGCCTGGCACGACGCGCCTGCCCGGACTGTTTGGAGCGCTATGCCCCGGACGAGCAGCAGTGGACCTCTTTGGCAGACGAGTACGGTGCCGAAGCCTTTGCACAACTGGGCCTGCAGCGCAGCAGCGCTCAGCTGGTCCGCACCAGAGGTTGCGAGCGCTGCGGGCAGTCAGGCTATCGAGGCCGGCTCGGGCTGCACGAGGTTCTCGAATGCAGTGACGAGATGAAGGAACTGATCAAGAAAAAAGAAGAGGTGGCACATGTCCGCGCCCTAGCGATGCGCCAAGGCATGACGACCCTTAAACAGGATGGCATTCTCAAGGTGCTGCAGGGGCTGACGGATCTGCAGGAGGTGCGGCGCGTCTGCATCAAATAGGCGACAGGCGCCGTGGCGACTCTCACACGCAAAAAGGGGCTGTCGCAGGACGGCCCCTTTTTGCGTGAATGCTTTTCGGCAGAGCGGTTTAAGCCGTTTCGATACGGGCGTCGTCTTCGAGCTGCAGATCACGAATGGCCATTTCCCGCAATTTGAATTTCTGAATCTTGCCACTGGCGGTCATGGGATACTCGTCAACAAATTTAACGTAGCGCGGAATCTTGTAATTGGCAATCCGCCCCTTGCAGAACTCTTTGATGTCGTCCTCCGCAACGGTCACCCCCTCCTTGAGTTTGACCGCCGCCATGACCTGCTCGCCGAACTTGCGGTCGGGCACGCCATAAACCTGCACATCGGAGACCGCCGGGTGGGTGTAGAGGAATTCTTCAATCTCGCGCGGATAGATATTTTCGCCGCCACGAATGATCATATTCTTGATCCGGCCGGTGATCTTGCAGTAGCCGTTCTCGTCCATCACAGCCAGATCACCGGTATGCAGCCAGTTTTCCGCATCGATGGCGGCAGCCGTCGCCTCCGGCATCTTGTAATAGCCCTTCATCACCAGATAGCCGCGAGTACAGAGTTCGCCCTGTTTACCCGGCGGCAGGGTCGCACCGGTTTCGATGTCGACAATCTTGACCTCGACATTGGGCAAGGCACGGCCGACGGTGGCGACACGCAGTTCGATGGGATCATCGGTACGGGTCTGGGTGATCACCGGCGAGGCCTCGGTCTGGCCGTAGGCAATGGTGATTTCGCTGCAGTTCATGTCGCGGATCACCCGCTTCATCACTTCGATGGGACAGGGCGAACCCGCCATAATCCCGGAACGCAAGGTACTCAGATCATATTTTTCGAAGTTCGGATGTTCCAGTTCGGCAATGAACATGGTCGGCACGCCATGAACCGCCGTACACTTTTCCGCCTCGATGGTTTTCAGCACCTGCTCCGGAATAAAGGTCTCCACCGGCACCATGGTCGAGGCGTGGGTGACGCAGGCCATGACACCAAGAACACAGCCGAAACAGTGGAAAAAAGGCACCGGGATGCACAACCGGTCCTGTTCCGTAAACTTCATGCACTCGCCAATATTGAAGCCGTTGTTGACGATGTTGTGATGGGTCAGCATGACGCCCTTGGGAAAACCGGTGGTCCCCGAGGTGTACTGCATATTGATCACATCATGCTCATCCAGAGTCGCCTTCACTTCCGCCAGCTGCTGCTCGGGTACCTGCTCCGCCAGCGTCTCCAGCTCAGCGAAGTTGATCATGCCCGTCGGCGTCTGCCCGCCGATGAACACGACCCGCTTCAAATACGGCAGTTTCTCGCTGGCCAGCGCAGCCCCCTGACAGGATTTAACTTCCGGCACGACCTCGTAGACGGTCTCGACATAGTCGGTATCCTTGAAGCCCTGCACCAGAAACAGCATGCTGGAGTCCGACTGGTTGAGGATGTATTCCAGCTCAGCCGATTTGTAGCTGGTATTGACGGTCACCAGCACAGCGCCGATTTTGGCCGAAGCAAACTGCAACAGCACCCATTCCGGCACATTGGTCGCCCAGATCGACAGATGATCGCCTTTTTTCACGCCCATGGCCAGCAGACCGCGGGCAATACGGTCACACTGGCTGTTAAACTGGGCATAGCTGAGCCGCAAGCCACGGTCCGGATAGACCAGGGCGTCGTTCTCGGGAAAACGCTGCGCCATGTCTTCCAGCAGGCCGCCAACGGTAAAATTCAACGCTTCAGACATCTCTTTCTCTCCTCGCTGACAGAAAGTTTCATTATACAAAAAAAAGTTTATCCACAAAAAACACACAAAATCAGGGTGTTTCTGAGTAGCACAGCCACACATGTTTCGTCAAACTGAAAAATAGATCAGTGTTTTGTTTTAGCTGCCAGCATCCGTCGGCAATTATTAACGATGACCGATGAGATATTGCGGCTTTTGGAGAGAATGCGCAGATCTTTTTCGCTCAGGGTCGAAAGAAAGCGCATGGCCTGACTGATCGGTGTACGCGGGTGCTGCGTCAGGGCAAGACGGATGGGATAGTTTTTAAGCCATTCCCGGTTGAGCAGAATCAGACGGATCAATTCTTCGCTGGTGCTGCGGTTCTGGGCCAGTTGCAGCACTTCCCCCTCGCTGATACGGGGGTTGGCCAGCACAGCGCTGCTGATCTGCTTGTTGCTGTCTTTCAGCATAATCGAGCGCCATTCCTTGTCACCGGTCATCGCCATTTTAACTTTTTCAGAAACACTGAGCTCCATGGCAATCTGCTGCTTACTCGCTGTTCTGAGTTCGTCGTACTCCTCTTCATGATCGGCAAAATCTTCTTCAGCCAGCGACTCCGTGCCGGACTCACCCTCCTCGTTCGCTTCAACTTGACCGTTTCTTTCCTGTGCGGCCAAAGCCTCAAAGTGAGCCGCGATCGACAACTGCTGGTCAATGTGAGCCTGAAGAACTTCCGTCGTCTGCGGGTTCGACCGAGCAGCCTTCAACTCGTCATTCGACAA
>JAFGXV010000015.1 GCA_016936455.1 Desulfuromonadaceae bacterium
CCTGAGTTTTGGTCTGGCGGCATCCGGCATAGAGATGGCGTGAACTTATTTCAGGCACTGGAGTGGAACTTGGGAAGCTGTCGCTTCGATGCTAAGGGAGCGGTTCAAGCGGAGACCCCGCAAGAGCCTGAGTACCAATGCGGAGCACAGTGGCGGAGTCATGCGTAGTAGCGATGAAGCAGTTGTAATAACTGCGGAGCAAAGGCATGGCCTTATTCGGTTTTAGAGATGTAACAACCGTTAAGCGGGAGGATTCGTTGTCTAAAACCAAACCGTGCCAGCGCTTTCCGTGGTATCGCCCACGGAAATGTTCTTGTCAGCCGTGGCGTCGGTCACCTCAATGTCCTTGCCGCCGTCGATGATGATGGCATCGGTGGCGCCCAAGACGTTCAGGTCGGTAGCTGCAGCCACCTTGGTGGCAACCGCAGTTGCCAAGGTGATGTTCACCTCACCTGCGGTGCCGAGCACCGTGGACAAGTCAAACTCGCCAGCAGCATCACCCAACGCGCCAGAGCCGCGCACGTTGACCGTGTCGATGTTGGCGAAGGTTACGCCACCCGGGAAATCAGCAGCATCATCCAAATCACCGACCACGTTCAGGGTCATGGTGTTGGTACCAAGGCCGGCGTCGATTTCATCGAGCGGATTCAGCGTCGAATTTGCCGTGGTGACCGTATCAATCAGCGCCACGACAGTGTCGTCGCCATCGGTGCCGTAGGAGTTAGCAGAGCCCAGAAGGTTGGCCGAAGCACCGCCGACAACGTCCACACCTGTAGTGAGCGTGAAAATTCGCCCATGCCTGTCCGGTGATTATCAGGCGCTTTCGCTGGTCCATATTATTTTTCCGAACATTTTCCGACATTTAACAAGTCGCCGGCACAATGCACATCGGTGAATTCGCCTGATCCACCAGGGACTATGCGGATTTGGGCTGTTCGTGGGCCGTCGATTTTACCGACCATTTTCCGACATGGATGTCAAATTAGAGCTGTCCTGGCGTTGCCGGGTGGGGGGGGGCGCAAACCTGAATATGAGAACCTGTTGCAGGGCAAGGCAACGGCGACCAAGTTTTTTCCATTTGCCGGCCAGTGGGCTTACGGCTACAATACCAAGCATGGAGAATTCCCTGCATAACCCTCATGATACCTTTGTCTGCCGGGTGCTGGATGATCTCAACGTCACCCGCAATCTGTTCCAGCATGAACTGCCGGAGCCAATTGTGGCGCTGCTTGATCTCTCAACCATGGAGCGCCTGCCGGATCACCACATCAGCCCGGAGTTGAAGAACAGTTACAGCGACATGGTTTTTCGGGTACGCTTGAAAGAAAGTGACCGCTCAGCCTATATCTACACCCTGTTTGAACACAAAAGCACCAGCGACGACTGGTGCAGCCTACAGCTGCTCAAATACATCGCGGCCCAGTGGGAAGCCTTTCACAGCCAGTTCCCACGGCAGAAACTGCCCCCGATCATCCCGCTGGTGCTGTATCATGGGGAAGAAGGCTGGCAACGACGCGACCTGATCGATCTGCTGGATCTTCCCGTGCCGGAGGTGATGCGGCCCTACACTCCGCAGTTTGACTATGTCCTGTGGGACGTCGCCAAGATGGATCGGCAGCGTCTGGAGCTGAGCCTGGAGGTCAGGGCGTTTCTGGAGATCCTGTACCACATCCGCAAGCACAGCCTGGTCGACACCCTGCCCCAGATTACGGTCATGCTTCTCCGGGCCGGGTATAGCCATCAGACCACCCTGCAAAAGATCGAAACCTATTTGCATTACGCCATCCACTGCAATGACCATGTGGATGAAAAGACGATCGAAATCAGTTTGGCAGCCAGCAACACTCTGGAGGAACTTATGCCGACATTAGCACAGAAATGGATTGAGCAAGGCGTCGAGCGAGGGATTAAGCAAGGAATCGAACGGGGGGTTATAAAAGGCCGGGAAGAAGGCCGGCAGGAAGGTCGGCAGGAAGGTCGGCAGGAAGGCCGGGAAGAAGGCCGGGAAGAAGGCCGGGAAGAAGGTAAACGGCAAGGCCAGGCCAGGACCCTGACCAGTCTGATTCTACGTCGTTTCGGCTCTGTCCCACCGCATGTTGAACAGCGCATCTCGGAAGCTACAGTGGAGGAGTTGGCGCGATTTACCGACAATATCTTCGACGCCAAGACAGCCGAAGAGGTGGTGGAACTGAAGAATTAACCTCTGCTCGTAAGTGAGCAAAAACCCTACCCTCTCACCCCATTACAGGCCGTTACCTCCCATCTGAGAGGTAGCGGCTTTTCTGTTGCCTCTGCCTGGCCCTTGGTCCAACTCGGCATCCTAAAAAAAAATCCCCCCTCACTCTTGTTAAAAGAAAGTAACTGGCCAATCTGAGATTGCCGTGTAATCCGGCCTGGGTCAGGCCACCAGTTCCTAAGATCTCGCTGCCGGTCATTCCCTCTACCAGGAAATCCCGGCTTTTTTGTGCCCTGAACTCTCAGGGTGTTTTCGCCATTTCAGCGCCGACCCACATCAACAAAGGAGGTTCATCCATGGATGACGAAACCAGAAAGACCCTTACAACGCCCTTCAGAAAGGATCAGATCAGGCAGCGGCCGGGCAGCTTCGGAGCAACCCTAAGTTATGTCGAAGGCAGTGCGGTGGTCGAGCGTCTTAACCAGGCCTTTCACCACGCCTGGAGCTTTGAGATTCTCTCGGTCGAGATCAACGCCACCGCCGGGGAAGTCCTTGCCCATGTGCGCGTCAGTACCGCTGGAATCGTCAAGGAGGGTTACGGCTCCAGTCAGATCACCCGTCAAAAAGATAGCGGTGAGATCGTCGATTTGGGCAGCAATGTCAAGGCCGCCTGTACCGATGGCCTGAAGAAGGCCGCCACCCTTCTGGGCGTGGGGGTGAACCTGTACCCGACTGAGGCAGCGGAGGATTCCCTGCCTCAGTCGCAGAGGCAGTCTCCGCCGCGTATCCAGCCTGCGGAACCATCACCGCCACATCCGTCTTCACCATCAGGTCCGCTTTCGCCGCCCGTTGCCGTAAATTCCGGTTCTCGCCTGACCGCCAAGCAGAAGGCGCTGATTCTGAAGCTGGCAGCGGAGGCCGGCTTGAGCCCTGCCGATATCACCCGGCACTGTCAGCAGGTGTATGGCCGCATGGTTGATTTTTTGAATAAAGCCGATGCCTCCAGACTGATCGAAGCGTTGTTTTCCGGCCAGGTCAAGGCCGCGTGAAAGGAGGTTCACTTATGAGCCCTGCCCCCTCCTTAAGGGTGTTACGTCATCACCTGCATCTCAGCTACAGCCAGGTCAACACCTATCTGACCTGCTCTCTGCGCTACTTTTTTCAGTACGTCAAGGGCTATCCGCCAGAGCACACCAGCAGTGCCCTGATTCTCGGCAGCAGCATCCATGCCGCCTTGGCGCACTACTATGAGGCCTTCCGGATGAAGGGTGCCGCAGAGCCGCTAGACGCGGTGCTGGCGTTTTATCGGGAGACCTTAAGCTCCGAGCTGGCGATCCCTCGCGCGCCCATTCTCTACAGCAATGAAGCAACCAGTCCTGCGGAGCTGCTGGCCTGGGGAGAACAGTTGCTCCGGGCGTATCTGGAAGATCCCGGCTTTTGCGGCATGGAAGTCGTTGCCACCGAACTGCCCTTGAGTCTGCCACTGACCACGCCCGATGGCGACTTGACGGAGTTTCATCTGGTGGGGGCTGTGGATCTGTTGTTGCGGGATCAGCTGGGCCGTTTGTTGGCGGTGGATCATAAAACCGCCAAGAATTCCCCGTCTCAGGAATCCATCGATCAGGATCTGCAGCTGAGCGCTTATGCGCTGCTGCTCAGGCACAACGGCTACCTGAAACCGGATGAGACCCTGCACTGCTGCTACAACGTCATCCGCAAGCTCAAAACGCCCAAAGTCGAGCGGCTCTTAACCCTCAGAACGCCGGCGGACACCCGACGCTTTATCCGTATGGCCCATGCCGTCTTATCCGGCATCGCGGCAGAGGCGTTTCTGCCCTGTGCGGGATGGCATTGCAGTGGCTGTCCGTATCAGCAGCAGTGCCGGAACTGGTAAAACAAGCGACCGAACGACAGCCTCATCGTTCCGGGCATTTAAATACAGGAACCTTTTCAAAAAAGCACGCCAACCCCCCCGCATCGCACGAGAGCAGATGACGGGGTTTTTTTGTATCCACCATCCCACGCAACCCAAAACCGCAGGAAAGGAATACGCCCATGAGTACCGAGAAGGATGTGATCCAGGTGGCCCTGGAAGTCGGCCAGAAAGTAATGATGAACGCCCAGGGTGACCCGGCCTGTACCCTGGCTTACGGCGTCGCGGCGGCGGTGGCCGCTGTTGGTGCGGGAGTGGGCTACGGTACCTACAAGTATGGCCGTCAGGCGCTTGGCTGGCTGATGAGCTAAGAGCGCCCTAAGCCCGTCAAGAATCTGTCCGATTGTGCTTCGCCCTAAACCCGGCCGCCGGATCCGATCAAAAACCAGGGATCCGGCTGCTGGTCTGCCTTGCCCATCTGACCCCGAACTGGAGGAGACTTTCGATGAAGAACCCGACACATCCATCCCTCACCCATCTTTTCAGCGCACCTGAGCCACTAGCGACAACCTACAGCGTGCAGGAGATCTTCGGCTTTGCCAGTCAAATGCCTCTGCCCGGTTTCAAGCCGGGTCATCCCCTAGTCCCCCAAGCCCTGGAAACCTATGTCTGGAGCCCGGAACTGGCAAAGGATTGCATCGAATGGCTGTGCGATCCAGAGCCGGAGCCGCTGTGGGTTTCCGGTCCGACAGGCTGCGGCAAGACCGAAGCCTTAAAACAGCTGTTCGCCAAGCTGCACATGCCGACGGTGATCGTCAGTGCGAAGAAGAGTACCGAACCGGACGATATCCTGGGCCGGGTTCAGCTGGTGAATGGCAATACGGTCTTTACCCCAGGTCCCCTGCTGGAAGCCTATGCCCGGGGCTATGCCCTCCTCTTTGATGAGATCGATGGTTACAATCCGGAGGTGATGATGGCCTGTCATCGGCTGCTGGAAAAGGCGCCGGTGACTCTGGATGACGGCACGGTCATCACTCCGGCGAACCGGATTTTGATGGCGGCTACCGCCAACACCCGGGGCGATGGTCAAGGAGGTGATATCTACGCGGCCACCAGTGTCTTTAATCTGGCCACCCTCAATCGCTTTGAAAAGTGGAGCCTGGACTATCCCGCAGCCAAGATCGAAGAGCAGATCCTGTCCGGCGCCCTGCCCCAGCTGGATGAGAAGGTCATCAGCGCCATGGTCAAGGTGGCTGCCGATATCCGCACCAGTTATCGGCAGGGCAGTTGTCCCGGCCCCATCTCGATCCGGGATCTCAAACGCTGGGGCCGCAAACTGCTGTTGGGAGCCCAGCGGACGGATGTGCCGGTGGTCTATCATGCCTTCGATAAGGCGTTCGGTCACGGGGTCGATGAGCATGTGCGCGCCATGCTTCATAAACTGATCCAGACCCACTTCAACATTCCGGCGCCCGAGCTGGCTCCGCCTGCGGGAGACCCGTCATGAGCCCTCCGCTTCCGCCCGACACCCTGATCGGCTTTCATCTGCGCTCGCCGTCACGCTCTGGCGGCAAGGACTGGGTGGGCTGCCTGACCCAGGATGGAACCTTTCACCGTTACTGGGGCAAGACGGGCCAGGTGAACCAGCATCGGCAAGAACGCGGCAACCATCGCGACTTGCGGGATCTGGTCAAGCAGAAGCTGACCAAGGGCTATCGGATCCTGGATACCTATCAGGCTCCTGACGGCTGGCAATCCCGGCGATCGGCTGAAGATGCCACCGCCAGGGCCGAGGACGCAGCACAACCCCTGACGGCCGTTACCGACTCTGACCCGATTCACATCACACCCTCGCGCCAGCACTCCCTTACCTGGGATTTCTAGGCAACACCCACCCTCAGCACTTGAGCACTCATGCTACCTGGAAAGGAGAATCACCATGAAACTGACGGTTCTGGAAGAGATTGTTCTGTTCATCCTCGATATCCGGCTGTGGACGGGTCGCAAGAAACTCAAAGAAGAGGATCTGGCGCTTAACGGTATCGATACCCACCAGCTGCCGCCGGGAACTCTGGCCTCGCTCGGCAGCAAGAAAATCATTAGCAGCGAGGCGCTCGCGCCCTTTCAGGCCATGAAACGCGAGGCGGAGAAGATTCTGCTGGCCACCGGAGTACGCTTTCTGGGCGGGTACGCAGTACCGACCGACAAGGCAGCGGAGGTCGAGCAGCGTCTGATTGCGCTGCAAACGGATTTTCAAGCGGCCAAGTCTCAGCTGCTGCAGCAGTATGATGCGCAGGTCAACTCCTGGATTGATGCCAACCCGCCACAATGGGCACCGATCATCCGGGCCGCCATCGATTCTGTGACGACGGTGGACAAGGCGCTGCAGTTCGGCTTTACTCCGGTGGCCATTCAACCGTCGCAAGCCCTGCCGGAGAGTGATCCTCTGCAGGAACAGACTCAGGGGCTTTACGGCCAGCTCTGCCATGAAATCCGGCTGATGGCCCGGACGGCTTTTGCTGCCTCTTACGCCGGCAAGGGGAGTATCACCCGCAAGGCTCTGCGGCCACTTGTAGCCATGCGGGAGAAGCTTTCGGCTCTGGCGTTTCTGGATCAACAGATACCCCCTCTGATAAACAGCATCGACGAGAGCCTCAGTCACCTGCCCAGTTCGGGTCCCATCGCCGGAAACGATCTCAATCTGCTGGCGGGCCTGCTCAGCCGCCAACTGATGCGGATGGGTTTGCCGGTGGATCAGCAGATTGAGGAAGAGGATCCCTTGGGCTTTGGCGACTCCGGTGATATAATGAATACTTGTACGGTGACACTAGCTGCCTCTGGGACGCAAAATCCCCGCCAACCGGCCACGGCTTTGCAATGGGATTTTTAGAGGAAAACCTTTGCGGCGCCATCAATCGGGGACTGTCAGAAGAAAATCCAGGAGAAAATCCATGACGAAACTGGCAAAACTGCCCATCGGTATTCAGACCTTCAGTGAAATCCGCTCGGAGGGCTATGCCTATGTGGATAAGACTCCGCTACTCCATCGGCTGGTCACTGAAGGTAAATACTACTTTCTTGCCCGGCCGCGCCGCTTTGGCAAGAGCCTGCTGGTCTCGACCCTGCAGGCTCTGTTCGAGGGGCGCCGGGAATTCTTCAAGGGGCTGTCTATTGAGGACAAGTGGGACTGGGATACGGTTTACCCGGTGATCGCTTTGGACTTCAGCGGAGTCGCGCGCAGTCTAGAGGATATGCAGGAGGACGTCAGCGATCTGCTCACCTTTAATCAGCAGCGGCTGGGAGTCACCTGTGACAACTCCCGCAACCTGGGGGGCTGCTTCAAACAGCTGATCTGGAATACTTACCAGAAATATGGCCAGAAAGTCGTCATCCTGGTCGATGAATACGACAAGTTCATTGTCGATAACCTGGATCAGATCGAGGTCGCGCGGCAGGGCCGTGACGTGTTGCGCGATCTTTATTCGATCATCAAGAGCAGCGATGCCTATATCCGGTTCACGCTGCTCACCGGGGTGAGCAAGTTCAGCAAGATGTCGGTCTTCAGCGGCCTGAACAACCTCAAGGATATCAGCCTGAATCCAACCTACGCCACTATTTGCGGTTACACCGAACGGGATCTGGATACCACCTTCGCTGCGCACCTAGAAGGGGCTGACCGGGACGAGGTTCGCCGCTGGTATAACGGCTATAATTTTCTCGGTGAACCCGTTTACAACCCCTTTGACATTCTGCTGTTTATTGACAATGGCCAGCAATTCAAAAACTACTGGTTTGCCACCGGCACGCCGACCTTCCTGATTACCCTGATTCAGCAGAACAATTACTATATTCCGCAACTGGACAAGCTTGACGTAAGTGAGGAGCTGATCGACAGTTATGATATCGATAACATCCAGCTGGAGCCGATTTTGTTTCAAGCGGGGTACTTGACTGTCAAGGCGGCAAGACAAACTGATTTTGGCATGACTTATTCTTTGGGATTTCCAAACCGAGAAGTTATCATCACCTTCAATAATGTGGTCGTCAGCTATCTTACCGGCAACAGCAACGTTCTACCGATCAAGAATCAGCTCTTAACAGATCTTAAAAAACAAGAGATTGTTAGATTCAAACAGACCCTTACCTCCCTGTTCGCTGCGATTCCCTACAACAACTACGTCAACAACACCATCGGCAGCTACGAGGGTTATTACGCCAGCGTCATCTACGCCTATCTGGCCAGCTTGGGCCTCGATCTTGTCGCCGAAGATGTTACCAGCACCGGCCGCATTGACCTGACCATCCATTTGAGCGACGTCATCTACATTCTGGAGTTCAAGGTTGACGGCAGTGGTGATGCGCTCGCGCAGATCAAGGAGCGCAACTACCAGCAAAAATACTTGGCCGAGGGGAAAAAGATTCTCCTGATCGGCATTGATTTTGATTCGGCCAGCCGAAATGTTACAGGTTTTGCTTGGGAAGCTGTGGAACCGGCCTCGAACGCCGGGGAGTTCTTGTCGCGCACCTAACACCCTCAGGCGGCAAAGGGCTTAAGACCGCCCCGCCCTGCTCTGCTCTGACCCTAAACGACCTCTGAAGCCCCGCACCCGTTCGCTGCCACCGCAGCCTGCTGGTTGCGGGGCTTTTTTTGTGCTTGCCATGAGGCTCGGCAGCTCAGCCGGCCCCGGCAACCGTTTTTAACCTCCCTTACTCCCCAACCTTCAATCCTGGCGCTGGATGCGCCGCTACCCTGAAAGGATACGCTTATGCTTCGCGATACCGAACTGGCCGGGCTGGCCCGGACCCTGGGGAAGGATACCGATCTCACCCTCACCGTGAGTGGTGAGACTTCCTACTGCAGTAGTGATGGCCGCCGCATCAACATCGCCCGGATGCCGACCACGCCCCTTGGCCGGATGCTGATGACGGGCCTGGTGTTTCACGAGGTGGCGCACAAGAAATACACCCGGGGGGAGTGTCCTGCCGGCCTGGTGGGTGAACTGACCAACATTATCGAGGATGTGCGGGTCGAGGCCTTGACCTTGAAGGAGCGGCCCGGGACCCGCTATGACCTGGAGGCGGTAACCCGTCATTATCTTGCCAAAGACGATCTGCTGCCCAGGGATAAAGCAACGGCCCTGCTCGGCTGGGTTCTGACCTACGGCTATGGAGAAATCCTGCTCTACCCCGGGGTGACGCCGCTAAAGGATCGCTGCCGCACCCTGCTGGAGCAGGAGCTGGGCCAGGCCTTTATGGTCGATCTTGAGTCTTTGCTGCAGCCGGGTTTTGCCGCCCTGACATCGACCCAAGAGGCCCGGTCGCTGGCCGAGCGGATTCTTGAGCGCCTCAAGCAGGTGGCGCAGGAGAAGCCGCAGGAAACGGCGGCGGGTGAGTTACCGCCTTCGTCTGCAGCAAAAGAGGTCTCCCAGACAGAGTTCGCCGGCGCGTCAGCGGCGGCCCAGCCCTCGCCCATCTTCAAAACTCTTGACGGGAGTCCCTCTCCCGGCGGACAGCAGGCTGCAGATTGTCAGTGTTCTGACGGGGAGGCCCATTTGCAGCGGTCGACTTTAGGCCCTGAAGAGCTGGAGCAGATGCTTGTCGGCGGCAGTGGTCGTCCGGGTGGCTACGGGGATCGCAGCGCCGCGCTGTTGCAAGATCTGAATGATCTCTCGGCACGAACGCCTCAGAAGCTCTGTGCCGTGATTCCCCTACTGCCGGCAGCGGAACGGGTCAGTGGGCCGGAACCCTTTGTCAAGCCGGTGGATGAAGCGCAAGCCTTACGGGTCTGTTCGCGCCTGCGGTCGAGGTTGCTGACCCTGCTGCAGGCTCAGCAGCGCCGTGCCCAGAGTGCGGCAAAGTCGGGTCGGCGGATGGATACCCGGCGGCTGGTTCGCCTGTCCCTGGGTGACCCACGTATTTTTCGGAAGAAGGAGGAGGTCAGCGCGCTCAACACCGCTGTGTTTGTGCTGATCGATGGCTCGGGCAGCATGTTGACCCGAACACCGCAGGGAGAGAGCCTCAGCGCCGTGGCCAACGCCAGTGCCTTCGCCCTGCACCGGACGCTGTACCACCTGGCGGGGGTGAGCGCCGCTTCGGCCGTCTTTGCCGGCAGGGAAGACGACCGTCTGCGCTTGCTGGCTGATTTCGGGGAGAGACCTGAGGCGCCGTGGTTTGCGTTCAGGGCCTCAGGCAGCACCCCGACCGCGACGGGCCTGTGGCTTGCCCGGGCAGCACTGTTGGGCCAGCCGCAGCCGCGCAAATTGCTTCTGCTGATCACCGATGGATACCCGGACGATGTGGAGTCTGCGGGTACCGCGACACGGCGGCTGCAACGCGACGGCATTGAGATTGGCGCCATTGGTCTGCAGACCGACGCGGTGAAACGGCTCTGGCCAAAGCACTGCGTGATTGACCGGGTTGACGATTTGCCAGCGGCGCTGTTTGGTCTGCTGGAGGGATTTCTGCTGAACCCCGCCTTGGGCCGGACGGGCTAAAACGGCGCTGCAGCCGCTCCCCGCATCCTTCGACCCAGAGGAACCGATGACCAGAGTCCCCGGCGTTGCCTTGCTGGTTGTTTGTCAGGGGCTCTGGTCCTGCGGAGGATCTCTTGGGCCGCTCTCTCTTCGGCCGTGACAGAACCCGATGAGAAGGCCGCAGGCAAGGGGTGTTGCCGTAGATGGGGTCAGGATAGCGGCAGTCACCACCCTACCCGCCGATGATCTGGGCCGCGATGTTGGCGGCGTCCACCAGGGAACGGGGGGAGAGATGGGCATAACGCATGGTGACCTTCGGGTCATAGTGGCCCAGCAGTTTCTGCACCTCGTAGAGGGAGCGGCCGGAGCGCACCAGAAAACTGGCAAAGGAATGACGCAGATCGTGCAGGCGCACATCGGGAATGGCTGCGGCCTTGCGCAGGCTATTCCAGGCGCAGTAGAAGGAGACAAGCGGCTTGCCGGTTTTGGGGTTGTGGAAGACCCAAGGCACATCGGCCTGGCGGGGGATCTCGCGCAGCAGTTTGACGGCGGCATCGGGCAGGGCGATATGCCGGGGCTTGCCGGACTTGGACAGAGGAACGGTCAGCACCTGCTGTTCCAGATCGATGTACTCCCAGCGGGCGTTGACGATCTCGGAGCGGCGAGCCCCGGTGTAGAGCAACAGTTTGACGATGCGGGCGACCTGTTGATGGCGGCTTTTGTCGAGTTGGGTCAGCAGCCGTTTGACCTCGGCATCACTGAGGTAGCGCTCGCGAGCACCACGATCGGCAAAGGCGGGAATGCCGCTACAGGGATTGGTGGTCGTTGCCGGCAAAATATCCCAGCGTCGGGCACAGTTGAAGAGAAAGCGCAGCAGCACCAGAATCCGGTTGCAGGTTCCGGCAGCATAGCCTTGCTGTTTCAGGCGCCGATGGAGAGTAGCGATCTCCTGTCGCTGGATCTGATCGAGGGGCTTTTCGCCGAAAACCGGCAGCAGATGCAGGCGCAGCAGGGTTTCATCGGTGGACCAGCTGCGTTTGTGGTCTTTGGCGTAAGGCAGGTAATGTTCCCGGACAAACTGTGCCAGACTGGGCATTTCGCCGGAACCCTGGTGCTGCGGATTCTCTCCGGCACTGACCTGCTGATGCAGCCGGTACGCCTTGGCACGGGCGTCTGCAAGAGAGATTTCGCCGAGTTTCCCCAAGCGCATCTGGCGAGCTCTGCTGCCGCGATTGCGGTAACGGAAGTAATAGGTCCCCTTTCCTTTGGTCCGATACTCCAGAAAGAAGCCCGGCAGCTCGGTATCACAGTATTCGATACGGCCGGCTGCGGCTGGGCAGGAATCCAGGGTGGAGAGAAACGCGGTGGTTAAATTCTGTACGGACATGAGATATCTCCTCTTAGCCATAAAGGCATGTAAAAGTTCAAAGTATCGGGACATGAGCTCACTCCACGCATCCGGAGGTACGCTCACATCGATAGGTATAAGTATCCATTCGTCGGTGGAATCAAATCCCAGGCTGGCGCTGAAGGTACGTCTTAAGACGAGCACATTGTCCTGTTCACTTTTACCAAAAAACGCACCAATGACGCCGCTATATATAAGCCAAATTACTTCCACCCTAATGGTTTAGTGAGTTTCACTTGAACGGCTTTCCCTGGGCTAAGCTTCAGTTCGAGATGGCCTGACTTTTCAAGTGATGCCAGAATTCGAGATTTTTGGCTCGGCGAAATCCCATACCGTTCACACACTTTATTCCCGCAGGAGAACCACCCACCACCTTTTAAGCTGCTGTAACACCAGAGAATTGTGATGAGCTTGACCTTCCTGCTTTCTCCTGGTAAATCTTTGATCCAGTCGAGGGGGATGGTGGCATACAATTGTCGGGGTTCCCTTTTTCTGGTTCCAAACTCAACTTGTTCACATTCAATGTCATCGACAATCATCGTCTTCCCCATCGGGAATCCTCCTGAGACATCTGTCTTATATTGTTAACTCTAATAACTATTCATATAATGGGACCGGGTCAAGCAGGCCTGCATACCTGGCATTGCAGGCCTGCATACCCTGTCATTCGGAGTCGAACGCACTCAACAATTTCATCATCTTTTCCCACATCTTCTCCCCTCGCTCATCGATGTACCGCTCGGGATAACAGACACGGTCGACGTCCGTGCGGAGCTTGAACCCGCCAAGGATCATTTCCCCTGCTTGTTGCATCAGCTGCTGGGCCGTGCGGATATCTTCGTCCAGCCGCTCCAGTGGGGCTTCGATCAGGATCGCGTCATGGACAGGGCAGCAGACCGCGATCCCAGTCTCGACGATGAGAATCACCGCCAATCGCAGGATTTCGGCTCCATTGGTCTGGACGGGCCAGTTTGCCAGGGATCGAGGATTTGCTTGACTATTGATGGATAGTGACCAGCCCAGGGTCGAGAAGAGAGTTCCGCTGGTCAGGGCATAGTCGACAACAGCCTGTGACCATTTCCAATAATCGGGAAATATCTCTTTATGGAGTTGGATCAGCTCGCGGCCTTTAATCACCGGCTCCCCGATACGCTGGGCCAGAGACTCGGGACCCATGCCGTACTGGACACCTAAGATACAGTTCTTAAAAAGCTTGCGCTCCTTAGGATGGCTGTCTTTGGTTCCCTCTGGGGGAACGGCCCCGGCGAGCTTTGCAAATTCCAGATAGGGATCGCCAGAGGTATACGCCTGCTGCATATCCGCGTCGCCGCTTAGGACCGCAGCGATGGCAAACTCCTGCTGACTCCAATCAATATAAGCAAGACCATAGCCGACGGCCGGCCTTATCAGCGCTCTCAACCAGGCCGAAGGACCGAAAATAAATTTGCTGTTACTGGGTTGATTGCGGCTGGTTTTTGCCCGGAAGGGAGAAAGCAGGCAACGGTTGCGGCCATCCCGTCCCACAGCCAACTTATTCAGGCGCAGCTCTGAAAGGGAATAGCGCAGCTCTTTTAGTGGTTCAAGTTCGGGGTGACCTTTTGCGATGTCACGGAAGGTATCACTTTTAAGATCAAGCTTACCGGATTCAAGTCGCGGCCAGGCGATCCCTTGTTGCGTCAGCCACTGTTCAAATCTGTCGGCCTTGAAGACGCTTCCTTCGTACACGCCGTAATCCTGGTCGATTTCAGCAATCAAATCCTGCCGGATATCGTTCCAGCGGTCACGGAGTCGTTCGAGGATTTCGGTATCGATCGGCACCCCATTGTACTCCATGACCGCGACGGCCTTCATATAGCTGCCGCGCACTAAGGCCCGAGGCCAGTCGATGCTCTCCTCCATCTTGGGAAGGAGGTGGATGAGAGCTTCAACATCAGCCTGACAGTACGCGACCAAGTCAGACTTTTCCTGCTCTGAGTAAACGTCTCCTTCGCGCATGGCAAGTTCGCGCATCTCCTGCTTATCCGGGATCACACTCAGGCCATATTGGATAAGCGCACCGTTAAGGTCCGATCCGGCCTTGAGAAAAAGTCCGTTATGCTTCCGCCTGAACTCGACATACAGATCGAGGAGATTTGGCGGCAGATCCCACCCCAATGATAAGAAGCAGCCCATTTCAGCCGAGGCGTAATAGGCAACGATCAGGGTCGACTCATCGATCAGGAACGGTGGCGTCTCACCCAATTCATCGCACCAGCGTCTGATCGTCTGCCCAGAATGATATTCAATGGCCACCAGACAGCGAACCGCAGGGCGCTCTCCGTCTGGTGCCCGGAACTCAAAGTCCAGGCACCAGATGTTAGAGTAATTATTCAGTCCCATACTACACTTGGCCGGTCAGCCGCCGAATAAGCGGGTGATTGAGGCTGTTGACGTAATAGTTCGCGAAGGCCAGTTCCAGCATCCGCTCAAAAGACAGTTCCGCTGTCGGGAACTCCGGCTCCGGCAGGGCAGCAGTTGCTTCCAGGATGTCATAACAGCCGGCAGACATATTGGCCCGCATACAGATCCATTTTTTCTTGGCGAGCTCGGCTGCTTGGAGCGCGGTAGCGTGCCAGGCATTGTGCCGCTCCTGCGGTAGTTTAAGCGGCCAAACCATCAATGAGCCCATCCGTGTGAGGGCGACAACAACCTGTACCGGAACGATAAACTCTGACAGGTCACTCAGAAGAGCACCATCGACAAGGTAGGTTTCGCTCTCTTCCTTCAATTCGATGATGGCAGTCCGAAGGGTATAGGCATCATCGTCCAGGACCCGGAAAAATTCTGTTTTACCGGGTTTGCGCACCGGGATTGTGGTCCATAGTTTTTTCGCGCCAGACATATTTTGAAAGTCTTGCGGAAGGGCCAACGTCTCAATATTAAAAGTCATCTTAATTTCCTTTCTTCTCGTTAGTAAGGTGCTGACGTAGCCAATCGATCAACTCGACGACATCGTAAGCGACTTTGTTGCCAATACGCATTGCGACAGGAACCGATGCCCCCTTTGAGGCAAGATTGGCCAGGGTTTTCCTTGAAACACGAGTTCGTAGGACAGGCTTCCGGGCTTGGAGTTTTGCTCCACGACGAAGTAGCCTATCCCACGCCGGCCAACGTCGTAACAAAACTGAATCTCACCCACCGTCCGCTTAGCTTTTCCCTTGCAGGCCGAGCAGGTCGGGCCGGAGCAACGATATAGCCTCTGATAGCCCTCACGATTTTTAAGTTTGTGTACTGTGATTTCGCCGATCCTGAACAGAGTTCCCATTCAAACATCCCGAATCAGAAAACTGCTGTTCGATAACTGAGCAACCCATACCTTTTTTTGACTTTTTCATATTCGGTTTATCTCCGTTCACTTAGTGACTAGCATAAATGCTGTAAACAGATGTAATCCTTGATGATTCTACCCACCTGCCTACCCTGTACGACGTCATACCCAGATCATATCGGCACCATCCAACCCCCCTTTCTCACCCCAGACGGCGGAAGACCCTTCCTGTTGGGTGTCAGTACCGCCAATGCCAGGGTATCCGGTTCGGTGGTGCCACCGCACGAGAGAGAGGAAAACCCGGATCATTCGGGTCCGCCGCACAGCTGGCATACCAGGTGTTCGGGCACCAGGTGCGGTTGCCGTAAAGAACACCGTTTACCTCGATGGCAAAGACCTCGCCGCAGGCAATCTTTTTGCGGGCCTGGCGGGTGTTTGTGCCTAAATGATGAGCAATCTGGGTAATCCCCACCAGCCAGGCGTCCGGATGGGGAGATCTCGGTGCGCCCTGGCAGAAGGGCAGAAGTTTCGCGTGCTCGGGGTATGAATAGCCCATGATGAAAATCCTTTCTGTTTAAGAGGTTTAAGAGACATGTCCAAGGTTCGGGTTTAGATCAAACGGCCGGTCGTGCTGACTTTCCGGCCAGCTGCTATCGGGCCACGGCCCCCGTTTACAGATAATGCGTCCAGTCAAAGTCCTCTCGTTCGGCGATTTCTGACGCCATGGCAAGATCCATTTCGTCTTCCTCCGGATCAAAGTCACACTCGGTATCCAGGCCCAGCCAGGGATCGTTGTCATAGGCGTGCAGGCAGGGCGCATAACCCGGTGGCGGATTCTCCGGATCACTGTCGGGAGCCGAGAGATAGCAATAGTCCGGGCAGCCGCCGCACAGAGGCGGGTCCGCGCCTTCCGGTATTTGAGACTGCCCTGAAAGCTGCGGCTCAGGCTGCTCTGCGGCGTATTTCGCTGGCGCGACCTCCTGTGAGCCCCTTTCTCCGGTGCAGGTGGCCTCGTCATAGATGGGATGGTTTGCGTCATAGCTGGTCATGTGGTTAAATCTCCTGGGGAAAGAGCGTCCACAAGGGAGAAGAGCACCTCGTCGGACACCGTAGTGGATGTTTGCAACTCCTTGAAAAACCGGCGTATCAGGAGCCGCTGCTGTTTGGCCTTGGCCGTATAAAAGCCGTGTTTCAGCGCATTTTGGTTGCCCTTGGGCGCTCCGGACCCCGCCGCCCCGCCGTGCATGCGGCAACGTGACTTGTACCCACCTTCCGGCTTGGCAACACAGGGCGCCTGGCAGGGTTTGCCCCGTCGCGTCTTGGCCCCACAGCGCGGCGTTGTCCGCGCCAGATCGAGCGCATGGGCTTGTTTCTCCGTATAAGACCTCATTGCGACGACCTCCCCTGGTCCACCCGGCCACCAATGCCGATCACCGAATTACCCGACACATTCAGATGCTCCACCTTGATGCTCTGCATCTTCACGCCCTGAAGCGTCGCCAGTAGTCCCAGCTGTAAATTCAACGCCCGCATCAGCTTGGTGGCCATATTGACGCGCATATTGTTCGCCGCCAGTGACGCCTCCTGCGTGGTTTTATGCAGTTGGCGCATCAGAACCAGATAGGTCGCGATAATCTGCGAAGCCAAAAGCGTCTGCATGGCCCCCTTCGGCGCCAGATCCTGGTACAGCCAGGCGATGGTGTCGATCATCCGGTCCGGATCGTCCTGAGGTTCAAGGGCGCCGCACCGGCAGGCCAACAGAAAAATCTGATGGCGAATCTCCTGGCTTGGGAGGGGAGAACACCTCGCCGCCGCCGATGCGCATCTGTCGTCGCACTGAGCCGCACAGACCTCGGGATTTTCCAAATCTGTCAAAAGCTCAATCTCTGGCTTGGTTGCCTGTCGGCAATGAGCTGGATCATTCGCAGCTAGCGGCGACATCATAAGGCACCCCGATGCGCCGTATGCAGACCGTTGCCACAGCCTCCCATCGGGCAAAGCGTTTCCTGCGCCATCTCGTCAGCCTCCTGCGGCAACTGCTCAAGCAGCTGTCTGATCGACGCGGGCAGGTGCGCCAATGGCAGAATTACATGCGTCGGCTGATGCCAATGGGTCAACAGAATGGCCTGCCTGGTCCTGGAAGCCCAGCGCAGGGTCTGAGCTAGACGCGACTGTAACTGGGTGACTGAGAGGGTGGTGATGCTGGTGATTTCCATAAAACCTCCTGAGTAAAAGGGAAAAAACAGGTGCGCTAGAGAACATCTCTCTGCTCCTATACAAACCTTGGTTCGGTTCAGGAGATCAGTTAAGGAAAAAAAAAGAGAAAAAAAAGATTTCCATAAAACCTCCTGGGTAAAAGGAAAAAACAGGTGCGCTAGAGGGCATCTCTATGCTCCTACATAACGATTGGTTCGGTTCAGGAGGTCAGTTAAGGAAAAAAGAGAAAAATTGAAATTTATGGATTTTTTAATAGCGCAGACCATTCAGGGGAGAGACATGGCGATTGACTAAATAAGCCATTGGAAATGTAGATCAACTTTCAAACTTACCTTCTTTGTTAGACGATCTTATAGGCAGGGTCTCGCAAAAGGCCTAAACGGCAGATAACCTGCCGGCAACCTCTAACCTGTCTCTTTCATCGACTCTCCTGCCCTGCCCCTGCTGATCTGGGGATTTCGCGGCTTCATCTAAAACATTCCCACCCCTGCCACGAGAAGGCGCCCGGTAACTGGCGCCTTCTCGTCTTTATCTGGCTTCTCCGTAGCCCCCTGCCAATCCTCCGCCAGACGATCGCCCGCCCTACCCTGCTTTTTTACTCCGGCTCCTGGGCCGAGTCGCTCTCTGTTCGGGGTTGTTGTTCCTTGGCCACCAGATTGCGGACGGAGCCCCGGTGCCAGCCTTGCCGGCCACCCAGGGTGGGGATATCCGCCTGGTCCAGCAGTGAGGCCATGGCGGTGTAGCTCAGGCTGGGATGCTGCTGCCGCTGCTGTGTGATCCACTCCAGCAAGGTTTGCTTGTCGGGCTTACCGTTGGTGACGCCGGCTTTTACGCTGACCAGGCTGTCGATGGCCGAGGCAACGCGCTCGCTGACCTGCTGGGCTGCGAGGCTTTTGGAAGGCGGGTAGCGGGGAGAAGACGGCGCAGGGCTCTGATCGGAATCGGCCGTGGCCGGCTCTGTGACGTTGCCTGCAGGAGTTGTGCTGCCGGCAGGGCGGTCGTTGTCAAGGGAGTTGTCGCATTTTCATGCCACGTTTTCTTTGAGCAGCAGTCGATCCTGGGAGGCCTTATTAAGGTTCA
>JAFGXV010000002.1 GCA_016936455.1 Desulfuromonadaceae bacterium
ACAAAAACAGAAGCCCCGGCCGGTTTTAGGCCATTAGGGCATGTAACCGCTTCAGATTCCAGGCCATGCATACCAGGTTCCATTCACCGCGAACGGATTCCACCCCGCGAAGGAGGAACTGACGGAATCCCATGACTGCCTTGATGAGGCCGAACACCGGCTCGACCGTGCATTTTCGTTTGGCATAAAGAGTTCGGCCCGCCTGAGTCTGTAACCGATACTTCATCGTTTCGACCGCATCGGCGGTCTCGGCTAAGGGGGCAGGTTCGGAGAAACGCTCTTTAATACTCGGGTAATGTTTGTCGCGATGGGCGCTGATGAAGGGAAGAATTTGTTCTCCCTGGCAGCTCTCGACGTTGGCTTGGCTGAAGTACCCGGCATCGGCCAGCAGGCTGTTCACCGTCCCCAGTTGAGCGGGGAGGGTTTTTAATGCTTCAAGGGCGGGTGCGATTTCCAGTTTGTCATTGGGGTTCTGGCTGAGGTGTTGGCCAACAATTAGCATGGTTTCAATATCGACACTGGCCTTAAGCGTTGTAGCACTGCTCAAAGCCACCACCGGAGACCGGCATGATCCGTGATTCGTCATCGGTGAGATTGACTTGGTCTTTGTCCCTCGGCCTCGGAACGGGCTGCTTGGGCTGTTTGCCGCCGGGCTTCTTGCCGGTGGCTCGTTCTTTCGCCTTGCGTTCGGCCAGTTTGTTTTCGTACTCGGCCTGCTCCTCGGCGTGATGTTCCGCGGCCCGGCGTTCGATTTCAGCCTTGGCTTGAGCGATGGCGCTCAGGCGTTCTTCGCGACGCTTCAGTTCGGCGGGGATGTCCAGACCGTCCGGCAACTCGCTGTTATCGGCCTCTTCGGCCTGTTGTAACAGCTCTTTGACTTCAGCCTTGAGCTGAGCCTCGAGCTGGACGGCGTATTTCCAACTCAGAGCCCGATGCTTGGAGGCATTGGCCTTGATCTTGGTGCCGTCGAGACTGACTTTGCCGAGCTTCAGGCAGCCCATCTGCTGGGCGATCAGGAGAATCTGAACAAACAGCGGTTCCAGCAAGGAGAGAAACCGCTTGCGAAACGTCGAAATGGTGTCGTGGTCGGGATGATCGTTTGCGGCGATATAGCGAAAAGCGACGGAATCATAGGTCGCTTGCTCCAGTTTACGGCTGGAGAAAACCCCCGTTGCATAGCCGTAGAACAACAGCGCCAGCAAGATCTCGGGATGATGGGCCTTGGAACCGCGACCGGCATAGGCAGATTTGATCGCGGTCAGGTCGAGCTGTCCGACGATCTCGACCACAAATCGGGCCAGATGCCCTTCGGGCAGCCAATCCTCCATCGATGGCGGCAGCAGGAAGAGCGTGTCTCGATCAACTTGGCGGAAGATATCACTCATGGAAACGTCACCTTCGCAGGGATTTTCAACTCCCGGCGAGTTTATCATTTTACGGACCAAAAGTCCGACAGACTGCTAGGGGCGGGAGGGGTTAAGCTTGGATAACAAAAGCTCAGCCTCTACCAGCAAACTGGCTGCTTTGGTAAAGGTATGACATCCATTATGAACCGAATCAGGCTGCCGGATCATCACCACCATAACTTCTTCCGTTGCGGCCGCTTTAAGTTTTTCTTCGACCCCGCCGCAGATACCGCTGTCTTTACTGACCATTACGCCGATTCCAAGTCGGCGCAGCAGATCACGGTTCTGCTCGACGCTGAAGGGACCACGCGCGAAAATGCACGCCTTTTTCGCAAGCCCTGCTGCTTCGCAGGCCGCCTCTGACTCGGCATGGGGAAGCACTCTGGCGTACAGGGGAAGACTGCGCGCTTTTGTTGTTGCAACATAAGGTTCAAGGTTGCGTGAGCCGGTGGTCAGCAAGATCGTTTTGTCGAAGGACGCTGCGAGCTTGGCTGCCTCTTCGTGACTGTCCACATAATATAGCCCCTGTCCAGAAGCACTCAGGGAGGCGCGCCGGTAACAGAGACAGGGAATACGCGTCAAACTGGCGACTTGGGCAACGGTTGTATGAAGTTGTTCCGCAAAAGGGTGCCCAGCATCAACAAGCAGCCGGATGGCCATCTTTTTCACCAAGGCCAGCATGGCGATCTCATCCAGTCGACCACGAATATGTTCGATCAACGGGTGGCTGCCTACATTCAGTGGCACATCCGTCGCTGTCGACACCAGTACCGGTTGGCCCAAGCTGGCCAGGGCGGTTGCTAGCTCAGCTGTTTCTCCAGTGCCGCCGAACAGCAGAATCACAATCCATAGCCCCGCGGCGTGACCATCCGCCTGCCAATCAAGCAGGTCGTGCTGTTGCCGATGATCACCAGCGAACTCATCCCGATCTTCTCACCAAGAAAGTGTCCCAGGTCACTGAAAACTAGGGTCTCCGTTCCCTCTCCGATAGAAGTAACTATGCCGACCGGTGTGGTTTCAGGCCGATGACGCAGGAAAATCTCGGCAGCCTGTTCCAGTTGCAGAACCCGCTTTTTGCTGCGCGGGTTGTACAGGGAAACAACCATGTCGGCGGCGGCGACCGCTTCCAAGCGTTTGACAATCGTTCCCCAGGAGATCAGCAGGTCGCTCAGACTGATGATGGCTGAATCGAGCATCAGCGGTGCACCCAGCCGCGCAGCTGCTGCTGAGGCGGCAGTCACACCCGGAACCACTTCGATGGGAATCTCGATCTTTTGAGCTGCGGCAATCTCCATGGCCAGCCCGGCCATGCCATAAATCCCGGCATCGCCAGAGGACACCAGCGCTACGTTTCGTCCTTGGGCCGCCTGTTCCAAGGCATAACGGCAGCGTTGCAGTTCCTGGCGCATGCCGGACGTGTACAGCTCCTGGTCGGAGTAGAGATCGGCGAGAGAGTCAACATAAGGGGTGTAGCCGACAACCAGCGAACAGGCGGCGATAGACTGCTCGGCACGCCGGGTCCGATCCAGCGGATTGCCGGGGCCTATGCCAATGACGAACAGTTTTCCCTGGCCACTGCGACGGTGATCCCGTCCAGAGCCTGCTTTTGTACGATTAATGATGTCCTCCATCCAGCCAGCAGTGCCGCCGGTTCAGCAACGGCGGGCAAGCCGACATTCCGCTCAACGAATTCAGAGCTGCTAAAATCAAAATGGCATGCGCGGATCGCGTCTCCCGGGATGATCCGCAGAGGAATATCAAGCTGTTCAGCGGCTGCTATAAGGCCTGCTTCATCCGCTTTGACACTGGCGGTTGCAATATAACGAACCCGGTCTATAGCGAGCTGACGGTCAGCGAGTACCTTCTCAACGGCAGCGATGATCGCTTGCGATTCTTTTCCGCGCCGACAACCGACGCCGACGATCAGATCTTTAACCGCTTCTGTGGTCGTGGTGATGACCGGTTTAGCATCGATGATGTTAGCGATCCGAATAGCCAACGCATTAGCACCCCCTTCGTGCCCGCTGAGCAGACTGATAACATGACGCCCTCCGACATCCGCGACGACGATTGCCGGATCCTTGTATTTACTGTCCGGACAACCGGTTAAGGAACGAACGACAACACCGCAGGGAGCGATATAGATCAGTCCATCAAACTTCGGGAAAAGCCGGGGAGTCAACTCCATCACGCGTGAAAAAGAGATCACGTCTTCAGCATTCACAGAATCATGAAGATAGATCTCTAGCTGGGCCATGTCCTGTTGCAGTTGGCGGCAGATTTTCAACCCCTGTGACGAGAAAGTGATCGCAGCGAGTCTCATTGACCTTCCCCCTGACGATAACCATGGGTGAAATGACGATGGTAGAGTTTTGAGACCGGGATATCACGTGACAATGCCTGACTCACAACGATCATCGCGGTTTTGCGAATAGCTGCCGTTGCAACTTTGGCGGCGATATCCTTGAGCGTTCCGCGAACAATCTGCTGGTCAGGCCATGAGGCGTGAAAAACAATGGCTGCCGGGCACTCTTCGCCATAAAAGCGCGCCAGATTTTTGGCCACTTCGTCCATTTTATGGACGGAAAGAAACAGACACAGGGTCGAACGACTTTGAGCCAGCACCTCCAGTTTTTCCTTTTCAGGCATCGGGGTCCGTCCGGAGGTACGGCTTAAGATGATCGTTTGCGAAACTTCCGGTGCCGTCAGTTCGGTACTCAGTGCAGCAGCTGCGGCCTGAAAAGAACTAACCCCCGGAACAACCTCATAGTCAATGCCGAGGCGATCAAGACTGTTCATCTGCTCGCGGATGGCACCGTAGATCGAAGGGTCGCCGGTATGCAGTCGGACCAGATCTTCCTGCTCATCTCTGGCCTGAATGAAGACCTCCTCCATCTCTTCCAGAGTCATCCCCGCAGAATCGTAAAGTTTGGTTGTTTCAGCACACTCAGTGACAACATCGGGACTGACAAGAGAACCGGCATAAATACAGTACTTGCAGCTTTTCAATAAACGCTGTGCCTTGAGTGTCAGCAACTCCGGATCCCCGGGGCCGGCACCGACAAAATAAACTTTCATTGTTCTCCATTTTGGTTGTGAACAAGGATAATCGCCAGGTTGCCAGTCTTTGCCTCGGCTCCGCGCAGGTTGCGCAGATCGATCTCAACATGTTGCTCCGGCAACCCGGCTCGCGCGACAAAAACAGAGTGTTCGATCAGTCCTTTGTCCTCCAAGAGATTGATGATCTGCGGCAGATGGCGGCCGATCTTCATCAACACCAGGGTTCCGCCTCGTTCGATGGCTGTTTGAACCTCTGCCAGAGCAGTGACGCTGGGAATAATGGTGACCGGCAAGGTTCCCTCCCCGACGGCAAAAGAGGTCAAAGCGGCGCAATGCGCATAGGCACTGACCCCTGGAACGATGTCGATGGGAATGTCCGGCCATTGCTTGCGCAGCGCTCTGATCAGGTAGATCGCGGTGGAGAAAAGCAGAGGATCTCCCAGCGTTACGAACAGGGCATCTTCACCTCGACGCAGTCGCTCTATGATCTGCCGTGCCGTTGCCTGCCAGTGCCGTTGTCGCGTGGCCGAGCTTTCCCCGAGAGAGAATTCAACCTTGAAGATCATGCAGTCCTGCCCCGCATACCGCCTGACAGCCTCTTCCACCCATGTCTGACTGGTCAGGCGGGAAAAGGGAACATAGACCAGCGTCGCCAGGCGCAACAGGTTGACAGCCCGCAGGGTCAGTAGATCCGGATCTCCCGGCCCCAGTCCGACGGCATGAAAAGTGCCCGAATTCATCCCAAAAGTCCTTCTTTGAGCAGGAACAGGATCGTCCGCGACGGCAGCTCCGTCATCCTCAGCTCGGTGCTGTCCGCAAAATAGTGGATGCGTTCATTCTTCAGGGAGAGGTTTTCGCAACTGACGACCATATAATTCTCCGGCAGTTTATCCCACTGCTCGGCAACCCAGGCAACCGCCTGACTGCAACCCGCTAAAATGGCTGTCTTGTCTGAGTCGGCTAGTCGCTCACTGCTGATTTCCGGCAGGTGGCCGTGAGCACTGAGAATAAGCAGATTGTCCCAGCGCAGCATCAGCCGGGCACAGGCCAATTGCAGGGAACTGATCCCGGGGATGACCCGGCAATTGTCACGCCCGAACCGTTCGATAACCAGTCGTGCCAGGCTGAACAGACCGGGATCACCGCTGACCAGGATACAGACACGCTGGTCGGTCAGTTTTTCAAATTGGTCGAGCACCCTGTTCATCGACCCTTCCACGACGATTCTGCTCTCTGTACCGGGTGGAAACAGGGCGAGCAGGTGCTCCGTTCCCACCAGCAGTTCAGCTTGATCGATGATTTTTGTTGCCACGGGGTTCAGGTAATCGGGATGCCCTGGTCCGCAGCCGACAATGTGGATTGGGTTCATGTTTTGCTCCAGGTGGAGAAGTCTCCACGGCGACCGAGAATCTCTCCCTGCAGATTGATCAACACCAGCGCCAGTGACTGGATACCTGGATAGCAAGCACTGATTTTACTGTGAATCCGCTCTGCCAGCAGATCACCAAGCCGGTTCCGTTCCGGCCTTTGCAGCGCGCTCATGAACAATTCCTCGACCGTATTGATTTCGCTGCTCACTGTCAAGGAGAGCTGTTTCCCCAAGGCAGCGATATAGGGAACCGCACTTTGCGATTGCGCCGAATGCGTTTGCCACTGCTCCATGGCAAGTTTGCCGAGTTTGCCCGAATGGCCGACAATGAGAACATGTTTAACGGAATACTTCTCTACCTCTCCGAGCACGAAGCCCCATTCGTTGCTGACATCAATAACCTGTTCCGCATTGACGCTAAAGTGTTGCAATGCCGCCTTGTGTCCCATGTTGCCGGGGACCAGAACCAGATCTTTCAGTTTGGCGGCGGCAGCGATGTCGAGGGCGCATTTGAGTGCATCTCGCAGAGCTGGGGCACTGAACGGCCTCACCCGCCCAGTGGTCCCGAGGATCGAGATGCCACCAACGATCCCCAGGCGGGGATTAAAGGTTTTCCGCGCCAACTCCTGTCCGGCCGGGATCGAAACCGTGACGTCGAAACCGCGCGGGCTGACTTCAGCGAGAGCCTGCACGATCATGTTTCTTGGTCCGGGGTTGATGGCCGGCTCTCCTGGGGGAACGGCCAAGCCGGGCTTGGTGACCGTTCCCACGCCGGGCCCGGCAAAGAAACGCACCGCGTCCATCTGATTGTAACGGATCTGGACAATAACATCGTTGCCATCAGTCACATCCGGATCGTCACCGGCATATTTTACGGTAATCGCGCGTGCCGTTTCAGCGTCGGCGTCCAGAATTCGCACGGCATGGATCAGACGATCACCATCCGGCAAGGGGATTTCAACCTCACCCGGTTCGACTCCCTCGACCAGTTTCAGGGCTGCCGCTTTGGCCGCCAGCGCTGCGCAGGATCCGGTGGTGATCCCCCATTTCATCAGCTTGACTGCTCCTGCCAGGGACGCTGTCCGAGGTGAATGATCATGGTGGTCATATAGCCGAGTTCGTTCGGCTCCCAGCGGCTCAGATCGGCGATCTGTAGCTCCTGTTTCCCCTGTCCTCCGGCGCTAACCAGGCTGGCCCGCTGCAGCAGGTCATGTTTGCGCAACAACTCCAGCAACGCCGGCAGATTTCCGGCAGCCTTGAACAGCACCAGGGTTTCGCATTGGTCTAGAGCCTGTTCAACGGCCTCAAGATCGGTCGCCGACATGATCAGCAGGCGATCCTCCTGCAGGGCCAAAGGACGCTGGAAGCAGCTTGCCACCAGTTGAAATGCGCTGATGCCCGGCACCAGATGAATTTGCTCAGGATTGAGTTTATCCGCCAGAGCTTCGGTCAGGCAGGAACTGGTAGCGAAAACCAGAGGATCCCCCAGGGTGATCTGCACCACAGCCTGCCCGTCGCTGCAGCGGCGCGCGACATCCTCTGCGATCTTCCGCCAGTGCGCCTGGGTTGCGCTGCTGTCGCGTTGCATCGGGTAGCGCGTCACAACGAGTTCCTGCCCGCTGAGGAAGGGCTTTGCCGCGTTCAGAGCCAGACTATGCGTTGATTTTTGCGATTGCGGCGCTAAAATGACATCTGCAGATTCTATCAGCCGCGCTGCCCGTAACGTCAGTAAATCACTGTCTCCAGGTCCGACACCAACGGCGTAAAAGTGCCCGGCTAGGGCGAAGGATTCAGCTGACTGTTGTGACGGCCTCTCTTTCGCGAAACGAATATCTCTGTTCATCGGCTTTCCAACTGCGCCAGCACTTTATCGAGATGGGCGAAGTAAATTTCCAGGATGGACTTGTTCCAGCCCAGTGAAGGGACGCATTCGGCATGATTGGCCGAGATGATGTTTTTCCAACTGCCTTCATCATCTCCCATCACATCGTTGAGGACGTGATCGCCGGCAACGATCATCAGCGGAACGAAACGTACGGAGCCATGCTCTGCAGCCAATGGTTTGATCTTTTCAAGCGGTTCGGTACCTGGGTCCCCTTCGACACTGGCAACCACCAACCGGGGATAACGTTGTTCGATTTTTTCGGCCAGAGTCAGCAGGCGTTCGTTGAATTCTGGATGATGATCGTTCCCATGGGCGACCAAGACCGTCGGCTGAGTCGCATCGATTTGCGAGGCAAGCGCTGTGATGACCGTTTCGACATCTTCGTCACTGGTCATCAGGGCGTTCCCATAGGCCACCTGTAGTCCGCTCAGGTCAAGATCGAGTACGCGCCGGTATTCCTGGCCGGGGACCACGTGCAAACTTTGAAAAGCTATCTTGCTGACCCCCTCGCTGCGTAATTCATCCACCACTTCGCCAACATAACGGGTTGTGATACCGAGCTGCTTCAGTTTATGGATGATTACCCGCGAGGTAAAGGCCCACTGGATGTCGTATTTAGGATAGCGTCGGCAAGCATGGACATAGATGTTATCGAAAACTCTGCGGGCTGAGTCGACGGAGGTTCCGAAGGCAACAAGGACGATGGTCGGTTTGGCGGCAGCGGCGGGATTCGGGGTACTCATAGGTTTATTCTCCACGGATTTCTCGTCGGTCTGATTGTTTAAGCGGCAATGCCGCAGAGTGCATGCAGGGCAGCTACAGCCAGAGGGCTGCCGCCGCGTCGCCCGCTCAGCACGATATAAGGCAGGCCTGTATCCATCAGTTCCTCCTTACTTTCCAAGACATGGACAAAACCGACCGGCATGCCGATCACCAGTGCCGGGCGAATGTTTTCCTCAACGGCCATGCGGTTCAATTCCAGCAAAGCAACCGGCGCATTGCCGATCAGCACGATACCGCCATCGAGTTGTTTCCCGGCCTTGCGGATGGCGAACAGAGAGCGTGGAAGGCCGGTTTCCTTCGCTTCTTCCGCGACGTCCTCATCGGCTACATGACAGAGGATCGCCTCGCGACTATATCCTCGATTGAGTTGCTGCAAGCGGGGCAGGGACAGTCCGGAGCGGATCATGTTGCTGTCGACATAAATCGCTGCGCCCTGTTTCAGCGCCGTGCATGCGGAACGGATTGCTTGTGGGGAAAAGCGGATCAGTTCGGCCATGGCGAAATCGGCCGTCGTATGAATCAACCGGCGCACGACCTGCCATTCTTCAGCGGAAAAATCATGCGCGGGCGCCTCGGTATCGATGCAGCTAAAGGAACGCTCCTCGATCTCCGCTCCGCTTAAGGGGTTGTCGAGCAGCTGATAAATCAATGGTCTGTCGTTCACTGTTTTCCCTTTTCGTCACGGTTATATAAGGTTTTGTGAATTAGCGCCCACAACAACCGTCATTGTCTCATTTTCTGCATAAAATACTTTACCGCCTTGGGATGTGACGCCAGGTGGAGGTGGGCGTAGCTGGCCAGAACATTCCCCCGTTGGTAACCTTCCGCAGACACATTGCCGGTGCGGTTCTGTTTGACCCGGTAAACGGTCTTCCAGCCGTCAATTCCTGTGGGTGAATCTGTCAGCTCGGAATAATGGAATTCGTGACCGCGAAAGACAGCTCCGCTTTCTCCGAACAGGGAATCCTGCTCCAAGGTGACCTCCACATAGCCAAGGGCTTTTCGCTGCGGCAGCATTTTGGCCCAGACCGGGATCTCTCCGATGAGGGGGAATGTCCGCCCCTCCTGTTTGATTCCCTGCGACAAATAAATGAGCCCTCCACATTCGGCATAGAGGGGTTTCCCGCTTGCCGCGAAATCACGCATTGCCTGTAACATCGAGTCGTTAGCGGCCAACGTCTGGGCATGAACTTCGGGATAACCGCCGCCCAGGTACAGACCGGCAATATTGTCCGGCAGTTTGTCATCGCGCAGCGGCGAGAAAAAAACGAGCGTAACTTCCAGTTTCTCCAGCAGATCGAAAAAATCGGGATAATAAAACAGAAAGGCTTCATCCTGTGCCACCGCCAGACGCAAGTTTATTTCTTGAGCCGCTGTTCCTGCATGAGATCGCCTTGGATGACATGAGAGTGGTTCAGCCATCCTTGCCCGTTTCAGCAGCAGGTCAAGGTCGAGCTGCTGCTCGGCCGCCTGCGCCAGCAGGCGGATATCCTGCTCCTGTAATTTGAGTTCCGCGGCCGAAACCAGTCCAAGGTGACGGCTGGCAAGGGGTGGTAGGCTGTCGCGTAACACTCCGCCGAACAAAGGGGGAAGGGCGGCACTCTGCAGCGCTTGCGACAATAGTCGGGCATGGCTTATTGAGCCGCAGCGGTTTGCGATCACCCCGGCCAGCCCCACCTGCGATTCCAGTTCGTGATAGCCTTTGACCAGGGCGGCAAAACTGCGCGCCATGCCATGGACGTCGGCAACCAGCAGCACCGGAGCCTGCAGCCAGGCGGCAATTTCGGCACTGCTGCCACTCAAACTGTCGGTGCTGCTGCCGTCGAACAAGCCCATAACCCCTTCAACGAGACTGATATCGGCATTCACCGACGCCGCCAGAAACAGCTCTTCAATATAGCCGCGCTCACACATCCAGCCATCAAGATTGTAGCAGGGCCGGCCCGAAACCCAGCTGAGGTGCCCCGGGTCGAGATAGTCGGGCCCCACTTTAAAAGTCTGGACTTTCAACCCCCGCTGCTTCAAGGCAGCGACCAAAGCAAGAGAAAGGGTCGATTTGCCGACGCCACTCTGGGTTCCTGCGATCAGCAGACGTGGTCTGGAGGCAGCCGTTTGCACCATCAGTATTCGATCCCCTCGCGTGCCGGAACGCCTTGTTCCAGGGCATGCTTGTGTGGAACCATCTCGCTCACCGTATCCGCAAGAGCAATCATTGCCGCAGTGGCCCCGCGGCCAGTGAGTACGATGTTCACCTTGTCGGAAGATTGCCGCAGCGACTCAAGCAACGCTTCCTCTTCGACCAGATCGTGGGCGACCGCGCCGCAGATTTCATCAAGAATCAGCAGATCATAATCACTGCTTTGCAGTGCGGCCCGAGCCTGGGCAAGGCCCGTTTGCGCCGCATCCCGATGTTTCTGCCAGGCAGGATTGTCCGGTTTCGGCACGAAACCGAGGCCTGTCTGTCGCACCTCGATGCCCAGGGTTCTGCAGCTTGCCAGTTCGCCAGTCGTATTGTCGGACTTCATGAACTGCAGAATCAGGATCCGCTGACCGTGCCCGGTCGCCCGCAGGGCCATGCCGAAGGCAGCGGTTGATTTCCCCTTGCCGTTGCCGGTGAAAACAAGGATGTTCTTCGCCATTTATCCACCCCATATTCTCCATAGACAGATCATCAATAGCCCGGCGACCAGGGCACACAGGGTTGTCGCCTGCATCAGTCTGATCACCAGCGGAATATGTTTGGCCTGTAGGGTTTCTCCGGCATCTCCCATATAAGGGCGGAATGATTTTTTGCCGAAATAGCTGTTTTCCCCGCCCAGCCGGACCTGCAGAGCGCCAGCCATGGCCGCCTCGATCTGGCCGCCGTTGGGGCTGGGATGGTTGTTGCGGTCACGCCGGAAGATTCGCCAGGACTGCCTTCCGTCCAGACCGGTACAGACCGCGGCCAGAGGAACCAGCAGGGCACTGATCCGTGCGGGAAGAAAATTGACGACATCATCCAGCCGCGCCGCCGCCCATCCAAACTGCAGATAGTGCTCATTCTTGTAGCCGAAAGTCGAATCGAGGGTATTGACCGCCTTGTAGAACAGCGCCCCCGGCGCTCCGGCAAACAGGGAGAATAGCAGCGGCGCGGTCACCCCGTCGACGCTGTTTTCCGCTACGCTTTCGACCGTGGCGCGGCTGATTCCCGCCTCGTTCAGATTCTCAGTATCCCGCCCGACCAGCATCCGCGCCCGACTGCGGGCCGTTACCAGATCACCTTTTGTCAAGGGCCGGTAGACTGCCAGGGCGTGGTCCCGCAGATCCCGCATGGCGAGAGCGGTATAGATGAGCCAGATTGCAACCGCATTGCCGAACAGTGGATGCAGACGGCTGGCCGCGCTGCAAATCGCAACGGTTACGACGACCGTCATTCCCACCACCAAGACGACTGCAGCAATCCCGGCCCGGCGTTCCGGAAGCCTGGCCCGTAACGGATTTTCCAGCCACAGCGCCAGTTTTCCCATCCCGCGCACGGGGTGGGGGAGCCAGCGCGGATCTCCCAGCAGTTGATCGAGTCCGAGCGCAATCAGAATTTGCAGGTAAAACGGCATTACAGCCCCAAAAGCTGATAAACGCGATTCATGTCCAGCGAGGCCCGCACATGCCCGGCGAGACGATCCAGAGCCGGTTCCAGGTCGTAAACTGCCTGGATCTCAGTTAAAGGCTGTAAGCCTTTATGTTGTCGCAGGCGATTGAGGAACCAGCGCCTGAACCCGTCGGCATCGAACACCCCGTGAAGATAGGTGCCCCAGATCCTCTCATGATCCGGTGCACCGCTGCCGACCGGAGTTCCATCGTCGAGGGTGATGAGTGCTACAGCTCCCTGTTCGCTGGCGATACCGTGATGAATCTCATAACCGGTTAGGGTTTCCCCGGACGGGATATGTTGCGCCCGGCAGCGGCTGGTGATCTTGTGTGGCTGCAGCTGAGTGCGCATCGGCAGCAGATCCAGTCCACGACAGCAATCGCCCGCCGATTCAATGGCGTGAGGGTCGTCGATCTCCTTGCCAAGCATCTGGTAGCCACCACAGATACCGACAATTTCCACAGTGGCGGAATCGGCCAGATGTTGCAACGCAGCCGCCAGACCGCTGGAGCGCAGCCAGACCAGATCGTTGATCACGTTTTTGCTGCCCGGAAGAATCACAGCATCCGGAGTGCCGAGAGTCGGCACATCCGTCACCTTGCGGACCCGTACGTCCGGCTCCAGACGCAGGGCGTCGACATCGGTAAAATTGGAGATGTGCGGCAGGTCGATCAGGGCGATATCGAGGTCCGCCGCCGTCCCCCGTTGTGTTTCCAACCGGCCATCCTTGAAGTCGACGGAATCCTCTTCCGGCAGCCCCAGATTGGCCAAGTAGGGGACATTTCCCCAGAAGGGCTTGCCGGTATGCAGGGTTGTTTTGCTGAGCGCTTCGGCCAACAGCGAGGCGTCGCCACGGAAGCGATTGATGATGAACCCACGCACCAGGGCGCGTTCCCACTCGTTGAGCAACTCCATGGTGCCGACGAACGAAGCAAACACCCCGCCACGATCGATATCTCCAACCAGCAGAACCCCGGCTTCGGCGTGACGGGCCATATTCATATTGACGATATCCCGGTCTTTGAGGTTGATCTCAGCCGGGCTGCCTGCCCCCTCCAGCACCATCACCTGATTTTCCGCTGCAAGGCCGTCGTAACATTCTTTGACTTTGGCGAAAAGCGTTTCCCGCCGCTTGCTGTAATCGCGAAAATCCATGGTTTCCAGAACTTTGCCGCAGAGGATGACTTGGGAACCGGTGGCACTGCTTGGTTTGAGCAGCAATGGGTTCATGCGCACATCAGGATCAAGCCGGCAGGCTTGGGCCTGCAGCACTTGAGCTCGTCCCATCTCCCCTCCCTGAAACGTCACGCAGGAGTTGAGGGACATATTCTGTGCTTTGAACGGAGCGACCTTGATGCCGTCCTGCTGCAGGATGCGGCACATGGCGGCAGTTAGGATGCTTTTCCCGACGTTGGAACCGGTCCCTTGAAACATCAGCGCCGGGGTTTTGCGTGGCGACGCAGACAGCACAGGAAGCCGCAAGGTTGTGCGCATAGCATTGATCAGGCGCTTCTGGTCAGCATCGTTGCGCACGGCGATGCGCAGATAATCCTCCCCCAGACCGTTGAAATTCCTGCAATCCCGCAGCAAAATCCCCTGCTGCAGCAGGGCCTGCGCAAGGCGGGTGCCGTTGTAGCGGGGATGCTGGACTTTGACCAACAGGAAATTTGCTTGTCCCGGATATGGGCTGATGCCGTCAATGTCCGCTAACTCCGTAAACAATTTGCGGCGCTGTTCTGCCACATAGACACGCGTGCGTGGCAGAAACTCTCTGTCCTGCAAGGCGCGGACACCGACCGACAGCGCCAGATGGTTCACCGACCACTCGGGCAGCTGCCGCCTTACCGCGGCGATCAGCTCTGCTTCACCCAATAGATATCCGAGGCGCAGCCCAGGGATGGCCCAGCTTTTAGTCATTGACTGAACAATGAGCATATTGAACGGGCGCTGGCTCCGCAGCGTATACGGCTGTTCAACCAAATCAATGAACGACTCGTCGATAACGAATCGGACTTGCGGATGCGTTGCTGCAAGGGCGACCAGTTCCGTCACTGGCGTCAGCACACCGGTGGGATTGTTTGGCTGGCCCAACATTACCATGTCCCCGGCGCGCAACTGGTGCGACAGACTTTGCGTACAGAGAACAAAACCGTCATTGGCGGACGTGGGATATTCCAGAACCGGACAACCGGCTCGCAGGGCAGCCCTGGCGTAATCGATATAGCAGGGAACCGGCAGCACCATGCGAACGGCCTTCAGCGCTGCTGGCAGCTGATAAAGCAGTTCACTAGCGCCGTTACCGACCAGCACCTGCTCCGCAGATACCCCGTTGTCCGCAGCCAGGGCGTTACTTAATTCCGTTGCTTCGGGATCAGGATAGTGCACCAGAGATTCCACCTGGCTGCTTATCAGTGGGCGCAGCCAGGTGGGGAACCCAAGGGGATTGATATTGGCGGAGAAATCGACCAGTTCTTCCACCGGTAGACCGCTCAATTTTGTGGCCTGAAGCAGATTGCCGCCATGTTGAAGAGTATTGGACATCAGAGTGTTCCCCGGTGCAGCAATATCAGCAGAACCAGAGCAGGAATTGTTTCTGATAACTCACAGGCCGCACCAAGGGTATCACCGGTATAACCGCCGATCTTGATCCTGTAGTAAGCAGCCAGAGCATAACCGGCCGCGCCGCATATCAGAGTGATGAGCACTGCTACGCCAATAGGAACCAAGGTCAGGGCCACGCACACAAGGATGCCCAGAGCGACCAGAAGGCTTGACCTACGACCGGCGCCTTTGGTAAAGGCAGCGGTCCCTGCGGTTGGCCGCGCATAGGGGAGTAGACCGATCAGTTGCAGTATGGTGCTGCGTCCCGCCACAGGCATGAGAATCAGGGCGGGTGCCCGCCACGAAGTTGGTAAGGAAAACAAAATTGTCAGTTTGAGTGCCAGCAGGCAAAAGACTGCCATCACGCCCATCGGTCCACTGCGGCTGTCTTTCATGATCGTCAGCATGTTTTCGCGATCACGATGACTGAAAAAGGCATCCGCGCTGTCGGCTAATCCGTCGAGATGCAAGGCACCGGTCAAGGCAATCATTACTACTAGCAGCAGGCAGGATGCGACCGGCATCGGCAACAGCCAACGCAACAGCATGTCAGTGGTGGTCAGGATCAAACCTAGCAATAGGCCGACAACCGGATACCATGGCGGACTACCGCGCAGGCTTTGTTCGGCTTCGCCCCAATGGCCAGGCATCGGGATGATCGTTAGGAATCTGATCGCAGCACACAGCGCTTGCATGGCGATTTTTATTTGTCCGCCCGGGACACGGCAGCCTCGTCGAAGGTGGCCATTTCGGTGAGCACGGCAACGGCCGCCTCCACCAGATTCATGGCTAGGGCAGCGCCGGTTCCTTCACCAAGACGGAAATTCAGGTCAAGCAGAGGTTCTTTGCCAAGATCCGCAAGGGCGGCGACCTGACCGTATTCCACGCTCCGGTGCGCGGCAATCATGAAGTCTCGGCTCAAAGGTGCCAGGCGGGAGGCGACCAGTGCCGCAGCCGTGGAAATGAAGCCATCGACGACAACCGGCTTTCTTAAGGCAGCGGCACCGAGGATCAGGCCGGCGATTCCGGCGATCTCAAAACCTCCGACCTTGCTCAGCACATCGATAGGGTCATCAGCGTCCGGCCGATTCAGAGATATTGCCTTTTCTAAAATCTCGATTTTATGTTGGAGCTGCTTGTCATCGAGACCGGTGCCCCGCCCGGTTACTTCCTCCACCGGCTTTCGACACAGGCAGGCAACAATAGCGCTGCTCGGCGAGGTGTTGCCGATGCCCATGTCTCCTGTGCCGAAAATATCGGTTTCGGCGGCCAGTTCTAGAGCGACCGTGATTCCCGCTTCGAGCGCTTGTATTGCCTGGTCGCGACTCATGGCAGGACCCTCGGCAAAACTTCTGGTTCCTGCGGCCACTTTGTGGTGGAGAATACGTTCAGAGGGGAGTGTAGAAATATCCCCGGCCACCCCCATGTCGACGATGGTCAGATCCGTTCCCGACTGGCGTGCGAGCACGTTGATGCCGGCGTGTCCATTAAGAAAGCCGCACATCATCTGTAACGTAACCTCGGCCGGGAAAAGGCTGACACCGGTTTCAATGATGCCGTGATCGGCGGCCATCACCACAATCCGTTTGCGCACGACCGGTGGTCTCATCGAATCCGTCATGGCCGCGAGATCAAGAGCAAGGTCCATGACACGACCGAGTGCCCAGTGCGGCATGATGAGTTGATCAAGGCGTTCTTTGGCACGCTTACGGAAGTTGGCATTGCCGCCGCTGATTCTGTCAATGGTATCCTGCAGTAGAGTCATGTTTAGCTCCTGTTCAAGGGAACGGGGCGACCGGAAACCATGAAGATTGCTTCTGTCGCGGCTGCTGCGACCGTCTGATTGCAACGGCCAACTAAATCGCGGTAAAGCCGGGATGCGCTATCCGTTGGAACCAATCCCATTCCCAGTTCGTTACTGACAACAATCAAGGACTTACCGCACTCTTGCCAAGCACGAACGAGTCTGCTGCTCAGTTCTGTCATATGCTGTTCAGTTATTTCTAGTTTTTCCTGCTGTGCCCGGTAAAATAAATTGTTAACCCACAAGGTCAGACAATCGATGAGTAAAACATCAAACTCATTTCCCGCTTGGCGTACAGCCTCTATCAGTTGCTCCGGTGCCTCGCGAGTTTCCCATCCGCGTCCCTGTCTCTCAAAGCGGTGACGTGCGATGCGCTCGTTCATTTCTTTGTCAATGACCGGACAGGTTGCAATCAGGGTCAATTCGTTCCGTCCTCTAAATCCTGTACCACAGTCGATCTCATCTTTTTCCTGGTCAAATACTCAGAGATCAACTATAA
>JAFGXV010000016.1 GCA_016936455.1 Desulfuromonadaceae bacterium
CCGCCTTTAGGCGGCGCAAGGTTTGAACGACCGCTTTGAGCGGTTCACAAAACAAGCCCCCGGCTTTGCCGGGGGTACATGACTTGTTGGGACACGTGGGTGTCGGGAGGTGACGATGGCAGGTGGTGGCTGGTGCATGACCCTCGGACTGATGGCGCTGCTGTTGCCGGTTTCGGTGGGACAGGCGCAGGATGAGCAGTGCCCGCCGTTGGAGCAGGCGACATTTGCCGGGGGCTGCTTCTGGTGTATGGAGGCCCCCTTTGCCGCACGCGACGGCGTGGTGCGTGTGACGTCCGGTTACACCGGGGGCAGGGAAGTCGATCCGAGCTATGAGGAGGTGGCTTCCGGCCATACCGGTCACCTGGAGGCGGTGCAGATCCTGTTTGACCCGAACCGGATCAGCTATCCGCAACTGCTGGAGATCTTCTGGCGCCAGATCGATCCGACGGATGACGGTGGCCAGTTTGTCGATCGCGGGCCTTCCTACCGGGCGGCCATTTTCTATCACAGCGAGGATCAGCGCCGCCAGGCGCAGCAGTCGCTGGATCAGTTGCAGAACTCCGGGCGCTTCGCCGCGCCGATCGTGACCGCGATTGAGGCGGCCGGACCCTTCTACGCGGCGGAATCCTATCACCAGAATTTTCATGTCACCTCGCCCCAGCGCTACCAGCGTTATCGGACGGGCTCCGGCCGCGACGCATTCCTGCGTCAGGCTTGGCGCGACGAGGTGGGGCGACCGTCGTGGGAGAATTTCATCAAACCGGATGATGTGGCGCTGCAGCAACAACTTGATCCCCTGGTTTACCGGGTGACGCAGCACAATGGCACCGAGGCGCCGTTCAGCCATCCCTATGCTGAATTGAAAGAAGACGGACTGTATGTGGATGTGGTGTCGGGGGAGCCGTTGTTCAGTTCGCGCGACAAGTTTGATTCCGGCACCGGCTGGCCCAGTTTTACCCGGCCGCTGACCCCGACGGCCCTGGTGGAAAAGGCTGATCGCAGTCTGTTTGTGTCCCGTACCGAGGTGCGCAGCCGTCTGGCTGATTCGCACCTCGGCCATGTGTTTGGCGACGGCCCGCCGCCGACGGGGCGGCGCTACTGCATCAACGGTGCGGCGCTGCGTTTCGTGCCTCGCGCCGATCTCGCACGTGCGGGCTATGGCCAATGGGCCCAGGAGTTCGAACGGCCATGAGGATAGGCGCTGTGTTGTGGCTGCTGTGTTGCGTGCTGCTGGTTCTGGCAGGCTGTGCCCCCAGGGTTTCGCCGCCGGCAGTTTATCATGCTGTCGCCTGGCAAGATCTTCCGGGTTGGCAGGAGGATGATCTGGTGCCGGCTCTGAGCGCCTTTCGCCGTAGTTGTGAGGTGCTCCAGACGCGGGAATCCTGGACGGAGCCCTGTCGCGAAGCGCAGGCCCTGCCCAAAGAAAGCACGACCATTCGGCGCTTTTTCGAAAGGCGCTTTGTCCCCTGGCAACTGCAGCAGGAGGACGGCAGCGGCGACGGGCTGATCACCGGCTACTATGTGCCGGATATCGACGCCCGGCGTACTCCCTCGGCCCAGTACCGTTACCCGATTTATGGCCGGCCCGACGATTTGCTGGTGATCGATCTGAGTTCCGTTTATCCCGAACTGGGGCGCTACCGTCTGCGGGGCCGGATCGAAGGACAGCGCGTGGTGCCCTACTGGCAGCGGTCTGAGATCGACGGTAACTGCAGCCCGCTGAAGGGGGACGAGCTGTTCTGGGTCAAAGACCCGGTCGAGCTGTTTTTTCTGCAGGTGCAGGGCTCGGGACGCGTCAATCTGCCCGATGGCGAACGGGTGATGGTGAATTACGCCGACCAGAACGGCCATCCCTATCGCTCCATCGGCCAGTTGCTGCTCGAGCGTCACGTCATGACACGCGACCAGATGTCGATGCAGAACATCGCTGCCTGGGCACGTCTGCATCCGCAGGAGGTGCAGGCTCTGCTCAACGAAAATCCAAGTTATGTCTTTTTCCGCCCACTCGAACTGGCCTCCGACACCCCGCCCGGTGCCCTTGGAGTTCCCCTGACGGCGGAACGCAGTCTGGCCGTCGATCCGCGCTATGTACCGCTGGGAACGCCGGTGTATCTGGCAACGCAGCGGCCGGACAGCGAGCAGTCGCTGCAGCGTCTGATGGTGGCGCAGGATACGGGCGGTGCCATCAAGGGCCGGGTGCGGGCCGATTTCTTCTGGGGGGTAGGCGATCAGGCCGGTTCCTATGCCGGAAGAATGAAACACAATGGCCAGCTGTGGCTGCTGCTGCCGCAAGGGGTCGCGCCGGAGCAGAACGGGAAATAGCGCCTTTCCCAAGCCCGATGCGGACAGAGCCTTGTGTGGGCAGTTTTTAAACCTATTGATAGGACAGTGAATCCGTGCGTAACGCTCCGGAACATGATGTGACACAGGATTTCCCGCGTCGTCTGGTGCGGCGGCGGTTAATGTGGCCGCTGGCGCTGACCATGGTGGCGTTGATTGCCGGATTGAGTACTGCGCTGCTGCTGGTTCAGGACCGTCATATCAGGACGACGACCCACCGCACTCTGAGTGCCGCCAGCGAGGATGTTATGTTTTTTCAGCAGCAGCAGACTCAGTTGCTTGCTGCGCTGCTGCAAACGCTCAGCCAGGATTCAAATCTGCTGCAACTGCTCGAACAACAGGACCGCGAACGGCTGTTTCAGACGTTCAGTCCCCTGTTCAACCGTTTGCGCGAGGATGACCGGATTACCCATTTCTATTTCCTGACCCCCGAGCGCCGTACTCTGTTGCGTGTTCACATGCCCGAGCGCCATGGCGATCTGATCGAACGCTACACGGCCAAAGAGGCGCAGCGCCGGGATGCGGTTGCTGCCGGCATCGAACTTGGTCCTTTGGGAACCTTTACCCTGCGCTGCGTGATGCCGATCAAAAAAGATGGTCGTTTGATCGGCTTTGTTGAACTGGGCAAGGAAATAGAAGATATCCTGAATCTGGTTCACCAACGGCTGCATGTTGACTGTGTTGTGACGGTTGACAAGCGATTGCTGAAGCGGACCAGTTGGGAGCAGGGGATGGCCATGCTCGGTCGTCAGGGCTGTTGGCCGGAAGGTGACGAAGAAGTTGTTATCTACAGCTCACGCGAACCTTGCCAGGGGCTGTGCCATCAGATCCGTCGGGCGCAACCCGGTGAGACAGTTTCCGCCGCCGACGGAACGGTGTGGAGTTGCCTCACGGAACCCCTGGCCGATGTCTCAGGACAGCAGGTGGGGCATCGGGTGCTGTTCATGGATGTGACCCGGACTCATCAGCAGTTTTATCGCATGTTCGCGGCGGTGGTCGCCATCAGTCTGGCGCTGTCGGCCCTGCTGCTCAACTATGTTTACCGGTCGCTGCGCGAAACCGATCATACGCTGTTGGCGCTGCAGAAGGATATGGCCAACAGTCAGCGTCTGGGCCAATTTTATCTCAGTGCCATCGACGATATGGGTCTGGGGCTGATCCACATTGATCAGCAGTTTCGTGTGCGCGAAATCAACACGACGATGAAAGGCTGGTTTGGTGACATCCGTGGCAGTTTTTGTCACCGGGGCATTTTCTCGTCCGACCAGCGTTGTGCGGATTGCCGACTGGAAGAGGTCATGCGTACCGGAACCAGCCATCATTGTTCCATGTCTTTGGCGGATGGGCGGGTGTTCGAGATCGCTTCGGCACCCATGACGCTGGCCGGCGAAAGCGGGATTGTCGAAGTTTTTCATGACATGACCCACGAGCATCAGGTGCGTCAGCAGCTGGAAAAGCTGGCTACAACCGACGCCCTGACCGGTTGCGCCAACCGACGCTATGGCATGGAGCTGCTGGAGCGCGAGGTGAGCAAAGCGTCGCGTCTCGCCTTGCCCCTGAGCTGCCTGGTAATGGATCTCGACTTCTTCAAGCAGATCAACGATTCGTTTGGTCACGAGGCAGGGGACCATGCGCTGGTCGAGCTGGTGAAACTGTTCAAGCGGGAGCTGCGTCGCTATGACATTCTGTTCCGCTATGGCGGCGAAGAGTTTGTGCTGGTTTTCCCCGGCTTGAGTGAAGAGCAGGCGCTGGGCTGTGCCGAACGTTTGAGACGGCAATGTGCCGAGCAGGAAATTGTCGTTGCCGGAACCTCAAACCTGAAAATGACGGTCAGCGGCGGGTTGGCCGCTTTTCACTCCGGGGAGTTGCCAGAGGAGCTGATTCGGCGGGCCGATGCAGCGCTTTATCAGGCCAAGAAGTCGGGACGCAACCGGATCTGCCTGGCACCAACCCTTGATGCGAAAGGTGAATAGGGCAGCGTTGTTAGGGATGACAGCCTTTGTGCAGGGATAGAAACAGAGGGGCCGCAGCGTGCTTTTACACTGCGGCCCGTTTTCGTTCTGTTGCCCTCTGGTTTACAGGTCGGCGATCTTGAGCACGATCTTGCCGAAGTGCTTATCCTCTTCCATCATGCGATGTGCCTCGACCACCTCGTCGATGGAGAACACCTTCTCGATGATGGGCACGATGGTGCGATCAGCGAATTTGGGCAGCGCACGCCGGGTAAACTCGGCAATGATTTCGCCTTTTTCCGACACCGGGCGTGAGCGCAGCACCGAGCCGATGATCTGCTGACGCTTGACCATCATCAGGGCCAGGTTCAGCTCGGCCTTGATGCCGCTGATGATGCCGATGATCACCAGTTTGCCCTTGTAGGCCAGGGAGTTCATGTTGGGAGCCAGGTATTTGGCGCCAACGTGGTCGAGAATGACCTGAACGCCTTTTTTGTTGGTGAATTCTTTAACGGCCTCGCTGAAATCCGGGGTGGTGGTGTAGTCGACCACCAGATCCGCCCCCAGTTTCTGGACGCGCTCAAGCTTGTCGGGATGAGCGGTCACGATGAGTTTGGAATCGGGCGTCAGAGCCTTGGACAGCTGGATGCCAGCGGTGTTGACGCCGCCGCCGCCGCCATGAAGAATCGCGGTTTCGCCGTTCTGGAATTCGCCGATCATGAACACATTGAGGAACGCCGTGATGTAGCTTTCGCAGACACAGGCGGCCTCTTCATAGCTCATGCTGGCGGGAATCGGCATCACATGGTTGGCGTAGGCCACAGCATACTCAGCATAGCCGCCGCCACCGACCAGGGCCATAACGCGGTCGCCAACTTTCCACTGGGTGACTTCGCTGCCGACTTCCTCAATGAGGCCGGATACTTCCAGACCAAGAATCTCGGAATCGCCCGGCGGGGGCGGGTACTTGCCAGCCCGCTGAACCAGGTCCGGGCGGTTGATGCTGGTGGCAGCAACCTTGATCAGGACTTCGTTGTTCTTCGGGGTGGGTTTTTCAATCTCTCCGACCTTGAGAACCTCAAGGCCACCAAATCCGTCAAGCAGTACGGCTTTCATGCGTCAGTCTCCTTTTTGATGAAACAAAAAATAAAACACCGTGTCGATTATAGGGATTCCGTTTTTCCGTGCAACCGTTTTCAGGGCTTTTTGTAGAAAACATAGCCCTGGCCCCGCACCGTGACAAAGTGACGGGGCCGGGCGGGATTTTTTTCAAAATACTTGCGCAGACGGACGATAAAGTTGTCCAGGGTGCGGGTCTCGGTGTCGGGAGCCATGCCCCAGACGGCGCGTAGCAGGTAGGCGCGACTGAGGACCTCCCCCTCATGGCTGAAGAATAGTTTGAGCATGCGCAGTTCGAGCTCCGTCAGCTGGAAATGGCTTTCCTGATTTTTGGCTTCGCCACTGTCGAGATCGATCTGGCTGGCGCCGAAACTGTAGCTGCGCTCAAGGCGTGCCGGTGTGCGATACCAAGCACTGCGCCGCAGCATGCCGTGGACGCGCAGCAGCAGTTCCGACAGGTTGAACGGCTTGCTCAGATAGTCATCAGCGCCTTCACTCAAGCCATCGATCCGATCCTGCTCGCGGCCCATGGCCGTCAGCATCAGGATCGGCAGCTGGGGGTCGAGAGCACGAATGCGGCGGCAGACCTCCAGACCGTCAAGGCCATCCGGCAGCATGCGGTCGAGGATGATAAGAGCAAAGGTTTTGCGATTCAGTTCGATCAGGGCGTCTTCGCCGTTTTCGACGTGGGTGACGAGATAGCCTTCCTGTCGCAGGTTGAAGATCAGCCCCTGGGCGATATGCTGCTCATCTTCGACCAGCAGAATCGGTGCGTTGTTCATGTCCGCTCCTGCATTCTGGCTACCAGTGGCAGACGGATGGTAAAGGTGCTGCCCTGGTTGTGCCCGGCACTTTCCAGTGTAATGCGACCCTTGTGGCGTTTCACCAGCGCCCGCACAATAAACAGGCCGAGGCCGAATCCCTTGACGCGGCTGTCCTCCTGGGCGCGACGGTAAAACATGCGGAAAATCTTTTTCTGCTCAGCAGCCGGAATACCATGACCCCGGTCGGCTACGGTCAGCACCGCGTGTCCCGGGCTGGTGGTGAGGCGCAGGGCGATCTGTGCTGGCGATTCCGAATAGAGCAGGGCGTTTTCCAGCAGGTTGCGCAGAATGATGCCAAAGGTTTCGGGTTCCAGATCAACCTGCACCTGCGGTTCAATCTCGGTGGTCAGGTGGAATGGCCGCGTCTGCTGGCTCTGCCATTCCGAGGCGCTCTGAAGAAGGAATTCCGACAGGTTGGTCGGTCGCAGCGCCAGACGCCAGCGGCTCTGTTCCAGACGGTTGGCCGTCAGCAGTTTCGAAATCAGGCTGTTGAGACGTTCCGTGTCCGCGAGCATGGTGCCGACAAACTGATCAAGCTGCTCCCGTTCCAGCGGGTGGCGGCGGATGGTTTCCAGGTGCAACTGCAGGGACGCGACCGGGGATTTCAGTTCGTGTGTGACCTGAGAAATGAAGGATTTCTGTTCCCGGTTGAGGGCGAGCTGGCGGCGCCAGTAGAGAAAAATGACATAGACACCAACCAGAATGACGATGAGCAGCAGCAGGCCTTCGAGCAGGATGAGCCAGTCGATACCGGGCTGCAACAGTTCGGGACTGTATTTTTCCGCAATGGTACGGAATTTACGATGGCTGCCGAGGAACCAGTAGATCCAGAAGGCGACAACGGCGATCCAGGCGCACTGAATGCCGATGAAGGCCAGCAGGGGATTGATGGTCAGACGCTGTAGTTTCATGGCCCTGGTGTACCATTGTTAAGTTGCTGAAAACAAGCGCTAAGAAATCATCTTTTACACAACTATTACAATTATGCGGCGACCTCTTTGCTAGCATATCCCAGCCGGGGAAGGATCATTGCCCGGACTGAAAATTCGTGAGAAAAGGAGGCTTTTATGAAGCCTTTGACCATTGGTCAACATACGGTGCCTTATCCTCTGATCCAGGGAGGGATGGGCGTGCGCGTTTCCGCTGCGGGTCTGGCCGGAGCGGTGGCGAAGTGCGGTGGGATCGGCCTGATTGCGACCGCCGGACTGGCCCTGAACAGTGATCACTACAGCGGGCGCAATTTTTTTGAGGCCGATCTGCTGGCGCTGAAAGATGAGCTGCGCAAAGCCTACGCCATCGCGCCTGACGGTGTCATCGGCACCAACTGCATGGTTGCCGTGACCAATTATGACGACGTGGTGCGTGCCAGCTGCGAGGGTGGTGCCAAGCTGATTGTTTCCGGTGCCGGACTGCCCCTTAATCTCCCGGCCCTGACCGCTGATTATCCTGATGTGGCGCTGGTGCCGATTGTTTCATCTGTCAAGGCGGCGGAGCTGATTGCCCGCAAGTGGCATAAAGCCTACAAGCGCCTGCCCGATGCCGTGGTGGTCGAAGATCCCGACACGGCCGGTGGTCATCTGGGTGAAAAAATCGAGAACATCGGCAGTGGCGATTACGACCAGTATGAGACGGTGCGTGGCGTCAAAGCCTATTTTCGTGACGAGTGGCAGCACGATCTTCCGGTGATTGCCGCCGGAGGTATCTGGGATCGGGTCGATCTGGAGTACGCGCTGGAACAGGGCGCCGATGGCGTACAGATGGCCAGTCGCTTTGTCTGCACCGAGGAGTGCGATGCGGACCCGGCATTCAAACAGGCGTATCTGGATTGCCGCCAGGAAGATATCGGCCTGATCATGAGTCCCGCCGGTCTGCCCGGCCGGGCGATCAAGGGCAACATCGAACAGATCCGCGCCCATGACATTGATGGAGAAATCCGTTGTCCCTCCGGCTGCCTGAAAAAATGCGCCTACAAGGCTGGACAGGAGCGTTTCTGTATCGTCCATGCCCTGGATCGGGCCCAGAAGGGCGACCGCGACAGCGGACTGATCTTCTGTGGCAGCAACGCCTGGAAGTCCGAGCGTATCGTGACCGTGGCCGACATTTTTCAGGAGCTGTTCGGGCCGGCGTAGAAACTGGCCGGTAACCGGCGCCCCTGCTTCCACCGATCAACCATTTCTTGACGAGGCTCCTTGGAGCCTCGTTTTTTTATACGCAGTTTGGGACCTTTGCCTGTGGTGGCACTGGAACTGTGGTATGATCGAAGAACGATCCTGCCATAGCCGGGTGTGCCGACAGGGTCAAAAGAGTTCAGAGGATTCCGGTTGTCAGGCTGGGGGAGGGATACCATGAAACGAGTAGCTGGATGGGTTGTTGGCGCGGTTGTTCTTTGCGGTCTTGTGTTGATCCCGGGGCAGAGCGAGGCGAGGCGCAACTGGGGAACGGAGCGGCCGCCGTATGGTTTTGAGACGCGCCACCTGCCACCGCGTGCGCGGGTGATCCGCAGCCCCCGCTTCGGCGAGCATTATTACCATCGAGGCATCTTCTACCAGCCCTTTGGCCCGGTCTTCCGGGTTGTTCGGCCGCCGATCGGCTTGATCGTGACGCATCTTCCCCTGGGCTATATCGAGCTGAATTTCGGTGGTCATCCCTATGCCCGCTACAATGACATCTATTACCGTCCGGTGCGTCAGGGGTATATGGTGGTGGAGCCGCCGGTTGAAGCGCCACCCGCTCCTCAGCCGGATGTGACGGCTGTGCCGTCTCAGTCTCTGGGCGAAGCTGTGGTGACGGTTGAGGTGTTGAACGTGCGCTCCGGTCCCAGCCGCTTGCAGCCCGTGGTGGAGCATGTGGCTCAGGGCGATGCGCTGATTATTCTTGGCAGTGCACCAGACTGGTACTATGTTCGTCTGCCCAATGGCAGTTTTGGTTGGGTGTGGGCCGATTTTATCCGCACTGACCTGAAGCGCTGATGAAGACGAATGTGACCCTCATCGGCATGCCGGGAGCTGGTAAAAGCACCATTGGCATTATTCTGGCCAAGGAGCTTTCCTACGGTTTTGTCGACACCGATGTCCTGATCCAGATCAACCGTCAGCGTTCCCTGCAGGACATTCTGGATGCGGATGGCTATCTGGAGTTGCGCCGTATTGAGGAAGAGGAAATCCTGCGGTTGAATGTGTCACGGCAGGTGATCGCGACCGGCGGCAGCGCCGTTTACAGCGCGCGGGCGATGGTCCATCTGAAAGCGATATCGACCATTGTCTTTATCGAGGTGGAATTTGACGAGATCTGTCGCCGGATTCACAACTTTGATACGCGCGGTATTGCCTGTGCACCGCAACAGAGTTTTCGCGCCCTGTATGAGGAGCGGCTGGTGCTGTATCGGCGCTACGCCGAACTGCGCATTGATGGCAATCAGTTGAGCCAGGATGAACTCGCGCTGGAGATTGCGCAACAGCTGGGGAATCGAAGGGTCTGATCCCTTGATTTGATCATGCACTTCCGAGCCGGACGCAGTTGCGTCCGGCTTTTTTTGCGGCGTAAACTCCGTTGTCGGCGATCTTGATCAGCTCTTCGGGCATGGTCATCTCCGGCGTGCGTACGGCGGCACCGACGCTGATGCTGCCCTTCCAGCAGCCTCCCGGCACCTGAACGTTAAGGCTGTGAATATGCGTCTGGACCTGCTGGGCCAGGTGCAGCAGTCCGTCGCCGTTGACGGCGGGGCAAAGGATGAGAAATTCATCGCCGCCCATGCGGCAGACGAGGTCGTCGGTGCGGACTGAATATTCCAGCTGTCGGGCAAGCTCGCGCAGGACGATATCGCCGGCATCGTGGCCGCAGGTGTCGTTGACTTCCTTGAAATGATCGGCATCAACCAGCAGGCAACCCAGTGCCCGGGTCGGCTCGAGCTCTTCCAGCCATAACAGCTGCAGCTGGCGCAGGGCAAAACGACGGTTGGCCAGACCGGTCAGGGTGTCGGTGGTGGCGAGCTGCTCCAGTTTCTGGTTGGCATCGCGCAGTTCTCTGGTTCGCTCCTCGACCTTGGATTCGAGGGACTGATTGAGGCGGGCCAACTGGCGGTTGCGCAGCGAAACCTGATCAAACAGATTGTTAACGGCGCGCAGCAGGTAGGAATTGGCGGTGTCGGTGGTAAGTTCAAACTCGCTGAAGGCCTGCTCAGCACTCAGCCCGCGCTGCATGGCCTGGATCTGATGGGCCATGTCCTTGTCCGAACCGAGGATGTGGTAGACCAGCCAGTTATTGAGAAATTCAAACAGCTGCCGGGGACTGGTACTGCCGCTATTGCGCAGATCATCACACAGCAGGGTGACGTCCTTGAAAAAGTTAGCATGTTCCTGCTGGTGGTGGGTCAGGTGGCGCGTGTCAATGGCGGCCTGCCGCATGATCTGTTCTTCATCGTCAAAGTGTTCATGGGCGTACTGCGCCAGCTCCCCAACGAGGGTATCGAGATCCTCCGCACGAAAACTGTTGTCGGCAATCCGTTCTCCCAGAGCGTTGGTCAGGTTAACCAGATGCTGGTGTTGCTGGTCGACACGGGAAAACCCGGTTTCAAAAACGGCATCCCACCGAAAAACATTCATGTGCAGCCCCCTGTTTACTCAAGATCTTGGATCTCTCCATTTTAACACAGCCACAAATTTGTTCAGGAAGAAATGAAAAAGCCCCGAAACGGGGCTTGGGATGTGGAGCGAAATCGCTGGTTGTATTTATTCACCGCGCTCGGCGCGGATGGCGGCAAGAATGGCGGCACCGCCCTGTTGCAGGGTCAGTTCGGCCATGCGGTGGCCCAGGGATTCGGCGTCGCTGCGCGGGCCGGTCAGGGTGTTTTTGATGATCTGCTGGCCATCGAGGCTGATCATGCCGCCGGTGACGCTCAGTTCGCTGTCCCCCTCGAGCTGGGCCATGCAGAAAGCGGGAATGCTGCAGCCACCCTTAAGGGTTTTGAGAAAGGCCCGTTCCGCCAGCAGACGGTATTCGGTGTCCGGATGGTTGACGGCCTGGCGGATGATGTCTCGCTTTTGCGGTTCAAGTGCGGTGGCCGACTCGACCGCAACGCTGCCCTGGCCGACGGGAGGAATGAACTGTTCGAGGGGAAGATTCTCAACAATCAGCTCGTTGTATCCCATGCGGTTGACACCGGCATAAGCCAGCAGAATGGCGTCACACTGTCCCGCGTCCATCTTGGCGATGCGGGTCTGCAGGTTGCCGCGCATCTCGATGACGTTGAGATGCGGATAATAGGCCTTGAGCATGGCGCGGCGGCGCACCGAGGAAGAGCCGATGGTCAGGGGGCGGCCGGTGTCGCCCAGACGCAGGTTTTTGTCGCGGCTGACCACCACGTCATGAACCTGCTCGCGCTCGGTAAAGGCAATGATCTCAAAGCCCTGGGGCAGTTCGGATTGCATGTCCTTGGCGCTGTGGACGGCAATATCGATCTCGCCGCTGCGCAGCTGGTCTTCAAGTTCTTCGGTAAACACCCCTTTGCTGCCGATCTTGGCAATGGAGACATCCAGCACCTGGTCGCCACGGGTGTCGATTTCGACAATGCGGGTTTCCATGCCTGCTTTGTGCAGAAGTTCTTCGACGTAGTAGGCCTGCCACAGGGCCAGCTTGCTGCGCCGGGTTCCGATTTTAACGGTTGTACTCATGGGGACTCCTTCTTGTGAAAGCGGGCGTTTCGAGAACCGGCGCATTTTTTCAGGTATTCCCCCCCCTGTCAAGGGTCGTTAGGCGTGTATTTTGCTCGCGAATGTGTTAGTTTTAATAACTTTCATTCCATCACGAATCAACGGGGGCGGGTTGGTATCTCCTTTAACAAAAATGCTTCTCCTGGTTGTTGCCGTGTTGCTGGCGGCCTGTCAGGGGCCGACCGCTGTGCTGAAGCAGGCCGATCGGGTGGCGATTGATCTTGTTGAAGCGCAGCAGCGGCAGCTGGGGATTGAAGAGGGTTTCAGCCTCCTGCCCGCGCGCCAGCAGTTGCGCCGCGAGCTGCTGGGAGAGCAGGCCCTGTGTGTGGTGCAAGAGGTTTCTCCGGAGGGAGCGGGCCTGACGCTGACACTGATGCAGGCTCTGGAGGTTGGTGCTGCGAACAGTCGCAGCTACCAGTTGCAGAAGGAAGGCGTGTTTCAGGCCGCGCTGGCCCTCGACCTGGAGCGGGATGCCTTTCGTTCGAGCTGGCAGGGAGTGCTGTCAGGGCTCTGGAGCACCGATAACGGTGGCCGCGAGCGGGTGACGGGACTGACCGGTCAGGCCGATGGCGGCCTGCAGAAGACGTTGCGCAGCGGTGCCTCTTTTGCGCTGTCCGTTGGTCTGGATCTGGTTCAGTTGCTGACCGGCGAGCGGGTCATGTCGCGCGGGATCGTTGCCGACAGCAGCATCCGCATTCCGCTGTTGCGCGGGGCCGGGGCCGAGGTGGTGACCGAGCCGCTGCAGCAGGCCGAGCGGGATGTGCTGTATGCGCTGTTGAATTTTGAGCGTTATAAACGGACGTTTGCCGTGGAGATCGCCAGTACCTATCTGCAGGTACTGGAAGACAATAATCAGGTCAAAACGGCCTGGGACAATTATCAGCGCCTGAGCGTGGCCTGCCAGCGGGCGCGTCGTCTGGCCGATGCTGGCCGGCTGCCGGAGGTTCAGGTGGACCAGGCGTTGCAGGACGAACTGCGGGCGCGCAACAGCTGGGTGCGGGCGCGGCAGAACAGTCTTGACAGCCTTGATCGTTTTAAGCTGGATCTTGGCCTGCCCACGGACGCCGCCATTGTTCTGGATGATCATGAGCTGGCGCGTCTGCAGCAGGGGCTGGCCACCGCCGGAGTGCTAAAGCCGCCCGAAGACACGGCCGCCGCCACGGAAGATTCGTCGCTGCTGACGACCGCACTGCGTCAGCGCTGCGACCTGCGGGTGGCGCGGGAGCGGATCGTCGACCGTCAGCGTGCCATTCGCGTGGCCGAGGACGCCCTGCAGACGGAGCTGACACTGCTTGGCAGCGGGCAGGCCGGTGGTCGCCGCACCCTGTCGCAGGCCGGGGAAGAGGATGCCCGATTACGCCCCCATCGCGGGAGCTATTCGGCGCTGCTGACTCTTGATCTGCCGCTGGAACGGACAGCGGAGCGCAACGCCCTGCGCAACAGCTGGATTGCCTACGAGCAGAGCCGGCGGGACAGCGAGGCTCTGGAAGATCAGGTGAAATACCAGGTGCGCAGTGCCCGGCGACAGGTTGTGGAGGCCCGAGAAACCATCCGGATTCAGAAGCAGGCACTGGAAGTCGCCCGTCGCCGGGTGGCGGCAACGGATCTGTTTTTGCGCGCCGGGCGCATTCAGATGCGAGATGTGCTTGAAGCGCAGGATGCGCTGGTCGTGGCCGCTAACGCGCTGGTCGCGGCCCAGGTGCAGTACGCCATTGCCGGCATGGAATTGCAGCGGGATCTCGGCAGCCTGAATCCGGATGCCGAAGGAAATTGGTTACGAGCGATCTTTGAAGGAGCATTGCTGTAGTGAGAACAGGTCTGAATCGATTTCGTCACGGGTTGAGCGTGTCGACAATGTTCGCCTTGGCCGGGGTGGTGTTGGTGGTGGCCGTGTTGCTGTGGCCGTCTGCCGATGAGCGCTCTGTTGCGGATCAGGTGACGGTGACGGTCCAGAATGGTCCCCTGGAGATCGCCATTCTGGCGACCGGGACCCTCAAGGCCCGCGATCAGCAGGTGATCAGCAATACGGTCGAAGGCCGGACCACGATCCTGTCGCTTATTGACGAAGGCATGCAGGTCGAAAAAGGGGATCTGTTGATTGAGTTGGATGCCAGCAGTCTGCAGGAGCGCGAAGTTGATCAGCAGATTGTGGTGCAGAACGCCGATGCGGAATTTGTGCAGGCGCGCGAGAATCTGGAAGTGGTCAAAAACCAGTCTTACAGTGATATCGAGGAGGCGCGGCTGGCCAGCCGCTTTGCCGAGGGCGACCTGGAAAAATACCGTCAGGGTGAATACCCGGCCAAGGTCAAAGAGGCCGAGGCCAAGATCGCCGTGGCGGAAGAGGAGCTGCGGCGGGCCGAAGAAAAACAGTCCTGGTCCCGGATTCTGTTCGACGAAAAGTTTCTGTCGCAGACAGAATTGCAGGCCGACAGTCTGGCCGCGCAGAAGGCCAGAATCGATCTCGATCTGCGGCGTGGCGAGTTGAAACTGCTCAAAGAGTTTGATCATCCGCGTCAGCTGATGGAACTGCAGGCCGACGTGGAGAAGACCCGGCTGGCGTTGCAGCGTGTCGAGCGCAAGGCGGCAGCCGATGTGGTTCAGGCCGAGGCCCAGCTGCAGGCCAAAAGCTCCAAGCTTGAGCGCGAACGCAGCAAACTGGAAAAAATTCGCCAGCAGATTGCCAGAACCCGGATTGTTGCACCGCAGGCCGGCATGGTGGTCTATGCGACCTCTACCCAGGCCAGCTGGCGCGGATCCGTCGAGCCGCTCGCTGCCGGTCAGGAGGTGCGCGAGCGTCAGGAGCTGATTTACCTGCCGTCATCCGGAGCCAAAATGGTGGAAACAAAAATTCATGAATCCGACCTGCAGCAGATCGCTCTGGGGCAGCCCTGCCGGGTGCGGGTGGATGCTTTGCCCGGCGAGCTTTTTGCGGGACGGGTGGAAACCGTCGCCGTTCTGCCCGATGCCACCAGCGCCTGGCTGAATCCGGATCTCAAGCTTTACAATGTCGAGGTCGGCCTGGAGGACCAGCACGACAGCCTGCGTACCGGGATGAACTGTCAGGTGGAAATCCAGATTGCCAGTCTGGACCAGACCCTGTCCCTGCCGTTGCAAGCGGTGGTTCTGCGCGAGGGACGCGCAGTCGTCTACGTCAAGCAGGGACTGGGCGTCGCGGAGCGTCCGGTGGAGCTGGGACGCAGCAATGGGCGGGTGGTTGAAATCCGTGCCGGGGTTGAAGCCGGTGAGCGGGTGCTGCTCAATCCGCCCCTGAGCCGGGATGCCATCTGATGTCCACTCCCCTGATCCAGCTGCGCCAGGCGCGCCGCGTTTATCATCGCGGTGCCCATGTCGTCGACGCTCTGGCCGGGGTGGATCTGACGATTCAGGCGGGAGAAAGCTGGTCGATCATGGGCGCCAGCGGCTCGGGGAAGAGTACCCTGCTCAATGTGCTGGGTTGTCTCGATCGTCTTGACAGCGGCGACTACTGCCTCGACGGCCAGTCTCTGGCCGCTCTTGACGACGATGGCCTCAGCGCTGTCCGTCTGCAGCGTTTTGGCTTCATCTTCCAGAGCTTTCATCTGGTTCCCCAGCTCAATGTCCTGGAAAATATCGAACTGCCGCTGTTCTATGCCCGCGTTGAGCCGGAGCAGGCACGGCGGCGGGCACAGGATCTGGCGCGGCTGGTCGGTCTTGCGGAGCGCTGTTCTCATCGTCCGTCGCAGCTGTCCGGCGGCCAGCAGCAGCGTGTTGCTATTGCTCGGGCGCTGGCCAATGATCCGCCGATCGTTCTGGCCGACGAGCCGACCGGCAATCTCGACAGCCACACCGGCGACCAGATCATGGATCTGCTGTTTGATCTGGCGGCTCAGGGCAAAACGCTGCTGATGGTGACGCACAATGAGGCCTTGGCCGCACGCTGTCGTTGCCGCCTGACCTTGCACGATGGCCAAATTGCCGGAGTCGCTCGTGACTAGGGTGCCGGCTGTGGTCCTGCAGGCCCTGATGCGAGATGTGCGTCTGGGCTTCGACTGTCTGTTGCTGCACGGGCTGCGCTCGTTGCTGACCATGCTGGGCATGGTGTTCGGTGTTGCCAGCGTGATTGCCATGCTGGCCGTCGGCGAAGGGGCTGGTCAGGAAGCTCTGGAGCAGATCCGTCAGCTGGGCAGTGACGTGATTGTCGCTACCTCGGTCAAAGCGGTCAACGAAGAGAAAAGGCGCCAGTCGGTGTCGATGCTCAGTGTTTATGGCATCACTTATGCCGACGCCCAGCGCCTGCAGCAGACCTTGCCAGACCTGAAACGGCTGGTTCCGCTCAAAGCGCGACGCGAGCAGGCCCAGGCTCACGGACAGGTGCAGGATGTCCGTCTGGTGGGGACCACGGCGGACTGGTTTGCGCTGGTCGAGCGGCCTCTGCTCGCGGGACGCCGGCTGGCCGATCTCGATGAACAGCGCGCCAGTCTGGTGGCGGTGGTCAGCGAACAGGTCGCCCGCCAGCTGCTGCCCGGTACGGCAGTCATCGGGGAGCGTATTCGCATCGGCGGGGTGTACTATGAGGTGGTGGGGGTGCTGCGCAGTCAGGGCCAGGCTGCCGGTGCCGCCAAGGCCCCGGATCAGCCGGATGATATCTATATCCCGCTGTCAACGTTTCGCCAGCGCCTTGGCGATCTGTATATGCGCCGCATGGCCGGCAGCAGTATCCGTGAACGGGTCGAGCTCAGCCAGCTGCTGTTGCAGATGCACTCGGAGTCGACGGTGGAGGCGGCTGCCGCAGCTCTCGAAGGCATGTTTCGCCGTTTCCACAAACAGCAGGATGTCCAGCTGCATGTACCGCTGGCGCTGCTGCGTCAGGCCGAGAAAACCCAGCGGACCTTCAATCTGGTCCTGGGTTCCATTGCTGCCATCAGTTTGCTGGTCGGAGGGATCGGCATCATGAATATCATGCTGGCGTCGGTGACCGAACGGACGCGGGAGATCGGTATCCGCCGGGCGATTGGTGCCCGTCGTCAGGAAATTGTGCGCCAGTTTCTGGCCGAGACCGTGGTGCTTTCCAGTTGTGGTGGGTTGATCGGGCTACTGGTGGGGTTGGCCCTGCCCTGGGCCATCAGCCGCCTGACGGGTTTGACCACGGTGGTGACCTGGTTCAGCCTGCTGCTGGCGCTGTTGATCAGTATGGCGCTCGGGGTGGTGTTCGGCCTGTATCCGGCGTTGCGTGCAGCCCGGCTCGACCCGATTGAGGCGTTACGCTATGAGTAAATCCGTGAGAAAAAAAGAGTCGCTGAATCCGGATGATTTCCTGCCCATGAGCCGTGCGGCCATGACGGCGCGGGGCTGGGACGAGCTGGATGTGCTGTTTATTTCCGGCGACGCCTACATTGACCATCCGGCGTTCGGGGTTCCGCTGCTGGCGCGGTTGCTGGAATCCAAAGGCTGGCGGGTCGGCATTCTGGCTCAGCCCGACTGGCGTGATCCCCAGTCGTTGCAGGTCATGGGCCGACCACGGTTGTGTGTCGCCATCTCGGCCGGTGCCATGGATTCCATGGTCAATCATTATACGGCGGCGCGCAAGCTGAGGCGGGATGATGCCTACACCCCCGGGGGCAAGGCCGGTGCTCGTCCCAATCGGGCGATTATCGCCTATACGGCGGCGGCAAAAGGGGCCTTCAAGGGGCTGCCGGTGCTGATCGGAGGCATTGAGGCGAGCCTGCGGCAGCTGGCCCATTACGACTACTGGAGTGACCAGGTGCGGCGCTCCATTCTGGTCGACAGCAAGGCGGACCTGCTGCTCTACGGCATGGCGGAAACCGCGTTGCTGCAGGTGGTCGAGGCGTTGGCCCGCGGTGCGGACATTGCCAGCCTGCAGGAGATTGCGGGAACCGCCTGGTTAAGCCGCACCCCCGTAGACGGTGAGCTGTTGCCGGCTTTCGCCGAGGTTTCCGGCGATACATCTCGTTATGCCGAGGCCTTCGCCCGCCAGCTGCGTTCTGGAAACAAACGGCTGGTGCAGAATCAGGGCGATCGCTTTGTCGTGGTCAATCCCCCCGCCGCTCCTTTGACGACGGCTCAGCTCGACGCCCTCTACGCGCTGCCGTTCCAGCGTCGACCTCATCCCGATTATGTGGAAACGATTCCCGCCTTCGATCAGATCCGCTGGTCCATGACCAGCCACCGCGGCTGCCAGGGGGGCTGTGCCTTCTGCGCCATTACCCGCCATCAGGGGCGGCGGATCCAGTCGCGTTCGTTGAATTCGCTGTTGGACGAAGCGCGGCGGCTGGTTGCGGACCCGGCTTTTCGCGGCACCATCAGCGATGTGGGTGGCCCGACCGCCAACATGTATGGCACCCGGGTGCGCGACGAACAGCGCTGCGGCAGCTGCCAGCGCGAGAGCTGTCTTTATCCGCAGTTCTGCCCCAATCTCGAATTGGGTGATGCGGCTGCGGTGCGCATGCTGCGCCAGCTGCGCCAGCTTGAGGGGGTCAAGAATCTGTTTGTCGCCTCCGGGGTTCGCTTCGATCTGCTCGGGGTGCAGCCGCACTATGAAAAGGAGCTGTTTGACTGCCATGTCGGCGGCTTGCTCAAGGTGGCGCCGGAGTCGCTGAGCGAACCGCTGCTGCGCCACATGCGCAAACCTTCTCCGCAGCTGTTTGCCCGCTTTGTCGAGCGCTTTCGGACTCATCAGCAGCGAAAGGGAACCCGGATGGGGTTGGTGCCCTATCTGATTGCCGGCCATCCCGGCTGCACCCTCGACGATATGGTTGAGACGGCCCTGTTTCTTAAACGCCACCATCTGCGCGTGGAGCAGGTGCAGGAGTTTACGCCGACTCCGGGAACGCTGGCGACCTGTATGTATTATACCGGACTCGATCCTGTCAGCGGCAAGGCCGTTGCTGTCGAGCGTTCCGAGCGCAAACGCCGGTTACACAAAGCTCTGTTGCTCTATCACCAGCCGGAACAGCGCGGGCTGATCCGGGAGGCGCTGCGCGCTTGCGGACGGGAGCAGGATGCGGAGCAGCTGTTTGGTTCCGCACCGGGTACGTCTGCGAACAGGGCATCGGTTTCGCGTTCCGGACCCCGGTCGCGCCGTCGCCATTGAGAGGATGGTGCCAGGCACAGCGTAAAAGGGGCCGGATGCCCGGATGAAATGGCATTATCGTCTGTGAAACAGTTGTCGCATCGGGTTGCTGATGGTACTGTTGACTATAATGAAAGTACTTTATTTGCCGGTCTCAGCCCGAGACCAGTTTTCCGGTTTTCTCCGCAAGTTAGGTCTGTTTGCTCAATGAGTCTGGCCCTGTGCAAAAACAAAAATAGTGGTTGTTCAGTGGACCGACTGTGGAGGGTGAGTCGTCTGCTGTCGTGGTGCCTGCTGGTCTGGTGGGTTCTTTTGCAGTTGTCCTCCCTAGTGTGGGCGGAGACATCGATTCCCCTGACGCCGGAGGAGCGGCTGTTCCTCAAGCAGTACTCGCACTTTGTCGCTCACGCGGAAAGGGATTATCATCCCTTTGTCTTTGTCGAAAAGGGGCGGGCGAGGGGTTATGCCGTTGATCTGACCAATCTGCTGGCCGAACGTCTAGGGATCGGTGTTGAGTATGTGACGGACGAAACCTGGGACGAGGGCGTTGACCGGCTGAAGAAGCGTCAGATTGATCTGGTGCTGGCCATGGTGAACACCCCCGAGCGCCGCCGCTTTGCCCATTTTACCGAGCCGTTCCTGACCACCTATACCGGGCTGGCCACGCGTAAAGGCGAGTCACAGGGACGGGAACTGGACGAGTTCGCTGGACGCCGTGTGGCCGTGGTCGAGGGCTACTGGCACTATGCTTTACTCAAAGAGCATTATCCCAAAGTTGTTCCTGTGGTCTATCACGACAATCTGGCTTGCCTCGAAGCGCTGTCGGCTGGTGAAGTGGACGCGGCCCTGTCGAGTAATCCGGTGCTGACTTACCTGATCCGCAGCCATTATATGCTGGGTCTGGAGTCGCGACCCATTCTTGGTTCGGAGTTCTTCCGCAGCACCCGCGAAGGCTACGGTGTGCGCATCGATTTTCCTCTGCTCGCCTCGGCGTTACAGAAGGCCTACGATTCTTTGAGTGAATCGGAACTCAATGCCCTGCGTCATCGCTGGCTGATTAATCCGGTGGCCGAGGCCGCATCGTTGGTGCTGACGGAGGAGGAGACGGCTCACCTGAAGCAGTTAAAGGAACTGCGCCTGTGTATCGATCCGGCCTGGATGCCGCTGGAGGGACTGGACAGCCAGGGCCATTATACTGGTCTGACGGCCGATTATTACGAGCTGCTGCAGCGGCAACTGCCGATTCCGATTCGTTTTGTGCCGACGAAAAGCTGGCTCGATACGCTGGACAAGGCGCGCTGCGGTGAGTGTGACCTGCTGTCGCTGGTCAGCAAAACCGAAGATCGGAGCAAGTTTCTCAATTTCACCCGCCCTTATCTCAATCTGCCCATTGTTGTGGCGACGCGCGACGAGGAGATTTTTATCGAGGATGTGCAGCAGATTGTCGGGCGTCGTCTGGGTTCGACCAAGGGCTATGCCATTACCGAGCAGTTCCGCCGTCAGTATCCGTCGATCGATCTGGTCGAGGTCGATACGGTTACCGAGGGGATTCGGTTGGTGGCCCAGGGCAAGATCTATGGCTTTGTCGGCACGGTGGCCGCCATTGGTGGCGCCATTCGCGACCAAGGGCTCGACCGTGTCAAGATTTCCGGCCAGCTGGATCTGACCCTGCCTCTGGCCATCGGTGTGCGCAAGGATGATCTTCTGCTGCGCGACATCATGGACCGGGCAGTGGCGGCCCTGGGGCCGGCGGAAGGTCAGCGACTATACAACAAGTGGGTAACGGTTTCCTATCGCCAGGGGGTCAATCTGGAACTGGTGGTGTGGGGTGGCCTCATCGCTACGGGGTTGATTCTGCTCATCGTGCTGCGTAACCGCAAGCTGGCGCAGCTGAACCGAGAAATCCTCGATGCCAAAAGTCAGCTGGAGGAAAAAAACAGAATTCTCGAACGGTTGTCAACGACAGACCAGCTGACCGGACTGTATAACCGGCTCAAGCTGGAGGAGAGCTTTCTCTACGAGTGGAAGCGCGAGCGACGCTATGAGCAGCCCCTGTCGCTGATCCTGCTCGATCTGGACCATTTCAAGGATGTGAACGACCGCTATGGTCATCAGCAGGGGGACCGGGTGCTGGTGGCCGTGGCTGAAGCCCTGAAGCTCCGTGCGCGTCAGACCGACCTGGTCGGTCGCTGGGGCGGCGAGGAGTTCATGATCATCTGCCCCGGAACGTCTCTGTATGAAACCCGCATTCTGGCCGAAGCGCTGCGTGTGGCGATTTCCCAGCTCGATCTGCATCCGGTCAGCGGTCAGACGGCCAGTTTTGGTGTTGCGACACTGCACCCCGGCGATAGTGAAGGTGACACCTTCCGTCGTGCGGATAAAGCGCTCTATCGGGCCAAGGATCTGGGGCGAAACCGTGTGGTCGCTGAAAATGAATAGCTGGCGTCAGCGGCATCTGGCCTGCTTTTCTGTTGTTTTTCACTTCTGTTGTGAGAGCGCCCCGTGCTGACGCTGACGATTCTTGGCTCCGGCACCAGTACCGGTGTGCCGGTGGTTGGTTGCGACTGCCCGGTCTGCCGGTCCAGCCATCCCCATAACCAGCGTACTCGCTGCAGCGCCCTGTTGCAATGGGGTGACTACCGGGTGCTGATCGATACCAGTCCGGATCTGCGCATTCAGTGCTTGCGCCAGGGGGTTCGCCGGGTGGATGCAGTGCTTTACACCCATGGCCATGCCGACCATCTGCACGGAATCGACGATCTGAGGCCTTTCAACGCCTTAACCGGAGAGACAATCCCGGTGTACGGCAGCCCGGCTGTCATTGAACGGTTGCGCACCAGTTTCCCCTATGCTTTCCATCTTGAGGAGGCGGCCGGTTTCTGCCCGAACCTGCGCACGGTAGAGGTCTGTGGTCGGTTCGAGCTGTTTGGCCGCCAGGTGGAGCCGGTCATTCTGCCTCATGGCGCGTCGCAGGTGCTCGGTTATCGTGTCGGTGATCTGGCGTATCTGACGGATTGTCATGCGGTGCCGGCGGCGGCCGTTGCCCAGTTGCAGGGCTTGAAGGTGCTGGTGATCGACGGCTTGCGCTTCCGCCCCCACGCCAGCCATCTGACGATTGACCAGGCGATCCGCGTGGCTGAAGACCTGGGCGCCGAGCGGGTGGTTTTGACCCATCTCAGCCATGATGTCGATGCGTGTCGGCACGCGGACCAGCTTCCGGCTCATGTTGAATTTGCTTTTGACGGACTGACTCTGCCACTGGCCGAGCCCGAGGGTTCCGGTCGCTGAACGCGACGGGAGAGGGGATGATGCACCAGGAACTGCGCCTGCACGGTCATATAGATGATACCATCGAGTATTTCGCTACCGTTGCGGCCCACAACGTCGAGCGCTGTCATTTTTATGACCGCGATGCCGAGGGCCTGCGCATTTTTTCACCGGGCAATGAGATCCGTCTCGACAGTACCGGACTGATGCACTGGGGCAACGGTGGCAGCTTCTGTGAATACATGCATGGAATCAACCGGCCGCTGGCGGACCTGCTCAAGAAGGATGTCTGCAACCGGCTGATTCTGTTCGGTGCCCACTACCGCGAGAACGGGGAGCTGTTTTTTTCCAACGAGACCGGGGGGCGTGTTCCGTTCGACACGATTTTTGAAGACGGGCACGCGGTCTGCAACTTTTTTTTCTTTTTGACCGGTTCGGTTTACGGTGCGCTGAAAACCCAGCAGGAAGACATCCTGTGTCTGCTGGGCAAGCTGCTGAAGCGTTCACAGCAGGTCGCTGTCGCGGATGACGCCCGCCTGGTTGACGAGCTGTACGGGTTGTTGGGCCATAAAAGCCACTTTTATCTCATCCGCCTGATCAACAAGAAGCATCAGGCCTATGAAGATCTGTTCCGCACGCTGTATTACCGTTTTCGCGCGATCCCTGATGAAGAATTCGAGCATCTCAAAACCCTGGCCCGCCGGCTGGATATTCCCGATCATCAGCAGCGGCGGATTCGCGTTGCCGTCATGCATTCCCACCGGGACAACAAGCAGGTGGTGGACGAGTATCGCGATATCCTGGTGGACTGTCATGTCCGCGGGCGGATTACACCTGAGGAAAATGCCCGCCTGACCCGCCTGAAAACCCTGGCCATGCGCAACAAGATTCCGGCGGAGCTGTTCGAGCCGCTGGATGAACGCCTGCGTTACGAGAAGATGGTCGATCAGGAGCTCGATTATATTGCCGAGAGCCGCGAGATCCTGTCGGGTCTGCTGCAGCAGAACCACAACCTGCCCGGTCAGCTCACCCGGGAGGATATTGTCAGTCTGCTGCACCACAAACGCCGGGCGATGAACAGTCGTGATTTTCATTTCGATCAGATCATGCTCGAAACCAGCAAAGCCTGTGATGAGAAGGTGCATGCGACAGGGGATATCTCTCTCGGGGACAAGCTGACCTCAATTCTGAACTATTTTGAGCAGTATGAAACCTGCCTGACCGAGATCAACAATCTGGCCTTCATGGTTGGCGTGCGCATTACCGAGCCGATGCTGCGTGATATTCAGCGTGGTTACCGTCTGCTGGAGCGGTTGCAGCCCGGATTGTTCCGGCGGCTGTTGTTCGACGATCTTCTGGGGAACCGCTTTCTCGGTAATTATGGCCGGCGCAAGGTTTCGGTGTTGCAGCTCGGCCTCAAGCATGGAGACGGGGTGTCGGCGCTGCGCGAAATGCTGCACAAAGTCAGCCGGGAAGAGTTCCTGTACAACCTGATGCTGCGCCTGGCCAAGGAGGAAATCCGCAACCGCTATTCTCCGCGCCTGAGTTGGGAAAATGTGGTGCTGATTCAGCAGGCGGTTGAAGACGCCATGCGCCAGCAGCGGGCACTGGACGGACCGTTCCCGCTGGCACTGTTCCGGGATGTGATGCACAATCTGGCCAAGGAAGTGTTCTATCTCGAAGATCTGCTGCCGCAGGTGGTGGCGGAAAAAAATTATCTGCTGCGCGAGGATTTTCTGCTCAACAGCGGGTTGGACCGGTTTTATATTGAGGAACTGGAAAACGAGTACATCGAGCACCAGCGGCTGAATCCTGAGGTGATCCGGTCGCTGCGCCGGCTTGGTGACCCGCCCTCTGATGGGGAGGGACCATGACGTCGGTGGTGAGGTGTCGACAGGTGTCGAATTGACTGAATAGAGGGAAACCGGGTGGGAGATAAAAGTAAACAGATACCGTCAGTCTGTCCCTTCATGAAAGCCCCCATGGAGGAGTGTTATTGCCGCCAGCTCAACAGTGATAACATCGAGAAGGCTTTTCTATACTGCAGTGGTGACTACGCATCCTGCGCGATCTATCAGCGGGTTTTCAAGGCCGATGAGGCCATGGCTGAGGCGGAACAGGTTGAAGACCGCCACGCCGTTGTCGGACTGACCACGGGGGCGGTGCGCGGTCGTCAGCTGTTGTCGCGTCAACGGCTGATGGTGCAGGCGCTGACTCTGCTCGAAAGTGGCATTTCGCCCCAGCAGATGCTGCAGGACTTCCTGTGCCTGGTCCGGCGTTATGCTGAAGTTGATGAGGTCTCGGCCTATATTTTCGATGGTGATTCCAATCTCTACGCCCAGCGGGTCAACTGCAGCGAAGAATGTCAGGGGCAGGCTCGGGTTGTTCAGCAACCGGGATGCCTGTGTGGGCAGATTCTGGATGGCGGGCTCAAGGATAGCGGTTTCTCGTCGCTCGAAAGCGGTGCCATCTGGGCCAACGACACGGCCCGGCTTTCCGCTGCGCTACGGAAAAAGCTCGATTCCTGCACCAATAGCGCGTCGACAGACAGGCCCGGTGGTTCGGTGGCGCTGCTGCCGGTGTCGCTGGCAGGAGAGCGGGTCGGTGTGTTGCGCATCAATGCGCGGACCCGCAATCTGTTTACTCTCGATGATATCCGCTTTCTCAGCGGTTTGACCTCGGTGTTGTCGCTGGTGGTCAAGCGCTCGCGCGAGGAGCGTCACCGGGCCTATGCGGATATGATTGTGGCCCAGCTGCCTTATGCCGTGGCGGTGGTTGATGCCAACGGGGTGCTGCGCAAGGTGACGGGCCGTTTCGAATCCTGCTTCAAAGCGTCAGCTGCAGAGTCTCTGGGCAAGAAGCTCGATGCTGTGTTTCCGGCTTCCGTTTACCGGCAACATCTGAAGCCTATGCTCGAGCGTGCCTTTGGTGGTGAGACGCTCTCCCAGACTGGCGTCCTGCCGGGGGGGTGTTGGTCGGCAACCATGCGCCTGGTGCTGTCTCCCTTCTTTTCGGCTGAAGGGCGGGTGGATGCGGTGATTCTGGCTTTCTATCCCTGCGAGGAGGGGGCGTAATGAGCAAGGTTTCCTTTCAGGTGGATGCTCTGGTGCGCGCAAAACGGCGCATCGGCTTGCGAATGGTTCTTGTCTATGCTGTGCTCTATGCTGTGTTTGTGCTGTCCCATGTTTTTTTTCCGTCTTTTCCCGGGCGAGATTGGGACGGCATCAGCTGGGGCGTGCTGGCAGGGGTCGCGCTGATGGTGGTGTCCGTCGCCATGGCGGTTTTGTACCACCTGTTGTGCAGCCGGATCGAGCGGGAGTTCCGGCCGTGAGGGGGCGCTGCGCGTCACGGAGGCAACGGGGCCTTCCTGACGATGGGTTTTTGTTGAGACGAGGTGTGTAATGCTGTATGAGCAATCCCGCCTGGCTGTGGGGCTGTTTCTGATGATGATTGCACTGGTGATCGGGCTGTCGATTCATCTGGTGCGCCGCGTTTCTTCTCCCTCGGGCTATTTCGCCGCTGGCGGCCAGGTTCACTGGGGCGTCAACGGTATTGCCTTTGTCGGAGACTACCTGTCCGCTGCTTCCTTTCTCGGTGTCAGCGGCATGATTGCTACCGTGGGGTACGACGGCTTTCTCTATTCTGTCGGTTTTCTTTCGGGTTGGATCGTCGCCCTGTTTCTGGTCGCGGAGCCGCTGCGTCGTCTTGGCCGTTTCACTTTTACCGATGCCCTGGATGCCCATTTCAACTCGCGCGGGCTGAGACTGGTGGCCGCCATCAGCACCCTGGTGGTGTCCATCTTTTATCTGATTCCGCAGATGGTCGGTGTCGGCGCCCTGGTTACGCCGTTGTTGGGGATTCCCAACTACATCGGGGTGATGCTGGTCGGGGTCGTGGTGACGGTGATTGTTGCAACCTCGGGGATGGCGTCAACCACCTATATCCAGTTTATTAAAGGGATTCTGTTGATGGTCGTGGCGACCGTCGTGGCCTGGAGTGTGCTCGAGCGAGGGCTGCAGATGCCGCAGTCGCCGGTCGTGCTTGATGAGCTGGCTGCCGTCGAACAAAGCGATGGCCGCCTGCAGTTTGATCTGCCAGGTTGCCGGGTCGCAGAAGACTGGAGGGAGCGACCGGCTTTCGCCGCCGGATTCTTGCGGGTTTACCAGGGCGACGAGTCCGCACCCTGGCAGATTGTGTCGCGTGAAGACGGGCGCTATCGCCTGCGACAGACTCAGTTTCTTGAGCGGCATGAAGATGGTCGCTGGCTGTACAACGGCGCACCGGCGGACTCGCAGCGGCTGTTTCTGGTTGGAACTCCAGCCCGATTGACCTATGAGGGGCGTGATGTGCAGGCGACTGGTCCTCTGTCGCCGCTGAGTTTTCTGCGAACCGTTTATCACAGCGAACTGAACCTGTGGCCACATAAAACCTATCTGGATGAACTGGGGCAGGTGCAGGTTTTTTACCAGAAGCCTGTTCCCGGTGCGGAACTGTTCCAGCCCGGCGGGTTGTTTGCCCTGCGGTCCGGCTCCTGGACCGAGCGGCTGGACTTTATATCGCTGATGCTGGCCCTGATCTGTGGAACGGCTGCGCTGCCGCATATTCTGATCCGCTACTACACGGTGCCGAGTCAGGCGGCGGCGCGCAAGTCGACGATTGTTGCTATCGGCGGCATCGGTTTTTTCTATCTGATCAGCCTGATTCTCGGCTTCGGCGCGATGACGGGCGGACATCTGAACGTGATGGACAGCAATATGGCGGTGCCACTGCTGGCGCGTTCCTTTGGCATGGCCCTGTTTGCCGTGGTGACCGCTGTCGCTTTCACGGCCGTGCTGGGAACCGTCAGCGGGCTGATTATCGCGGCCTCCGGCGCGGTGGCTCACGATATCATGGACCGTGTGCTCGGCCTGACCATGAATGCGACTGAAAAAGTCGTCTCCGGGCGACTGGCGGCAGTGCTGATCGGCTGTATCTCGATTTATCTCGGAATTGTTTTTGAAGGGATGAACGTGTCGTATCTGGCCGGCTGGGCGTTTGCACTGGCGGCATCCGCCAACCTTCCGGCCCTGCTGATGGCGCTGTTCTGGTCGCGAACCACCCGCCAGGGGGTCATTGCTTCGGTGCTTGTCGGCCTTGTTTCGGCTCTGGCTTTGATCATGTTGTCGCCGGAGATGTATTTGCGTTACGGTCTGCTGGCGTCAGAAGCGCCGTTTGCCCTCAATAATCCCGCCCTGGTCGCCATTCCTCTTTCCTGGCTTACCCTGATCGCCGTCTCACTGCGAACCCGCCCGCCGGCCTGATCTGCTTTCTCAGTGCTTTTGTTCAGAGGCCTGCCCAGTTCATTGGGCAGGCCTTTTTTTAAACGTTCGACGTGGAACAGTTTTATTTTTCTGCAGCGATCAATTAGACTTCTTGAAAAGAGCTCAAGCTGTTTTATTTTCACCAGTCGCTCTGGCTGTGGTCATGAGGCGAACCATCTTATGTGGTGGAAATATCCTGTTTTAATTTTTTTTATTTTCATTCTATGGATATTGAATGTCTAATATGCTGATTAAAAAGCATATTTTTCATTTTTATCCGAGGTGTTTCACCGGTGGTAGCGGTGCTTGTTTTTTCCGATCTCTATTTTTTTTGCAGATTATATAACAACATTTTACTTGACAGCGAAATCCGTGCATGGCATAAAATTTATCAAGATCAGAACAGTGTTTAATTTTTTAAAACGGGAGGGCAGCAATGGACGATTCGCTTTACTACATCCTCGGCGGCATTATCACGGGGGGAGCGCTGATCTGTTTTGTGTTTGCCTTCTACTCCGATCACCGGGAGCAGCGGGGGCGCAAACGACGCTCTCTGTATTCGCTGCTGAATCCTGAACGATAACCTGAAGCAGCATGAATCAACCGGAACAACGAAGCCAGAAAGGAGGCGCATCACACACATCTGAAAGGTACCACGCATTACAACGGTAAGACGTTTTCAAGTAAGCTGATGGGGTGGTTCCCGGCAAGCTTTTCACCAAGGAGGTATGGGTATGGAAAAAGATATTAACATTAATTTTTTTAAGCCAGTTGGCGACTTCATGACCAAAGACGTGTCGATGAAGAAGCTTATTCTGGTGATCTGGTTTGTGGCCGTTTATGGCTTTCTCTTTCTGCTGAAACTGGTTGCTGACCCGAATGCGACGGCACAGGTTAAATTGAGCACGGGCGAAGTGGTCACCCAGGTGGTTGGTAAGAGCTTCCTGACGGAAACTCAGTTCCTCGGCTTCCCCTTCCATTACTGGTACTCGGCGCAGTTCTGCATCGCACTGTTTATCTTCCTGTGCTGGTGGTACTGCAAGTTCATCGACAAGCTTGAGTCCGAGCACTCCAAGAAATAATTGAGAAGGGAGACTAACGATATGAAAAAATTGATGCAATGGGGCTTGTCTCTCTTCTTTGTGCTGATGGCAAGCAATGTCTTCGCTGCAGGTGTTCAGGACCTGAACCCTGAGGGTAAATTCAAAGTCATTCCTGCGATCATGATGATCGCTCTGCTGATCCTGTTCGTCATGGTCGGCGTGTTCGCCAAGGCGCAGAACACCGAGGATTACTGGGCAGCCGGCCGCGGCGTAGGTCAGATCGGTGGTGGTATGGCGATCGCCTCCAACTGGATGTCCGCTGCCTCCTACTTGGGTATGGCCGGCCTGATCTACCTCAAGGGCTACTTCGCCATCTCCTACGTTCTTGGCTGGACCGGTGGTTACGTTCTGCTGCTGGTGCTGATGGCCGGGCAGGTACGCCGCTATGGTAAGTACACGGCGCCCGACTTTATCGGTGACCGCTATTACTCCACCACCGCGCGTCTGATGTCCGCTCTGATCGTTATCCTGATTTCCTTCGTGTACTCCGTTGGTCAGTACAAAGGTATCGGCATGATGTTCAACTGGATCTTCGGTATCAACTATCAGACCTCCGTTATCGTCGGTACCGGTGTTGTTCTGGCCTACGTTCTCATCTCCGGTATGCTCGGCGCCACCAAGAACATGCAGGTTCAGTACGTGGTTATCGTTATCACCTTCTTCCTGCCGCTGTTCTTCATTGCCAACAAGCTGGGCTACTTCTCTGCTGTTCCCCAGATCGGCTACGGCGCAGCCCTGTGGGATATCGGTCATGGCGGTAATGGGATCGCTGAAGCTGCTGCCGATGCCAGCTACTACCTGCCGTTTGCCAAGTACACCGCTTATCACTGGTTCGCACTGTGCATCACCCTGATGCTCGGTACTGCAGGTCTGCCCCACGTTATCGGTCGTTTCTACGTCGTTCCCCGCGTCAGTGATGCTCGCTGGCAGGTAGTATGGGGTCTGTTCTGTATTGCCCTGGTTTACTGGACAGCTCCTTGCTATGCCGCTTTCGCCAAGTTCTCCAACCTGTTGGGTACTGGCGGTGTCAACATCGCTCCGGACGCCATCGTTGTTAACGCGGCCGAGCTCGCAGGTCTGCCTGAGTGGTTCGCCGGCTTCCTTGCTGCCGGCGGTGTTTCCGCAGCGTTCTCCACCGTTGGTGGTCTGTTGATGGCTGGTGCTTCCGCATTCGCCCACGACATCTACTTCCGCGTGATGAATCCGAATACCACGGAAGAGAAGAAGATGGTTATCGCCCGTGTAGGTACCATCGTACTCGGTGTCTCCATCATCATCGCCGCTCTGAATCCGCCGGCGCTGATCGCCCAGATCACGGCTGTCGCCTTCTCCTTGGGCGCGAACACCTTCTTCCCGCTGTTCCTGCTCGGTCTGTGGTGGAGCCGCACCACCAAGGAAGCGGCTATCGCCGGTATGGTTGTCGGTCTGGCCGTTACCTTCGGTTCGATGCTGATTCCCAAGACCTCGCTGCTCGCCTACTACGTACCGTTTACTTCCAGTGCGGTGCTGGGTGTTCCGGCGGTTCTGATCACCATGATCGTGGTTTCGCTCATGACGCCTGAGCCGGCTCAGGAGATCAAGGAACTGCTCTACAAAGTACATAACGACGAATAATGTAAACAGAATTATTCGTCCCTTTGCCCCCCATCGCTCCCTCGCGGTGGGGGGCCTTTTTGTTTTACGGGACGCCGGGTGATTGTCATAATTGTCGAGGTGTTGAATGGGGCGGGGACACCATCTGTTTTGGCGTCGATGGCCAAGGGTGCAGCGCTTCAGATTTTTGGTCGGTGCAGGGCCGTGAGTCTGCTTTGGATGTTTGTTGCGAGTGCTGTACCGGTGTGAGGCCACTGGTTCACGCGAGGTGATGGAAGGGGTAGCATGGAGTCGTGCCGCCCCATGCGGTATGCCGCGGATGGCGTGTTGCTGTGATGTCTGTCACGACGGAGCAGGAGCCGTTGTGGTCCAGTCGGGGGGTGTGGTTGCGGTGAAAGGGCGTCGCAATCAGGTATAGAATTCCTGCTGTCCTGTCACAGGTGGGGTGTTCGAATCGTGCGCTGACGAGCGGGCGGGAAAAAGAAAAGGGCGGTGCTGAACGAATCAGCACCGCCCTGGTTTTATTTGGGGAGCGGAAGTTGTCAGTGTTTTTCCTGCTCGGCCTTGCCGGCGTCGATATAGGGCTGGGGGTTGATGTCGAGCATTTTCAATGAACGATCAGCATTGCCGTTTTCAGGGTTGCGCAGCAGGGATAGACGGAAGGCTTCCAGCGCCTTGTCCATTTCATCGCTGTATTTGAGGGCGATGCCGTAGTTGGCGTAGCTCTCGGAAATCGCTTTGGAATAGCGCTCATAATCCTTGGGGTTGTGGCTGTACCAGCGCTGGTAAAAGTCGATCGCCGCTTCGAGGGACTGGCGCGCCTTGGCCAGTTCCTCTTTGTCGATGCTAGCCATGTTAATATGGCTGCGCTCTGTATTCATGTCTTTCCCGTACAGCGCCCAGCTCAAATGGATGACGCCGAGGTCGTTCATGACAAAGCCGTAGTTGATATAGACATCCTCACCTTTATTGGCACCGACATTGGGGTGTTCCATTTCGCCACGGGCCAGCTCGTAGTATTTGAGGGCTTCGTCGTATTTTTTTTCTTTCAGCAGATTCTGGGCGCTGACGGCAGTCAGGTGGGCATTCTTGTATTTCGGGTCGACATCCTGATGCTCGGCGCCGTAGTCGCAGTTGCGTAACTGTAGGATGAGGGAAATGATAACAATCAGAACAAAAATCGGTTTAAAATTCATGTAAGGGTCTCCTGTAGTCGATGAAACGCAAAGTATAGACGTTCACCCGATGAATCTCCAGCCTTAAATTTTGTCTGATGACGCTGGTTTTCATCCGCTATTTTCGACTATACTTGGAAAAAGCAATTGTAGAACGGTGTCTGATTTTCTGCCGTCTGGAGAGTGGGTATGTGGAAGGCTCTGCTGAAAACCGTCACGCCACGCAAGAAAGAGGGTTCGTTGGATCCTCTGGCGGCGTATGTGTGTGAGGCGTCCGCACGGATCAGCTCTCATGCCGTGCTGAAGAAGACCCTGCACGAGGCCACCTTCTGCATTATGGATCTGGAAACCACTGGGCTGAATGTCGCCGAAGACGTGATTATCAATGCGGCGGCGGTCAAGGTGAAGCGGGGCAAAATCACCAAGATCTACGACAGCTTTATCAAGCCTCCGTTTCCGATCCCGCCGGAGTCTATCCAGTTCCATGGCATCACCGATGACATGTTGGTCGACAAGCCCTCCATCGGGGAAGTGCTGCCCGAGTTGCTGGCCTTTATCGGCGACAGCATCATTGTCGGTCACCATATCAATTTTGACCTGCGCATGCTCAGCCGTCATCTGAAAACCTACTATGACTGCAGTCTCGATGGGGCGCCCTGGCTCGATACCATGCTGTTGCACAAGCTGGTGATGGAGAACAATACCAGCACCCAGCTCGATGACCTGCTGCAGACCTATTGTATCGACTGTGAGCAGCGCCATCGCGCCCTGGGGGATGCGATTGCTACGACCAAGGTCTTTCTGAAAATCCTTCAGGATCTGACCAGCACATTTCAAACCTTGAATGATCTTTACAGCGCTCAGCAGGATCTGTCGCGCAAGGATAATTTGTAATGATGGTGCATCCCAAGCTTGATTATCAGCGGCACAAGATCTCGGTTCATCAGTATGAAGGCTACAAAAGTATGTCGCCCAAAGAGCTGTTTGATACGCTGGGGCGCAAATATCTGGATTGGGATACGCCGTACCGCAAGGTTCTCGATAATATGGCGCCTCCGTTTTATCGCTGGTTTGCCGGCGGCAAGCTCAATGTGTTTGACAATCTGGTCGGTAAGCACATGGACACCCTGCGGCGCAACAAGGCTGCCATTGTCTGGCGCGGGGTCGGGTTTGAGGAGCGCACCTATACCTATCAGGCCCTGGGCCATGAAGTGAAGTGCCTGATGAACGGGCTGCTGCATCTGGGGGTAAAAAAAGGTGATTTCGTTCTGATCTACCTGCCGGATCTGCCCGAAACCATTGTGGCGATGCTGGCCTGCGCCAGCATCGGCGCGATCCATGTCAATTATCACATGGCGTACTCCGCAGAGTCACTGGCTCAGCGTCTTCAACACTGTCGGGCGCGCTATATCATTACCTGCGATGGGGTTAGTTACCGCAGCCGTGGCCTGAAAGAAGTGGTCAACGAGGCGATTGAGCGCATTGACTATGACATCCAGCACTGCGTGGTGGTGCGGCGGACCGGTCAGCACACCCTGATGCGGCCGAAGCGCGATATCTGGTATGACGATCTGATCACCGACCCGGAATTTTCCACCGGCGCGGTGTACGATCCACTGCGCGCCGCCGACGAGCCGCTGTTCATGCTCTATACCTCGACCAAGTCGAAAAAACCGCGCGGCGAGCTGCACAGTCTGGCCGGATACCTGATGTGGGCGAAGTTTACCACCGAGCTGCTGTTTGATCTGATCGATACGGATATTTTCTGGAATACCTCGGACCTGGCCTGGATCAATGGTCACAGTTATTCCGTCTATGGGCCGCTGTCTCTGGGGGTGACCCTGTTTCTCTATGAGGGCGCCATCTCCTACGAAAATACCGGCTGTTTCTTCGATTATCTCGATCGCTACCATGTCACCGTGCTCTATACCAATCCGAGTCTGCTGCGCAGTGTCATGCGGGCCAAGAGCAGCAAGCGCTATCTCAACCGTGCCAGCAACTCCCTGCGGTTGATCGGCTGTGGCGGCGAGAAGGTCAGTGAGGAGGTCTATGACTGGGCTCAGTATGAGCTGACCAATAAACGCAATCTGCCGATTACCCAGATCTGGGGCCAGACCGAAACCGGTGGCTGCCTGATTGCCGGGGTTCCGGGGGTGCTTGATTTTGAGGATGACACCATGATGCGTCCGCTGCCGGGGGTCGATGCGCGGATTGTCGATTATAGTGGAACCGCCGTTGCCACCCCGGGCGAGCCTGGCCGTCTGGTGCTGGCGTCACCGCTGCCTTCCATGCTGCAGGATCTGTACAAGGACGAGATCGGCTATGAGCAGACCTTCTGGAAGAAGTTCGAGCAACGGACCTACTACGTAACGGGTGACGGCGCCATGTATGATGGTCGCTCCAATTTCGACCTCCTCGGTCGGCTGGACAATATTGTCAGCAGTGGCGCCGGGCGGCGCAGTATCCCGGAAATCGAAGAGACGGTGATGACCATGCGTCGCATCCGTGAATGTGCCGCCACGGTTGTCGACCATCCCGCCCAGGGTTACATGCTGGTCATCTTCTGCGTGCTGAAGGATTTTCGTGACGAGAGCTATCGCGAGAAAACCCTGCGCGAGATTCGGGAACATATTATTGAGGAGATCGGCGAGCTGAACCTGCCGGACAAGATCCGTTTTACCAAGTACCTGCCCAAAACGCCCGACAACCGGATCAACCGGGAGCTGCTCAAGGAGATTGCACTGCAGATGGAGGGCATCTGAAGCTGGACAATGGGGTCCGGTTTCCCATGCCAAATTGTCGCCATCTGTTGTCCTGCCTGTGGAGGCCGGTATGGCATTTTTCTTTCCCAATCATGCCCGTAGTAGCGACTACGCACGTCTCTATGCGTGCTTGACGCCTGTCGAGCGCATTCTGGTCCTGCGCGAATTTATTGGCGTCACCTATCGGCGCCGTTTCCAGTTCTTCCAGCGTTATGACTACCATGCCTGGTATCAGGCTCCTTTCCGCCACAATCTGCAGATTGCTGTCCAGCGGCAGGAAAAACGTTTTCGGATCGCGATGCGCTGTTGGCGCAAACCGGTGCGGACAGCCTATCTGCAGCTGATCTTTCGCCACTACGCCCTGGGGTTTGTGCTGCAGCTGCTGCGCAAGCGTCATCGCGATGGCATGCCATTGGCCGATGCCGGTTGTTATCCTGATGCCGTGGACATGCTGCATGCCCTGCAATGGTTCCTGGACCATGAACCCGCGCTGCAGCAGGCGATTGATGAGGCCGTGGACACGGTGGAACGCGAGGGAACGCGCAGCCTCTATCTCTACTGTCTGCGAGCTTTTGTCCTGGTGCGTGATCTGCTGCAGGCGCAGGGGGAAGACGGGGCCTGGCAGCGACTGGTTCCCGCCTTCACCGGCGGGCGCATTCCCCTGGGCGCGGAGCTGGAATTCAGTAATCTGGGCTACCGGGCCAGTTTCGAACATTCCTGCGGCCACCATCGGCAGGACGAGGTGTTTCACAACTTCGTCTACTTCCACCAGTTTTTTCTCGAAGATGTCAGCTGGCGCCTCGGCGGCTACCTCGATCATCATGTCCGCCTGCGCCGCTATCTGCCGGTTCCCTGGGTCGGTGGTTTTTTTGAGTACTCGCTGGTGCGCATGGACTACCAGCGCCGTTTTTCCCTGCCGTTGACACGCGATCCCGGATTCCTTGCCAGTTATCTTCATCATGTGGTGCGGTTCAATTGCAACGTCGCTCCGCACAGCCTGCATCTGAACTGTGAGCGGTTGTGGCGCCGTCAGCCGCACCGTCCCGAATTCGGCGATTACCTGTGCCTGATGGTGCTGGGGGGAGAGCTGGCGCGCGGTGAGGATGGCGTATTGCGTGAACAGCGTCTGAGCCAGCAGGAACTGATCAAGCTGATCCGCTTGCGGAACCATCACTCATTGCTGGATGGGGCAGACCACGATGTGACGGAGTTTGCCTTTCTGCGGCTCAACGCGCAGCGCACTGTTCGTGACTGGACGACACTGATTGCCGCGATGAAGGGCTTTCATGCGGTAAGCGATTTTCAGCAGGTCCATGAACCCATCAATGAACTGGCCCTGTGGGCCAGAAGGCCCTATGCTCTGCAGGAAGAACAGATCCGTTCGTTTCTGGCCCGGGTGGAGGATGGGCTGCGCATGGAACATGTCTATGGCGCCGCCCAAATCAGGGCGTGGCTGGATCGACTGTCGGACTGGTTGATGGAGGAAAACCGGCGTCTACTGCCGCCGCCTTCGGAGCATTGAAGGCGCAGCGGCTGCTGTTGTGGCAGAAACGCTGGCACTGGTGAAGTTGACAGGCTCGACGGACCATTTCTTCTTCATAGACCAGCGGATCGATGAACACCTGCTGGCTTTGGTCGCATAGCCTCAGCCGGTAGACGTTCTCGGCGGTTGCTGATGCGGCCGCTTCGCCGGTCTGGCGGAAGGCCTTCCACTGCCCGCATTCGATACGCACCTGACGTTCATGGTCGATAGAGAGATGGTGCTGGGGGTAGGTATAGACCCAGGCATCCACCTGCTTTAATGGGCCGGGCTGGTTGGGGTTCTCGAGAAAAAGCGCGAGCTTGCGGCGCAGGTAGATGCTTTTTTCCGGCTTGAGCGGGTGAAAATCTTCCAGCCGGTCCAGCAGACGCATCACCCGCAACGGGTCATTAAAGGTCATGACCTCGCCGGCGACCAGCGTGTTGCAGTCGTTCTCGGATTGGATCAGGCCGGGAAAGCCCATGGGCAGGTAGTAGAGAAAGCCCTGACAGTAGCCGACGGCGATGCTGGTGACGCGTTTTCTGATGAAACGGTTGAAGTTCTCATAGCGTTCCATCAGGCTGCCGTAAAAAAAGAACAGCTGGGTCTGTTCCAGATCCTGCTGTCGCAGGTGATTGGCTTTGCGCCGGGTTCCGAAGCGGCCGAACATCCGCTTAGCTTAACCCCTTGCCGAAGTGGCTGCGGGTGGCGCTCTGCAGCTTGCTGACGGCGTGAAAGGCACTGCGCAGAAGATCCTGTTCCGTTTTGGTCAGGCTGGCCGGATCGATGTAATTACTGGGTTCTTCATTCTCTTTCATCAGGGCGATTTCGTTGCGCAGCCGCAGAAAGGTCAGGGCTTCGAAGGCGACGCGGATGTGCTCCGCCGTATCTACCGAGAACACCTCATCGCGGGTCAGCACGTTCAGTCGCTCCATGGTGGTCAGGGAGCGGACCTCATGCTCCAGAGCGAACATTCGGATGCAGTCAACGATGTACACCAGCCCGCCTTTTTTTAATGACAGCTTGCCGCTGTATGGCCCGCTTTTCTCGGTGATGAAACGACCCCACAGCCCCGTTGGCACCTTGTGTGTCAGGTTGAGCTGCATCACGTGGTAGAGAAAGCCGGGGAATTCACGCACCGCCTGGAAAACGATGCCTTGCAGTGAATGGGCGAGGTCGGCGTCGCCATAGAGGGGGGTGAAGTCGAAGAAGATCGATGAGTAGCGTACCTTGTGCGGCTCCGGATTGGTGGCCCAGTCGATAATCCGTTGGCGCCAGTCGGTCAGACGGCCGCGCCAGGCTTCATTGCTGACCATGACGTCCCCTTCGCACAGCGGATAGCCGACATAGTCCAGCGCCTGGGTGACGCGGTCCGCCAGAGGAATGAAATAGGCGTCAACTTCAGCCTGCTGCTCATCGGGGTAGTCCTCGAAGATGAAACCGTTGTCCTGATCGGGCCCGAGCATCATCTCGCGACGGCCACCGCTGCCCATAATCAGAAAACAGTAACGGATGTGCGGTTCCTCGTGGCCTTCGCTGAGCATTTGCTGGCGACAGATCTCGAAGGTTCGTTTGATCAGGCCGTGGTGAATGTAGGACAGGGTTTCCATCACGTCCGGGGCACTGCGGGTTTCCGACAGCAGGGCTTCAGCCACCCGGACCAGGGAGCCGTGAATGCGCTTGAGTTCCTCAAGGCAGTCTGTTTCCTCAATGCTGCCCAGCATCAACATGGCTTTCTGGCTGCGATGGCGGATCAGATCGCTCATGGTGACCATGCCGAGCAGTTCGCCTCCTTCCACGATGGGCAGGTGCTTCAGCCCATGTCCGACCATGCATGCCATGGCTTCGTACATGTAGGTGGAGGGGGGGAGGGACGGCGGTTTTTCGATCATCAGTTCCCGTGCCGTGATCTGCTCCGCATCAGCACCCTGGACGGCCAGAACCTGGGCGATCAGGTCGCGGCAGGTGACCAGGCCGACAACGTGTTTTATCTCATCCATCACCACCACCGAGCGAATCTGCTGGTCGGCCATCAGCACGGCCAGCTCACGGGCGGTGGTCGTCTCTTTGCAGGTTACCGCCGGTGAGGACATGATCTCTGACAGTCGCTTCTGAAAGGGATAGGCCTCCATGCTGCCGAGCGCTTTCTGACTGTGGGTGGAAATGATGTCGGCGTAAAGGTGCCGCACGCGGCCGACAATGGCATTGTTAAAATATTGCCTCAGTTCCGGGACTTCTTCGGCGATCTCAAGCAGGAGGGCCTGCGGAATCAGGTAGCATTCGGTTTCGCGGACGGTGCGGGCCCCGCCGGTATAGGGTTCACCGGTAAAAATCGGCGTACAGCCGAAATAGCTGCCTTCGCGGCGGTGGTCAACGACAATTTCCTCGCCACCGGGGGTGAGAAGGGTGATTTCCACCAGCCCGGAGCGAATAGCGTAGAGGTAGCCGGTATAGTTGTCATTCTGGTTGAAAACATGGTAGTGCTGCGGAAATTTCCGTATACTGGCAGCGGCCAGAATGCGACTCAGCTTGTCCGGTGCAAGGTCGCGAAACGGTTCGATCTTCTCAAGGGGGATGACGACAGGCATGATGAACTCTCCGCGCGCAGGGTACGGGGCAGGGGGGTGAAACTCCGTTGGCTCCTATCCTACCATTGTCATGCCGAAAGACAAAAGCTTTCCTCCTGCCTGGTGCCGGACATTATTCCTATTTATGCGAGAGAGGGGTCATGCGGATTCAACAGATCTTGTTACAGGAACAGGCCGTCCAGAACCTGACGGTGCGTGGTTGGGTGCGCACGGTGCGACGCAGCAAAGAGGTGGTGTTTATCGAGCTCAATGATGGTTCCTGCCTGGCCTCGCTGCAGCTGGTGGCCACGGAGTCTGTCGATGCGCAGGCTCTGGCCGCCGTGACCACGGGGGCCTGTATCGAAGCCCGGGGTGATCTGGTTGCGTCTCCCGCAGCCGGTCAGCGCTGGGAGCTGCGGGTCACGCAGCTGGAGGTGCTGGGGGAGGCCGATTCCAGCTATCCGATGCAGAAGAAACGCCACAGTTTCGAGTATCTGCGCAGCATGGCCCACCTGCGGCCGCGGGCCAACACCTTTGGCGCGGTGTTCCGCCTGCGCAGCGCGCTGTCCTTTGCCGTGCACCAGTTTTTTCATCAGCGCGGTTTTTTATATGTCCACACGCCGATTATCACCGCCAGCGACTGCGAAGGGGCGGGGGAGCTGTTCCGGGTGACCACCCTCGACCCGTTGCACCCGCCGCTGAAGGAGGGTGGCGTGGACTGGGGACAGGACTTTTTCGGCACGCGCACCGGCCTGACGGTGAGCGGCCAGCTGCAGGGCGAGCTGTTTGCCACGGCGTTTCGCGACATCTACACCTTCGGTCCCACCTTTCGTGCCGAAAACTCTCATACCAGCCGCCATGCCTCGGAGTTCTGGATGATCGAGCCGGAGATGGCTTTTGCCGATCTGGCGGCCGATTGCCGGCTGGCCGAGGATTTCTTGCGTTTTCTGGTGCGCTACGCGCTGGAGCATTGCGGCGAAGATCTGCAGTTCTTCAATGAGCGCATCGAGCCGGGGCTGCTCGACAAACTGACGGCGCTGGCCGATGCCCGCTTCGAAACCATGAGCTACAGCGAGGCCGTGACGCGGCTGAAGAGCAGCGGCCAGGCGTTTGAGTTCCCGGTCGAATGGGGACTGGATCTGCAATCGGAACATGAACGCTACCTGTGCGAGCAGGTGATCGGCGGACCGCTGTTCGTCACGGACTATCCCAAGCAGATCAAGGCGTTTTACATGCGCGCCAACGAGGATGGGCGGACAGTGGCGGCCATGGACCTGCTGGTGCCGCGGGTCGGTGAAATCATCGGCGGCAGCCAGCGCGAGGAGCGGCTGGATGTGCTCAGTGCGCGCATGGACGAGCTGGGCATGGAACGCGAGTCGTTGCAGTGGTATCTCGATATCCGGCGCTGGGGCAGCTGCCCCCATGCCGGTTTCGGCCTGGGCTTTGAACGCTTGCTCATGTACCTGAGCGGGATGGAAAATATCCGCGACGTCATTCCCTTCCCGCGCACCCCGGGGCAGGCACTTTTTTAGCGGGCGGTGAATTGTTTGCGGCGCATTGGGAGGGGCTGTGATGTCGGATGATCTCTATTTTGCGGTGTCGATCACCGCACCGATCTTCTGCATTATTGGCAGTGGACTATTGTTCAGAAAGATCGGCTGGCTGGACGAGGCCTTCGCCCGCATGGGCTCGAAGCTGGTCTTCAACGTCTCCTTGCCCTGCCTGTTGTTTGTTAAACTGGTTGAAACAGATTTTCGTCACGAGCTGCCGTTTGTCCTCATCGGTTATGCGGCGGTCATGACGGTTGGCGCGTTCTGGCTGCTGGAGCGGTTTGCCGGGCAGTGGCTGGAAAATCCTTTTGATCGCGGGGCGTTTGTGCAGGGAGCGTTCCGTGGCAACATGGGGATTGTCGGACTGGCTTTCTGTATCGGAGCGTTTGGCGACAGTGTGATCGCCGTGGCCTCCATTTACCTTGCCGTGCTGACGCCGCTTTATAATGTGCTGGCTGTCATCACCCTCAGCCGTCATCAGCCCGCGGCGCTGGAGGGCGGTGTCGGCCGCGGCATCCTGCTCGCCATCGTCAAAAATCCATTGATTCTGTCGATCCTTGCCGGCGTGCTGGTTTCCGTCAGCGCCATTCGGGTGCCGGGAATTCTGCTGGAGTCCGGCGGTTACCTGGCGCGCATGGCTCTGCCGCTGGCGTTGATCTGTGCCGGGGCGTCGATTCGTCCACAGGAATTCGGCGCGTCAAGAGCACTGTATCTGGCCACGGTCAACAAGCTGCTGGTCATTCCCCTGGTATTGACCCTTGGCGGGCTGGTCATTGGCCTGCGCGGGGAGGCGTTGGGCGTGCTGTATCTGATGAGTTCGGCCCCGACGGCCGCTGCCAGCTTTCCCATGACGCAGGCCATGGGAGGGAATTATCATCTGGCTGCCGCGATTATAGCGGCCACATCTCTCGGAGCCATCCTGTCGACAACCTGCGGCTTGTTCATGCTGCGTGTCCTTGGGCTGGTTTGACGATATTCTTGCGAGGGGATCAGACCGGAATGCGCCGTTTCTGACAGTAGCTGCGGATCATGACGAGCGCCTGGTTGACGCGGCTGAGTTTGTTGTTGCGGGCTTTGAGGGCCAGCACGTCTTCAAGGGAAATTTGCTCTTGCCTCAGATCACGCGTGACCAGATTGAGATTGGCCAGGATGGTTTTGATGTCGGCGGGTGTGTACTGCCGCAGCATGGGGGGAGAAATGGTCAGGTAGCCTTCTGCGATATCCTGAGCCAGTTTTTTGGGGTTGCCGCTGATGGCCATAAAACCTCCCGTACGGTAAGGGAACGACTGATTTTGAACAAAGGAGAACAGCAATGGTCAAATACAAGGTTGTTGAGCTTTCAATTGTAACGGATGAAAGCCTCGAACGCACCATCAATGAATGGGTATCCCAGGGCTGGCTGTTCGAACGGATTCAGTTCGCCATGTATGAAGGCAGCAAACGGCCCGGAATGGCTTTTGTGCTGTTTACGCAGGATGCTTCCGACACCGCCAAGAAGGATAAGTAGGCACCTGCTTGTTGCCCGGGCCCTTGAGATAGCAGCTGGAGTGCGAATGCTTCTATCGGCCACTTGTGGCACATGTCAGCCCTTGAGATGCGGTCCGGCTGAGGAGCGTCCATTTGTACCGGATCGCATCTTAACCTTGCGGAAAGTGGCCCTGGAACTATCGCCCTTATCACACCTTCCCTTTGCGATTCCCCCACTGTTTTAGCCCCGACAAGGGACCCTGACGCGTTTCCTGCTCGCTGAGCAGTTTGCGGATGCGCGGAGCGGACGCGATGTGTTTTTCCTGGGAGTAGGCTTCGATATTCTGCTGAATCTCGTCAAGCGCATAGAGATAGTTGACCATCAGGCCGCAGGATTCGCGCAACCCTTTGGCGGAAATATCCCCCAGCCAGTTGAGTTGCTCGATGCGCGCTCCGTTGCCGAGGTGAAAGCGGGCCACGGCGTCGAGCGGAGAGCCGTCGCGCTCCCGCCGTTCATGCAGATAGCAGGCGCACAGGCTGAGCAGCGGCTCTTTGAGCAGGTCGCAGATCTCACTTTGTTCGAGCCAGCGCGGATCCTCCATCACGTTGCCCAGGCCGGGTTCGATAGAGAGCGACTGGGCGGCCTGTCTTAGCGCCGTGACAAGGGCGTTTTTAGCCGGGGCGGAGGTGTCGTCCGCCAGCAGCAGTTCCAGCCAGCGCCGGAAGCCGGGGATGGGCGAGAGAGTGGAGAAGGTCTTCAGGTTCGGCAGATTCTGGCGCAGGGAGTCGACGACCTTCTTGATCAGGAATGGGCCGAAGCTGATCCCTTTCAGCCCGGCCTGGGCGTTGGAGATGGAGTAAAAAATCGCGGTATCCGCTTTCCCCGGCGGGATTTCCGTGCGTTTCTCGCTGAGCAGACTCTGGATACTCGACGCCAGCCCCTTGACCAGCGCCACTTCGATAAAAATCAGCGGTTCGTCGGGCAGCACCGGATGGAAAAAGGCATAGCACTGGCGGTCCCATTCCAGACGATGACGCAGGTCGCGCCATGAGCTGATGGCATGCACGGCTTCGTAGCCCATCAGTTTTTCCAGCAGGGCGGCCGGACTCTGCCAGTCGAGCTGCCGGACGCGCAGAAAGCCGACATCAAACCAGGTCGCCAGCAGTTGCTGTAGATCGTAATCCAGCCGTTTCAGGCGGGGGGATTCGGGAAGGAAACGCAGCAGCTCCGCCCGCATGTCAATGAGAAACTTGACCCCCTGCGGCAGGCCGTTGAACTGTTGCAGCAGTTGCTGGCGCGGTGAAATCAGGGCCTCGCGCAATTCCAGTACCTGGTGGCGAAAGGTGGCGTCATCGGCACTCTGGGCCAGTCGGCGCGACACCTCGCGCACCTGATCCTGATCCACGGCAAAACGATCAGCGAGAATTTCCAGAAAATGGCGGCGCCCGGTGGCGTTGAGTGTCAGATACAGTTCGCCGACGGCGACGGCATGCTGGCGTGCCGTCACGACACCGTGGCGGGCGGCAACGCATTCCGCCAGCAGTTGGGCGACGGTGTCGCTTTCGTTTTCGGGCAGATCCGGCGAGATCGTGGGCAGGCTGTCGCTGCCGCGCCAGTCGCTCCAGGTGCGGTGCAGGGTTTTCCAGCTCAAGAGCAGGCGGCTGTTCATGGGCTCCTCCCGTATTGTAATTATTTCCCCTCCTTCAATGATAGCAGGCGACAGCCGTCAGTGAAGGGGGCAGGCTGTTGAAGATCTCTGTTTGTTTGCAGATGGGGACATGATGCGGGTGGTTGAACCGAATGAGCGTGATCGTTTCTAATAAAAAAACGGGAAATCGAATTATCGATTTCCCGTTTTTTTAGACATGTCGGAATCCCTAATAGGCAATGCCTGATTTTTTGCGCACCTTGCGCATCACCTTGGACGCGGCGTAACGCGCCTTCTGGGCGCCCATTTCCAGGGTCTTGCGCAGGGTGTCCTTGTCTTCGAGAAGGGCATTGCGCCGTTCGGTGAACGGGGTGAAATAATCACGCACCGTTTCGAACAGCTCCTGCTTCACTTCGCCATAGCCGAGGCCGCCGGCCAGATAGCGCTGACGCAGAGCCTCCTGCTGCTGTTTGTCGAGGAACAGGCGGTAGATCTGGAACACATTGCAGTTGTCCGGGTCCTTGGGGTCTTCCACCGGGGTCGGGTCGGTGACGATGCGCATGATCTGCTTGCGCAGATTTTTTTCATCCTGAAACAGGTCGATGGTGTTGCCGTAGCTTTTGCTCATCTTCTGACCGTCAAGACCGGGAACCGTGGCTACGTCGTCATCGATGTCCGGCTCGGGCACGGTGAAGATCTCTCCGTATTCGTTGTTGACCTTGATGGCGATGTCACGCGTCACCTCGACGTGCTGCTTCTGGTCCTTGCCCACGGGCACCTTGTCACTGTTGAACAGCAGGATGTCGGCGCTCATCAGCACCGGATAGGCGAACAGGCCGTGGTTGGCGGCGATGCCTTTGGCGATCTTGTCCTTGTAGCTGTGGCAGCGCTCCAGCAGGCCCATGGGCGTGAAGTTGGAGAGGAACCAGGCCAGCTCCTGCACCTCGGGGACATCGGATTGGACCCAGAAGGTGCTGCGTTCCGGGTCCATGCCCAGGGCGAGGAAGTTGGCGGCCGCTTCGAGGGTGCCTGTGGCCAGCGCCTTGCCGTCGGAGACGCTGGTCATGGCGTGGTAGTTGGCGATGAAGCAGAACAGCTCGCCCTGCTCCTGGTAGTCGATCATTTTCTTCATCATACCGAAGTAGTTGCCCAGATGCAGGGAACCGGAGGGCTGGATGCCGGAAAGTATGCGCATGGTGTTATCCTTGTCCTGAGAGGGGTCGGTTGTCATCAAAACAAAACAAGCCGCGATGAGTATCTCGCGGCTTGTCGGGGTCTATTCATGCCGCGCCGTGCCCGGCGCAGTCTGTGATGTCGATAAAGCGGTAGGCACGCGATCAGTCCATTAAGGCTGAACGCCACCACCATCGCTGCAGGGTTGTCGCGTCATTTTTTTTCATAGCGCGCAGACTAGCAGGTTCCGTTTGTCGGGTCAATGGAACAGTGCGGTTCGTTTTCTTCCAGTGTGGCTGGGATGGTCAGCAGGGTTTCGTAGCGGGCGCCTGAGCGCTCCAGATGGCTGCGCAACAGGGATAGTTCCTGTACCTCGATACGGTGGTTGATGGGAGGACATTGCTGCAGGGCTTTATTCAGCGCCGCCCGATTGTTCAGCTGTTTTATCCGGGCCAGCGTGAGGTGTGGATGAAAGGAGGCGTCTGCGGGGAACAGTCCGGAGAGCTGTGTCTCGATCTGCTGCTGCAGGGCGTTCAGCGGTGCCCAGGGGGATACCCCGATCCAGATGACACGCGGTTTCCCCCTGCCCGGAAAGGAACCGAGCGCGGCCAGACTCAGCCTGAAGGGCGCAAAGCGGATCGGGCTGAGGGCCTGACGCAGAAGGGGCAGCTGGGCCGGCTCCACGTCGCCGAGGAATTTCAGGGTGAGGTGAAAATGGCCGGGAAAACTCAGACGCGCCTCGGCACACTGGCGCAGTGGTTGCTGGCAGGAGGCGAGAATTCGTGTGGTCGGACCATCAAGGTTGATGGCGAGGAACAGGCGCATGGTCGTAATCCTGAGTTCCTCACAGAGGGACCTCATCGACTATTTCTGCTCCTTTGTCAATGGAATCGTGAGCGGTGTTGCCGACGACCGGAATGATGGAGATGGCTGCGGCGCCCACGCGCATGGGTACCGATACGACCTTTGTCAGAAAACAGCCACTGAGGAGGAATGGGACAACCAGAAGGATCGAGAGTTTGAAGTTTTTCATGCGAGGTCTCCGGGGTTTATTTTGGTTTGAATGCTGTTATCGGCCAAGTTCCTTTCAGGCCGAGGAAAATGTTGACAGCTGCTGTTGGCCCTGTTAAGGTGCGCACTTCCGCGATGCGGAGAGTGTAACAAAGAATTGAACAAGAAGGCGAGGTGAATGAGCCGTGGAAATTCAGGTTCTCGACAATAACGTTGAGAAGGCCATCCGTGTGCTGAAGCGTAAGCTGCAGCAGGAAGGCCTTTTCCGTGAAATGAAGCAGCGTAAATTCTACGAAAAACCCAGTGTCAAGCGTAAGCGCAAAGAGAAAGAAGCGCAGCGCCGCCTGCGCAAGAAAATGCGCCTGATGAACAACGACTAAATCGCCTCGGTTGTTGAACACGTAAAAAGGGAATGCCGTCATGGACAGCATTCCCTTTTTTTATGGCGGCGTGCTGCAAAAAGAACGGGGGTGGAAATATCCACCCCCGTTTTGTCTTGTCCGGTAGCGATGCGGCAGGATCAGGGCAACATGGGCAGCTTGAGGCCAACCAGTTCTTCCAGCAGGCCGATAACCTGACAGCTGTAGCCGAATTCGTTGTCGTACCACACGTAGAGCACGCAGCGGTTGCCGTCGACGATGGTGGCCAGGGAGTCGACCACTCCGGCATAGCGGGAGCCGACGAAGTCACTGGAGACAACTTCCGGCGAATTGGTGTAGTCGATCTGGTTCTGTAGTGGCGAGTTCAGCGAGGCGTCGCGCAGATAGCTGTTGAGTTCCTCGACGCTGGTGCTGTTGTCCAGGGTCAGGTTCAAAATTGCCATGGAGACGTTGGGCGTGGGAACGCGGATGGCATTGCCCGTCAGTTTGCCCTTCAGTTCCGGCAGTGCCTTGGCGACGGCCTTGGCGGCACCTGTTTCCGTCAGCACCATGTTCAGAGGGGCGCTGCGGCCACGGCGCGGTTTCTTGTGGTAGTTGTCGATCAGGTTCTGGTCGTTGGTGTAGGAATGGCAGGTTTCAACGTGGCCATAGGCAATGCCGAACTTGTCCGAGACGGCTTTGAGCACCGGTACGATGGCGTTGGTGGTGCAGCTGGCGGCGGAGAAGATGTTTTCATCACCACCGATCAACTCATTGTTGACGCCGTAGACGATGTTGGGGATGTCGCCCTTGCCGGGGGCGGTGAGAATGACCTTGGACACCCCTTTGGCTTTCAGATGGCGGCCCAGACCTTCGCGATCGCGCCACTTGCCAGTATTGTCGATGACAACGGCATCATGGATGCCGTAGGCGGTATAGTCAATGCTCTCCGGGGCATCGGAGTAAATGATCTTGATCATGTTGCCGTTGGCGATGATGGCGTTTTCGGCTTCATCGACCTTGATGACGCCCTCGAAGCGGCCGTGTACCGAGTCGCGGCGCAGCAGGCTGGCGCGTTTGATCAGATCGTCGTCACTGCCCTTGCGCACGACTGCGGCGCGCAGGCGCAGCTTGTTGCCGCCGCCGGTCTGCTCGATGAGCAGCCGGGCCAGCAAACGACCGATGCGGCCGAAGCCGTAGAGCACAACGTCGCGGGGCTCGCTGAGGATGGAGGCCTTGCCGGTGTTCATCTTGCCGAGTTCACGGGCGATGAAGGCCTCAACGCTTTCTTGGCTTGCCTGTTCCAGGTAGGCGACGGTCAGTTTGCCGAGGTCGATCTTGCAGGGGGCCAGGTCCAGTTTGCTGATGGCCTGCAGTAGGGGAAAGCTGTCGCGAACGGAAATTTCATTTTCCAGGATCTGACGGGCAAAGCGATGAGCGCGCAGAATCTTGATGGGGGGGCGATTGATCAGGGAACGTCCGTAGATGGTGAAGATCACACCATTGTTGCGGTAGAGGTTGCCGATGATCGGTACCATGGCTTCCGCCAGTTCCGTGCGTTCTGCCCAGTCGTTGAAATACTGTTCCGCCTTGTTGTCCATACTCTGCGTCCTTTGCTGTGTGGAAAAATACACGCTACGTTGCGTTGAGAAAAAAACGGCCTTCGTGTCCTGCGGCGCGCGTATCCTAATTGAAACGGGCTGATTTTTCAATCCTTTTATGGACGCCCTGCCTCGCCGGTGCTGCCTACAGGGTTATTTTCCGTCGCTTGCCGTTGCCAAATGGTATAGGGAGATTAAACTGGACTTGGCGCAACGGCGCTGTTATGAAAGATAAAAATTATTTTTATTTCTGGTCAGTGGAGGTTAAGCGATATGGCACAGGCGGTACATTACAAAGAACTGGGACTGGTGAATACCCGCGACATGTTCAAAAAAGCCATGGACGGCGGTTATGCCATTCCGGCCTATAATTTTAATAATATGGAACAACTGCAGGCCATCATCGTGGCTTGTGTCGAAAGCCGGTCGCCGGTGATTCTGCAGGTGAGCAAGGGGGCACGCCAGTACGCCAATGAGACCATGCTGCGCTGTATGGCTCTGGGGGCGGTCGAAATGGCGCGCGAGATGGGGCTCGATCTGCCGGTCTGTCTGCATCTGGATCACGGCGATTCGTTTGAGCTGTGCAAATCCTGTATTGATTCCGGTTTTTCCTCGGTCATGATTGATGGCTCACATCTGACGTATGATGAGAATGTGGTTCTGACCAGGAAAGTGGTCGAGTATGCGCGGCAGTTCGATGTGACGGTCGAGGGTGAACTGGGTGTGCTGGCTGGTATTGAGGACGAGGTGGTGGCGGAACATTCGAGCTACACCCAGCCCGATGAGGTGGAGGACTTCGTTCGCAAGACCGGGGTGGATTCGCTGGCCATTTCCATCGGCACCAGCCATGGCGCCTACAAGTTCAAGCTCAAGGAGGGGGAAGAAGTTCCGCCGCTGCGTTTTGATATCCTTGAGGAGGTCGAGCGGCGCATTCCCGGCTTTCCCATCGTGCTCCATGGCGCCTCCAGCGTGGTGCAGGCGTATGTGCAGCTGATCAATCAGTACGGCGGGCATCTTGACGGTGCCGTCGGTGTGCCGGAGGAACAGTTGCGGCGGGCGGCGGGCAGCGCCGTATGCAAAATCAATATCGATTCTGACGGCCGTCTCGCCATGACCGCCAAGGTGCGCGAGTTCCTGGCCAATAACCCGACGGAGTTTGATCCGCGCAAATATCTGGGGGCTGCCCGCAAGGAGCTGATCTCACTGATCAAACATAAAAACGAGACCGTGCTGGGCAGTGCCCAGCGCGTGTAGTTGCGTTTGGCTGGGTAAAAAATCATGGAATGACAACGCCCCGCCGGGATGACCCGGCGGGGCGTTTGAGTTTTGCGTTTGTAACGATTCAGCTCATGAGCTACCGATGTCCATTCCAGGGTTTGTAGGAATGGCCGTTGATGGAGACAATGAGACCTTTCCATGGGCATCGCCAACGCATCGACACGTGTGCTGAATGGATATCCGCGCTGTTGTCTAATTTTGCCATTGGAAGTGGTGCTGCCCACCAATTCTGATATTCAACAGGACGACGGGGTCGGACGCGTTTGGTGGTACATAATAGAGCACCAGAAAATCACGTGCGCCGGCGTCTAGGACATATTCCCGTACCGTGATTTTCTTGCCTTGAACCCTCCTTCTTCTGGCGGGCGCGATCTCGTTGAACGTGGCGATGTTCTCGATCATGCCCCGGTAGCTATGCTGCATGCACTCAACAAAACGAATCGCCCCAATTTGGGCGTATTCATCGAGAAAGGCTTGTAGACGATGGACGAAAAGAGGGGTCGCGACAACTTTGCGCGACATCAGCGTGCTGTTCTCATTACGGATTCCGCCTGAGAGCGAGCCGCATCAAAGAGAGTTTCAATTTCCTCTGTGGTCACATGGAGACCGGTCAGCTCATATTCTTCCCAGGCGGTTAAAGCGGCGGCCTCAAACTGAAGGTCTTCCTCTGCTTCTGCGATGGCCGAGCCGCCAATGGTTTCCAGCACGGAGGCCATCGAACGGCCCATTTTTTTTGCCAGGCCCTCCAGCCGTTCGGCGAAATCGTCGGTCACCCTCAAATTCAATTGTCGACTCATAAAAGCCAATCTCCGCAATGGTGTTTAATCACAAGGTAGCAGGTGCTAGCATTTTGGTCAACTTACCCCTTGTGGCGTCCTGGTGGATCTGGAGCCTGGCTATTGAACGGCGTATGTCGCGTAGTCGCCGGTGAGCAGGCGGATGTCGAGGGTCGCGGCAAAGATGTCGCTGCGGGCGCTGATGACATTGCGCTCAGCCCGGGTGTGGACAAAGATCGCATCGAGCACCTCGGCCGAGGTGGTCAGGCCCTGTTCGAAGGCCAAGCGGGTAATGCGCAGGTTTTCGCGCGCCTGCTCGAGGCTGATCGCGGCCACTTGCAGATTGTTGCGGGCCAGGGCCAGTTCACGCTGGCGGTTGCTCAGCTCGACCCTCAGCTGCTGCGCGCGTTCGCGGTAGTCGTAGCGGCATTGCTGTAGAAACTGGTAGGCCTCCTGCTGGCGCGCGCGGGTCGCACCGCCTTCGAACAGATTCATGCTCAGGGTCAGCTGGGTTTTGATCTGCTCATCGCCCTCCTCCTGCACCTCATCACTGCGATACAAATCGCTGCTCAGATCGGCTTTGGGCAGCCAGCGGCCCCGGAGCGCGCGGTGATCGCTGGCTGCGGCGTCAATCAGGCTTTGCAGGGCCAGCAGTTCCGGGTTGTGGTCTAGCTGGGGTAATTGAATTTCATCCAGGGTCGGCAGTACCGCGAAGGCATTGAGATCCAGGTTGTTCAGCGTCAGCTGCTCGACTCCCGACTGCTGGCGCAGCAGGGTCAGCAGATTCTGCAGTTGGATCTCGGCGCTGTTCTGCTGCAGACGGGCGTTCTCCCGCTCCACCTCGATCTTCAGCACGTCGTTGCGAGTGATCAGGCCGACCTCGAACTGGGTCTGGGCGTTGTGCCATTCCTGGTCGTAGAGTTCGACCGCCCGCCGCGAGACTTCAAGATTCCGCTGCTGGGTCGAGAGGTCGAGGCAGGTGCGGGTGACCTGCTGCTGCAGCTGATGCTGTAACTGGCGAACCTGCAACTGACGCATCTCGCTGCGCTGGCTGGCCCCAAGGCGCTGATAGTAGTCTGTGAAGCCGTTGAACAGATTCCAGCTCAGGCGGATGCCGCGGCGGTGCGTCTGGTCGTATTCGTAGACGGTCTCGTCGCGCAGTTTGCTTTCGCTGTAGTACAGATCGAGTTGTGGCAGAAACGCGGCGTTCTGCTGCCTGACCTGTGCCTGCTGCTGCAGCAGGCGGGCCTGATAGCTGAGGACCTGGTCACGGCTTGACGCTGCGTTCATCTGCAGCTCTTCCACGTTCCACGCCAGCAGCAACTGGGGGAGAAGCAGCAGGCACAGGGTGGTCAGCAGACATTTATGGCTGAGGGGTCGGCGTAACATGGGGCTTCCTTTCACGATGGATGAAAAAGGCCAGCAAAGCCGGGATGACGAACAGGGTAAAGACGGTCGAGATCAGCAGGCCGCCGAGCAGAATGCTGCCGATGCCGCGGTACAGTTCGCTGCCGGCTCCGGTCGTCACCACCAGCGGCAGCAGGCCGAACAGGCTGGTGACGGTACTCATGAAGATCGGCCGGATGCGGGTGCGCACCGATTCGCGGATGGCTTCGAGTCCTTCGGATTCACCGCTGCGGATGTTGTTGAGCGACTGGTGGACAATGAGGATGGCGTTGTTGACCACGGTGCCGACCAAAATGATGAAGCCGAGCATGGCCAGCACGTCGAACCCTTGCGGCGCAACCAGCAGGTTGACCAGTTTCAGACCGATAAAACCGCCAGCCGCGGCCAGCGGCACGCTGAACAGGATGATCAGGGGATAGAGGAAATTCTCAAACAGCGCGGCCATCAGCAGGTAGATGATGATGACGGCCAGCAGCAGGTTCCAGATCAGGGCGTCGTAGGTTTCCGCCAGCTTGTCGGCGTTGCCGCCCAAGCTGATGCTGACCCCCGGCAGTTTGTCGGCCTGCTGCAGGGTGGCGACGACACCCTGGATGGTTTCCATGGCGCTTTGCAGAGCCATCGTTTCAGGAGGCGTCACCTGCAGCTTGATGGTGCGGCGGCGCTCCAGGTGGTCGACCTGGGTCATGCCGCGGGTGTAGCTCAGGCCGGCGACGTCGCCGAGCTGGATCACCTTGCCGCTGCCGTTGACGATTTCCGCCGCCAGAATGGCTTCGGGCGAAGTGAAGCGCTGTTCGTTGCCCGTCAGCACCAGATCGATCTGGCGCTGGCCGTCGGGTTTGTACTCATCGATCTTGCGGCCGTTCATCAGAATGTCGACATAGCGCCCCAGATCGGCCTCGGTCAGGCCATTGGCCAGCAGCTTTTCCTTTTCCGGCAGGATCGAGACCTCCGGGAAGCTGATCTCCAGCGAGGGGACGGGGCGGATCTGGGCCTGTTGCACGGCCTGGCCGATACTGCCGTAGAGAATGCGTCCGGCCGCCACCAGTTCTTCCAGACTCGAGCCGGAAATGTTGACGTCGATGGAGCGTCCTTCACCGATATTGCTTTCAAAGATGCCGGCCTGCAGGCTGATGCCGATCATGTCGGGAATGCTGTTCATGACGCGGTTCATCAGCGGCATCAGTTCGCGCGCCCGTGTCTCGTGGGCGCACAGGGCGCCCATGATGTTGCGCGAGGGCGTGGCGACGAAAAACAGGTCGCGGATTTGCGGGATGCCGTCTTTGCCGTCTTCTTTCAGGTAGGGGTCGAGCTGGTCAAACACGTAATGGCCGATTTTTTCTCGTTTCTCCACCGACAGTCCGGGGGGCGGCACCAGGATGTTGAGAATCAGGTTGCGATTGCCTTGGGGCAGGTATTCCGCCTTGGGCAGCAGCCACAGCGTCAGCAGTATCGACAGCAGGGTAAATGCGGAGATGCTGGTCAGACGGCTGGCGGTATTTTTCAGGCTGAGCTCTGACATCCTTAGTAGCGCGCTGCTCAGACGGCTGCCCACGCGTGCGATCCATTCGCCGTGGCGCTTGCTGGTTTTGCGGCGCTGGTAGACCTGATTGGCCAGCGTCGGGATGACGATGACCGAGACCACCAGGCTGAGCAGGATGGCAAAGGTGATGGCGATGGCGATGTCGCGAAACAGCTGGCCCGCTTCCTGCTGGATGAAGACGACGGGCAGGAACACGGCCACGGTGGTGGCGGTGGAGGCGATGACGGCGCCGAACACCTCGTTGACCCCGTCCAGGGCGGCGTTGAACGCCTTCTTGCCCATCAAACGGTGGCGGTCGATGTTTTCCAGCACCACAATGGCGTTGTCCACCAGCATGCCGACGGCAAAGGAGATGCCGGCCAGACTGACGACGTTGAGGTTGCGCCCCGTGACCCACAACGAGATGAAGGTGCCGATGACGGAGATCGGAATGGCCACCGCGGTAATGGCCGTGGCCGACAGGCTGCGCAAAAACACCAGCAGCACCACGACTGCCAGCGCGCCGCCGATGAGGACATTTTGCTTGACGATGTCGATGGCGGTGTTGATGTAGGGCGACTGATCGTAAACCCAGTCGAGAAACAGCTGTTTGTCACCCAGAATGCCCGCGTTAAGCTCGTCGACGGCCTCATGCATGCGCTTGACCAGATCCACCACATTGGCGCCCTGCTCCTTGCGGATGCCGACGACGATGCATTTCTGGCCGTTGGACTGCACGGACATGGTTTCCTCGGCATAGCCCAGGCGGCTGGTGGCGACATCCTTGAGGTAGATCCGCTTGATGCCGTCATCCACCAGAATGACCTTTTGCGGATCCTCGACGCTCTGGAAACGGCTGACGGTGCGGATGCGGTAGTCTTTCTTGCCGATGCCCAGGGTGCCGGCCGAGGTGTTGCGATTGGCCTTCTGCACTGCTTCGGTTACCTGATTGATGGCGATGTTGCGTCGCGCCATCTGATCGCTGTCGAGTTCGATATGAAGCTCGGTTTCCGTTCCGCCGGCAACAAACAGCGAGCCGACGCCGGGAATACGCTCAAGATGCTGGCGGACCTCATTTTCGAAGAAGGTGCGGAAATGGTTGATGCGGCCGGGGTCGCCGCTCGTTGTTTTCAGCAGCACCCAGATGACGGGGGAGCTGTTGGCGCCGGCGGCTTCGAGAATCGGCTTGTCGACGTTTTCCGGATAGTCGGCGACCTCGTTCAGTTTGTTGGAGACACGCAGCATGGCCGTGTCGAGATCGGTGCCGACCTTGAAGGTCAGACGGATCTCGCCGTAGTCGTTGTAGCTCGAACTCTCCATGGACAGCAGACCCTTGACGCCCTTGAGCGCGTCTTCCTGGTCCTCAATGATGTCCTGCTCGATCTCGTAGGGCGTGGCGCCGTTCCAGCGGGTGGTGACGGTAATCTCTGGCAGCTCGACGTCGGGCGTCAGCTGAACCGGCAGACTGTAGAGGCTGATGAGGCCGAACATCACCACCAGAATGACGAACACGGCCACGCTGACCGGTTTGCGGATGCTGTACTCGAGAAGATTCATGGCTAGTTCACCGCCTTGGCCGGCTGGTTGAGAATGATGACCGGCTGTTCCGGTCGCAGACGCTCATTGCCTTCAATGACCACGGGCATGCCCTCCTGCAGAGAGGGACCACTGATGGCGGCCTGATCGCTGCTGAAGCCGGTGACCTGAACCGGAACGATGGCGGCCTTGTCGTCCTTGATGCTGTAGATGAAATCCTGACCGTTGAATTTGACCAGCGCGTCGCGCGGCACCATCAACTGCTGCTGTTGCGCGGCGGTGGGCAGTTCCACCGTGGCCGACATGTTCTCGAACAGCTGTTGCGGCTGCGGAATGTGGATGCGGATGAACACGTTGCGGGTACGGGCATCCACCACGGGCAGAAAGCCGGCATGGCTCCCGCTGAGGGTTTCATCGGTGGCGGTCAGATGCACCGGCAGCTGCTGACCGCTGTGACTGAAGCGGGCCTGATCCTCGCTCACCGGGACCCGGATGTAAATGGCGTCGGCAGCAGCAATGCGGGCGATACGACTGCCGGTGGTGATCCAGTTGCCGCGCTCGGCGTCCTTGCTCAGCACCAGGCCGTCAAACGGGGTACGCAGGGTGCTTTTATCTTGCTTGAGGCGGGCTGTCTGCAGCTGGGCGCGGGTGGCGGCGATTTCGTGTTCCAGTTCCTTGACGCGGAAGAATAGCTGGTCATAGGCTGTGGCACTGGCGGCCTGTTGTTCATAGAGCTGCTGGTAGCGCTCGAAATCGCGGCGGGCATGCTGCAGGCTGACCTCGGCCTGCTGCAGTTTGGCGGTGGTTTCGGCAATCTGCTGGTCGATGAAGTCGGTATTCAGGCGCGCCAGCACCTGCCCTTTGCTCACCCGGTCTCCTTCCTGAAAGAGAATCTCGGTGATGGCGCCGCTGACTTCAAACGACAGATCGCTGATGCGGTCAAAATAGAGGCTGCCGGTAAGGGACTGTGTCACCGGAGCCTGACGGCGCTGGAGAGGCTCCGTTTTCACCTGGGCCGGTGTAGGAGTCGGTGCAGCAAACAGTGAGGGAACCAGGAACAGGCTCAGGAGAAGTAGGAGCAGCGTGCGAGTCATGGGAAAGTTCCTTCTTGCAAATAGGGAGTTCAGGGTTTAAGCGGGGCCAGGCAGAACTGGATGGCCTGGGTGTCATCCGGTGGACCCGGCATTTTCTGGATCAGTTTACTGTGCATGACGCCGTAAAAAGCAGCGTCGAGAAACCAGGCTGTCTCTTCGACCGGCAAGTCGCGGATGCTGCCGTCTGCCATGCCTTGGCGCAGAAAACGGTACAGCAGCTCAAATTTGCGCGTCTTGAACGCAGCAATACACTCGTAGGTCGGATTGCCGGGTGTGTCGGCCTCGCGGTTGATGTCGCGCAGCAGGACGCTGACTTCTTGGCGGTGCTGCTGGACAATCGTCAGGTCACTGCGCAGCAGACTTTCAATGGCGGCGTAGCCGCTGAGACTGTCGATGCCATCATAGGCTCTGGCCGATTTCTCCAGCAGGCGGTGGAGGACTTCATGCAGGATGCCCTCTTTATTCTTGAAATGATAAAAAAGGGTTCCCTGCGCGACTCCGGCCCGTGTTGCGATTTCCGCCGTGGAGGTTAAGCTGAACCCTTGCTCGGCGAACAGGTCGATGGCAGCGTCGATAATTTTTTCGCGTTTTGGTTTCATAGCCGACCCGAAAAGAAAAAACTGATTGATTGCTCAGTCAGTACGCGCGTCTCCGTTAAAAGTCAAGTTTTTTGTTGTCGGCGGAGGGAAGATTTCAGCGCGTGGCCGTGATCCGCCGCAGGCTGGAGTGCAGTCGCCAGCCGAGCATCAGGGCGGCTGTGCATAGGCCGCAGATCAGTCCGATCCAGAAGCCACGTGCTTCCATGTGCTTGACCAAGCCAAACCAGCAGCCGCAGGGCAGGCTGACGAGCCAGTAGGCGCAGATCTGCAGCAGTAGCGGTATGCGGGTGTCCTTGCAGCCGCGCAATGCGCCGGCGCAGCTGACCTGGAAGGCGTCGGGCAACTGGAACAGGGCGGCAAGCTGAAGCAACGCCGCAGCCTGACTCAGCAGTATGGAGTCCGTCGTGTAGAGGCTGGCCCAGAGTTCGGGAAATACAGAAATGGCGAGAAAACTGAAGCAGGAAAAGACGAGAGCCGTTGAGATGCCGGTCCAGGCAGAACAGTAGATCTGATGGCGGCGCTGACGACCGATGCTGTAGCCGACCCGGACGGCCGTGGCATTGCCTAGGCTTAAAGGGATCATGAAAATCATTGAGGCGAAATTGAGCGCAATCTGGTGGGCGGCGACCTGGGTGGCGCCGAACCGCGATATCAGCAGGGCAATGACGGCAAAGGCGCTGCATTCGATGAACATGCCGCAGCCGATAGGCAGGCCCAGCTTGAGCACTTGACGAAGCAGGGACGGGCGCCATGCGAGCTGCCCCTGAGACGAGCCGCTATCCGGTTGGGGCAGGCGCAGGAACAGCAGAATCATCAACGCCAGCATGATCCACATGGTGATGGCTGTTGCCACGCCGCAGCCGATTCCGCCAAGCGCGGGAAATCCCAGTTTGCCGAACACCAGCAGCGTATTCGCAATAATGTTGATGCCCAGTCCGCAGAAGCTGACGATCATGCTTGGCCGTGACAAGGCCAGACCCTCGCAGCAGTGGCGCAGGGCAAAACAGGCACCGATGGCGGGAAATCCCCAGGAAACGGCCTTCAGATAGCCCACGATCAGAGGGGTCAGAGCGTTGTCGACCTGGAGCCAGGGCAGCAGTACGTTTGCTTGCGGCAGCAGCATCCCCAGCAAGGTGCCACCGCCAAAGCCGAGATAGAGACCCTGAAGCGGAAGGTGGCGTAACAGCTCCCTGTCCCGTGCTCCGTTGGCCTGAGCAACGAGGGGTGTCAGTGCGCTCAACAGGCCGAGCAGAAACAGAAACAGAGGAAACCAGAGACTTGAGCCGATCGCCACCGCGGCCAGATCCTGTGCACTGACACGGCCCGCCATCATGGTGTCGACAAAACCCATGCTGGATTGAGCGAGCTGGGCCAGCGTGAGCGGAATGCTCAGCTGAAGCAGGCGAAACAGTTCTCGTTTGTAGAGGCGGGAATCAATCATGGTCGGAAATATGGAGGAACGTGGCAAGGGGGACTAAAGCGAACAGGCCCTTCGTAAGAAGGGCCTGTCACCGAATCGTTTAATTATCGAGCTGTATGGTTACAGCTCAAAATCGTCGAATCCGATTGCCGGCTGAGCCGGTTTTTTGCTCTGTTTCTGGTAGCCCAGGGCCGGACGACTGTCGACGCGGAAACGGCTGAGCAGGGCACGCAGCCGGTTGGCCTGACCGGTGAGCTCATCGGAGGCGGCGGCGCTTTCTTCAGCGCTGGCCGTATTCTGCTGAGTGACCTTGTCGATCTGGTTGAGGCCGATATTGATCTGCTCAATGCCGCCAGCCTGCTCTTTAGACGCGGTGGCGATTTCGCTAACCAGATCTGTAACTTTCTGGATGCGGTTGACAATTTCCTCCAGTGCATCCGAGGTTTTGTCCGCAACCGTTTGGCCATGGCGGGCTTTGGCAACGGAGTTTTCAATCAGAGACGAGGTTTCCGCCGCCGCCTTGGCGCTGCGTGCTGCCAGGTTGCGAACTTCCTCGGCGACAACGGCGAAACCCTTGCCATGCTGTCCGGCCCGGGCTGCCTCGACGGCTGCGTTCAGGGCCAGCAGGTTGGTCTGGAAGGCGATTTCATCGATGACCTTGATGATGTTGGCAATGTTGCGGCTGGACTCGTTGATTGCATCCATCGCCTGATTCATTTCACTCATCTGGGCCATGCCGGCATCCGCTGCCGTACGTGCAGCTCCCGAGAGATCGCTGGCCGTCGTTGCGCTGTCGGCATTATGCCGCGTCTGGGAGGCCATTTCCGCCATGGAGCTGGTAATCTGCTCCAGCGAGCTGGCGGACTCGGTTGCGCCGTGGGACAGGGCCTGACTGGAGTCGGCCACCTGATGGGCACCATTGGCAATCTGGTTGGCGACCGTCTGGATTTCCTGAATCAGCTCCGTCAGGTCTTCTCCAACCTGCTTCAGGGAGTTGCGCAGCATGTCCTGCTCATCCTTGGGCGTTACGGTAAAGGTCAGGTCACCATCGGCCAGTTTTTCCAGGGCGCCAACAATTTCGCTTTTGAGGTTTTCTGAAAAGCTGTTCATGGCGCGAGCCATCTGGCCGACTTCATCGGAGCTCTGGATGTCGAGCGACCGGTTCAGGTGGCCGCGACCGAGGTCCTCCAGCATGGCGACGCTGTCCTTGAGGGGGTTGGCCACACGGCGGGCAGTCAGGAAGCCAAAGCCGATGGAGGCGCTGACCCCGAAAACCATGGCGATCAGCGAAATGAGTTTGCTGTTGGCGGCGCTGCTGACCGCTTCTTTTTTGGAGCTGTCCGTCAGGCGGTTGTTGAGGTTGAACAGTTCGTCCAGTTTTTTGTTGACGGCGTCGAGATGTTCTTTTTCGGTGCTCAGGGCGATCTTTGTTGCGGTGTCGAGCAATTTTGTTTCGCTGGCGACAATCGCGCTGGCGGCTGCAAACTGGTCTTTGACGACCTGCAGGATCGGCATAACGATATGGGTGTAGGTTTCCTGGGCTTCATTCAGGTCGTGCTCCTGGATGTAGCCGTCGATCTCGGCGCCGACGTCGTGCAGTTCAGCGTGGGGAGCTTTGATTTCTTCCAGCGCTTTTTTCAGTTCGTCATTGCTGGTTTGAAAGGTGCTCAGCCATTTGCCGAAGTTGCATTTGCGGTGGTCCAACTGGCCAGTAAAGTGCTTGCCGTGTTCGATGGCGGTGCCCAGCGCCATGACCCATTCAAAATGGTCGAAGAACATGTCACTGAGGTCCTGGCTGAGGGAACCGAGATTGTCGAGCTGAATGTTACTGACCAGGCCAAGCAAAATTTCCTGGTCGGCGCGCCATATTTCGAGATCGCTCGCGATCTCATCCCACAGTTTCTTTTCGGCGGGTGTTTTGGGCAGTTTGGCGTAGTGTGCGGACGCCTGTTCCAGTACATTGCGGTAGGTGCCGATGTTGGCGACGGCCTGCTGACGTTGCTGGCGGGTGAGGTCGGCGATGGTCATGGTCCGCTCTTCAGCGCGGATGGCCTGAAGCGACTCCATCATCAGGCCGATGTTGTGCCCTCCGGGCAGGCGGACTTCCGTCACCTCTTTCAGGGCGGTATTGGTGGAATTGATCCCGTAGATACCCAGTCCGCCGATGCCTGCGCAAAGAGCGGATAAGAGCAAAAACGAGCCAAGTAACTTCATCAGAATCGACATGGTTCTCTCCCTTAACTGCATGATGGTGATTAAGCTTTATTTAATGTGTAGGCAGTAGAAAATGAAAGCTGCGGCGATGCTAACAAAAAAAAGCGAGGGTTGCCATAAAAAGCCCTCGCTTCGTGCTGTTTGCGTTATTTTTTTGCGACATATGGTTTTATACGGATATGCTGAAAAGAGTATGGCTGCTAGCGCAGTCCAAGACGAGAAAGAGCTTTACCGCTACAGCGGTTGACAAAATGATCTCGAGACAGAAAAGAGAAAACAGGTGGTTTGCGTTTGTCGAACTGCTTTAGTTCCGCCAGCAGTTGCCGGTGGGGGCCCAGTTTGATGCCCTTCTGAAAAATCTGCAGGGCGTTGGCCCGTTTGCCGGCCAGCAGGTAAATGCGCCCAAGATTGAGAAAAATATCAGCATTGTGCGGTTCTTCGCCAAGGGCGGTATTGCACAGCTGGAGGGCTTCGTTGTACTGTTTCTTGACTTTTGCCAGGCAGTACGCAAGATAGGAACGGGCTGTGGGCGTGTCGCGTTGGGCAACCGCCTCTTCAATGTGCATCAGGGCTTCAAAATCACTGCCCTGCTTGAGAGCTTTGAAGGTCTTTTCCATTGACTCAAAGTAGCTGTCCACGGGGATTCTCCTTCCTCAGGTAAACAGGATAGCACAAAATAAGGGGCCTGGCCTCATTGTGCAAGAATTTTAATTTAAAATCATTTTTGATATTCTGATTACGACTTCGTGTCTCCTCGCTTCTGCATTTGTCACCGGGGCGACTGATCTGAAAGCAGATGTTGCGTCAATTTATGAACTCCTTGACACCGGCCCAGGCGCTGGTGCTGTATTATGCCGTAGCGATTTTCGCTGGCGGATTGTTGCTGAGCACGCCCTATGCGGCGAATGGAGCACCCCTGTCTTTTCTGGATGCCCTGTTCACGGCGACCTCAGCCCAGTGCGTAACAGGCTTGAGCGTGGTCGATACCGGCAGCCGACTGAGTGGTTTCGGGCAGGGCGTGGTGCTGGCGCTGATCCAGGTCGGTGGTCTCGGCATCACGACTTTTTCCGTTTATCTGTTTATCTATCTGCGTGTCGGGGTTAGCCTGCGTGGTCGCTGGATGATCAACGAGACGCTGTTGCACACCCCGATCAGCAGCTGGCGCGATCTGCTGCGCAGCATTTTTTTGACAACGCTGGTGATTGAAGGCGCAGGGACGCTGCTGCTGTCCCTGGTGTTTGTGCCGGATCTCGGGCTGGTGCAGGGGCTTTATTGCGCGCTGTTTCATTCGGTCTCGGCTTTTTGTAATGCGGGTTTTTCCCTGTTCCCGGACAGTTTGATTCAGTATCGTGCCAATGCCCTGGTCAACCTGACGATCATGGGGTTGATTATCCTCGGTGGAATCGGTTTTCTTGTTATGCGAGAACTGGCCGGGTTCTGGTCGCAGAAACAGGTTGTGCGGCGTCCGCTGTCGCTGCATAGCCGGCTGGTTCTGATGACGTCACTGGCGCTGATTGTGTTGGGAGCGGTGACCATTGGTTGGCTTGAGCACGAGGATGCGCTGGTCGGGATGGGCGGCATGGAGGCGTTCTGGGTCGCGCTGTTTCAGTCAGTTTCGGCGCGTACGGCGGGGTTCAATACCATCGACCTCGATCATTTTCGCGTGCCGACCCTGTTTTTGATGATCATGCTGATGTTTATCGGCGCGTCACCCGGTTCGGCCGGTGGCGGTGTCAAGACCACCTGTCTGGCTCTGCTGTTTGTGGTGTTTTACAGCCGGCTGAAGGGCAGCCCGCACACCAACGCGTTTCGGCGTACCATTCCGGACGAGGTGATCTCCAGAGCGCTGTCCCTGCTGCTGCTGGCGATTATTCTGGTCAGCGTCGCCCTGTTTGGTTTGCTTGTTGCCCAGAGCCCGGACTGGGCACACGAAAATCCGCGGGAGTTTCTGGGCTTCATGTTTGAAACCGTTTCCGCTTTTGGCACGGTTGGCCTGTCCATGGGCTCCACCGGCCAGCTCAACGTCGCGGGCAAGTGTATCGTGATTGTCCTGATGTTCGTCGGCCGGGTCGGCTTGCTGACCATGGCTTTCGCCATTGCGGGCCGAACCCGCGCCACGGCACCGCATTATGCCGAAGAAAACATCATGATCGGCTAAGGAGAGGCAGGCCATGTCGCGAAAAAAGAAATTCTGTGTCATCGGTTTGGGCAATTTCGGTTTTCACGTGGCGTCTGAGCTGCATGCCCAGGGTCACGAGGTGATGGCCATCGACCCGGTTAAGGAAAAGGTGCAGGCGGTGAAGGATGTCTGCTCCTATGCCATTTTGGGGGATGCGGCCAGCAAGGAGTTTCTTGCGGCGCAGGGGGTGTGCGAGATGGACGCCGTGATTGTCGCGACCGGTGAGCATTCCCATCTTTCCACCCTGATGACGCTTTATCTCAAGGAACTCAAGGTGCCGCATATTCTGGTCAAAGCCATCAGTGAGGACCATGGCCGGATTCTGGAAAAGGTTGGCGCCACGCAGGTGATCTATCCGGAAAAAGATATGGCGCGCCGGATTGCCCACAGCCTGTCGAGCCCGAATCTGTTTGAGTTTATTCCCCTGGCGGAAGATTATTCCCTGTCGGAAACAGCCCCGCCGCGCAATTTCATTGGCAAGACGCTGGTTGAATTGAATCTGCGCCAGCGTTTTCATGTGACCGTGATCGCCATCAAGGATGTGCTGTCCGATACCTTTACCGTGGCACCGCCGCCAACCCACCTGATCAAAGACAGCGATATTCTGGTGCTGATCGGGAAAACCGAAGACGTTAAAAAAACGCTACAAGGCTGATGCAAAAAGTTCTGTTTCTGTCCGGAATCATCCTGCTGGTTGCGGCCCTTCTCTGGCCGTGGCTGGGCAAAATCCCCCTTGGGCGCCTGCCCGGCGATATCCTGATCGATCGACCGGGATTGAAGGTCTATTTCCCGCTGACGACGATGATTGTTGTCAGTGTGCTGCTGTCACTGATCCTGCATTTTTTCCGTAAATAGGCGTAAGGCCTGACCGTGTAGATCAAGAAGGAGAACAGAGAGGGCATGCCGAGTTTTCAGGTCGAGAAATGCGAAGACGGTTTGGCACTGCTGGCGTTTCTGCAGCGCCGTATTCCGGCCGCAGGAGCGGGGTACTTGCGCCAGTTGGTAAAAAAACAGCGCATCACCAGCGCGGGGCAGCCGCTTGATGGCACCGCCGTCGTGGCCTGTGGGCAGTTCATCGAATTGCCGCAGAGCCATCGGCTGCAGGAGCTGCTGGCAGCGATGCCGTTGCCGTGCCCGCAACAGACAGTGAGCGTGCTCTATGAGAGCCGTGAGCTGATCGTGGTGGACAAGCCGGCCGGCTTGGCGGTCCATGCCAGTGTCGGTCATGAGCTGGATCATCTCACGGGGCGTGTGCAGGCGTTGCTGCGCCATGGGGGGGGACGCTATCAGGTATCGCCGGTACACCGGCTTGATCTGGAAACCTCCGGACCGGTGCTGTTCGGCAAAGGGCGGCAGGCCTGTGGTGAGCTGGGACGCTTGCTGATGCGCCAGGAAATCGAAAAGACCTACCTGGCCCTGGTGCGGGGGGCGCCGTCTGCGGCCGGTCTGCTGGACATGCCGGTCCGGGCCAAGGGCAAGCTCAAGGCGGCGCGCACGCACTACCGTGTTGTCCGTTCCGGTCCTGCGGCGGCGTTGCTGGCGCTGAAGCTGGAGACGGGACGCCAGCATCAGATCCGCCGTCAGCTGGCCGAGCTGGGCCATCCCCTGTTCGGCGACCGCCGCTATGGTGGGCCCTGCCCGGCGGAGCCTGGTCGCCTGTTTCTTCACTGCTGTCGTTTGAGCTTTATCGATCCGTTCAGCGGGGCGCCGCTCGACATTGAATGCCCACTGCCCGAATCCTTACAAACGTTTGCGGCGTCTCACTTGAAATAACCGCTGAAACGGTGCGATCACAGCGCCCGGTGATCCCGTCCGGTTTTGTGCAGGTAGTATTCGTAATCTCCTTCGTAGGCGGTCAGGCCGCCATGGCTGATCTCAAATACCCGGTTGACCAGTGAGCGCAAGAAGTGGCGGTCGTGGCTGACCAGCAGTAGCGTCCCTTGAAAACCCTGCAGGGCGTCGAGCAGGACCTCGCGCGACTGAATGTCGAGGTGGTTGGTCGGTTCGTCGAGGATCAGCAGGTTGAGCGGTCGTCCGAGAAGGGTGGCCAGCACCAGGCGGGATTTTTCTCCGCCGGAGAGCTTATCCACCCGCTTGTCGACATCATCACCCTGAAACAGAAAGGCCGCGCACAGGTTGCGCAGCACGCCGACGGTGAGCTGGGGCAGGGCGTCCTGCACCGTTTCAAACACGGTGCGGGAGGGATTGAGCAACTCCATGGAGTGTTGGCTGAAGTAACCGGGCAGGACATTAGCGCCGACGGCGACGTCGCCCGTCGTGGGCTCGGTCTGAGCGTTGAGCAGTTTGAGAAAGGTGGACTTGCCCGCGCCGTTGATGCCGACCACGGCAATCTTCTCGCCCCGCCGCACCAAGCCGCTGACGTTGCTGAGCACCTGCTTTTCGCCCCCTTCGGGCTGTGGCCAGCTTTTCCCCAGCGCGCTGAAGGCCAACACGTCATCGCCGCTGCGTGGCGGTTCGGCGAATTCGAAGCGGATCCGTTTCTGTTCCGGCGGCAACTCGATGCGCTCGATCTTCTCCAGCTTTTTCACCCGCGATTGCACCTGGGCGGCATGGGAGGCACGGGCGGCAAAGCGGGCGATGAACTCCTCCTCCTTGGCCAGCATCTCCTGCTGGCGGCGGTAGCTGGCCTGCAGCTGTTCGCGGCGGATCTCCCGCTCCCTGAGGTAAAAGTCATAGTTGCCGCTGTAGGTGGTGATGGTGCCGTTGCCGATCTCGATAATGCGGCTGACCAGGCGGTTCATGAAGTCGCGGTCATGGCTGGTCATGACCACAGCGCCTTTGAAATCGTCCATCAGCCAGTTTTCCAGCCAGATGATTGATTCCATGTCGAGGTGGTTGGTGGGCTCGTCGAGCAGCAGCACGTCGGGGTTGAGGGTCAGGATGCGGGCCAGGGCAATGCGCATCTTCCAGCCGCCGCTGAACTCTTCGACCGGGCGGCCATGATCCTGTGGCGCAATGCCGAGGCCGGTGAGCACGGCCTGGGCGCGCGATTCCAGATCGTAGCCGCCGCGATGTTCAAATTCCTGCTGTACGTCACCATAGCGTTCCAGCAGGCTGGTCATTTCATCGTCGTCGAGAGGTTCGCACATGCGGGCTTCCATCTCTTTCATCTGACGGCCCAGGGTCACCGTGGCTTCGGAGGCCGCCACCACTTCTTCCAGGGCCGAGCGCCCGGCCATGTCGCCGACATCCTGGGAGAAATAGCCAATAACGGTTTTCTTGTTGCAGGAGATGTCGCCCGCGTCCAATGCTTCTTCACCGGTGATCAGGCGAAAAATAGTGGATTTCCCTGCTCCATTGGGGCCGACGAGTCCGCTGCGGCTGCCCGCCGGAATCTGCAGGCTGGCATTTTTGAACAGGATGCGGTTGCCGTGTTGCTTGGTAATACTGGTCAGGTGGATCATCGTTTGTCCTCGGTGAGTCGTCGTGCGCAGGATCGGTCAATTGGAAAGCAGGGAATACCATGGCTGGGTGCTTCAGACAAGCCGAAAGAAGGGCGCGAACGGCGGCTCGCTGCCAGGAAAGAAATTTCCGAGCACGCTGGAAATGTGACTGGTGTTCGTTATAGTTTTCAGAGTAAATGGATGTTACGGACGCAATGGTAAAACTTGTAACAGGGGGAGATGCGCTCCGGAATGCGGTCTGAGCCAGGGTAGAGGCAAGAGGGAAGAGTGTTATGGAATGGAGTCGTTTGACAGATATTACGCGGATTGCCTATTTCTCCATGGAGATTGGGCTGTCGCAGGAAATTCCGACTTACAGCGGTGGTCTGGGGATTCTCGCTGGCGACACGATCAAGAGTGCTGCGGATTTGCAGATTCCGCTGGTGGCGGTGACGCTGATCAGTCGCAAAGGCTATTTCGAGCAGACCATTGATGCGCAGGGGCGCCAGCATGAGCGGCCGTCGGCCTGGGATGTGGCGGCCATGCTCGAACTGCTGCCAACCCGGGTGACGGTGACCATCGAGGACCGCCTTGTGGTGGTTCAGGCCTGGTTGTATCGGGTGAAAAGCCCCTCTGGAGGGGTTGTTCCGGTGCTGTTTCTGGATACGGATCTTGAAGAAAATACCCCAAAGGATCGCGCTATCACCGATGTGCTTTACGGCGGTGATGCGGCTTACCGACTGAAGCAGGAAGTTGTGCTGGGCATCGGTGGCGTGCGCATTCTGGCCGGGCTCGGATTCAAGGTCTTTCAGTACCACATGAATGAGGGACATGCCGCGCTGCTGACGCTGGAATTGCTTAATCAGACGCGCAATCTGACCGCAACCACCTGGACTGAAACCCTTGAGTACGACCGCCCGGCCGTGGCGCGGCGCTGTATTTTTACCACGCATACGCCGGTGCCGGCGGGGCATGATCGCTTTCCCTACGATCTGGTGAGACAGGTTCTGGGGGAACACCTGGTTCCCCTGACAACACTGCGTGAATTGGCCGGTCATGACGAATTGAACATGACGACCCTGGCACTCAAGCTGAGTCGATTCGTCAATGGCGTCGCCAAAAAACATGGTCAGGTATCCCAAGCCATGTTCCCTGGCTATGAGATCCATGCCATCACCAACGGCATTCACCCGCTCACCTGGGCTTCACCCTATATGATGGCGCTGTTCAATCGTTTTATTCAGGGCTGGGCTCTGCAGCCGGAGCTGCTGGTGCGGGTGGACAATGTTCCTGACGAAGAGATCTGGGATGCACATCAGGGGGCTAAGGCTTATCTGGCGCAATATATTCAGGAGGTGACAGGTCAGAAGCTGTATCTGGATGTTCTGACCATCGGTTTTGCCCGCCGCGTGGCGGCCTACAAGCGAAATGATCTCATTTTTCATGATGTGAAGCGCCTGCTCGATATTGGCCGTGGACGCCTGCAGCTGATTTTTGCCGGCAAGTCACATCCCCACGATGAGAGCGGCAAGGCGATGATTCAGCGCATTCATGATTTTATTCGCCAGCTGCAGGGGCAGATCTCGATTATCTATCTGCCCAATTACAATATGGATGTGGCTTACCGCCTGTTGCCGGGCGTAGATCTGTGGCTGAATACGCCGATCCGGCCACTGGAAGCCTCGGGGACCAGCGGTATGAAGGCGGCTCTGAATGGTGTGCCCAATTTCAGTATTCTCGATGGGTGGTGGATCGAGGGCCATATCGAAGGCGTCACGGGCTGGTCTATCGGAGCGCCGCCCACGGAATTGCAGGCCAATAACAGCACTGAGGCGGATGCGGCCGATCTGTACGATAAGCTCGAGCGGGTGATCATGCCGCTTTACTACGAGGATCGGCCCGGCTGGATCCGGGTGATGAAAGACGCGATCGGTAAAAACGCCTACTATTTCAATACCCATGTCATGATGCGGCGCTACGTCACGGAAGCTTATCTGCAGCGTTGACCCGCTTAACCACAACAGGATGGACGGATGGAGACCTATAAAAATCTCAATGAGAGCCGTGCTTTTCAGGCTTTGAGCGCCCTGGGGGCTTCAGACTTGCGCCAGTTGCTGACCGCGCAGCGTGTTCGTGAGGCCGAGGTTGCGATGGCGGCCGGGCTGCGCTACAACTTCGCGGCCAAACCGGTTGATGATCGCCATCTTGACTTCCTGCAGCAGCTGGTTGGGGAGATGGATCTGATCGGGCAGTACCGGCAGTTGCTGGCAGGCGCGGTCATGAATGGTGGGGAAAATCGCTTGGTCCTTCATCAGCTCAGTCGCGGTCAGCTGGCAGGGCCGGTCTGCTTTCAGGGGCGTGACCTCGGGGCCTTCTATCTGGAGCAGCGCCAGCGGATCAATGCTTTTGCACGCGCCGTCCACGCGGGCGAAATCTGTTCTTCTGTTGGCAAGCCCTTTCGGCACGTCTGCCAGATTGGTATCGGCGGGTCGGACCTAGGGCCACGCGCCCTCTACCTGGCCCTGACGTGGCTGACTACGGTGCAGGCAACGCAGCCGATGACGGCGTCGTTTATTTCCAATGTTGATCCGGATGATGCCGCGCAGGTGCTGGCCGGCTGCGACCTGGGCAGCACCCTGTTTATTCTGGTGTCCAAATCGGGAACAACCCAGGAAACGCTGGCCAATGAACAGCTGGTGCGCCACGTTCTGCAGCAGCGGGGGCTTGATCCCGCGCGGCAGATGGTGGCCGTCACCAGTGAGACCAGCCCCCTGGCGTGCAGTGTCGACTATCTGGACAGTTTTTACATCGACGACTTTATTGGCGGGCGGTTTTCCTCCACCAGTGCCGTGGGGGTGACTCTGCTGACGCTGGCCTTTGGCGAAGAGACGGTGCGCTCTTTTCTTGCCGGGGCGCATGAACAGGATCAGCTGGCGCTGGATCCAAATATCCGCAGCAACGCGTCATTGCTGGATGCGTTGCTTGGCTTGTATGAGCGCAATGTACTTGGGTTTGGCGCCACGGCGATTTTGCCTTACAGCCAGGCCCTGAGCCGCTTCCCGGCTCATCTGCAGCAACTGGATATGGAGTCCAACGGCAAATCAGTGAATCGTCGCGGGGAGGTTTTGCCGTACTCAACCGGACCGCTGATTTTCGGCGAGCCCGGTACCAACGGACAGCACTCCTTTTATCAGCTGCTGCATCAGGGCACAGACCCTGTCCCGCTGCAGTTCATCGGTTTCCGGCATTGCCAGGGAGGGACGGATTTCCCGGTGGATGGCAGCACCAGTCAACAGAAGCTCAATGCCAATCTGGTTGCACAGATCGTCGCCTTTGCGGCGGGACGCGATGCCGACGATGCCAACAAGCGTTTTCCCGGCCAGCGTCCAGCCAGTCTGATTTATGGTCAGCAACTGACCCCGGCGGCGTTGGGGGCGCTGCTGGCGCACTATGAGAACAAGGTGATGTTTCAGGGCTTTGCCTGGAATATTAACTCGTTTGATCAGGAGGGCGTTCAGCTGGGGAAGAAATTGGCTCATCAAATCCTGACAGGCCAGTCGGAGAATGATGCTCTGCAGGCCATGGCCGCGTTGCTGGAGGTCGAAAGCACGGGTTCGTAGGAGCGTGTTTTCTGTCGTGTGTTGACGTACACACCTGCGGCCATGGGCTTGACAATGAACTTGACAATGGGCGGAATCTTGTCATCCTTCTGACTTGGAGTGTTTTCTTATAAACTTGTCTTCGGTTCATGAAGCGGCGCTTCCGGGAGACGACGGTTCCCGCGGCAATGATAAGGGCGGGTTGTAAGGGATCTGGCCTTCGGGCAGGGGAAACGATCATGATTATTTTGGCAGGTGATATCGGCGGAACGACATCGCGTTTTCAGTGGCTGGATACGGAGAGTCCGCATCGCTTCCAGCAGGTGATGCGCTATGTCAGCGCCGGCTTCCCGTCGTTTGAGGCGCTGCTGAAACAGTTGCTTGCAGACAGTGGTGTGGAGCAGGTCGATGTGGCCTGTTTCGGTCTGCCCGGACCGGTTAATGGCGCGGAAGTGTCCCTGACCAATTTGCCGTGGCGCATCAGCGCCTGTGGTTTGCAGACGGCGCTGCCGATTGCCCGTGTGCAGCTGCTGAACGATTTTCAGGCGGCGGCGCTGGGAATTGATCTGGTTGAGTCCGAGGACATCGTGTGTCTCTATCCTGGCGAATACGATGCCAAAGGGAACCGTCTGGTGATTGGAGCGGGGACCGGGCTGGGAGTTGCTCCCGTCTATCAGCTGGAGGGCCGTTTCTACCCCCAGCCGTCAGAAGGTGGCCACATGGCGTTTGCGCCCATCAACGATGAACAGGAACGTTTGCTGCTGTGGCTGCATCGGAATTTCGGCTATGTGGCTTATGAGAATCTGCTTTCCGGTGAAGGGCTGATCCGCCTCTATCAGTTCTGTGCCGATCAGGCCGGAAAAACACTGACGGAAAAGATTACGGCTGCCGCCGTGACCGAACGGGCGGAACAGGGCGAGAGTCTGGCGCTGTGTGCTCTGTCGATGTTTGTCACGATCTATGGGCAGTTTATTGGTGACATTGCGCTGATCTGGCCAGCCCAGGCGGGGATTTATATTGCCGGTGGCATCGGTGCGAAGATTGTTCCCTGGATGCGCAGTCGTTCGTTTCGCGATGCGTTTCTGGCCAAGGACAAAATGTGCGGTGTTGTGGAAAAAATGCCGGTTTATCTGGTGCTCGATGACCTGATTGGTCTGAAAGGCGCTTTTCAGCTGGCCCAGCGGACGGGCCGTGATTTCAACAAGCGAGATCTGCCATGAAAAAACATTCCCGCGTAAGTGATCTGACACGTAAAACCCTGGCCCTGGTGCTGGCGGGTGGTGAGGGCAGCCGCCTGAGAGATTTAACACAGTGGCGGGCAAAACCCGCCGTTCCCTTTGGCGGAAAGTACCGGATTATCGATTTTGCCCTGTCCAACTGTGTCAACTCGGAGATCCGTCGTATCGGCGTGCTGACCCAGTATAAGTCTCATTCGCTGATTCGCCATATCCAGCGGGCCTGGAGTTTTATGCGCTATGAAGTCGGCGAGTTTGTCGAACTGTTGCCGGCTCAGCAGCGTCTGGGCAAGGAGTGGTACCAAGGCACAGCGAATGCGCTGTACCAGAACCTGGATATCCTGCGTCGTTACGATCCTAAATATGTGCTGGTGCTTGGCGGTGATCATATCTACGCCATGGACTATCGCGACATGCTGATCCGTCATGCCGAATCCGGTGCCGACGTAACAGTCGGCTGTGTCGAAGTGCCGCGTATGGAGGCGACGGGTTTTGGCGTTATGTCGGTGGACGAAAACCTGCGCATCACCCGCTTTACCGAAAAACCGGCTGACCCCGAGGCGATTCCGGGCAAGCCGGACAAAGCGCTGGCGTCGATGGGCATCTACATTTTTTCCCCGCAGTTTTTATTCGACAAGCTGATTGAGGATCATGACGATCCGTCGTCATCCAAAGACTTCGGTAAAGACATTATTCCCTCGATTATTGCCGAGAGCCATGTTCGGGCTTATCCGTTTGTTGACGAACTGGGCGAGCCGGGCTACTGGCGCGATGTCGGGACAGTCGAATCCTACTGGAAGGCCAATATGGACCTGTGCTCGATCACACCTGAGCTCAATATTTACAACGAAGAATGGCCGATCTGGACCTATCAGGCGCAATTGCCCCCAGCCAAGTTTGCGTTTGACGATGAGGGGCGCCGCGGGGAGGCTATTGACTCTCTGATCTCGGCCGGCTGCATCCTGTCCGGGGCGCGGGTCAAACGCTCAATGATCTTCAGTGGCTGTTTTCTGCACAGCTATTCCCTGATCAAGGATAGCGTCATCCTGCCCCAGGTCGACATCGGGCGTCACTGCCGCATTACCAAAGCAATTATCGACAAATCCTGTGTGATTCCACCTGGGACCATCATTGGAGAAAACCGGGCCGAGGATGAAAAACGCTTTTACGTCGACGAAAACGGTCTTGTTCTGGTTACGCCCGATATGCTGGGTCAGAATCTTCACATTGTCCGTTAATACGCACCGTCCAGGCTGCCGGTTTTTCTCGGCGGACAGGCTCGTGTTTCGGTGGTGTATTCCAATCTGCAACAGAGGTGATCTGCCTTTATGAATAACACGATAGATGTCGTGCTGTGCTGGCATATGCACCAGCCCTTTTACCGGGATGGTCTGGATAATACCTACCACCTGCCCTGGGTTTATCTGCATGCCATCAAGGATTATGTCGACATGGTGGCCCATCTGGAATCCTTTCCGGAAGCGCGGGTGGTGGTCAATTTTGCCCCGGTGCTGCTGGAGCAGCTGGATGACTACGGCCAGCAGATGCGCCGATGGCTGAAGGATGGCGTGATCATGCGTGATCCGCTGCTCAATCTGGTTGCGGGCGAGACGACGGTTCCCCTCGAGCCGGGCGAGCGCGCCGAAATCATCTCTGCCTGCCGTCGGGCCTTTGCGCCGACCATGATCAACCGTCATGCGCCCTTTCGCTCATTGCTTGATATTGCGGCGCAGCAGTACACAGATGGTGAACTGGACACGATTCGTATCACCTACCTGAGCCCGCAGTTTTTTGTCGACCTGCTGATGTGGTACCACCTGGCCTGGCTGGGCAGCAGTGTCAGGCAGAAGGATTTCCGTGTCGCCCAGCTCATGGCACGCAAGAACAATTTTACCCGTGTTGATCAGCTGCTGCTGATTGAAGTGATGGCGGATATTATCGAAGGCATCATCCCGCGCTATCAGGCGCTGATGGAGGCGGATCGTATCGAGCTGTCCATGACGCCTTATGGCCATCCCATTATCCCTCTGATGCTCGATTTTGATGTTATGCACGATGCCCAACCGACGGCGCCCATGCCACGTTATCCCAAGTACCCCGGAGGTCTGGAGCGTAGTCTGTGGCATCTGCGTCAGGGTATCGATGTGTTTCAGGAACATTTCGGCGTTCTGCCGCGTGGAGTGTGGCTGGCCGAAGGCGGCCTGAGCAGCGAGGCGATTGAGCTGCTGGACAATCTGGGGCTGAAGTGGACCGCTTCGGGGGAAGGGGTGTGGCGCGCGTCCTGCGAAGCCTCCAAATTGCCGTCCGGGCAGATGGATCACAAAAAGGTGCTCTACCAGCCCCTGATTCATCCGCCCAACCATTGTGCCCTGTTCTTTCGCGATGACGGCCTCTCCGATCTCATCGGCTTTCAGTACAAGAACTGGAACGCCGAAGATGCCGCTAATGATTTCTGCCGCAATCTGGAGAATATCGCCAATTTCCTTGCCGATACTCCCGGACCGAACGTGGTGACCGTGATTCTCGATGGTGAAAATGCCTGGGAATACTATCCCGACAATGCGTTCCACTTTCTGCAGGCACTTTACCGCAAACTGACGGAGCATCCGCGCCTGCGCATGTCGACCTTCAGTGATGTGCTGGCGCGCCTGCCGGAGCAGAGCATGCCGCGCCTGCCTGTCCTTAAGGCAGGCAGCTGGGTGTATGGCTCGTTCTCGACCTGGATTGGCGACAAGGACAAGAACGCCGCCTGGGAGCTGTTGGTTGAAGCCAAGTGCTGCTACGACCGGGTAGTCGAATCCGGCATGCTGTCGGAGGAGAAAATGGCTGAAGCGGCGCTGCAGTTGGCGGTGTGCGAGGGCTCG
>JAFGXV010000017.1 GCA_016936455.1 Desulfuromonadaceae bacterium
CCGCCTTTAGGCGGCGCAAGGTTTGAACGACCGCTTTGAGCGGTTCACAAAACAAGCCCCCGGCTTTGCCGGGGGTACATGACTCGAGCTTGACCTCGCCCTGCTCACGGACATGGCGGATCGAGCCGTCCGGGCGTTGAATGCGGTGCTCTACCCGATAGGGTGCGTGGGATTCCAGACTGGCATCAATGGCCTGAAGAACGACGGCGCGGTCGTTGGGGTGGATCTTTTTGGTGAACCGGTCAAAGGTTGGCTGGTAGGCTCCCGGTGTGTCTCCCATGATTCTGAACACCTCATCAGACCATAGCAGCTGGTTGCTTTCCCTTTCCCAATGCCAGTTGCCCAGATGGGCCATTTTCTGTGCATCGTCCAGATGCTTGTGTGACAGATCCAGTTCCTGAATCATCTGGTTAAAGCTGTTTGTCATGATGGCAAATTCGCCGGCGCTGGCATATCGGAACAGGCGGTCTGAACCGTTTTTGTCTTTAAGCCGCGAAAGATGGTCAGTGAATCGGAACAGTGGCCGGAAGATCAGGCGTAGCGAGGTCAGGGTCAGCAGAAACAGCACCAGAAATGTGGCGCCCAGTGCTCCCCAGATCAGGCGGCGCGCGGTGTCGAGGGGGTGCTGCAGTTCGCACAGTGGGTAGTTTGCGCCAAGCGCCCAGTTTTTGCTCGTGAGTTGTCGGAAGGCGGTCAGAGCGATCAGGCCACGTGAATTGACATTGACGTCGCAGCTGTGGATTCCCTCCATCGCCCGGTCAAACAGCGGGTTGGATCCAAGGGGAACATCCTTTTTCATGATGCGTCCGGCTTCGGGGTGGACAATCATCATTCGGTCGAGTCCGGCCAGAAAGAAGTAGCCATCGCGACCGATTTTCTGCCGTGACAGCTGCCCGAGGAAATTGTCGCGCATCAGATCCAGCGCGCCGCTGAAGATGGCGATGAGCTGTCCCTGCTGATCAAATACCGGTGCGGTCATCATGATGGCGGGATGATTGTGCTGCTGGGATGAGAGGTAGGGATCAGAGATGAATGGCTTGCCCGACTGGATGGTCTGCTGAAAATAATCGCGGAAGCTGAAGTTTCGTCCGCGGCGTTCTGGCTTAAAGGGCGATTCGACAATCAGGTCACCGTTAACCGAAAAAACAAACAGGCCGTTGTCGAAGGTGCTCAACAGTCCGCGGCGGTCATCAAGCCAGTGCTGAAGTTCTGCCGGGTGGCCCAGGTCCTGTACGGGCAGAACAGCGGCAACGGCGATCAGGGCCTGATGGGCCGCCGTCAGTTTTTCATCGATAATCCTAAAAACGGCAGTTAAAAAGCCTGAAAACGTATAACATGCGAGTCTCCATAGAGAATCCCCACCAGGAGGTTTCACCAAATGGGTGAACACGAAATCCAGCCAATTCTTCAGCAGAGCCGGGTTGCCGTTGAGACTTTTGCGGGCCGCATTCACGTCGAATGGGACCCGGATGCCGCCGTCACACCGATGGGGCAGCTGCCCTTTTTTATCGAATTTCTCAAGGTTAGTGGGCTGTTTAACGCCTTTGTCTCAGACTGTCCACTTGACTATAGCAGTCCCAATGCCCCTGAAGTCCGTGATGTTCTCGGAACGATTTTGCTCTCGATCCTCTCTGGGCATAAGCGCTATGCCCACATCACCAATATCCGTAGCGATCATGTCAACCCCGAGCTGTTGGGAATGACGTCCGTCGTTTCGGAAGACTCCGTACGCCGAGGTCTTGCCAGCTTGGAGGAGAGCGCAGCGCTGGCCTGGTTGGACCGGCACCTGGATCATAGTACCCACAGCGTACTGGCGATTGGTCCCTGGATTCTCGATACAGACAACACGGTCAAGCCTCTTTACGGCAGGCAGGAAGGTGCGGTGAAAAGTTACAATCCGCAAAAACCCGGGCGCCCGTCCCACGCCTACCATAGTTACCTTATGGGCAACACCCGCCTGGCACTGGGCGTTGAAGTTGAGCCTGGCGACCAGCATAGCGGCAAACATGTCGCTGTCGGCCTGTGGCGGTTGCTTGACCGGATGCCCCGGGAACTATGGCCGCAGTTTATCCGGGGGGATGTCTCCTTCGGCAGTGAGGGCATCATGCAGGAAGCCGAAGAGCGTCAGCTCCACTATCTGACCAAACTGCGTCTGACCTCGAATGTCAAAAAACTCATCAACCGACTGATCGCCAAAGGCGAGTGGGTGGATGCCGGACAGGGGTTCAGGGGCTGCGAAGGCACCCTGCAATTAACCGGCTGGAGCCGGAGTCGTCGGGTGATTATTTTGAAACGCCCCATTCGGGGTGAAATCTTGCTCAGTGATGGCCAGTTGAACTTGGCATTCATCGACACCGAAGACGGAATCCGCAAGTACGAATACCAGGTCCTAGTGACCTCCTTGGCCGATGAGGTTCTCACCATTGCCCAGCACTATCGCGATCGTGGCGACAGCGAAAACTGCTTCGATGAGCTGAAAAATCAGTGGGGCTGGGGTGGATTCACCAC
>JAFGXV010000018.1 GCA_016936455.1 Desulfuromonadaceae bacterium
CCGCCTTTAGGCGGCGCAAGGTTTGAACGACCGCTTTGAGCGGTTCACAAAACAAGCCCCCGGCTTTGCCGGGGGTACATGACTCGACTGGGTCGGAGATAGACTGGCGCAGGCGCGGCGAAGGTAATCGACAAAATGGCGATCGTGCACGGCCTTGATATGGCGTTCGGCCATCCGACGCGGGGCCAGCCGGCGGAAGAGCCCGCTTTTGTCGATTTCATGGAGGATGGAAGCGATTCTGACCGGCGCCTCCACATAGCCGCGATCCTTGACATGGTGGATGTCGTGCCCTTCGTTGACAATCAGGGCAATGGGCTTGTGCGGAATATCGTACTTTGCCGGAGCACGCTCTTTCTGGTAGCGTGGAGCCCGGAGCTGAACTGGATCGTCGCGGAATGAGCGGACAACCTCCTCAATCTGTCCTCTGTTTAACAGATCCCCGTATTTGCGTTCGAGTACGGCACGGACAATCTTTTTCAATGCTGCGCGCGGAAGTGGGTGGCTCTGGCCAAGATTGTCGTAGACCAGATAGTAAAGGTCACTGTCACCCGGATGCACTGGTGTTGCATAATCATTGTTGATGATGGGACGGGCGCCGTAGCGCTCGTAAAATTTCAGGCGGGCTTTGTTGCTTTTGAGCAGCACCGGGTCCTGAATGGCCTGCGGATCATCGACGCTGCACTCAAAAAACAAACCCAGCGGGCGCAGTGCCAGCGCTTCCTCGCGTACCCGCTCGTAAAGGGCTCCGCCAATACCTCCTCCTGTGCCTTTGGGGGCGGCGGAGATCAGTTCCAGATAAACGGCGCGCACATCAGGAAAATGCAGCAACATGGCAAATCCCTTTACTTTGCCTACCCCGTCTTCTGCAACCAGAAGCAAAGACCGGTAACGGTATTTCAAGGGGTCGGTCAGCTGCTCGGGAAGTTTTTCAAAGTCTATGGGCCGCGCGGTGGGAAACTGGGCCTGGAGAATCTCCAGTACCTGGCCGATGGCGCTCTGGTTGCTGGGAATGACAGAATCGAAGATTCGGCGAATGCGGAACATGCTATGCTCCTTGAAAAGGTTGTTTTGCCGTCGATTACTGATGCGGCGGATTTTCACTGTAATCGTTTTCTTCCAGCGAGGGAAGAGGGACAATAGACCACTTGAGGCAATGCCCGGTGGTGTGCGTTCAATGGTCCTGATTTGGTGGAGATGCCGATTGAAGGTCTCTGCCACGGTTGGAGCAAGGAGTCTGTTCTGTGCGAGATGAAAGAGTATTTCTGAAAACCGTTCTGGTGTTTTTGGTGTTTGTTGCTGGTGTGCTGAATACTAATCCGGCCCGATGCAGCGAGAAACCTGTTGCCGGAGAGCCGACGGTGCAAGACGTGGCGGCGGTCATCGAGACGTTAGAAGACACAGCGGCCCGTGGTCGTTTGGTTCAGCAGCTGAAAATTATTGTCCAGGCTCAACAGGAAGAGGTGGCCGGCAACGAGGTTAAAACGGCGGCTAACCAGTTGCTGAAGGAAATTTCCAGCTATCTGAATCAGGCCAGCAGTGCTTTTACCGTATTTGCCAACAGCCTCTATGAGGTGCCCCGGCTGGCGCTGTGGATGAAGGGGCAGCTGGTGGGTCCCGAGACCCGGACGGTCTGGCTGGAGATTCTGTTTAATCTTTTTCTGACGCTCAGTTTTGGCTACTTCGTTTATTACTTTATCCGCGTTGCGGCAGGCCGCTTTCAGCGCAAAATTCAGCAGCGTGACGTGACCGACTGGTTTTCCCGCTTCATCGGTCTGCTGACGGTTGGAATTCTGGATGTTTTGCCGGTTGTCGGTTTCGCTGTGGCAACCTACAGCTGTCTGAGCGCGATCGGGCCGCGCGAAAACACCCGTTTGGTGGCGCTGGCCTGGGTGAATGCTTTTATCCTCGCCCAGATCATTGCCGCTACGCTGAATTTTCTCCTTTCGCCACGCGCGGCCGGGCTGCGCCTGTTCCGAATTGCCGACCCTGGTTCTGTCTATCTTTCCAAGTGGGCCAAACGTCTCACCCATGCCCTGGTTTACGGTTATTTTTCCTTACAGGCAGCGCTGTTGCTGGGGCTTCCAGCGGCTTCCTACGGAGTGCTGTTGCGGTTACTGGGACTTTTTGCCACAACGCACTTTGTCGTTGTGATTCTGCAGCAGCGTGAGGTGGTGGCCGGATACATTCAGCACTTTTCTATCAGCCGAAAGCAGGATTCTGTCAACAACTCTGAAGAGGGTGAGACGATTCGTCCCGAGTCTGTTGCTCACGGACTGCGTTCCCGCCTCGCCCGGCTATGGCATCTGCTGGCGCTGTTTTATGTGGTGCTGCTCTACAGCGTCTGGGCGTTGCAGGTTCCTGGCGGATTCATTTATCTGCTGCGGGCAACGGTGCTGAGCCTCATTACCCTGGCGGCGACCAAATGGTTGTTGGGCTTTCCCCACGTTCTCCTGCTCCGGACGGTTGCGATAGTTGAATCGATGACGATTTTCCCAGGTCTGGCTGTGCGCTTGAAGGGTTATGTCAAAATTGTCTGCAAGATTCTGCGTGGGATGATGTACGTCGCCGGTGGCGCCACGGTGTTGCAATGCTGGGGCATCAATGCCTATAGCTGGCTGTCGAGTTCTTCGGGAAAGATTCTCGTCGGCATGCTGCTGTCTGTGTCGGGGATTATCTTTGTTACCCTGCTGGTGTGGGAGATTGCCAATAGTCTGATCGAAAAAAGCCTGTCCCGCAAAGACAGCGACGGCAACGACCTGGAGGCCAGTGCCCGCACCCGTACCCTTCTTACCGTCGCGCGCAAGGCGCTGGCTATTGCCATGGGGGTGATTTCCGGTCTGATGGTGCTGTCGGAGCTGGGCGTCGATATCGCACCGCTGCTCGCCAGTGCCGGAGTCTTGGGTCTGGCTGTTGGTTTTGGCGCGCAGAAGCTGGTCCAGGATGTCATCACCGGTGTTTTCATCCTGCTCGAAGATCAGATTGCTGTTGGTGACGTGGTTGATCTCGGCGGTATCGGTGGCGTGGTCGAAGGGGTGTCCATCCGCACGGTGCGCTTGCGCGATGTGGCGGGAACCGTCCATACCATTCCGTACAGTTCCATCAATACCGTCAGTAATAAAACACGGGATTTCTCCTTTTACGTCATGGAAATCGGAATTGCGTACCGTGAAAATGTTGACGAGGTGATGAATCTGCTGCGCGAGCTCAGTAGCGAATTGAAGCAGGATGCTGAATATGGACCCAAGATGATCGAACCCATCGACATCCTTGGCCTCGACTCCTTTGGCGACTCGGCGGTGATTATCAAGGCGCGCCTGAAAACCGTGCCCGGCAAGCAGTGGTGGGTCGGTCGGGAGTTCAACAAGCGGATGAAGGCGGTGTTTGATGAAAAGAATATCGAGATCCCCTTTCCTCACCAGACCATCTATTTCGGTGCGGACAGAGCCGGGGAGGCCCCTGCGGCGAAAGTGGAAATCCTGTCTGGGGAGCGCTCCCAGGTGTGAATTCACCCGGGCAGAGAAAATCTGTGCTGACGCTGCAGGCTTGGGCAATACCGCACCCACAAGAGCAGGGATGAAAAATGGGTTGCTTACAGCTTATTATCAATGCGGATGATCTGGGCTGGCTTCCGCGCCGCGATGATGGAATCTGGTCCTGCGTCGATCGGGGGATCGTGACCAGTGTTTCGCTGATGGCCAATGGGGCGGCCTTTTCCAGTGCGGTGACCGCATTGCGCCAGCGAAATGTTGGTCTGGGTGTTCATCTCAATCTGTCCGATGGCTGTGCATTGACCGGGCAGATTGCGGGCCTGACTGACGATCGTGGAGGATTCCTCGGCAAACAGCGTTCTCGACGCGCGTTCATGTCGCGGTGTTATGATGTGGCGGCGGCCAAGGCAGAACTTTGGGCCCAGCTTGATCGAGTGAGACAGACTGGTCTGCTCGTCGACCATGTTGATACCCACCAGCACATGATGATCTTTCCGGGGGTGACCGAGTTGATTCTGGCTCTTTGTCGTGAATCAGGTGTGACGGCGTTGCGTCTGCCGTGCATGGCGGAACCGGATATCCCGAATCAGCCGGTTGCTCTGCGGAATGAGCTTCTACTCTACCGACAGCATGAAGCAAGAATCCGCGGCCTTGTGGCTGCCAGTCGTTTATGGACCCCTGACGGTCTTTACGGGATGCCATTGCTGAATCGGCTGGATGAAGCGGCTCTGCTTTGCTTGATTCCCCAGCTGCCGCCCGGGTGCTGGGAGCTGATGGTGCACCCGGGCGAGCAGAACGCGGGCGATCCCTTTGGCGGGGTGGAACGTAAAATCGAGCAGGTGGCTCTTCTTTCTTCGCGTGTGCGAGAGGCTCTTGATGAATGCCGCATTGGTTTGATCACCTTTGGAGAGACCCGATGCGTATCTTGATCTGCTCTCCGGAGGAGAATCCGGCAACGGGGAACTGGGTGACCGGACTGCGCTATAAAAATGGACTGGAGCGGTTTTCTCATCAGGTTAAGCTCTGCGCTCTGTCCGGCGCGGATGGTGCTCTGAAGTCGTTGGTAGAGCAGTTCCGGCCCGATCTGTTGCTGTTGCTCCATGCTTTTCGCTCCGGCCGCCAGTGGCTCAGCGGTGAGTGGAAACCGATCCCGGCACTGGTCATGCTCAGTGGTACCGATATCAATGAGGGCCTGAATGATCCGGTCCAGCAGCCGATTATCGAGCAGGTTCTGCAGCGGGCCGATGGGGTGCTGATTCAGAATGCTTTACTTGCCCAGCAGTTGCGGCAACAACATCCGGCCCTGTCTGTGCGGCTCCACGAGCTTCCACCGGCCATTGAGCTGGGAAACAGAACCTATTCTCTTCGGGGTCGACACGGTCTTCCAGAAAATGCAGTGCTGTTTTTGTGCCCGGCCAGTATCCGGCCCGTTAAAGGTGTCCTGGCGTTGATCGAATTGTTTGATCAGCTCAGACCTGATCCTTCACGGTGGCGCGTTGCGTTTTGTGGCCCGGAACTCGATTCAGCCTACAGCCATCATTTTCTGGCGGCGGTCGATCGGAGACCTTGGATCCATTATCTTGGGGTGATTCCACCGGATGGCATGGCTTCTGCCATGGGCGAGGCCGATGTTATCGTCAACAATTCTGTCTCCGAGGGTTTGCCCAATGCGTTGATTGAGGCGGCCTGCCTCGGGCGGCCCATTCTTGCCAGCGATATTCCCGGCAATCAACCGATTGTTCATCACGGGCAGAACGGTCTCCTGTTTCACGATTGCGCCAGTTTTTCCACGGCTGCGCGACAGTTGATTGCCTCGGCGGCGTTGCGGCAGCAACTTTCCCGACCGGAACCTGATCGCTTCAGCCCCGCCCGGGAGGCGGAAGCGCTCCAGCGGATTTGCCTTCGCATCTGCGGTCCAGACCCCTGACTGATGATCTGCTCTGTCGGCGATTGTGCTGTCAGCGCAATGCGCGGCGAGTTCTCGTAACAACGGATTAAACTTGCCGGATGGTCCTTGATTTCCTAGTATAACCTGTCAGGTGGACGCCTGACGTTTTTCAGCGCCGGCCAGAGTGGGGGCGTTGTCCATTCGTCTGTAAGGGACGCCATGAACAAGCGTGTACATATCATCATTACTGGCGACCACGGTCGTTCGCACTCTCTGGTTGTGCGCAGGGGGCGGCTGCGTTTCGCGGCCATGGCCGGCGGCGTGTTGCTGGTTGGGCTACTGGCTTCTGTCTATTTCGCGGTGGGTTCCTTTCAGCAGCGCCACCAGTTGAGCGATCTGCAGCAGCTGGTCGATCAGCTCGCAAGCCATAACCGGCAGTTGCAGGCCCAGGTCAGCCGTCAGCAGGCGGAGCAGGAAACGCTGCTCAGTACCACGGTCAGCCAGCTGAACGAAAAACGATCCCTGATCGAAGCATTGCTCGACAAGGTGGGAATTTCCATCCCCGGCAATAGTGAAGGCGAAAACAGCGGTGGCCCCTTTATCGAGATGTCCGCCGATACGCCGGAGGAGGCGCTGCTGCTGTCGGATCAGGTGATCGAGCAGGTGGCGCAGATCCCCCTTGGCGTGCCCACCGAGGGCTACCTGTCCTCAGGCTTCGGGCGCCGGCGCGATCCGCTTAATGGCCGCTATGCCTTTCACAGCGGCATCGATATCGCTCATTACATCGGGACCAAGGTCCATGCCACGGCCGAGGGCATTGTTGTCGAATGCGGGAATGTCCCCGGATATGGGAAGGTGGTAAAGATTCGTCACGGCGACCGTTTTACCACGCTGTTTGGTCATCTGGACAAGATTCGGGTCAAGCGTGGCAGCCAGGTTGTGCGGGGGGATGTCATTGGCACCATGGGCAACAGCGGCCGTTCAACCGGCCCCCATCTCCACTATGAAATTCACGATCAGGGTCGGCCGATCAATCCCTATGGCCTGACCTATCTCAACCGCTGACCCATCCATGCCGCAAGGGAGGCGAACATGTTTTCTTCATCATCCAAAACGAACGGTTCCACGGCGATTTCAACGATTTTAGGCGAAGGAACTCAGCTGACCGGTGAAATGACGTTCAAGGGAACCATGCGTATCGACGGCCAGTTCGATGGCAACCTCAGCGGTGAGCATCTGGTGATCAGCGCCTCGGGCAAGGTGATCGGCGATGTGGTGGCCATCAGCTGTCTGTGTCACGGAGAGATTCAGGGCAACCTGACAGTGGACCGGTTGGAGCTTAAACAGGGCGGCCGTATTGACGGCACGATCAGTGCCGATGATCTGGTGGTGGAATCCGGCGCGCTGATGATGGGCGAAGTCCGTCCCAAAAAAAAGGAATTGCGCCTACTCAAGGAGGACGCGGACCCCTCGGAGCAGAGCAAGCGTAAAACCAGCTGACCTTCTGCTCGTATTGAATGGCTTCCAACGCCGGCCCGGTTTTTCCGCGCCGGCGTTTTTTTTTGACGTGCCAGGAAATCAACGTCAGCAATGCGATCAGTTTCTCTTAACGATGGCACCAGTTGGCGGGGCGTTTCTCAAGAAAGGCGAGCATGCCTTCTTTCTGGTCCGCGGTGGCAAAGCACTGGGCGAACAACTCCGCTTCGTAGCGGCAGGCCTTGTCCATGTCCATTTCCAGGCCGTTGTTCACCGCTTCCTTGATCTGGCGGATGGCCCGGTTGGGCATGGCAGCAATCTGGTCGGCGAGTTCCTGGGCCTTGATCAACAGATTCTCGGCTTCCGTGACATGGTCCACCAGGCCCAGGGTTTTGGCCTCATCGGCGCTGATCATGACGCCGGTGAACATCAGCTCCTTGGCACGACTTGGGCCGATCAGGCGCGCCAGCCGCTGGGTGCCGCCCCAGCCTGGGATGATGCCCAGCTTGATTTCCGGTTGACCCAGTTTGGCATGACGGGCGGCAACGCGGATATCGCAGGCCATGGCCAGCTCGCAGCCTCCACCCAGTGCGTAGCCGTTGATGGCGCCAATGATGACGCAGCCCGAAGCTTCCATTCGTTGGAACAGCTGGTGGGCGGTCAGAGCTACATCCCGGGCCTCGGCCGGGGCCAGCGGCTGCATATAGGCAACATCCCCGCCGGCGCCAAAGGCCTTATTTCCGCTTCCAGTCAGAATAATGACATGTACCGCGGGATTCTTGTCCAGTTCCTCCACGGTGCGGATCAGTTCTGCAAGCATCTGAGGGGTGAGGGCGTTCAGGGTTTCTGGCTGGTTGAGGGTGACGCGGGCCACTTGTTGCTCAATGCGGATATCTAGTTGTTCACTGGTCATGGCTTCTCCTGAATCGGTTTGTTTTCAGGGCACGGGTTCGTGTCGCTTTAGCAGTTCGGCTTGCCGAACTAAATTCTAGAAAAAATTTACAATTTATTGAAATTACTCGATAATATGTAAATGCTTCGCGGGAATTTTTATCTTCCTCTAAGTCCCCGTACCCAGTTGCTTGCGCGCCCAGTGGATGATCTGCTCCGTGCTCAGAGCGCCGGACTGGCGTGCCAGCTCATGCCCCTGTCGAAACAGAACCAGGGTGGGAATGGAACGAATCTGGAAGCGGGTGGCCAGCTGCTGTTGTTGCTCGGTGTTAATCTTGATCAGGCGCAGCGTTGGTTCCAGCTGGCTGGCGGCTGCAGTAAAGGCCGGGGCCATACTGCGGCACGGCCCACACCAGGGCGCCCAGAAATCTACCAGTAGCGGCAGATCGCTTTTTTGCAACTGACGATCAAAAGCGGTTGAATCAAGGTCGAGCGGCTGGCCGGTAAACAGGGGCTTGCCGCAGTGGCCGCAGTTCGGTTGGTGAGTCAGGCGCCCGGAGGGCAGTCGGTTACGTGTCAAGCAGTGCGGGCAGACCAGATGCAGGTTTTTTGACATGAATGACCTCGAAGAAAAAGGGGCAACGAAGCAGACTGTACTTTGGATGCCGGTGTCAGTTCAATGGATATCATGGTGCGCAGTAAAATTAAAGATTTCTTGCTGACCGGGATCATTTGGTGGGGCGCTGTGGGCAATGGTGGATTAGTGCTTTACACTGAAGGTGATTTGTTTAAGCTGAAGCAGGTTTGAGATTGCAGCCTGGATGGTTGTGATCGGTTGGAAAAAAGGAGACAGACGGTGCAACTGGTTTTTCTTCACGGTCTGGAAACAGGCCCCTATGGAACCAAATATCAGGCCCTGACGCAGATGTTTGGTGTGGTTATTTCTCCGGATTGTGAAGGGGTTCGTGATCCCCAGCAGCGCTTGACGATTATTCGCCGCATCCTGGCTCAGGAAGCGGGACCTTTCCTGGTTGTTGGTTCCAGTGCCGGTGGACTGATGGCCCTGCTGTTGCAACAGGTGGAGCCTCGGGTAGCGGGCCTTGTTCTCTGTGCTCCGGCGCTGCATATTCCGCAGGCAGCGAGCCTTTCGTCCAGCGGTCTGCCGCCGACGGTCGTGATTCACGGGCGTCAGGACAGTGTGGTGCCGATTACCAGCAGCCGTTGTTTTGGTGCCCCACTGATTGAGGTGGATGATGAGCATGGCCTCAACAACAGTTTGCCGCTGATATTACGTGAGGTGTTCCGCATGAAGCTGTTGCTGGAGCAACCCGATCGGGAGAAGGAAATCGAAGCCCTTTTTTGCAGGGGGCAGGCCTGAATCGGGCGCTGATGAGCCTCTACGGCACCAGGGAATAAACATGGCGATTGAAATTGAGAGAAAGTTTCTGCTCGAATCCGATGCGTGGCGCTCTGCCGTTACGCAGAGTTGCCGTCTGGCCCAGGGCTACTTGCTGGCACAGAAACAGCTCTGTATTCGCGTGCGCACATCCGGTGATCAGGCCTGGCTCACCATCAAGGGGGAGACTCGGGGCTGTCAGCGTTGTGAATATGAGTACCCCATTCCTGTTGCAGATGCTGGTGAACTGATGGCGTTATGCCAGGACCCCGTTGTGGATAAGTGGCGTCATGTTGTTGTTTACGAAGGGCAGCGTTGGGAAATCGACGAATTCCTTGGGGCCAACCACGGGCTGATTGTGGCCGAGATTGAACTGGAACGGCCTGATGAACCGTTTGAGCGGCCTTCCTGGCTTGGGCCGGAAGTGACTGACGATCCCCGTTATTATAATGCCAATCTCAGTTGTCATCCTTTCAGTCTTTGGGCGTGAATTTTAATCTTTGCAACAGACCGAAAATGCTGAAAATTTTTCCTATTTTCCAACCGGACTCCTCGGACACCAAGGCTTTAACTGCTGATTTTACGGCATTTTTCGAGTTTTTCCCAGGCAGGTGTGGATAACTGGTCTGATAGTCTCCGTGCAGTCGGATAAAGGGGTTATTTTTTCAGGGGTAACGGCAGAATGCCTAAAAAAAGAGCACGAGAAGCGTAACGGAAAGATCTCTCATCGTGACAGGTTTCACCACCAGATCAGTGATGTGACAAGACGCATTTCCATCCATAATCGACATAAAGGTCTCGCCCGGATGCTCTCCTTTTTCAGACAGGAAGATCGCTTGTGAGTCTCGAACGCTTACGCTGGTTTGATGAACAGATTCGCCTGAAACACTATCCCAATGCCACCGGGCTGGCACGCTGCTTCGCGGTCAGTGAACGGACGGCCAAGCGCGACATCCAGAAGCTCAAGGACAGTATGGGCGCTCCGCTGCAGTACCATCCATCGCGGCGCGGATTTTACTATAGCGATGACAGTTTCAACCTGCCCTGGACCCGCATCGCCCAGCAGGAGCTGCTCACCGTTCTGATCCTGCGCCAGCTGCATAGTGGGCCGGTCGCTTCGCCCCTGCGCCACGAGCTCGCCGGCCTGAGCCAAAAGCTGCTGCACAATCTCCAGCACCAGTGTGGTATTGATCTTGACCATCTGGCCAACAGCTTTTCCTCTGCCGGCAGTCTCGCCATCCCCGTCGACGAGGAACGGTTCCACCAGCTGGTCGAGGGCTTGCTGACCCGGCGCAAGCTCTATCTCTATTATCAATCTCCCGGCCAGTCCGAGGCGCGGCCGCGCACCGTCCATCCTTATCACCTGCAGCATTACAACGGCGCCTGGTATCTGCTTGCCTGGTGCGAGCAGCGCGAGGACTGGCGCACCTTCCAGCTGTCGCGTATCCACAGCCTCCACGTCTGCGGTGAAGGTTTCGACTACCGCGATGTCGGCCAGTGGCGCCACCGCATCCAGGGCGCGTGCGGCATCTTCCGGGGCGAACGCCATCAGCAGGTCACCCTGCGCTTCAGCGCCGCCCGCGCGCCCTACGTGCGCGAACAGCACTGGTGCGACGGCCAGCAGCAACAGTCCCTCGACGATGGCCGCCTGCTGCTGCGGTTCCCCGTGGCCGACTACCGCGAAATCCTGATGAAGATTCTCCAGCACGGCGCCGAAGTGGAAGTGCTCGAACCCGCCGACCTGCGCCAGCGCGTGCGCGACGAACTCAGCGCCATGACAGCTCTCTACCAGACCTCTGCAGAAAAAAAGTAAATAAACAAGGTAATCCCCCGGCTATGCCGGGGGACAGTCAAAGTTTGACAGTTCCGGGAAAAAACTGAAAGCCTCCCATCCG
>JAFGXV010000019.1 GCA_016936455.1 Desulfuromonadaceae bacterium
CAAGCGGCGCATCTCGGCCATTCAGAGTTCCACCGGCAGCGCAGTCAACGACACCAACCACATCACCCAGGTCATCCGCGAGGTCAGCGATCTGGTCAACAGCATTGCCGCCTCGATAGAAGAGCAGTCGGTGGTGACGCGCGATGTGGCAGGAAACATCGCCCAGGCCTCGGCCGAGGTCACGGAGGCCAACGACCGGCTCAATCAGACGGCGCGGGTATCCCAGACCATTGCCGAGGACATTGCCGGCGTCAGCGCCACGGTGGAACAGATCCGACAGGGCAATCTGCAGGTGCAGGGCAGTGCCCAGGCGCTGTCGCAGCTGGCCCAACAACTCGACGGCATGATTGACGGCTTTAAACTCAAGGCGTCCTAACCTTTTCAACGCGAGTAGCTATGAATCTTCTCCAGAATGAAGCCGAACAGAATCAGCTGCTGATCACCTTTCAGCTTGGTGACAGCGTCTTTGCCATTCCTTCGGATCAGGTCCAGGAAGTAGTCAAGCCTAGTCTCTTTACCCCGGTACACCATGCACCGGATTATGTGCTGGGCATCCGCAACCTGCGTGGCCGGGTGGTGACCCTGATCGACCTCAGCGTGCGTCTCGGCCTCGGCGAGGCGCTGGAGTGTCCCGACAATCGGGTGCTGATCGTGGCCTGGCGACATGAAATTGTTGGCCTGCTGGTGGATCGCATTGCCGACACGGTCGCCATCACGCCCGATGCCGTGCAGGACGTTCCGGCCAATCTGCATGATGTGCGCGCCGACAGCCTGACCGGCATCACCCGTCAGGGCGAGCGAACCATCGCCATCCTCAATCTGGACGCCGTCCTGGCGATGAGCAAGGAGAGAAACTGAGCCTATGAGCTTACGTGTCGTGGTGGCCGATGACTCGGCTCTGTTTCGGCGAGTTCTTTCCGATGTGCTCTCGGCCCTGCCAGAGGTCGAGGTGGTGGGCAGTGCGCCCAATGGCGCGCTGGCCGTCAAAAAGGTGCGCGAACTCCAGCCCGACCTGCTGACGCTGGATCTGGAAATGCCGGAGATGGACGGCCTTGGCGTGCTGGAACAGCTGGCCAAGGAGGGCATCGAAGTCTCGGTACTGGTAGTCAGCGCCAAGACCAGCCACGGCAGCCAACTGACCTTGCAGGCGCTGGGCAAAGGCGCCTTCGACTTCATCACCAAACCCGAGGGACTATCCGCCGAGGAGAGTCGCGACCACATTCGCGCCAAGCTGACGCCGCTGGTGAGGACGCTGGCGAGCCGTCTGAGTATCAAAAAAATTCTCAAGCAACAGATTGCCCGACCTGCGGCCGCTGCGGACAGCAGCCGATCCGCCACGTCTGCGGCGACGGCCATTGCCGTCACCAGCACACCACCCATCACCACCACCCGCGCCGTGCCGCCATCCTCACCGGTCAAGCTGGTGCTGATCGGCGTTTCAACCGGAGGCCCGGCCGCGCTGACCCAGTTGCTGCCCACTCTGCCGCCGGATCTGGGCGTTCCAGTCCTGATCGTCCAGCACATGCCGGAAAAGTTCACCCGCTCGCTGGCCGAAAATCTTGACGGGCGCTGCGCCCTCGGCGTCCATGAAGCCGTGGACGGTGAAACCATCGAGGCCAACCAGATGTACATCGCGCCCGGGGGCCGCCAGATGAAGATCGAGCCGGGGCCGAATGGCTCCCGCATCGTTCGCATCACCGACGATCCGCCAGAAAACAACTGCAAACCGGCGGTCGACTATCTGTTCCGCTCCGTGGCCAGCCAGTTTCCCGGTCAGGCCATGGCCGTCATCCTCACCGGCATGGGCAGCGACGGCACCATCGGCGTGCGTCTGCTGCGCCGTCACGGTTGCTTTACCATCGCTCAGGATGAAGCCAGCTGCGTGGTTTACGGCATGCCGAAATGTGTGGTCGAGGCCGGTTGTGCCGATGCCGTGCTCCCTCTTGACCAGATCGGCCGACGGATTGTCAGCGCCGTGCGCGGACGCTTTTTATGACAACCAAGCTCACGCCCCAGGGGTTTTCCGCCTGGAGCCAGTATATTCATGGGATCTGCTCAATCGAACTTGACAGCAGCAAGAGCTATCTCATTGAAACCCGCCTCAAGGGCCTGCTGCAGCAGACGGCAGCGACCAGCTACGAGGACCTGCTTCACCGTGTGCGCGGCGATGTCACGCGCAAGCTGGAGCAACAGGTGATCGATGCCATCACCACCAACGAAACCTCGTTTTTCCGTGACAGCGCTCCCTTTGAACTGCTGCGCCACAAGCTGCTGCCCGAGCTGGTCGACCGCCGCCGCCAGAGCGGGATGCGACGGGTGCCAATCCGCATCTGGAGCGCGGCCTGTTCCACCGGACAGGAGGTCTACAGCACCGCCATTGTGCTCAAGGAGCTGCTGGGCAACGTCGGTGACTACGATATCCGCATTCTCGCCACCGATATTTCCGACCAGGCCATTGGCCAGGCCAGCCGTGGCCTGTTCAGTCCGCACGAAATCAGCCGCGGACTGGACCCCAGCCTGATCAACCGCCACTTTGTCGCCGAAGGGGACAAGTGGAAGATTCGCGACGAGCTGCGGGCCATGGCGACCTTCCGCACTCTGAACCTGTTTCAGCCGTTCAGCTTTCCGACCCCGTTCGACATCATCTTCTGCCGCAATGTGGCGATCTATTTCAACGAGTCCGACCGCATCCAGCTGTTCCGCAACCTTGGCCGTTTTCTCGCCCGCGACGGTGCACTGATCATCGGCTCCACCGAATCCATTACCGGTCTGTGTCCCGAGTTCAAACCCCAGCGCTACCACCGTAGCGTTTTCTATCTTCAGGAAAAATAATCGGAGCGCGCCCATGACCTCCCTGTCCAGTTCCACCACCCTGACTCTTTCCGGCAAGGCCCCATTGATTCTGGTGGTGGAGGACGAGCGCATGACCAGCCGCACGGTGCAGGTCATTCTGGAGCAGAGCGGCTTCCGGGTGCGCTGCGCCTTCAGCCTGGCTGAAGCCATGGCGGCCCTCAAAGAACAGCGCCCGAACCTGATCCTGCTCGACATCAGCCTGCCCGACGGCAACGGCTTCGAGGTCTGCCAGCACCTCAAGCAGGAAGCGGGCCTGTCGAAAATTCCGGTGCTGTTTATGTCGGCCCATGAAGATGTGGAGACCAAGATTCACGGCTTCGAGGTCGGCGGTGTCGACTACATCACCAAGCCGGTGGCCGGGGCCGAGCTGATAGCCCGCGTCACCACCCACCTCCGGTTGAGTCAGGCCTACGAGCAGCTGGCGGAACTGCAGGCTGAACGCATCCAGCGCCTGGCCGGAGCCCAGGAAGCCCTGATGCCTCAGCCAGCTGATCTGCCCGATGCGCGGTTTGCCATCCAGCTTCGGCAGATCCTGCGCGCCGGCGGCGATTTTTACGATGTCATTCCTGTCGGGCAAGGCATTGTCGACTATGTCGTGGCCGACGCCAGCGGCCATGATCTGGCGGCCTCCTTCTGGACGGCAGCCTTGAAAACCCTCATCGCCCAGAACGCCCAGCCGGAAAACCGGCCACTGGATATCGTCCATGCCATCAACAACAGTCTGCGCCGCATTCTGCCCAGCGGGGTCTTTTTCACCCTGATCTATGTCCGCATCAACCGCAACAAAAACCACCTCACCCTCATCAGTGCCGCCCATCCACCGTTGATTGTGGTGCCAAAGGATGGCACGACACCCTACGCTCTGGAGCAGCCGGGAGACATTGTCGGGGTGTTCGAAGATGCTCTGTATGACAGCTGTAAATTCACCCTGAAACCGGGCGACCGGCTGCTGCTGTACTCGGACGGGTTGGTGGAACTGACCGGCGATGCCGGGCAGGGTCAGCAGCGACTGCTGGAGGCGGCGTCCACTCAGCGCGGGTTGGCGCTGAACGAACTGGTCAAACAGCTGGTGGAGGATCTGTGCCGCGGGCAACAGATTGGCGATGATATCGTGCTGATGGGTATCGAACTATGACGGGCGCCGGGGCAAACAGGCTGCAGCTGACGCTGCCGTCGCAACTGGAAGCGGTCGATGGAGTCTGTGCCGCCGCCACAGCAGGGCTGAAGGAACGGGGACTCGACGGGCTCTGTTTTGCCGTCGAGCTGGTGATGCGCGAACTGCTCAACAACGCCATCCTGCACGGCAACCGCCTGCAGGCAAACAAGACCGTCGGCCTGAACCTGGCCATCGGCCGCCGCTGGCTCAAAGTGAGGGTTGAGGATCAGGGGGCAGGGTTCGACTGGCGCCGCCGCCAGCGCCAGCCGCCGGAAGAAACGGCCGTGTCCGGCCGCGGCCTCGCCATCGCGCGCGGCTATGGCGAGCGACTGCGTTTCGGCGATCAGGGCCGCCGGGTCGAAGTCTGGTTCGACCTCGGCGGCCAGGGCGTCAGACCACCGGAATCAGGCCAAAGTCCTCCAGATATTTCAACACCTTCGCCTTATCAATCGGCTTGACCAGATAGCCGTCACATTGAGCCTTGAATGACGCCATGATGGTCTTGCCATCGCCCAGGGCCGTGCTCATGATAATCTTGGACCCCGGCGCCCCTGAAAGCTCTTCCAGCTCGCGGATCGCCTTCAGCGCCTCGCGACCATTCATCTCCGGCATCACCACATCCAGACTGATCAGGTCGTAGGGGGCCTGCTGCTGCAGGGAAGCTTCGACCGCCTCGACGGCTTCGCGGCCATTCGCGGCAATATGCACCTCGCCATAAGCACCAAGAATTTTCTGTAAAATGAGGCGGCTGGTAAATTCATCTTCCACAATCAGACATTTCATCGTGTCACTCCCTCCAGGTCAGCTTGCAGCGGGACCGGATGATCCCTGTTCAAGCTGCTTAAGAATCTGCATTTGTAGCGCATCACAGCCGGCAGCCAGATCGCCAACAGTTTGTTGTAAAACATTCGGGTCGCCGGCCTTGCCGGCAGCTTCCATCCGCGCCGCCAGCGCACTGAGGCGGTTGCTGCCAACGTTGCTGAAAGCGCCCTTGAGTTTGTGTGCCTGCTCGCCAGCGCCACCGGCATTGCCACTGTCAACCAGCTGTTTCAGCTCCGCCAGTTCCTCGACGATATGGCCGAGAAAATCGCGCAGAATCAGTTCCGTCAGTTCGCGATCGCCCAGCATGCGCGACAGAAAGCCCTGGTAATCAAACAGCTCAAGCTCCGCCTTCTGTTCAGCACTCTGCGCCTCCTCCGTCAGCGACGGCGCCGCTGTCGCCACCGAGGCCGACTGTTCCTGCGCTGGCAGCCATTTACGGATCGTTTCCAGCAACTGGGTGGGGTGAAGCGGCTTGGTGAGATAATCGTTCATGCCGCTTTCCAGACACAGCTGCTTATCCGCCACCATGGCATGGGCCGTCAGGGCGATGATCGGCACCGGCGAACAGCCACAGGTCTGTTCATGGTAACGAATTGCACGTGCGGCCTCCGGCCCGTCCATCACCGGCATCTGCACATCCATCAGGATTAAATCGTAGTGATCCTGCGCCTGAGCGTCAACGGCTTCGCGACCATTTTCCACCGCCTGAATCTGAAAGCCGTACTTCTGGAGCATACCGATTGCAACCTGGCGATTGATGGGGTGATCCTCGGCCAGCAACAAACGGACACCGTCGAAGCGTTCACTGACGCACGCGGCCGCAGTGCCGACTACCGGCCGCGCCTGGCCGTGCAGCAGCGGCACCAGAACCTGCCGGATGGCTGGCAGCAGCAGGGGCTTGGCAATCAGGGTCGAGAAACAGCTGGACACCGTCGGAGTTTCCGTCTCGTTTGCACCAAAGCGGGCCAGTTTCACCAGCTGCGGCGCCATGCGTCCATCATCGCGGATGGCCCGGCACAGGGCCTCGCTGTCCATCCTTAACAGGACAGACTCGATCAGCACCAAATCATAGACCAAGCCGGCAGCGAACGCCTCCTCCATCGCCTGCAGCGCATCGCTCCCCAGAGCCACCCCCGTCACCTCGGCCCCGCACTGGCGACAGAGTTCTTCCAGCGCGGCGCGCTCGTGCTGCTGGGGATCGACGATCAGAATCCGCTGCCGCGCCAGCAGCTGGCGGTCATCGCCCTGCTCTGCCACCAGGCCGAAGCTCGCCGTAAACCAGAACTCCGCACCCGTTGTCGCGCCATCACTGACCACGCCGATGGTACCGTCCATCATTTCCGCCAGCTTTTTGCAGATGGCGAGCCCCAGACCGGTTCCGCCATATTTGCGCGACACCGAGCTGTCGACCTGGCTGAATTTGTTGAACAGCAGCGGCTGTTTTTCCGGCGGCACGCCGATGCCGCTGTCGCGGATGGAAAAACGCAGCACAACGCGCTCGGGCAGGCGTTGCTCCGTGGTCACGTGCACCGCTACAAGACCCCGATCGGTAAACTTGACGGCATTGCCGGCCAGATTGATCAGAATCTGGCGCAGCCGGTTGGCATCGCCATTGAGCTGCGACGGCACCGCCTCATCCACCCGGCAGACGAATTCCAGTCCTTTGCTGTGGGCACTGAGAGCGATGAGGGTGCTGAAATCCGCCAGGGTTTCGTGCAGATCGAAATCGGCCGTTTCCAGCAACAGGCGATCGGCCTCGATCTTCGACAGATCGAGAATGTCATTGATCAACTCCAGCAGCGTCTCCGCACTGCGCTGTACCGTTTCGGCATAACGCCGCTGCTGTTCATCCAGCCCGGTATCGAGCAGCAAACCGATCATACCCAGCACCCCGTTCATGGGGGTGCGGATCTCGTGGCTCATGTTGGCGAGAAATTCGCTTTTGGCCTGGTTGGCGGAGTCCGCCGCCTCGCGGGCAATGACCAGATCGCGCGTGCGCTCGGCCACCTGCTCTTCCAGCCCTTCCATCTGTTTGCGGATCACCGCCGACAGGGTCATCCCCTCCAGCGCGTAGGCGCAGGTGGACAGAATCATCGACAGAGCATTGAGTTTAGCGGTATCGACACAGGTACTGTCCGGCGGCAGACAGCCGATAAACATGCCGCGGATGCGGGAGCGGGTTTCGATGACATGCAGCAACAGGGTCTGGCCGGCATAGGGACACAGCAGCGCCTGACTGCGGTTCAGAGCCCAGGCAAACGAGCCGTCATGGATCATGGCATCAATCGCCTGCTGCATAGCCACGTACTGACTCTCGGGCCACCATACCTGCTGCTGGAAGCTGCCATCTTCCATGGAATCGAGAAAGGTAAAGCGCTCGAAGTGAATCAGGTTCTGAACCGGCTCGGCCGTCGCCCGGTAGATCTCCGTCGAGGTTGCGGCCTTGCCCAGTGTCGCCTGGAAGTCGCCGCTGCCAGCGAGCAGATCGAGAATGGCCACATAGTTGCGGTTGGTCTCTTCGAGAAACTCAATCCGCTCCTGATAGTAGGCGGTTTTATCTGGAAGATCTCCTGAGCCGGTCATGCCGCCGCCATCATGATGGGAAGAATCTCCTGCAGCTGGCGATCGGACTGGTTGAAGATATTTTCGATCTCGCTCAGGGGCAGATCCAGCCGGTCGTAAGCCTGCTCATCCAGCGGCGAGATATAAAACTCCGAGCTCTCGCCAAAAACCAGGGCCTGACAGATAATATCGGCCAGATGAATGATGGTGGTATCACGCTGGAAACCTTCGGCCAGCGACGGCTGGTGATGATAGGTCACCAGGCTGGTGATGTTGGCCGGCAGCCCCCAGTGCGCCAGCAGCTCGCCGCCAAGGCGGCCGTGGTCGAAACCGAGCTTCTCCAGCTCGACATGATACAGCGGGCGCAGTTGCCGGTCGGCGGCCTGCTTGATCGCCCGCGCCTGCTCGCTGCGTTTTCCGAACAGCACCAGCAGGCCAATATCGTGCAGAATGCCGGCAATGAAATAACGCTCTATCGAGGGCTCGCGCAGAAAGGTGGCAATATTGCGCGCGATGATGCCGCAACCGACACTGTGGCGCCAATGGTTCATCAGGGAAAAACCCTCGGGCAGCTTTGCCGACTGGATGATGGAAACCGCCAGGCTCAGGTCGCGCACCTCGCGGGTACCGATCAGAGTACAGGCACGGCTGATAGTATCAACATTGGAGCGCCCGTAGAGCGGGCTGTTGGCCAGCTTGAGAATCCGCGCCGTCAGTCCGGCATCTTCGGAAATGATCTGGGCAATATCGTTGATGGAAGTGCGCGGATGATTCACGGCATCGTTGAGCCGGGCATAGATCAGCGGTGGCGAAAGGATCTCGCCGGTCTCGGCAATGAGCTGGTTAAGGGCCGGGCTCTCAGTCATCATTCACCGCCTGCCGGTAAGCCGCCAGCCGCAGCAGCTCTTTGAAAAAGGGGTGCTCCAGATCGACCAGGCGGAAAAAGACTTCCATCTTTCTGGCCATGGCGGCCAGGTCCTCCTCACTGACGCTGCGCTGAGCACCACCGTCGGCGCCGTCCTCCTCGCCCGCATCCAGAATATCAACCGTCTTGATGCCCCAGGTGCGGAACACGGTGAGATGCTGTGCGGTCAGCAGCGTGCCCTGACTCGCCAGCAGACGACCGGTCCGGTCGCGCACATCCACCGCCAGTTTCATCTCCGGCCTTAACTGATCAATGACAAGAACAGCCACGCCCGCCCTTTCTGCGCCGGCCACGCGAAATAAGAGGAAACCGGAACCGTTCTATGGTACGCTCCAAGTTAAATTACCTTCAGATGACACCCCGGTGACAGTGTCGGGAATTGAGCAGAGACATTGTCTCTTATTGATAAATAATCGTCAACAGCAGAGAAAAGTTCATGAGTTTTCGCATTCGAAAAGGTTTCCTGTTTCCCCTGGGGCTGCTGACGCTGGAAATTGTCGCCCTGCTGGTCAGCTGCATTGTTTTCCACGAGCCCATCGGCAAGTGCATCATTCTGTCAACCCTGGTGCTGCCGGTGCTGATCCTGTTCCTGGAATGCCTGTTCCGCCAGACGGTTCTGACCGAGCAGGGCATCGAGACGCGCAAGCTGCTGCGACGCAAACAGCTCAACTTTACCGACCTGACCGCCGTCGAAACCATTCAGGTCAAGAAGCGGGCCTTCGTCACCCTCTGCGCCGGGGATGAGTTTCTCATCGTCTCCAACGCCTACGCCAACTTCCCCCTGCTCATCGATGGCCTGCTGCAGCGGGTTCCCGCTGCCGTCGTCAGCGAGGAAACCGCCCAGATGGCGACCAACCCGCCGCGCAAAAGCAGCGATATCGTTTCCTGCTGGGCGGCCGCGGCTCTGCTGGCCTTTCTGCTCTATGCCCAGCTGAAAAGCGGCCTGCCCCTGCTCACTCAACCCTGAGATGGAAGCGCTGCGCCGCATCAAGGACTGGCCCGAGGGAGAGCGGCCGCGGGAAAAACTGCTGGACCAGGGCGCTGAAACCCTGTCCGACGCCGAGCTGCTGGCGCTGATCCTGCGCACCGGTGATGCGGCCAGCAGCACCAGCGCCGTCGATCAGGGTCGCCTGCTGATGCGCCAGTTTGCCACTCTGCCTCATCTGGCCCGTGCCACCGCCAGTGAACTGCAACAGCTGCCGGGCATCGGCCCGGCCAAATCCGCCGAACTGCTGGCGGTGTTCGAACTGGCGCGCCGCCTCAGCGCCCACAGTCTGCCGCCCGGCGCCGCCTTCACCAGTGCCGAATCGGTCTTTCAGCGCTACCGCAACCACTTTCTGCATTACAACCGCGAGGTGTTTCTGGCGTTGCTGCTCGACGCCAAGAACCGGCTGATCCGCGAGGTCCGCATCTCCGAAGGCAGCTTGACCGCCAGCATTGTCCACCCGCGCGAAGTGTTCAACCTCATCATCCGCGCCTCGGCCGCCGCCGTCCTCTTCGTTCACAACCACCCCTCGGGCGATCCGACCCCCAGCCGCGAAGACCTGACCCTGACGCAACGGCTCTACCAGGCGGGGGAGCTGCTCGGCATCCGGGTGCTGGATCACATCATCATCGGCCATAACACCTACGTCAGCCTGGCGGAGCAAGGGGAACTGTCATGACGCGCGCCATGGGGTTGCGCAGCCAGATCGTTATCGCCGCCGGGCTGCTGGTCGGCGCCTCACTGCTGTTCTGCTCGCTGCTGCTGATCCGCATGGGCGAACAGGAGCGCCTCAACGAAGCCGTCCGGGTCCATCTGGAGCAGGGCGAGCTGCTGACCACCCTGCTGGCCCAGCAACCTGACGACCAAAAACGCCGCGCACTGCTGGCCACCGCCTGCCGCGAGCTGGCCATTCCCGCCTTTTTACTCACAGACCACGACCAGAGCTCCCTTGCCGGCACCCTGCGCCCCAGCGCCGCGCATCAGAGCAGTCTGCTGCGCGCATTAAGAGGCCAAACCGAGGTTCAACTCCACTATCCCACCCTGTGGCAGCTGCTGCGCCATTCGGAAATCGCGAATCTTGAGCTGACGCTGCCCGTGGATGTTCCTAAAGGCGCATCCCGGGCTCTGCTGCTGCATATTCCCCTTGACGGAATCCAGCAAAAAACACTTGATCAGCTACGGCTGGCGTTCATCATCTGCCTGGGGTATGGACTGGTTCTGGTGATCACGGCCGTCGCCATCCTGCAGAAAGCGGTCATCCGGCCGGTGGTTGAACTGACCAGCCAAACCCGCCAGCTGGCTAATGGTAACTGGCACAGCCGGGCCCAGATTCACGGGCCGCGCGAAATCGCCGAACTGGGAACCGGCTTCAACCACATGGCCGCAGCATTGGAGGACAGCCACCGCCTGCTGGAGCAACAGCTGGCGCAATTACAGGAACAGAATACCGAGCTGCAGGCGACCCGCAGTGAACTGGTGCGTGAAGCGCGCATGAGTTCCATCGGCCACCTCGCCGCCGGCATCGCCCACGAAATCGGCAACCCGCTGAGCGCGCTGATCGGCTATCTGGAACTGCTGCGCCGCAAGGGCGACGACAGCCAGCAGGACCTGCTTCAGCGAGCCCTTCACGAAAGCGAGCGGATCGACCGCCTGATCCGCGACCTGCTCGACTACGCCGGCAATCGTAAAATCCGCAATGGAGAGGCAAAGAACACGGACACCTGCGATCCACTGGCCGTGGTTCAGGCCACCTGCGAGCTGCTGCACCAGCAGGGAGCCCTGAAACAGCGGCAACTGGACCTGGAACTGCCGGCACACCTGCCGCAGGTGCGCATGGCCGCTCACAAGCTGCAGCAGATTCTGGTCAATCTGCTGATCAACGCCCGCGATGCCACCCAAGACAACGGCCAGATTCACATCGGTGGCTGCAGCCACCCGCTTTCCGTCGAAATCTGGCTGCGCGATGACGGCTGCGGCATGACAAGCGAGCAGCAGCAGGCAGCCTTCGACCCCTTCTACAGCAGTAAAACCGGGCAGGGCGAGCAACGGCTGAATCGCGGGCTGGGGCTGTTCGTCTGTTACCAGCTGCTTGAGGAATGTGGCGGCGACATCCTGCTGACATCCGCCCCCGCAGCGGGCACCTGCTTCACCCTGTCCCTGCCACGCGCTGCCGCCAGCCAACAGATTCCGGAGGATCACCCGGCATGAACGATTCCGTCCGCATCCTGATCATCGACGACGAGGCGTCCCTGCGCCATCTGCTGACCACCATTCTGACGGACGACGGCTACCGCTGCGATGAAGCCGCCGACGGCAAAACGGCCCTGACCAAGCTGGCAATGGAACATTATGACCTGATCCTCAGCGATATCCGCATGCCCGGCATGGACGGCCTGGCTCTGATGGAACAGGCCCTCAAGCGCGACAGCACCCTCGCCCTCGTCATGATGAGCGCCTATGGCTCCATTGATACCGCCATCGACTGTGTCAAGCAGGGCGCCTACGACTACATTGCCAAACCCTTCCGCCCCGACGATCTGCTGCTGACGGTCAAAAAAGCCCTGGAACGGCGCCGGTTGCAGCACGAAAACCAGCGGTTACGGCGCAAGCTGCAGCAGCGCGACGAGCGGACCATCATCAGCAGCGACCCCGCCATGCAGGAGATTCTGACCAAGGTCGACCGCCTGGCCGCCGTGGCCTCACCGGTGCTGATTTGCGGCGAAACCGGTACCGGCAAGGAACTGATCGCCCGCGCCCTGCACGCCCGCGGGCCGCGGACCGCCAAGCCCTTTGTTCCCGTCAACTGCAGCGCCATCAGCCCCAGCCTGATCGAAAGTGAACTGTTCGGCCACGCCAAGGGCGCCTTCACCGGCGCCGACCGCAGCCGGCCCGGCCTGTTCAGCGCCGCCGACGGTGGCACCCTGTTTCTCGATGAAATCGGCGAGCTGCCGCTGGAGGTGCAGCCGAAACTGCTGCGCGTGCTGCAGGAAAACGAAATCCGCCCGGTCGGCGAAACCCGAACCCAGCCGGTGGATGTGCGCATCGTCACCGCCACCGCGCGCGACCTGAAACAGGCCGTTGCGGACGGCACCTTCCGTGAAGACCTCTACTACCGCCTGGCCGTCGTCGAATTGGACGTTCCGCCCCTGCGCCGACGCCCCGACGATATCGCCCAGCTCAGCCAGCACTTCCTCAGCCGTATCGCCCGGCGCGAACATCGCACCACGCCGCAACTGACCGAGCGCGCCCTCGGCTGCCTGCAACATCACCCCTGGGCTGGCAACGTGCGCGAATTAGAAAATCTGATGGAAAAGATCATGATTTTCCATCACGCCCCCCTTCTTGACTGTCCTGATCTTCCGCCGGAGCTCTCACGATCCGGTGGCCCCTGCCCGTCCGCCCGCCCCATCGTTTCAGAGGATCTCTCCCTGAAAAAAGCGGTGGCCCAGCTGGAGCGTCATCACATCCTTGCCGCGCTGGAACGCTGCGACGGCAACCGCACCCAGGCCGCCAAATTGCTCGAAATCAGCCTGCGAGCCCTGCATTACAAGATTCGGGAATACGGCTTGTAAAAGGGATCGTGATGGAAAACGATCAGCAGATTTTCAGCAGAGATTTTCCCACCTCGCGCCAGAAGGGCGAGCTGTCGCGTTTCATGGCCGCCAGCTCGTGCGGGGTGTAAACCAGCACATCCACCGCAACACCCAACTCCTGCAGATCAAAAAATTCGCGCCCGCGCTCGACAAACGGCAGCTCCGTCTGTTTGACAATCAGCACATCCACATCCGACCAGGGGCCAGCCGTGCCCGCAGCGACAGATCCGAACAGAAACGCCTCGACAATTGGCTTATCTGCCAGCTTGAGCCGAAGGAACCTCAGCAACTCCTCCCGGCTGAAATCCAGCACCGAAACCGGTGGCCGGCTGGCCTCCAGGATCTTCTTTTCCGCTTTTTTCTCCGTCACGCCATCCGCTCACTGAGGATATCGTACATGTCCCGCGCGGCAGTTAACGCTCTCTGCGCCTGCTCCCGACTGAGCATCTCAAACGGGGCACCGGCCGGAAAAGCGTCCGGATAGCGGGCACTGATGTAATACAGATCCAGCTCTTTGGCGTTCTTCTCCAGCACGCCGTTTTCCCCCAGCGCCCGGATGATCTGATACAGCGAATGGGTGCGCACCGTATCCAGCCCTTTAAAATAGCAGTAGGCTTTCAGGGCCTTTTCCGCGGCCTGCTGAGCAATGAAACAGGTCTGGGCGAAAAAGTTTCCCGCCAGGGAGTGGTTGGCCCATTCCAGATCATTCTGCGCTTGCCGCAACCAGTCTGCATAACGTGACATACGTCCCCCTTTCGATCATAAAAAGATAATGCAGTCCGATCTCGGTGGCAACGGCTTTCGGCAAGCCACCGCGTCCCAGTGCAAACTTTGCACGGGCCACAGGGCTGCAATTTTTGCACAAACCGGGCGCTGACCCCGGACCAAACCAGCAACCTGTTGAAATAAAAAGAGGATAAATTGTTCTGACCTTCGGCCTGAAACTTGCTGCTCTATTCAGATATCCTATTGATCCATTCACCCACCTGAAGAGGGAGGTTTGCTTGAAACCAGCACCGCAACACAACAAAAGGCTTCCAACCCCGGCACGCAGCAACGCCGGCTTCACTCTGATTGAAGTTCTCATCGCGCTGACCATCTTCGCCATCGGCCTGCTGGCCGTCGCCGGCATGCAGGTAACGGCCATCAAGGGGAATTCCAAGGCCCATTCGGTGTCGGCCAAGGTGTCGCTGGGGGCGGGGATTCTGGAGCAGATTATGGCGCTGAGTGGGGATGAGGCTCCAGATGAAAATAAAATCGAACTGGACACCGACAACGATGGCGCTACGGACACAACCATTGAAAACTTTTTAACAGAAGCACGACCTGATGACCCTGTAAACGACCCTCCTGTCGACTGGCCAGTGACCTATGAAGTGGAGGGCGCCGGAACCTGCACCGCAACCTTTGTCGTTGAGCCCGACCCGACAATTGGTGGCACTCCCTATACAGATCTGACGCGGATCACTGTCAATGTACTCAACCCTGACAGCAACATTCCCGTCACCCAAACCATCATGAAACGGAGATATTGATGATGCCCATAGCACCGTTTAGCAAGCAAAAGGGCTTTTCCCTGGTTGAGTTGCTCATTGTCATGGTGGTGATGGGATTGGTGATTACCGCCGTCTACAGCCTGTTTATCAACAGCAAGAAGACCGCCAACACCTCAGAAGAGGTAATTGATGTGCAGCAGAATCTGCGCGTGGCCATGGATACACTGGTGGGAGATATTCGCATGGCGGGATTTCTGGTGGATGGTGATGCGATTCTGAGCATGCCGAACGAATTAGGTAAAGATTTAAACGACGATGGTGATTTCCTCGACACCGGTGAAGCTGCTGATTACTTCAGGTTCCAGACCTGCTCAAGCATCAAAACATATGCCCGCGTTTTAAGTGACGGTGCAGACAAAATTATCGTTGAATCCGACATGGCCAGCTATTTCGGCAATGAAAACACCATAGAAGTCATTCGACCAACTACCAACGCCATACTTGGCACATGGGAGCTCAATAACGATCCGTCGACAGATGGCGCTGGTTATAAACTACCTTTTGCCAGCGGAGCATACACATCGGGAACCGTTAAAGCCGGTGATATGGTGGTTCGAAAGCTTGAGTTTACTGACGGAAATACTGAAAAATCCCCCGCAGAAATCAGCTATTACCTGCGCCAAACCGACAACGGCGGAACCAATAACCTTGAGCTGGTTCGATGTGACATAGCCAGCGATGGCACCCTTGAAAAGAGTCCCCTAGCCAACAATATCAGCCGGATCGATTTTGAATATCTCGCTGCTGACGGTTCGACGGCGACAGACCGTAACGAAATTCGCGCCGTTCGAATCACCATCACCGGAGCAACAGACAATACCAAAACCGGAAGCGTAAACTATTCCGGCGAGAAAACCCGGCAACTGCAAACTGTGGTCAAAATCCAGAACGCCTTTGGAGGATAAAAGGATATGCGTTTGAAAACACCAAATACAACAAACCGGGAGCAACCTCTCGATAACGAAAAAGGCTTCGTCCTCATCCTGACCATGGTCATGCTGGCCATTCTGAGCATTCTCGGCATTATGGTTTTGAACTCTTCAGATACCGAGCTGAGCATCACCACCAACTCACGGATGAATACCGATGCCTTCATCGCTGGAGAGCTTGCAGTTCAATATGCCGAGCAAATGGTTATTGATAATCCAAATGATGTGCCTGAAGACACAAACCTTGACCTTTCTGACGAGACTGTGAACCCTGAGATCAACAACCTCTTGCCTGATGGAATAACCTTTGAAGCCTCCGGCAATGAAATCGACTTCTACACCGGACCGGCTCCATCACAGTTGACAAAAAACACCAGTGCTGATGCGTTTCAGAACAATATCTATCGTACAAGCGATCCAGCCTCAGAAGGAGGAACAGACGTAGCTCACTACCGAGTCAATGTCAACATTAAGAACCGTGGGCGGTCTTCTGCACGAATTGAAGACGTATTTATTAACCGCGGCGGACACGTTTACTGATCGCCCAGAAAATTGACACCCGAAGGGGGGACAGCAATATGAAAAAGCTCACTATTTACTGGCTGGTTATACTGCTATTTGGAGTTAGCCATCTTTGCATGGCGGAGGGGGAAGAATCTTCTGTCAGCGCTTCACCAACTGCGGACTTTTACAGCGGAGACTCGTCCGTTTACAATGGCAGCGCCTCTGGTGTCGCACCTAACATTATGTTGGTATTTGACGTCTCACCCACCATGACGGTTTCTGGAGCTGCCATAAAATATGATCCTGACATGGACTATATCACTAAGTATGAAGAATTGTCCGGAGAGACAAGCTATTTCCGAGACAAGGGCAACTCTCTACGCAACTTGGTTTATACAATAAACTCTGAAACCGCTACCATCCCGTTTTCTAAAACGAAAATGTATATCGATAATAGTGCGGTAGGCTCAGTTCCTGTCACATGCCCAGAAGCACTAGCTGCTCTACAAGAAAATGGTATTTGGAGCAAAGTCGGATATGTTCTTGATGAAAAAACAGGGGCATGCGTCACAACAGAGAAAACAAGCACTGTCACATACTATACGGGCAACCATGCCTGCATGCTAGTTGAATATACTAAGATAGCTTTTTCTTCTTGGTCAGACTCCACTGAATATAAGTTAGGAGATATCATCAGCGTTGGAGATATTAACGATGACAATTTAGATGATAAGTTTGTTTGTTATGAGGCTACTGACTCGAATGAGGACGAAAAAACAACATCTGGGCCGACTCCCCCTGATTGGAATCTTACTGATACAACAATCCCCGACAACGAAATTACTTGGAAACGAGCCGAGTCCGCTCTTTCTGTTGCCGTTGATGTTTTAAAATTTGTTGCCAATGCCATGGGAAGCCAAGTGCGATTGGGCGCCGCTGCCATGGGTGACGCTGCTAATAAAGGCGCAAAAATCTATGTCCCACTCATCCAGCCTGACACTGAAGAAAAACTTGCACTATTCAATAATGCTATAGATTTATTAAATCGTACGGCTCGAGTCGAAGGGAATCATCAGCCAGTCAATGAATCACTATGGGACGTTGGGACTTATTATGAGGGTAGTTGGGATTTTATTTCTCCTGCGAATGAAAGCACTTACGACTATACATCACAATATTGGTGTCAACCCAACCACGTTATACTCGTAACCACCTCCCTAGAAGAGGCCTCTAATTCAAAACTTAACGACGTAGGTGACCTTGATAAAGACAGTGTGATTGGATCATCAAAAGACCTTGCCTTGCATCTTTACGGTCATTTATCACCCGACCCCTCATATATGGACACGACAGAACATCCTTACCGAGTAAAGACTCATGTCGTTCAGCTTTTTTCTGAGCTACAAGACTTAAAAGACGTTGCAGCAGATGGACACGGCGCTTATTACTATCTTGAAAGCGCGGAGAAACTAAAAACGGTTTTGCTACAACTCATAACAAGTCTACTTGAAGCAGACTCCTCATTTGTCGCACCGGTTGTTCCGGCCAGCCCAGATAACCGCGCCTACAGTGGCGATAAAATATACCTTGGCTTCTTCAAACCCATGATGGACGAACCCTGGTATGGCAACCTGAAAAAATTTGGCCTGGGTACGGACAGTCAGATTAAAGGTTTTCCTTCCTTAGCTGTTGATGATACAGCAACGGATCAACTGATCAACGCAACGGATGACGATGGATATTTCCTTGTCGATGATACCGAAGCGGCCAATCCTGCTGTGCGCTCTTTCTGGAAATCCGTCATGGACGGCGGCGAAGTCAACCTGGGTGGTGTCGGGCAACAGGTTTTAACTCAGGTTGGTGCAAACATCTCTGCCTCGACGCGCACCATTTACACCCGGACGGAGACCGCCCACACCAACGCATCCGAATCAGAGAACGGTCTGGTTGCCTTTAACACCACGAACGTCAGCGCGTCACAGTTGGGACTTACCGAAGATGCAGATACCTCAGAGCTTGTCAATTTTATTAAAGGATACACAACGACAGAAAGTGCCACCGCAGCTCGCACATGGCCACTTGGTGATATCATTCACTCAAAACCGGTTGTTCTTCATTACAAAACAGGTGAGGATGAAAATGGCAAACCGACCACTGAATCTACCATCTTCGTTGGTAGCAACGACGGCATGCTCCATGCCTTCAACGACACCAATGGGCAAGAACGGTGGGCCTTTATTCCCCGTGATTTGTTGCAATATCTGCAATACGTGCCGGATACGGAGTATCACACACTGGGTGTAGACAACTCGCCGGTTATCTATCACAAAGATGTCAATAACGATGGTCTGGTTGATTCCACTGATGACACGGCGATTCTGATTTGTGGCATGCGCCGTGGTGGAGGCGCCAGCACAATCCCCACTACTGACACCTCACCAATTGGATCTTATTTCGCTCTCGACATCTCAAACCCAGCATCACCATTCTTCAGGTGGGAGATTAACAGCAGCGTAACAGGATTTTCGGAAATGGGCCAAACATGGAGCGTGCCACGATTAAGCAAGGTCCGCATCGGAAGCGAAACGAAAGTAGTCGCAATAATTGGTGCCGGGTACGATACGAATGAGGATCTGCGTTTTGGTGCTAACCAATACTTTCCCGACGACACCACGGCAACCACTGTCACCTCTCTTGCATCCAACGGTGCTGATATCTCTACGAGCCTAGGAACAAGTGCGAACGCGCCGGATGAGACTACGGATGCTTTCAAGCCCCGTGGAAGAGGCATCTACGTAGTTGATGTCCTCACTGGTGCATTAATCTGGGGCCAAGCATTTGCTGATTATGCCATCCCCAGCGACCCGATGGTCATTGACGTCAATTCAGATTCCTACGCTGATAGAATTTATGTTGGTGATACCGGAGGCAGAATCTGGCGCATCGACATCAGCAGTAACAATTCAGAGGACTGGACTGACTCAGTTACTTGTATTTTCAATGCGAACGATACGTCAGCAAACGGAACAGATATCGGTCGCAAGACCTTCTACAAGCCTACCGCAACAATCGATGGAAATGATACCTTCATTTATTTCGGCACCGGAGATCGTGAGCACCCGCTAAATACAGCTGTTATTGATCGATTTTATGTCGTGCGGGACCGCTATGTGCCCGGTGCCACCGAGGCGCAAGAAGAAACTCTCAATCTATGGGATTACGGCACCAGTGATGCTCCTACACCACTGACAGAACACAATTTAGTTGATGTTACATTAGACGAACTGCAAAACCCCTATCCTGATGAAGTTTCTGAAGAGGATAAGGCACTTATCCGGGCTAAATTGACGGGTGACTACACTGTGGAAACAACGACTACAGTGACTGAAAATGAAACTGAAATAACCCTGACAGCTGAAAAAACCTTTTATGGCTGGTACATTCAATTAACAGAAGGCTCCTACTCCGTTGCTGCAGGTGATGGTGGTCATACTGGTGAGACTGCCCGCGGAGAAAAAATACTTGCCTTGCCAAAGGTTATCGAAAATATTTTATTTTTCACGACTTACACGCCAGCCATTGTAGACAAAACCGACCCGGATTACGATCCTTGCGTTGGCGTTTTAGGCCCTTCAAGGCTTTACGCAGTAAATGCAAAAACAGGTGAATCTATCTTCAACTTCGCCACCTTCAATGACACTGAAATTGAAAGCGAAGATGGAAAACTTCTCGATAAGTTCCGCAGAGACAGGCATTTAAATGTTGGCGACGGGATCGCTTCAGAACCGCTGATCATAGTCAGTAAAACAGGTGGCATGTCGATTCTAGTCGGCCGAGGTGGTGGTTTCTTTAACACTGGAGATATCGGGAAAATTGACCCGGTCTTTCCCATTTACTGGATGAAGTGGTAACACGATGCGTCTACTTTTCGTTCTTTTCATCATAATCACCTTGGCGGCAGATTTCGCATCTGCCGCCAAAGAAGAACCGCCGATCAAAACCGTCAGTGTCACTCCGGTCGAATTCAGCCGGGATACGGATCTGATTATCGAACCGATTCTGAACGATCCCGACGCGCAATATATTTTTGAGTACCGCTGGTTCATCAACGACGAAGAAGTTCTCGGCGAAATATCGGACATCTTTCCCGGCGAATTACTGCAGCGCGGTGACCTGCTTTCCATTGAGGTTACACCTCTGACACCGGAGGGTGAGACATTGGAACCTTTTGTTTCCCTGCCACTGGAGACAAAGAACGCGCCCCCGCACATCACCTCGGAACCGGCCGAGCTTCTCGGAAAAACCAGCTACACCTACCAAGTCACCGCCCGGGACGCGGATGAGGATGCCCTGCACTACCAGCTGGATGAAGGCCCGGAGGGCATGACGATCGATGAAGAAACCGGCCTGCTGAGCTGGACCTTTGAAGAAATGCCCCAGGGCGATTTTTCTGTTACAGTGGTAGTAACGGATGATTTCGGAGGAAAAGACGCGCAAACCTTCAGCCTGAACCTGTCCCTCGTACAACGGGAAAAATGATATGAATAAAAAAGGTTTCACTCTGATTGAGCTGATTATCGTCATTGCTTTGATGGCTATCCTGATGGCCTTTGCTGCTCCTTCGATGATTCAGTGGCGCGAGTCGGCCCAGGTAAAGGAAGTGGCAAGGGATATCCTGGGCGGGTTGCGGCAGGCGCGCAGCATTGCGATTACAAATAACCAGAACGTGACCGCCACGATTGATCCGGACGGACACACGTTAACCTTTGGCACTCGAACCCTTTCCTTTCCAAGTCGGATTCTATTGCAAGCAACAACCAACATCGATACATCAGCTAATCCTCCAACCGCATCAGGCTGGTCCGGCAGCGATGACAAATCAACAGAATTTCGCCCACAGGGGTCGGCGACAAACTCATTGTGGATTCGTGTCAACAACGACGACAGGCTGATCGTCAAAATCACCTCTACCGCCTCCGGTCTGGCCAAAATCGACTGAACATTATCCTTCCAAACGCCCCTTCAAGCCCTCTTCCGCCAGCCGGAGGAGGGCTTTTTACAAGAAGAACGAAAATCGTTCTGCGGCCTTGATGTAGCATGACATCCGTGATAGCATTATCAACATGATCAAGTCATTCAAAAATCAAGCTACTGAGGATATCTTTAACGGCATCAATTCAAAGCAGTCTAGAAGTGCTTGCCCAAATCAGCTATGGAAGGTTGCGCGACGAAAACTTGATTTACTCGATTCTGTTGTTTGCCTGGATGAATTACGAATCCCTCCCAATAACAGGCTGGAAACTTTGTCGGGAGATCGGGAGGGCCAATACAGTATTCGAATAAATGATCAGTACCGAATTTGCTTTATTTGGCAAATTGACGGACCGGAAGATGTCGAGCTAATTGATTACCATTAGGAGATGATTATGAATATACCAACCAACAGAGCACCGACACATCCGGGAGAAATGTTACTTGAAGAGTTTCTTTCGCCTATGGGGATTACGCAAAGTGAACTGGCCGCGGCCATCCATGTGCCGTATCAGCGGATCAATGAATTGATCAACCAGAAACGGGGAATCACACCCAGTACGGCATTGCGCCTGGCCAAGTTTTTTTCCATGTCGGCCGATTTTTGGATGACGCTGCAAATGCGCTGGGATGTGTACCGGGCTCGTGAAAAAGAAAAAGAATCGTTGGCCAGCATTGAGGACTACCATCACTTTCTAAGGGCCTGACAGGCCAATATGCTTCATGCTCGCATGTCCTTTCGAGCGCACAAAACCAACCTCCAGTCCAAAAGGTTTTCCGATCCTCTTCAGAGTCTTCAGCGTCGGGTTCCCCTTTCCGGTTTCGACAGCCTGCAGCGCATCGTGACTGATTTTCAGAATCTTTTCGGCATAATCTCTCCGGTTCATACCGAGCGTTCTTCTCATCATCCGGGTGGCTTCACCAATGGAAATGGTCCCGGCATCGATCCGGCTGAACAGTTCTTCGCGCATTTGGCTGATTTTTTCGTTGGACGGTCGTTTCATGGCTATAAAGCTTTCAGGCTCAGAACCAGATCGGCAATGCGCTTGGTCAGGCGCTCGATGATGGTGAAATCAACACCGCACTGCTGCATGGTGTCAGGTAATTTTTCAACGCCCTCGACCTCTCCGCGTAACATCGCACGAATCTCTCCGGCGGCAAGTCCACGGCACTGGATGCTTTCAGCAACAGCCCCCCAATCCGGCAGGTTCATGGGTGTTTCTGCTTTCCAGCGCGCGGCGCGCGGAATCCCTTCAGGATCGAGAAACATGGGCGCAAAATCAAACAGCGGGGAGAGTGCCGTCGTCTGCGGGGTTTTGAGATATGCGGTGTTCCGCCCATGGTTATCAACATTACCCAAGGCGAGATTCAGAATATCGCGCCGTAAAAACTCAATGATGTCCGGCTGCGGATATTCCAGCAGACGGGCCATGGCGTGACAGATCTGGTCGTTGCCGATCCCTGGACCGGAGGCGCTTTGACCACAGATTGAGGTTGCCGATTCCAGCCCGTAGCGTACAACCTTCCCGTTCTGAACTGTGCGGTCAAACCGCTCAATAAACAGCGCATCCGATTCATAAATAAGCGGCGCACCAACCTTCAGACCGAAATTGCGCGCCACCTCATAATAGGGCGCTTCGTTTCGCAGGACCAGCCGATCCGCGTCGGTACGGCCCCGCGGAAATTTGACCAGCCAGTGCTTCTTAATCTTTTCATCCGGCAAGGCCCCCTCAGCATGCCAGCGACCATTCCAATCCTCGACCAACAGAAATTTCGGCGCCTGTCCCTGAACGCTGGAGGCACCGGCAACAATGGCACCGCTGGCCTCGGCATAGTCGATAAAACCAATGTTTCGATCAATGATTTCGTTGCGGGTAAAGCCTGGATGACCTGAAGGCTCCCAGCGCTCAACGGCCGAAGCAATGCGGAGATTGCCGGGCGAGCAGCTGGCGGCATAGCACAACAATGTCCAGTCGCTCGCCGCATCTTCGCTGTCCAACTGACCATGGCGCCTGAACCAGGCCGCACGTGCGGCTCCTCCCGGAATGATATCAAACAGGAAAGCCGGCCAGCCGTTGCGACTGTATTCTTCAAAATTGATAGTGAAGCCAAGGCCAACGCGCGCCATGGGATGATTTTCGTCCATGAACTGAACGACATAATCGATGTCATACGCCAGTGAACGATCACGACGATACCGTGCCGCCTGGTGCCATAAGCCACGATGGTGAATCTCGATTGTGATTTCTTCCATTAAGTTAATCCAGAATGATTTTTATTTGACTATAACCATAAAAAATGGCCACGTCCAATTATAAATAACGGCATATAACCATATTTTTATGGTTGTCGTGAACACTAGCCCGTGCACTTCAACCGCTGCAAGATTTACAAAAACCAATAAAACATTGCCAACCTTGTTGACATGCCATGAATGAGAGTTAACGTTAGCAGACAATAATTCTTGCCCACTGGAGAACAAACGTATGATGCATGCACGGGGTTTCACGCTGATGGAGTTGCTGACGGTGATCGCCATCCTGTCGATACTGATGGCATTTGCCCTGCCTGCGCTCGGAACATTCCGCAGCGACGCAGCGGAAAAGGAGGCGGCCCGCGGGGTGCTGGGGGCACTGCGCGAAGCACGGAATCTGGCGATTTCGCAAAACCTTGAGCACCAGCTGGCGTTCGATATGGATTCGAAAAGCTACTGGCTGGAACGCGGCGACAAGGCGGACAACAGCACCAGCTGGACCCGGATCAGAACATTCGGAGGGTTTTCCGGCGAGGCCGGCATGGCGATGGGAGCCGAATGCACCAAGTTCACCGGGGATGGGGATACGGCCAGCGCAGAAAACCGCATTCAGTTCAACCCCAACGGCACCTGCGGCTCAAAGGGGACCGCCAGCGCCCGCTATGTCTGTGTCCTCGGGCAGGACGGCTCCAAGCAGTTCCGCACCGGCATTCCATCGAGCATAACCGGCCGCGCCGTGATCCAGCGCTGGAATGGCGGCTGGGAATAACCGGAGTTTGATTATTCCATTCCGGCATCAAAGTTAAACAGCGAGGTATTCGCCAGCGGCCGATCCACGGCCACGGCATCCAGCACCTGTTTGCCCTCGCTGCTGAAGGCTCCCAAGTGGGACAGATCGACCAGCACGCCGGCGCACCCCATTTCCCGGAGGGACTGCAGGCGACCGAGCAACGAGAAATCCCGCTCGGAACTGAGCACCGTCAACCCGCCGCGCTGGCGGACACGGTACTGGTCGCCGCGGTCGGACACCAGCGGCTGGTCACCTTTGACGTTGGGAATGCGGATGCGCGAGGTAATCAGAGCCATATTGCCGTAGACCATTAATCGAAACGGGACGTCAGGGCAACAGCGGACCAGCTCGGCCATGCTGTCACGTTCTTCTTCGACATAGAGTTCCAGTGCCTGCGCGCCAAACTCCTGCCAGCTTTGGACCGCCTGACTGTTGAGGCTGAACAACCGGTAGCCGGTTTCCAGTTCCAGCGCAGGCACCAGATCCTGATAGCGGGTAAACAGACGGAAATGACTGAGATTGTTGAGGCGGAATTTGCGGAACCCGCACGCCACCAGATGATGCACCCCCTTCTGAACTGTCTCCCAGTCCCCATCGAAGAGGGCAAACGGCACATCCCACACCACGCCACGCTGCTGACGCGGCGAGACCTTCCACGGCCGGTGCAGCACCGCTGCGGTCAACGGCACCAGCACCCGGTCGACATCACGGTTTTCCATGATGCGCATTTCGCGCACATCCTTGACCGCGACCGTCACATCCAGTCCGGCAGGTTCCGCAGTGGCCTGGGGCTGCGGCAGACTGGCCAGTGCCCGCTGGCGCTGTTGACGCCGCTGCTCGGCCTGATGGCGTTCCAGCTGCTGCTGCAGGCTGGCATAAAATGCACGCCGGATCTCTTTCAGCCGTTTCGGCGGCACCACCACCTGCGGCGGCAACGCCACCTGAACAGCGTGCAGTGCAAACGGGGCCTTGTCGGTATGACTGAACAGCTCTTCCAGCATGACTGACGTCAGGGGGCTGTCCTGGGCGGCGAAGCACTCGACCGCGAAGGTTTCACCATAATCGACCCCCGCCACCCGGGCCTGAAGGTGAAGCTGCTGGTCGCTCAGAGCCAGGCTCAGCTCCATGGGGGATCGGTACGGTTCAACCTGCTGCAGCCGACGACGGCAGGCCGCATCGCTGAGGGAGAATGCCTGCTGAGAGGAGACCTTGAACACGGCATCGCCGACCTCAAACTTGCCGCTGAACGGCGATTCCACCCCGATCAGACCGGCCGACATCCTTTTAAGCGGCTTTTTGCCCGCCCACAGCTGCTTGACGGTAAACGCCGTCCCGACCTGATCATTGCGCGGCTGCACGCGCAGCCGGTCGCCAACGCGCACCTCATCACGGCTTTTGAAGTTCAGGCGTTGCCCGCTCACCGCAGTCACATCGCCCAGAAAGCGCCCGGTCGATCCACGACGCGCCGGCGTCGCCAGATCCGCCGGTTGAGCACCGCTTAAAAAACCGCGGGTTGGCGTGCGACCGAAGGACTGTTTCAGCCATTCGCGGGCCTGCTCCAGTGCAGCCTGGCGGTTTTTGCCTTCGGCATCCATCACCAGACGGTAAGCTTTGACAACATTGGAGACATACTCGGCACTCTTCATGCGCCCTTCGATCTTGAAGCTGCGGATTCCCGCCTGTTGCAACGCGGGCAGCAGATCAATCGCTGACAGGTCGTTGGGGGAGAAATAGTAGCCGGGCTTGCCGCCATAGGTATAGCGCCGACGGCAGGGCTGGGCACAGCGACCGCGGTTACCGCTCTTGCCACCGAGCCAGGAAGAAAAATAGCACTGCCCGGAAAAACAGAAACACAGGGCACCGTGGATGAAATGTTCCAACTCCATCCGCGTCTGGCTGCGGATATGGGCAATCTCGGGCAAGGTCAGTTCGCGCGCCAGCACCACCCGCTCAAACCCCATCTCTTCCAGCTGTTTGACTCCAGCACTGTTATGGATCGTCATCTGCGTCGAGGCGTGCAGTTTCAGCTCGGGATAAAACTCACGCGCCAGTCGCCACACGGCGAGATCCTGCAGGATCACGGCGTCGACCCCGGCGGCGCTGATGGCGGACAGGGCCTCAACCAGCTGCGGCAACTCGCGCTCCTTGATCAGGGTATTCAGCGTCACGAAAAGCTTGCGCTGCTGGCCATGGGCATAGCGTGTCATGGCATCAAGGTCGTTGTAGGAAAAATTTTTCGCTTTGGCACGGGCGGAAAAATCTTTCAGGCCGCAGTACACGGCATCGGCGCCCGCTTCCAGCGCGGCAAAAAACGCTTCCAGGCTACCGGCCGGCGCCAACAGTTCCGCCGTCACCGGCCTATGCTTCACTATTTTTTCCACCATCCGTGACTCCTTGATCTGTTCCGGCCCATTACTTAAAAACTAGCGCAAGCCCCAGCATACCACTGTTCACGCCACTGTGACAAAGACGCAAAAAGCCCCTCTCGAAAGAGGGGCTTTTTGCGACACTTTCAAACGTTTGAGCGACGGGCTCGGGCGAATTACATCATGCCGCCCATGCCACCCATACCGCCCATGCCACCCGGCATCGCCGGCATGCCCTCTTCCTTCGGCATATCGGCAATACAGGCTTCGGTGGTCAGCATCAGGCCAGCCACAGACGCGGCATTCTGTAGCGCGCTGCGGGTCACCTTGGTCGGGTCGAGGATACCGGCTTCGAGCAGGTCCACATACTGGTCCGTTGCGGCATTGAGACCGAAAGCGCCCTGGCCGTTTTTGACCTTGTCGACAACGATGGAGCCTTCCAGGCCGGCGTTGGCAGCAATCTGGCGCAGCGGCTCTTCCAGCGCGCGCTTGACGATCTGCACGCCGAAGCTCTGCTCACCGCAGACCTCGATCTTGGCCACGGCTTCGATGCAGCGGATCAGCGCTACGCCGCCGCCAGGGACGATGCCCTCTTCGACGGCAGCACGGGTTGCGTGCAGCGCATCTTCAACGCGGGCCTTCTTCTCTTTCATTTCGGTTTCCGTTGCCGCACCAACTTTAACAACGGCGACACCGCCAACCAGTTTGGCCAGACGCTCCTGCAGCTTCTCGCGATCGTACTCGCTGCTGGTTTCTTCGATCTGGGCACGAATCACTTTCACCCGGCCCTGGATGGCGTCCTCGCTGCCGGCGCCATCAACGATGGTGGTGTTGTCCTTGTCGACCACGACGCGCTTGGCGCGACCGAGCATGTCGAGGGTCGCGTTCTCCAGTTTGAAACCCAGTTCCTCGGAGATCACCTGACCACCGGTGAGGATGGCGATGTCTTCGAGCATGGCTTTGCGGCGATCGCCGAAGCCGGGGGCTTTCACAGCGCAGACGTTGAGGGTGCCACGCAGCTTGTTGACAACCAGAGTGGCCAGCGCTTCACCATCCACATCTTCGGCAATGATCACCAGCGGACGGCCCTGCTTGGCAACCGGCTCGAGAACCGGCAGCAGATCGCGCATGGTGGAAATTTTCTTGTCATGGATGAGGATCAGCGGCTCGTCCATACCGGCGGTCATGCGCTCGGAATCCGTCACGAAGTAGGGAGACAGGTAACCGCGGTCAAACTGCATGCCCTCGACGGTTTCCAGCGAGGTCTCCATGGACTTGGCTTCCTCGACGGTGATAACGCCTTCTTTGCCGACCTTGTCCATGGCTTCGGCCAGGATGTTGCCGATGGTCTCGTCGCTGTTGGCGGAAATGGTACCGACCTGAGCGATCTCTTTGTGGTTGGCGATGGGCTTGGACAGCTCGCGCAGAGAGACAACGGCTGCTTCCACCGCTTTGTCGATACCGCGCTTGATTTCCATCGGGTTGTGGCCGGCGCTGACGAGCTTGACGCCTTCACGGTAGATAGCCTGGGCCAGAACCGTTGCCGTGGTGGTGCCATCACCGGCGATGTCGGACGTTTTCGAAGCAACTTCCTTCACCAGCTGGGCGCCCATGTTTTCGAATTTGTCTTCCAGTTCGATCTCGCGCGCAACGGACACGCCGTCCTTGGTGATCAGAGGGGCGCCAAAGGATTTTTCAATCACGACATTGCGGCCCTTGGGACCGAGGGTTACCTTGACGGTGTTGGCCAGCATATTGACACCGGCCAGAATGCTGGCGCGGGCGCTTTCAGAGAATTTGATTTCCTTTGCAGACATCTGTGTACTCCTGTTTCAAAACGGGGATAGTTATCGGTTCAAAAATTGAATCAAGGGTGTACTTATTCGATCACGCCGAGGATATCGTCCTCACGCATCATCAGGTAGTTCTGACCTTCAATCTTGATGTCACTGCCGGCGTATTTACCGAACAGAACCTTGTCGCCTTCCTTGACGCTCAGGGGCAGCACTTTGCCATCCGCGGTCACTTTGCCTTTGCCCACGGCAATGATCACGCCCTGCTGGGGCTTTTCCTTGGAAGCGGTGTCGGGAATGATGATCCCGCCGGCGGTCGTGGTTTCTTCTTCCACACATTTGACAATGACACGATCGTGCAGAGGTCTGATGTTCATCGTTACTCTCCTTTAACTAAAGTGGTTTGACGGCCCCGGGGCCTGAAAACAGTTCAAGGCGCTATGCCTTCCTCGTCATCGTGAGACCGTTAGCACTCAAACGGGGCGAGTGCTAACAACAGGGCTAAATATAATCACACCGCTCTGAATGTCAAGCGTTTCCTCCGCAAAAAGATCAGACCCCGCAGAAATCCTGCCTCGGTGGCCCGGACAAGCGCTTGACAGGCCAAAAGGGCCATGCTACACCACCAAAATCGCAAAAAAGGTGTTGATTTCAAACGACTTCGGCAGCGTCCGCCCGGCACGAGTCCTTCCAGAAACCCGGCTGGCCGTGTGCCTTCACAGAAGGGAACAGATCGTTATGGTTAAAAAACTGTTTATTCCCGGCCCGGTGGACGTCAGCGCGGACGTCTTTCAGGCCATGAGCCACCCGATGATCGGGCACCGCATGCCCGAATATGCCCAGCTGCACGAGAGTGTCACGCGCCAGCTCAAAACGTTGCTCAACACCGACAAGCCAGTCTTTCTCTCCACCTCCAGCGCCTTCGGCATCATGGAAGGGGCGGTGCGCAATCTGGTGCAGAAACGCTGCGCCAATTTTGGCAACGGCGCGTTCAGCACCAAGTGGCACGACGTCACCAAACGCTGCGGGCTGGAGGCGGACCTGTTCAGCGCCGAGTGGGGGCAGCCCATTACGCCGGAAATGGTGGACCAGGCCCTGTCCACAGGCCGCTACGATGCCCTGACCCTGGTGCACAATGAGACCTCCACCGGGGTCATGTCGCCGCTGGCGGATATCGCCGAGGTCATGAAAAAGTATCCCGACGTTTCCTCTATCGTCGACACCGTCTCCTCCATGAGCGCGGTACCCATTGACTTTACCGCTCTGGGGCTGGACGTCTGCCTGGCCGGAGTCCAGAAAGCCTTCGGCCTGCCGCCGGGACTCGCCGTGTGCGCCGTTTCGCAACAGGCCCTCGACAAAGCCAGAACCACGCCCAACCGCGGCTACTATTTCGACTTCGAGGAGTTTGAGAAAAACGACCTCAAACACAATACGCCGAGTACACCCTGCATCAGCCTGATCTTCGGCCTCGATGCCCAGCTGAAAAAGATGTTTGCCGAGGGCCTCGACAACCGTTATGCCCGCCACGCCGAGATGGCCGACTTCACCCGCAGCTGGATCCAACAGCAGGGGTTCGGTCTGTTTGCCGCTGAGGGCTATCGCTCCATGACCCTGACCAGCGGAGCCAATGACGGCCGCACCGATCTGGATGCCCTGAAAAAGCTGGCGGGCGCCCGCGGCTTTGCCATGGACACCGGCTATGGCAAGATCAAGGGCCAGACCTTCCGCATTCCCCATATGGCGGACATGACTTTGGCTGACCTGAAAGAGTACTTTGCCCTGCTCGAAGAACTGCTGCCACAGGTACGCGCCTGATGGCCAGCTGAAACGAAAAAAAGCGCCATCCTGAGGGTGGCGCTTTTTTGTTTCAGCTGCTCGGAAATGCTCAGGCCGGTTCCAGGCCGGCAAACTTGAGCAATAACCGCTTGGGACCGAAGCGGTTAAAATAGACGATCACTTTCTGCTTATCCCCTTCCCCCTCCAGCCGCCGTACGGTACCTTCGCCGAAGCGGGCATGACGCACCCGTGAACCGATGCGTAATCCCGGCTCCGCAACCGGCGCGGGTTCCACTTCGATGACCGGCAGCTCCGGTGCAGGGCCTGCATCCGGCGTCCCTCTCCCAGCCTGCGGCGCGGCGGCGGGAGCCGCATGCTGCGCGAACAGGTCTGCAAGATTATGCGTCGGCCGCACTGCCGGGGTCTGTTGCGCAAAGGATTTCGTCTCCGCAGCAGGCGAGGCCGTCACCCGGTCGAACAGATGCGGCGGCACCTCACTGACAAAGCGGCTGGGTGGATTGAACTGATAACTGCCGTAGACGCGCCGCCGCCGGGCATGGGTGAGATAGAGTTTTTCCTTGGCCCGCGTCATGCCGACATAGCAGAGTCGCCGCTCCTCTTCCAGCTGCTCTCCGCTGTCTCCGGCGCGCTCGGCCGGGAAGATCCCATCTTCCATGCCAGACAGAAACACCACCGGGAATTCCAGGCCCTTGGCCGCGTGCAGGGTCATCAGCGTCACCCGGTCATGGCTGGGGTCATAGGCGTCCAGATCGGTAATCAGGGCGACCTGCTCCAGATAATCCTGCAGCGTCTGCTCTGCGGAACGGTGCTCTTCCATGCCGGCCAGCAGCTGATCCAGGTTGGCGAGGCGCTCCTGACTCTCGGCGGTGTTATCGCTCTGCAGCATGCGGCTATAGCCGCTTTCCTCCAGCAGCTCCGCGGTCAACTGCGGATACGCCACCTGCGCCAGCCGACCCTTGAAGTCTTCAATCAGACCGATGAACTCCTGCACCCGCTTTGCCGCCGCACCGCTGAGCAGACCTTGTCCCACCGCCTGCTGGCAGGCAGGATAAAAGCCCCCGGCCTGCGCTTCCAGGCTGGCAATACGGGCGACGGTGGTGGCACCGATGCCACGCGGCGGCACGTTGATGATGCGCAAGGCGGCAATGCTGTCGGCCGGGTTGGTCAGCAGACGCAGATAGGCCAGAATGTCTTTGACCTCCATGCGGGCAAAAAAGCGCATGCCGCCGAACATGACATAGGGCAGACGGTCACGGACAAAGGATTCCTCGAGCACCCGTGACTGGGCGTTGGTGCGGTAAAGCACGGCGATATCCCGCAGAGGCCGTCCAGCCCGTCGCTGGCGCGCGATCTCTGTGGCGATATAGCGCGCCTCGTCCAGATCATCGCTCAACGACTCCAACGTGATGGGCTCGCCGCCCTGCTTCTGCGTCCACAGGGTTTTACCCTTGCGGCCGACGTTGTTCGCCACCACTTCCGAAGCCGCTTCGAGAATCACCGCCGTCGAGCGGTAGTTCTGCTCCAGCCGGATCGTTTTACAGCCGGGAAAATCCCGTTCAAAACCCAGAATGTTGCCAACCTCAGCCCCGCGCCAGCGGTAGATGGACTGGTCATCATCACCCACCACGCACAGGTTGCCATGGATTCCGGCCAGCATCCGGACCAGCCGGTACTGCACGGCATTGGTATCCTGAAACTCGTCGACCAGAACATACTGAAAGCGCTCGGCGTAGCGCCGGCAGACCTCGGGATGCTGCTCGAACAGCTGCACACACAGCAGCAGCAGGTCGCCAAAGTCCAGAGCGTTGGCCTGGCGTAACCGTTGCTGATAGGCGCTATAGACACGCCTGATCAGGCCGGAACGGACATCATAGCCTTCAGGCAGTTCATGGGGCAGCTGACCGCGATTCTTGGCACCATCGATGGCGACAGCCGCCGCACGCGGCTTGAGCTGCTTGTCATCAATGCCCAGATCCTTCAACACCGCTTTGAGCAGCCGTTCCTGATCCTGATCGTCATAGATGGTAAACGAGCTCTGATAGCCTTCCAGCACGCCGATCTCGCGGCGCAGAATCCGCACACAGGTGGAATGAAAGGTGGAAATCCACGGCGACTCGCCACCGGGCAGCAGGGCTTCGATGCGCCCGCGCATCTCGGCAGCGGCCTTGTTGGTAAAAGTGACCGCCAGGATGCGCCAGGCCGGTACCCCCTGATGCTCGATCAGATGCAGCACACGCCGGGTCAGGGTACTGGTCTTGCCCGAGCCGGCCCCGGCCAGAATCAGCAGCGGACCGTCGCCGTACTCCACCGCTTCGCGCTGCTGGGGATTGAGCCGGGCCAAGGGCTCTTCACTGGACCCCGTTGGATGTACGGCCCCCCGTTCAGACATGGCGGTCCTCTTCCAGCGTCCGGGCCATCAGCACCCGATTGTAGGCCGAAACCATGTCACGCCGCGAAATGATCCCCACCAGTCGTCGGCTGCAATCGCGCGCCACGACAGGAAGCTGCTCAATGTTGCGGTAGCCAATGCGGCGCATGGCCTGGTCGAGATTGTCATCTTCCAGCACCGTCGTGACCTCCGTGGTCGCCAGCTCCTTGACCACCACCAGATCCATCAGGTCTTTCTCGAACACCACGCCGAGAAAATCCTGGATCGAGATGATCCCGGTCAGCTCGCCCTGCTGATTGACCAGCGGGAAATTGGTGTGTCGCGTGTGGCTGATAAATTGCGTAAACTGGCGCAGGGTCATGCCCTCGGGAATCGTCTCGGGTGCCGTCACCATAACATCCCCGACACGGATCGACTTCATGATGTTGCGCTCCTTGCCGGCATCCAGATCGATACCGGCGCGGGCCAGCTCAACGGTATCAAGACTCTCTTTCTTGAAATGACGGCAGATGGTGGTGCCGATGACACAGGTTAGCATGATTGGCACGATAACCTGATAGGAGGCCGTCATCTCAAACAGCAGGAAGATCGCGGTCATCGGGGCATGGGTCGCCGCGGACAGAAAGGCCCCCATACCGATCAGGGCATAGGCACCCGGCAACAGGTTGAGCTGAGGAAACAGGCTCTGCGCCATATGACCAAAAGACCCGCCAATCACGGCCCCGATATAGAGTACCGGCGCAAACAGTCCGCCGGGCAGACCGGAACCCAAAGTAATCGAAGTCGCCAGCGCCTTGAAGATCACCAGCAGCAGCAACAGCTGCCAGGTCCCCTCGCCGCGCAGAAAAGTATTGATGAACTCGTAACCGTTCCCGAACACCTGGGGCAGACCAATGCCGATGAGGCCCACAACCAGGGCGCCAAGCATCGGTTTGGCCAGGCGATGCAGGCGCAGGCGGTCGAAATGCTCCTTGATGCGAAAATGGACCTCGATAAACGCCGACGCCAGAATGCCGACCACCAGTCCGAGCACAACGTAGAGCAACAGCTCCCAGTGGGAGCCGACCTGATAGGGCGGCACACTGAAAGCCACCTCGTTGCCGAGCAGCGCGCGCGACACCACGGTACTCATGCCGCTGGCGATAACAATGGAGGTAAAGCTGGAGATCTCAAAGGAGGACAGCAGCACGATTTCCTGAGCAAAAAACACCCCGGCAATCGGCGCATTGAAGGTGGCGGCGACACCACCGGAGACCCCGCACGCCACCAGGACCTTGAGCCGGTTGCCGCTAACCTTGAAGCCCTGACCGAACTGGCTGCCAACGGCTCCACCAATCTGCGCGATGGGCCCTTCCTGACCGGCACTGCCGCCCGTTCCCAGGGTAATGGCGCTGGCCAGGCCGCGGGTAATGATGGTACGGCCGGGAATTTTGGCGCCGCGCAGATTGACCTGCTCCAGAAAGGCGGAGAAACCAAACTTCAGGTCCTTGGCAAAAAACAGCCCGAACGGGATCATCAGAATCGCGCCGGCCATCGGGAACAGCACCACCCAGCACCGGCTCGGCGTCCAGTGGTCGAAGGAAAGGTCGAAAAATTGAACCCCTTGCTCAATCACCAGCCAGTGAAAAAATTCGATCGTGCGGCGAAACGCAAAATTGCACAGTCCCGACAGCAGACCGATGGCCACAGCGAGAATGGCCATAAAGGTATTCTCGCTGACGCGAAACTGCCCGAGCAGCTGTAGCCCGCGACGGCGCAAGGTATCAAAAAAGCAGGAAACGAGGTTGATCATGCCCGGCCACCCTGATTCGGTGTGTTCAAATTCATAAAATATCGAATCTTAAGCTCTTTGCCGGGGGCTGTAAAGAACGAAGCGGGAAAAAACTGCGCAGAACCGCATTTCTTCCCGCTGTCGGGGGTAAAACAGAAAAGCTTGCAGGAATCTTCGCCCGCAATGGGATCAGGTCAACCCGATCAGTGTGACGACTCCTCTTTCTGGCTGTTTCGCACCACCTCGGCCAGCCAGGCAATTTCATCCGGCAGGAAGGTTTTGGAATAATCTGTCCCCACGTTCAGCGCCCAGTGCAGCGGCGGCGTCGACTGCTCGGCCAGCACGTACCCGGCCACCGGCACATAAGGCGCATCGTCGTCGGCCCAGATCTGCAGACGCTCCAGGGTATCGAACAGCACCAGGTAATCCGTATTATCGGCCTCCACCACCAGCGGCACGACCCCGTCCCCCTTCTGTTCATCCTCGGCCGTGTCGCCCGCCGGCACAATCGGCACAAAAAACGAGCTATTGAGAAACAGCTCGTAAAACCGTGCGCGATGTTCTTCGCTGTCGCTGTCGTTAAAAAAGGCGGCCAGCGCCTTGTCGAGTTCGGTAAGGGGGGGAGCCGCCATGTTTATCTCCTTGAGGGATGGTTCGCCCTGCAGGAGCGCGCAGGCAATCCGCAGGAAAAACAGGGATGATAACCCAGCCCGCTGCGCTTTTCAACCGCCAACGGCCTCAGCACGCGCGCCGACCGTTCGCGCCCGCTCTCGAATATCGCGCACCGAGGTCAAGATTGCCTTCTGCCCCCTGTAATTAATCAGACTGCTGTGGACCTCTACCGCGATCTCCTGACCGTCCTTGGCGCGGTGAACGCACTCAAAAAAAGTCCTTGTGCCATGGAGAACCTCGTTATAATGCCGACACAGCCCATCCTGACTCACCAGGGTACAGTGGGTTCCGAGCAGTTCCTGTTCGGTATAGCCGAGCATGTTCAGGTACGGCCTGTTGGCCAGCAGGAGCAGCCCGTTCAGATCGCGCACCACCAGTCCATCGGCTGTGCCATTGAACAGGCTCTGATAGGTCACAAGGTGACTTTTGAGTTCATCGCGCAGGTTCTGCAGGTTTTGCTGGTAGCGATGGCTGTCACTGACATCGTGAATCAGCAACTGAATCTGCTTTTCGTCCTCCAGCTCGATCAGGCCGGCGTCGAGCTGAAGGGAGAGATCGCTCCCGCGCAGGGTGAGCATCTGGCTGGCATGACCGCTGTCACGCACCTGCTGAAGCAGCTGATGTATGCGCTTCAGCGCTGGACCATCCAGCACCGCAGACTGCTCAAGGGTCTGTCCCGCTTCCAGTTTGAGCTGCTGCCGCGCCGCGGGGTTACAGCTCTGCAGTGTCCCGTCCCAGGCCAGAATAACAACCGCCTCACGGCTCTGCTCGAACAGGGCCTGATACTGCTCCTGCTGTCTGGCCATTTCCGAATGCAGGGGATCGAGCCCCATGCGCCTGACCAGCTGCCACAGCAGACCGGCCAGCATCAGCACGCCCCCCAGGAGCGCGGCAAACAGTCCTTCGCTGTACAACCAGCCCCACCCCGTCAGGCTGTCCGTTTTTTCAAGGATCAACACCCCGAGAATCTGATTCTCGTCATGAATGGTACAGCGCGCGCTGCGGCGCCTTTCCCCGTCGTCCGATGCACGCACGGCGGAGAACAGTTCGAACCCGTTCGGCGCTTTCAGCATCAATTGCCGATAGTCTTCATGCTGGCCAAAAAAATCTTCGAGGGCGGTGCGTGCCTGGACATAATCACTGCGCAACAGCGGCTCATGCAGCAGCGCAATCAGCAGATCCTGTTCGGTCTGAAACACGTGCGCCTGACTGATCTGCAGCGACCGCTCCCGTGTCTTGACATGAAAATAGCTGACGCCCATAAGGATCAGCAGAAAGACCAGGGCGACCGCCAGTGCAAGGCGCCGTGAATCGTGACGACCTGATCTTTCATCTGCGGTAAAACGTGGAGCCATCGCGACACTCTTCTTATTGGCATCGGGTCGTTGACAGGAGAAGCAGCCACTGCCGGCGGAACGCGCGGATCACCACTCGCGCCGCCTGACTAGCCATATCAGAAGTGTAGTTGATAAATTCAGATTATCCAGCACGAGCAGTACTTTCGGCGCTGGATACAGCCCGGGAATCGGAATCCGCAAGAGGACGTGGCAGGAGAGAAATGGAATGGCGACGGCAGAACCTCAGGCAGGCAGGGTGAGTCCGGTGTGACGGAGCAGCTGGATCAGAAAGCGGTAGGTCAGTCCCCACAGCGGCGGGACCGACTCGGCGATGTGAAAGGAGGAAACGGTGACCGGTGAACCCTCCCACAGCACCGTTCGGCTGGCGTGGTTCCCCGGTTCCAACAGCCGGGAAAAAGGCACCCAGAAGTAGCGGCTGGCCTCATTGTTCAGCTGGACTGAGACTCCGGTTTCGACCTCAAACACAAATCCGCTGACGCGGATGGGAACCCGCACTCCGTATTCGTCATCCAGTTGCCCCAACAGCCGGGCGTCCTCCAGATCGAGCGCCACCTCTTCCTGCGTTTCACGTTTGGCCGCCGCACAGGCCGACTCATCTTCCGGATCAATCCTCCCGCCCGGAAAGCTCAGATTTCCGGACCAGGGATCATGGCGATGGACGGTCCGCTGCATCAGCAGAATTTCGGGACCGCCCTGTTGCTGCTCGCGCAGCACCAGGGCCACGGCCGCACAGCGCTGGGCCGCCTGGGGTGGCAACAGCTGCGGCCGCCGCACCGCCAGCGTTCGGGCAATGTCGTCACAGTTCGGCAGGCTGATCATACGCGTTATCGCTCCTCGTCATTTTGCCTCAGCCAGCATCAGGGCCCGTCGTGGCGCCGGATAACCCTCAACCGTTTTGTCCTGATCGGCCGGATCGAGAAAATCCTCCAGCGACTCGGTCTGAATCCAGGGCGTCTTGCGCTGCTCTTCCAGGGTGGTCCGGGTCACATCGAGACAGCGAATCCGACAGAAACCACTGCGCTCCAGCCAGCGCTCGAGGCCCTTTACCGTCGGCAGAAAAAAGACGTTATTCATCTTGGCGTAGCGATCCAGTGGCGTCATGGCGACGGCCTCGTCCCCGGGAATAATCAGCGTTTCCAGCACCAGCTCGCCCCCACGCCGCAGGGAATGTCGCAACCGGATCAGGGTATCCAGAGGAGAGCGCACATGGTAAAGCACACCCATATGAAAAATCGTGTCGAAGAAACCGCGCATCACCGGCAGGCTTTCCAGCTTCAGCGGCAGGGTGTAGCAGTCCGGCAGGCGAGCGAAGTGTTGCAGCAACTGAAACTGGTAATAGAAGGTGGCATAGGGCTCCAGCCCGAGCAGGAGCGATGGCCTGTCCGCGGCCATACGGAACAGATAGTAGCCGTTACTGCTGCCGACATCGAGGACCTTGCGCTGCGCCAGCGGTGCAATGTGATCCTTGAGCCGGTTCCATTTCAGCGACGAAAGCCATTCCGTGTCCACCGCGGTGCCAAACAGCTGAAATGGACCCTTGCGCCAGGGCCGCAGCCCGTACAGGCCCAGGTCGATACGCTCCTGATCCCGCGCCGAAATTTCCCGGGCGGCGCCGATCTCGACCCGATCAGCATCCAGCTTCAGGAAGGCAGCTGACAGCTCCGGCAAAGAATCGAGCAGTTCCTGGTAGCGTTGGCACTTGCGATCCTGCTGCCGGAGCCGCTGCTTTTCCCGGCAGATTGCTTCCAGCTCCGTGCGCCAATCACCGGCTCCGCACTGTTCCAGTCTGGAAAGCAGCTCTGTCATGATTTGATGCCCAGAAAGCTGGCAAAATTAAACCACTTCAGCCACAGCATGGTCTGACAGAATCCACAGGCCCTCAGTCGCTGTTCGTGCTGAGCACAGGTTTCCGGAACCAGAAAATTTTCCAGCGCGTCGCGCTTCTGACTGATTTCCAGTTCAGAGTAGCCATTTTCGCGTTTGAAATCATAGTAGCAGGTCCGTTCGAGCTCGGCGAGAGAGGGTTGCGGGTGCTCTACTTTCTCCGTCAGCAGCAGGATTCCTCCCGGTTGCAAGGCGTGATAAATCCTTTCCAGCAACGCGGTGCGCTCCGCCACCGGCACAAACTGCAAGGTCAGATTGATCACAACCACCGAGCAGGACTGAAAATCGACCTGCTGCATGCTCTGCTCGAGCAGTTCAAGCCTCTGGCTCCCCTGAAGACAGCACTCACTTCCGAGTCTCTGCCGATACCGCTCCAGCATCGGTCGCGAACTATCCACAGCAATCATCTCGAATGAACGCTCCTGGGCCATCGCCTGAAACAGAACACCGAAGTTGCCATGGGAGCAGCCCAGATCATAGAGCACCGTACCCGGCTGATAGAAGCGCCAGGCCAGCTGCGCCTGTCGCACCAGAGATTCCTGATACAGGGGGACGCTGCGCTTGATCATGTCGTCGAAAACGCGCACGACCTGCTCATTGAATTCAAACGGCCGAACCGCTTCGTGCGGCTGTGCAAAGAGATTGTCTTTCCCCATAAAACCTACGGCACGGCCATACAGCCGCTGCAAACACAAACGGCCTGTCGTGAACAGGCCGTCGAGATAATTGAGTATTTAACAGGCGCCGGCAATCAGCCAATACGCTCCTGCCGCTCCTGCTCGGTTTTGCAGTCGATGCACAGCGTGGTGACCGGCCGGGCCTTGAGGCGCGCCTCACCGATCTCCTCGTCACAGGACTCACAGACACCAAAGGTGCCATCATCAATGCGTTTCAGGGCCTCGCGGATTTTGCTGATCAGTTTGCGTTCCCGATCGCGAATGCGCAACTCAAAATTCCGATCTGACTCAACGGATGCGCGATCCGTCGGATCGGGAAAATTTTCCTGCTCGTCCGTCATTTCCGATACGGTTTTATCCGCTTCCCGCAGCAGCTCTTCCAGCTGCTTCTGAAGAATGGCGCGGTACTCTTCTGCCTTAGCCTGATCCATAGATACCCCCCCCGACGGCGTATTGACCGATAAAAATCGGTACATATTAGTCACTTGCCCTCGACAAGTCAAGACTCTTCAGCAGAGGATAGAATCGGCACACCAAGCGCTATTCCGGACGTTGCAGCAGGTTGTCCAGCCGCTCCTTATTGGCCACCTCTTCCTGTGCCAGACGGGCGAAATTATACTCTTTCATCTTCACCATCATGCCACGGCGCACTTCACACCAGGCTTCGTGAACAGGACAGTACCCATCGCGCTCGCAAGCGCCCTTTTCAGCCAGACATTTATTGATCAGCAACGGATCTTCTTCATAGCAGTAGATGTCGAACACCGTAATCTCTGACGGTGATTTCTTCAGATAAAAGCCCCCACCGACGCCTCGCTGGGAACCAATCAAGCCGGCCTTGACAAGGGGCTGAAAAATCTTGGTCAGAAATGCCGGGGTGACATCCTGGGTCTGACAGATATCCTTTTTCAGAATTATTTCGCCCGGGGGGAATTTCGCCATGAACAACACGGCCCGGATCGCATATTCGGTGGCGCGGGTAATGACCATTTTTCCTCCAATGTCTGACTTTTCTCGTTATCTTTACGGAGGATGGCAAACCTGTCAACCGAATTCTGACCAATTTCATCATTTACTGGCAGCATCGACCGCAATCGCTGTCACGGCTTGACTTTTCACCCAACTGATTCCACACTTCCTTTCATGCAATCCCCTACCGACTCCCAAACCTCCCCCGTCGTCGGACGCTTTGCGCCAACACCGTCCGGTATTCTTCATTTTGGCTCTCTGGTTACAGCCGTTGCCAGTTTCTTCATGGCACGGCAGGCGCGAGGTCGCTGGCTGGTACGCATGGAAGATCTGGATTGGCCCCGTGCTGTCCCCGGTGCAGCCGATCGCATCCTCCACCAGCTCGAGGCATTCGGCCTAACGTGGGATGGCCCCGTGCTTTACCAGAGCCGGCGGACAGAATTTTATCGTGATCAGCTGTCCGATCTCCATCGGCGCAATCTGGTCTATCCCTGTACCTGTTCACGCAGAGAAGTTTCAGAACAGTCGCTGCGACAGACGGCTGACGGTCCTGTTTATTCGGGATGCTGCCGAAACAAACGAGGCATTCCTGATACCGCTCACGCCTGGCGACTGCGCACCTGTGACCTTCCTGTCTCCTTTTCAGATCTTCTTCACGGCGTGGTGGTCCAGAATGTTGCTCATGATGTCGGCGATTTCATTCTTCAGCGCAGCGACAGCATTTTTGCCTACCAGTTTGCCACTCCACTTGACGATGCTGATCAGGGCGTCAACCAGGTCGTTCGTGGCAACGATTTACTCTGGTCGACGCCACGTCAGATTTGGCTGTTGCAACAGCTTTCCAGGGCGATTCCAACCTATTGCCACCTTCCACTGGCCTTGCGTTCTGACGGCACGAAGATCAGTAAAAGTGATTCTCGGCATCCGGTTCTTTGTGACACGACCCGTGACGATCTGCCTTCATTTCTAATTTTGGCTTTTTCGTTTCTCGGCCTGCAGGTTCCTCGTGAGTTTCTCCATTGTCGCTGCAACGAGCTGCTGACCTGGGCGATTGATTCATTTCGTTTAGATTCGGTATCAAGAAGCAATCAGATCGTTAAGGCATCACTGCAGGAATAGGATCGGTTTCGAACGAAACAGGAATTGTTTCACCCATAAAAAAAGGCGACCCTTGCGAGTCGCCTTTTTTTATGGGTAGTGCGTGAGTGCTTACTTGGGCAGAGCCTTGATGTACTCGCGGTTGAGCTTGGCGATGAACTTGACACTGACACCTTTCGGGCAGGCGGCCTGGCACTCGTAATGGTTGGTACAGTTACCGAAACCAGCGTTGAGCATTGCCTCGGTCATGTTCTTGACGCGCTCAGCGGCCTCAATCTGGCCCTGAGGCAGAACAGCCAGTTGAGCAACTTTGGCGCTGGTGAACAGCATGGCGCTGCCGTTGGGGCACGCCGCAACACAGGCACCACAGCCGATGCACTCCGCTGCGTCCATGGCGTAGTCCGCATCCGGCTTGGAAATCAGGGTCTGATTTGCCTCACCGACTTCACCGGTATACGCCGAGGTGTAACCACCGGCCTGGATGATTTTATCCAGAGCGGTACGGTCAACAGCCAGGTCTTTGATCACCGGGAAAGCCTTGGCACGCCACGGCTCCAGCGTCAGGCTGTCGCCATCCTTGAACTGGCGCATATGCAGCTGGCAAGCGGTCGTTTTTTCCTGGGGACCGTGGGGAATACCATTGACCACGCAACCACAGGTACCACAGATACCTTCGCGGCAGTCGTTGTCAAATTCAATCGGCTCAACGCCATGCTCGATCAGTTCCTGATTGACTTCATCAAGCATCTCGAGGAAGGAGCTGTCGGGGCTGACATTCTTGGCCTCGTACTGCTCCAGCTTGCCCTTGTCCTCCGGGCCGTTTTGGCGCCATACGTACAGTGTCAGATTCATTATTTGTAACTCCTTACTGCAAGTTTAACGTTTTCGAATTTCAGAGGCTCCTTGTGCAACTCAGGGGCCTTGCCTTCCCCTTTGTACTCCCATGCCGCAACGTAGCAGAACTTCTCGTCATCACGCATGGCTTCGCCGTCATCCGTCTGGTGCTCAACACGGAAGTGACCGCCACAGGACTCCTCGCGGTGCAGGGCGTCCGTCGTCATGACCTCGGCGAACTCGAGGAAGTCAGCAACGCGACCGGCATCTTCCAGTTGGCCGTTGCGCTGGTTCTTGTCGCCTGTCACTTTCAGGTTCTGCCAGAACTCGGCACGCAGCTCAGGAATGAGCTTGAGTGCTTCTTTGAGGCTGGCTTCGCTACGTGCCATACCGACGTTGTTCCACATGATCTTGCCGAGTTCACGGTGGAAAGAGCTGACGGAGCGTTTACCGTTGATGCTCATCAGCTTGTCAATGCGACCCTGAACCTCTTCAACCGACTTCTTGAACTCCGGATGATCATCCTTGACTTCGCCCGGCTTGACGGTAGCGAGGTAGTTGCCGATGGTGTAAGGAATGACGAAGTAACCATCAGCCAGACCCTGCATCAGCGCGGAAGCACCGAGACGGTTTGCGCCGTGAACGGAGAAGTTGGCCTCACCGAGAACAAACAGACCGGGGATATTGCTCATGCAGTTGTAATCGACCCACAGACCGCCCATGGAGTAGTGCGGTGCCGGGTAGATACGCATCGGCTGCTTGTACGCGTTTTCGTCGGTGATCTTCTCGTACATGTCGAACAGGTTGCCATAACGCTCGCGGATGGTGTCTTCACCAACGCGATCAATCGCACTCTTATAGTCGAGGTAGACACCGCGCTTGCCGGGGCCGACGCCACGATCATCGTCACACTGCTCTTTCGCTGCGCGGGATGCGATATCACGCGGAGCCAGGTTGCCGAAGGAGGGGTACTTACGCTCGAGGTAGTAGTCGCGATCCTCGTCAGCGATATCCGCCGGCGCCTTCTCACAATCTTCCTTGCGCTTGGGCACCCAGCAACGACCGTCGTTACGCAGAGACTCGGACATCAGTGTCAGTTTGGACTGATGGTCACCACTCTGAGGGATACAGGTCGGGTGGATCTGAGTGTAGCAGGGGTTGGCCATGAAGGCGCCTTTTCTGGACGCTTTCCAAGCCGCGGTGACGCTACAACCCATGGCGTTGGTGGACAGGTAGAAGACGTTGACATAACCACCGGTGGCCAACACAACGGCATCGCCCCAGCTGGTTTCGATCTCGCCGGTCACCAGGTTGCGGAAGGTGATACCCTTGGCAACACCGTCGACAACAACCAGGTCCAGCATTTCCGTGCGCGGACGCAGCTTAACGGTGCCGGCTTTGGCCTGACGTGCGAGGGCCTGGTAGGCACCCAGCAGCAGCTGCTGACCGGTCTGACCGCGGGCGTAGAAGGTACGGGAAACCTGAGCACCACCAAAAGAACGGTTGGCCAGCAGACCGCTGTACTCACGAGCGAAAGGAACGCCCTGCGCCACGCACTGGTCGATAATGTTGTTGGACACCTGAGCCAGACGCCAGACGTCCGCTTCACGGGCACGGAAGTCGCCGCCCTTGATGGTATCGTAGAACAGACGGAAAACGCTGTCGCCGTCGTTGTGGTAGTTTTTCGCTGCGTTGATACCACCCTGAGCCGCGATACTGTGAGCGCGACGGGTGCTATCCTGATAGCAGTAGGCTTCAACATTGTAACCCAGCTCACCCATGGTCGCTGCAGCAGCGCCACCAGCAAGGCCGGTACCAACAATGATGACTTTGAATTTACGCTTGTTCGCCGGGTTGACCAGCTTCATTTCAAAGCGGTGCTTATCCCAAGATTTCTCAATCGGTCCGGTAGGACATTTGCCATCTAAAATCACGATGTACCCTCCTAAACTTTAATCAGGCCCAGAAGTATGGACACCGGGATGGAAATAAAACCAACAAAGATAACGATCGCAGCAGCACGGCCAATTTTCTCCATCACAGGCAGAGTATTGGCGCCCAGGCAGCCCAGAGTCTGGAACAGGCTCTGTACCCCGTGGCTCAGATGCAGCAGAACCGCAACCATTGCACCGGCATAGACCAGGCTGACGAAGAACTTCTGGAAGCTCAAAACGACCATGGTGAATACGTCTGCACGACCCAGAGCGTCTGCCGGCAGAACACCGACGGAAATCTCAGGGTTGGTGACGTGCATGGTGAAGTGCAGCAGATGATAAACGACAAACGCCAGAATCACCAGACCGGTGTAGATCATGGTCTCGGCACCGAAAGAGGTGCGAATGTTTTTCTTCTGGTTGTAGTCGATCGGACGCGCTGCACGGTTTTCCAGCGTCAGCTGAATGCCGAAAATGATGTGCAGTGCAAAAACAGCCAGCATCACCAGGCGGAAGATCCAGACAACCGGACCCAGCGCGTGAAGATGCTCGGCGTACGCATTGATACCGTCAGCGCCGACAAACACTGACGAGTTACCAAGCAGGTGGACGATGATGAAGCTGACCAGAACAAAGCCGGTCACCGCCATCACAAGCTTCCTACCAACAGAGTTTTGTAGCATTTGCATAGTTTTACCTATCCATCCTTGAAAATGTTTAGTTCTGAACCATGCGGTTCAAACTTCCCAAAATTCACCTACCAGTTTTGCCTTCAACACCCTGAGAAGACTCTCAGGCGCGCTGTCAGGTCAACCCTGGAGGCGGCCTCCAACTGACATATTTCATCGCTCTCTCTACCCCCTTCATCTCAAAAAAACGACAGACCTCCACACGCACCAAGCATATAGAGGATTACATGCTAGCGCTCATACTAAACATCGTTTTAGAAAATTGCAAAAGGAAAGTGTATACAGTGTGCATTTTTCTCTCGGGCCGAAGGCGGCGCGGTGCGCAGGTATCCTGCTGTTCTCGCAACGAATTTAGTCCTCTCTTCTCGCCGTGAGCGGAGGGTTCAGACGGGCCGGAAAAGTTCAAAACACCCCCGGAGAAAGCTCGCTTACCGCCGTTGCCCGCACGCTATCCGGGCCACAAGCGGACGGCGCAGATCAGCACAGCCACAATCACGACCCGTTTTATCCACAGGTGCCCGCGCTTGACCGCCATGCGGGCCGCCAGCCAGCCTCCGGTGGCATTGCCCACGGCCATGACCAGTCCGAGCAACCAGTCCACCTTGCCCTCCCAGGCAAATATGGCCAGGGTCGGAATGATGTACAACAGCACGACCAGCACCTTCAGCACGTTGGCCCGCACCAGATCAAGGCCGCAGAAGGACGCCAGAATCAGGAACAGAAACCCGACGCCCGCCTGCACAAAGCCACCATACAGCCCGACGCCGAAATAGGCGCTCCACCACAGTGGCCCCACCTGTGGCTCTCGGTCCGCGCCGCCCCGCTTCAATCGACGCACCGGGTCCCAGGCCATGACCAGCAGCACCCCGACCAGCACACCACCAAGCACCTGGCGAAACGTCTCGTCATCCAGTTTCACGGCAAACTTGGCGCCGATGGTTGCGCCGACAAGGGCCGGCACGATACTGTGCAGCGCCAGACGCCAGGGCAAGGCCCCATACTGCTGAAAACTCCGCACCGCAGCAATATTCTGGATCAGAATCGCCACCCGGTTGGTTCCATTGGCCACCACCGGGGGCACGCCGAGAAAAATCAAAACGGGCAGGGTGAGCAGCGACCCTCCCCCGGCCAGCACGTTGAGAAATCCGGCCACCACGCCCACGGCAAGCAGCGCAATCGCCTGCCAGCCGAAAAGGAACTCATTCATTTTCTGCCTCCAGCCACTGCTTCAGCACATCCCCGGCCATCATCAGCCCGAACAGCGAAGGTATCGTCGACAGCGTGCCGAGAGGAACGCGCTGCCAGCTTCCTCCCGCCGTTCGCTGCTGCGGTTGCGCATGGGTCAGGGGGCGGAATTCTTCTGTCGAGTAGACGGCGCGGATCGGACCGGCAACAGCTCGCCGTCGCAGCTCCTTGCGCAGAACGCGCGCCAAACGACAGTTACTGGTGGCAAACAGATCGCCACAGCGAACGCGGGAGGGATCAATCTTGTTGGCGGCCCCGAGGGCGGAGATCACCGGAACTCCTGCTCCGTCACAGCGCGCGATCAAATCGATTTTGTCGGTAATGGTATCGATGCAGTCCAACACATAGTCAAAGCCGGGAGCCAGCAATTCCTGTGCATTCTCGGAACTGTAGCGGCAAGGGTGTGTGACGATCTCCATGGCGGGATGGATCGCGCGGCAGCGGTTTGCCATAACCTCGACCTTGAGTTGTCCGAGGGTCTGTTCCAGCGCGTGCAACTGTCGATTGATATTGCTGGAGACGATCCGGTCAGGATCCACCAGTGTCAGGTGGCCGATGCCGGCGCGAGCCAGCGCCTCCACCGCATAACTGCCAACGCCCCCGACCCCGAATACGGCCACCCGGCGACGATGGAGCTGTGCCAGGGCCTTCGCCCCAATCAGCAGCCGCAGCCGGGAAAATCGATCCTGCTCCAGATCGCAGTCCGATAACGAATGATCAATGTTGCCCATAAACAGCATCCTCGAACAGTTAAGGCCATTCAGGCAGGCGGAACACACGCCGGCTGCTGCACCAGGTCTCCCACGCCAAATCCTCCATCGAACAGCCTCGCAAGAGGGCAGTCTGCTGCGCCACGGCCTGTAGGATGTGTTCGCGACAGCCGGTGGCCATGCGGTCGCTTTCGAGCAGCAAGCCAGCAGCGGGCAAGCGAGGAACAACTGCGGGCAACCGCCGCGCATTGTGACGCAGCAACACCGGTCCGATCCCCAGACAGAAACCAAGGTCCAGATACTTTTTCGCGATATCGTATCCGCCACTGAAGCCGTGGATCAGCCCACCTACCCGCTCAGCACCTTCTTCCCGCAACAGGTCCACCAGTCGGCCATGACTGCGATAACAGTGAAGCACCAATGGCTTGTTTACCGCACAGGCCAGGCGGATCTGATGGCGCAGGACCTGCTCCTGAAGGGACTGGGGAACCTCGGACGTCCGATCCAGCCCCGCCTCGCCAATCGCAACAACGCGTTGATCCGTCACCAGCCCCTCAAGGGAACATCGCGTTTCACCACACCACTGCCCGGCATAAGCCGGATGCAGGCCAAGAGCAATCCAGCAATCCTGATGCGGTATCGCACAGGACAACAGCGACTCCCAGTGGGTGCTCGAGAACGATGCCACCACACAGTGACGCGACAAACAGGCGGGGTCGCGGACAACCGTTCCCTGCTCATCCAGAAAATCATGGCAGTGGCTATCAAACAGAGGCTGCATGGAAATCGCTGAACCGCCTTTCGCCAAACGCAACTTGTTTATTTCGGATGATTATGCTAGAGAACGCCCAGCATAGCAGGCTCACTGAAATCGAAACAGCAGAAAGAACGGGCATGGAATTGAACTACAAAACTCGCGGCAGTTGTGCGCGCGGCATTACCATCACCCTTTCGGAAGATTATTGCATCACCAGTGTCCGCTTCATCGGTGGCTGCAAAGGCAACACCAGCGCCATCGCCCAGCTGGTCACCGGACAGAACGCGAGAGACGTCATCCCGCGCCTGAAAGGCATTCTCTGCCGCAACGGCACCAGTTGCCCCGATCAGCTGGCACTGGCGCTGGAATCCCTGCTTCAGGGTGACGACACGATCAGTCCTCAGGAACACCGAGGTTGCGTAGCAGGGTAATCATCGGACACCAGTTCGTCACACCACTCTGCAGCAAATTGAACCCGATAAAAGCTGTAAACCACAGCCATGCCGGATGCCACCAGTGCGCAAAAGCCAAGCTGAGCAGGATAAAGGTTCCGGCGATCAGCCTTAGATAGCGATTGATCGTCATCTCGTCTTCTCCTCATCCCAAAACAAAAAAAGCGGCTTAAAAACCATAGCGCAGCGACACATAAAGATTGCTGTTGTCCTCAAACTGACCAAAGAACGTCTCCGGTCGATCCCCCCAGAACAGATTGGCTCCGACAGACAGCGTCACGGTATCCGTGGCCTTGTATTTGACCGAGGGACGCAGATAGCCATCCTGATCCGACGGGGACCAATAACCAAACAGCGAGACAACCAGATTCTGGTTCAGCGCCAGCTGCGTCAGGCGCAGGGTCAGCACATGACGATCCTCATCCCGCGCCCGCTGCCCGGGCGGCAGATGGCGGCGATAGGCCTGATACGCGTTCAGCCATTCCAGATAATACTGGATGCCCAACGTGAGATTGCGGCGCAGCTCCTGCTCATAGCCGACCAGCAGCCGATACTCACTGTTGGGGACCAACGGGTCGCTGCCATTGCGATCCTCCAGAGAGTCGTAATAACCCACTTCGCCATTGATCAGGCCAGGACCGAAATTGCCACGGACACTGCCACCCACCACCCGCAGCCGGGGAAAATACTGCTGGCCGCTGGCCGCATCGAAACCGACAGGGCTTTTCCAGTAACCATCATAGCCGTACAGCGCCCATTCGTAACCCAGCAGGGTCCGCGACAGGCGGACGCTGATCTCATCTTCAGCCAGCCAGCGGTTGCGAGGGTCCACATCCGCCTTGGTGTCCTGGCCAGCGAGGCGCCCCAGCATCGGGTTCCAGTAAACCATCCGCTCGCCGCTGATGTAGCGGTCGGCATCGAAACAGGGCGACCAAGCCACATCCAGCGTCGCCCAGTTGAAGAAAAAGCTGGCGAGGACGCCATCGGACGGAGCTTTCAGGTATTCCTCGTCGCGCCCGAGAAAAAACGACTGCCAGTCCTTGGGAAACAGATCGTTGATAAACAGCAGGTCCCCCGTCCCCCAGGTGAGAATCTGGCGCCCGATTTTCAGATCCAGAAAATCAAGCGGCGTCAGCACCAGGTTGGCTTCTCGCAGATCAAGCAGGCCGTGGCCCTGCTCCAGATCGAATTCGTGCTCCGTTGCGGCTTCGTCCCACAGCAGATCGGCCCGCAGCTGCCACAGGGCCAGATCGCTGCTATGCTGCAAATCCATCTGTACTCGGGCTTCATTGAGCAGAGCATCGCGCTGCGCCGGAGCCTCCTGCAAACGCAGGCCCGAACGCAGATCTCCAAAGCCGTGTACTTCCCAGCCATAAGCGGGAACGGCCACTGTCCACAGCAGCAAAAGGACGACAAACGGGACGTGCGAGCATCTCACTACAGCACCTCTCGCGGGGGTCGGCGCAGAAAACGCTCGGTAAAAATCCGCTCATCCAGCCCGATATCGTAACGAACATTACTGAAGGCATTGCGGGTGATGCTGCCTCGGATCAAATCGCTGGCCTGGGAAAGAACCACGGTCGGAATGCCCTGAATCGTTTCAACCTGCAGGGCCTCAACACGGCGATACAGCTGCCCACTGTGATCATAGTATTCCGCCTTGATCGGCAAAAAGGTCTGGGCGTCGATGGTCACCAGGTAACGCGAGAACTCGACCGACGAAGGATCCTTGGGCCTGTTCTCCAGGACATACTGGGTAGCGCTCTCTTCCACCAGCACATGCTCATCATCCTGCGGACTGCGACCCGAGACATCCTCATACAGGAAGTCGGAGCCGACAAAGCTGGTCCGTTTGTCCCCGGGAGCAATCCGCTTCTTCAGATTCAGCGCCGGCAGCCACAGCCAGCGATCATCATCGGAGGTGCCGTTTTTCCACACCAGATACGCCATCTTGTAGACATCGGCCGGAGCTTTGAAATAGGCGTAGAACTTCTGTTTCACCTGGTCTTCGTTCAAACGCAAAAGGGTAAACTCGCGCACCCGCTCCACCCCCGAGGCATCCTGAATGGTCATCGTCACATCAGCTCGACCATCCTTACCGGCATAGTATGAAGCCTGATTGGCGCGATCAACAATTTCGTCGGCACTTAGAGCCAGGGCGGACGCCGTTGATGCCAGCCACAGCAGCAGTGCCAGAGCAAGAGAGGTTCTTGCAAAAGGCTCAAGAGGATTCCATTTTCTCTGTTTCGACATTCTTTTTATCCTTTCAGCAAAGCAGTCATCGGAGACAAACCTCTACAGCTGAATCTCCTCTTCTTCCCCAGGCAGCCTGAAAACATAACGTTCCAGACGCGTGAGCAGCGCCGGCAGAATCATCAACGTGGCCAGCCAGGAAACGGCCATGATGGTCGCAAGGAAAAAGCCAACGGTTTTATACGGCACCAGCGGCGCCAGCAGCAGCGGGGTGAAGCCGATGGAAACCGTCAGGGCATTGCGGCTGATGGCGCGGGCCGGCTCATGAAACATGGCTTCGCAACTCGTTTTCCAGTTGCCAGTTTTTCGATACAGCTCACGCGCGCGCTGTAAAAAGTGGATGGCAAAATCGATGCTCAGGCCCAGGGTCAGCGAGGACAGCACGGCCACCGGCATGTCGTAATCCTTGCCGGCCAGTCCGATCAGGCCGTAGATCAGGGCAATGGTAAAGGTCAACGGCAGCATGGCCAACACACCCCAGGTCAGGGACCGGAACAGCAGAACCATCATCACCAGCACCACGATAAAGCTGCCGGCCAGCGACGAGATCATGCCCTTGACCATCTTGTCCTGCCACACCACATTCAGGTAGGTCAGGCCCGCCCAGCGTGCCTTGATCTCTTGTGGTGCGGGGTGCTGTTCGAGATAGTGCTGGACCGCCGCGACCACCTCTTCCATGTCGCGGTTGTCGCCACTTTTGAGCTGTACCCACAGATTGGCTTCGCGATAATCGCGGGTCACCAGGTGAAACAGGCTGTCTTTTTTCTTCATGCCCTCAAGCTGGACAAACACCTGCGCCGTCGCGGCCGCCGTCGCGGGCACGGCAAAGTGGGAGCGATTCAAAGCCGCATAATGTTCCCGTTCCGCCGCATCGGCATCGGTCGGCGGGGCGACATAGCTCAGCTCGTAAGCCGCCTTTTTCAGGGCATCGACCGCTGAGGAGGTTTTGCCGACCTGGCCGACGCCCTGCAAATACTGCTGAAGCTCTTCCACATAGCGCAGCATTTCCGGTCGCTTGAACGGTGGCGCCGTGGTTTCCGCCTGCATCTCCAGCACAAAGGCACTGAAGGTCTGTCCCATCTGCTTTTCACACTGGGCAAGAGCCTGTTCCAGCAGCGCCTCACCTCTGAGCCCGGCATCGGCCTGCAGTGCCGCAAACAGATGCGCCACTTCCAACGGCGATTCAGCGGCAACCGCCTGCAACGCACTGCGGAGCCAATCCAGCGTCAGGCCCGCACTGTCGAGATAATTGATCTCGTCCGCCAGCCGGTTCCAACCGTCAAAGGCCTGGTCATCCAGTTCGCGCGCCTGCTGCAGCAGCAGATAAAAGCACTGGTTGACATCGCAGCCCTGAACACTGCGCTGCTGATCGCTCAACTGATGCAGCCGCTGGATCAGCGTTTCTGTGTACTGGGGGAACAGACTGCCGAAGCGGGCACGAGCTTCGCTTTCGATCCGTTGCGCCTTTTCCTCACAGTTACAGGCATCCGGCCGGACTTCGGCCAGTGTCAGATAGGCCGTATAGGTGCCGCCAAAGTGCTGATTGAGGATCCGGTCCGCAACACGGATTTCATGCTGAGCCGTAAACCATTTAACCGGATTATCGTTCACGGCGATGCGGCTGATACCATAGCCGGCCACCAGCAGCAACAGTAGCGCCAGAACCAGAATCCGCCCGCTGGCCGTGTAGCAGACCTGCCCCAGCCAGCCCAGAACCCGCATCAGCAGGCTGGTTTCGTCGGGCTTCTGGGAAGCAATCGGATGCTGCGCCAGCTTCTCCTGCGACACAAACAGCATGATGTAGGCCGGAATCAGCGTCATGGTCAACAGCCAGGCGATCGCCACGCCAAAAGCGACATGCAACCCAAAGACCTGCACCGGTGGAATGGGAGTAAAAGCCAGCGAGGCAAAACCGGCAATTGTCGTCAGGCTGGTATAGAGCATGGGCTGAAACAGATGGCCCACCACGTAGCGGACCGTCTGCGCCTTGTTGTTGAAGCGATGGTACACGTCATAGAATTCGCTAAGGATATGCACCGAATCCGCCACCGCAATGGGCATGAGGAAGATGGCGATCATGGAACTCATGATATGCACATCGTAGCCCAGACCGATCAGCAGCCCCATGGCACAGACGACACTGACAACCGCCACCACCATGGGCGCCAGAATCAGCGACAGACTGCGGAAGAACAGCAGCAGCAGTAGAAAAATCGCGACTCCGGCCATGGGCGCCGAGGTCGCCATCTGAATCAGCATCTCAACGCCAAAGGTATCTTCTGCCACCGGCAGGCCGGTAATCAGTACCCGATCACTCTGTGGCCAGTCCCTGGTGAGTTCGCGCACCAGGGTTGCCACATTGTAGCTGTAGGATTTGGCGGAAATCGGCAGGTAGAGACAGATGGCCTTTTCATCCTCCGAGACCAGCGTTCCGCGATAGAGCGGATTGTTCATGGCATCGTCGCGAATCTCCCGCGCTTGGGCTGGCGTCTGCGGCGGATGCTCCATCAGGTATTCCAGCTTGAGGGACCCCAACTGAGCCTGCTTGATATTATCGACCACACTCGGGCTGATCACCTCATGGGCGATGATGGCGCTGCGTCCCTGCTCAGTAAACAGACGGTTCGGATCATGATTGAAGGCACGGTTGAGCAGCCGCAGCCAGGCCGATGCGGGTGTCAGATTCAGGGGCTGAACCCGCTCTGGCTGGCCGGAAGAGGCCGGCAACCGGATCTCGGGCAGGCCATCGCTCCCCTGCTGCAGGTAAAGCAGCTGACGGGTCAGGGTATCGATGCGCTGCAGGGTCGCAACATTAAAAATGCCGGCCGGATCCTCCTCGTTGACAATCCCGACAATGACGAAATCGTAAAGGGCATATTTTTCCTTGATTTCATGGTGAAAGATGCGCACCGGCTCCTGCGCGGACAGCATGTTTTCCGGATCATTGTCAAAATTGACGCGTGGAAACTGAAGCAGAAACGCCACGGTGGCGACGGCGACAACAAGAAGGGTCAGCAGGGGGCGTTTCAGACTCGCATTGGTCAGGGCAAGTTTCATGGATATCTCTTCCTCCAGTGGTGGACTTGATGAACACTTAGCACACCGCCAAAGAATAGTCAAAAATATATATATTAAAATTTGAATCTATAGATCGAAAAAAACCCCGCCGCCTGGACGAGGTTCTGGTATTTCCAAACTATTTCAGGCAGAAACGGTCGACCAGCTCCACCACCTTGGTCACATCCGGCTTGCTGGTATAGGCGTCAGCTCCGACTTCATCGCACTTGTGGGAGGTATTCTCGTTGATCAGGCTGGAATACATCAACACGCTCATCACTTTCAGTACCGGGTCCTCCTTGATGCGACGGCACAGGGCCAGACCATCGAGTTCGGGCATTTCGATGTCCGACACCAGCAAATCGGGCAGGTTTCCCTCCTCCTTCGCCTTCTGGATCGCTTTCCAGCAGGCCAAACCATCGCCAAAGCCTTCCACCTGATCGTACCCGGCATTCTTCAGTACCCGCAGGATGCCCTGGCGAATGATGGCGGAATCCTCGGCGAAAAAAAGCCTGACCTCCGAGCGGTGCTGCTTGCGTTCGGGCTGCAGGGTTTCATCCTCCATGGTACTTTCTTCATAATGCTCGCCGCTGCCGAAAATCTCGTGGGCAATGTGTTCCATATCCACGATCAGGATATCGCGCTCCGCCACGGTCACGGTGCCAGTGAAACGCGGGCGGTAGGACTCGAAGAAATGATCCATGGGCTTGACCTGCGACCAGGACAGGCGATGAATCTGATCCACGCCATCAACCAGAAATGCAATAACCTCTTCGTTGAATTCACACACCAGCACCACCTGCCGGCTACGGCTTGACGTGCCAACGGTGAGCGGTGGCAGGCCAAAGTCGGCCTGCTTGCCGATATGGCGGGCCAGATTGATCAGGGAAATGGTTTCTCCACGCAACAGCAGCGTCCCCATCAGGGACGGATGCGAGTCCGGCAGTTTGGTCAGTTCCTCGGTCTGAAAGGGAACGATCTCCCGCAACTTGTGAACGTTGATGCCAAAAGACTGGCCATGAAGGTAGTATTCCAGAATCTCGAACTCGTTGGTTCCGGCCTCCAGAAGAATACCGACATTTTTCTTCATTGCTGCACCGCTCATCCATTGCCTCCGGCTCGGGCCTGTTTCATCCCGGTTAATTGGTAACCTCACCTGATTGTTTTTCATGCAGTTCGGCAAGTATACCCGCCACCCTGAAGCTCGACAATAGACAATGCGTGCGATTTTTCACGCAAATTTCTTGACCTGGCTCCCCGCCTGTCGTTAGAGTTTCGTCTTGATCAAATATTCTTTCGAAATTCCCAAAACAAGAACAAAGGAGTTCCACGATGTTACGAAAAAAAAATCTGTTGGCGCTTTGCCTGGCCCTGTTTCTGTTTTTGCTTTCCGGTCCGACCAGCGCTCGCGATCTCACGGTTCTGGAGCAATGGAAACCGGACTTCGACCCTTCCGGAGCCAAATACCATTACATTCTGTCCAACGTCGACCATCCGGCCATCGCCGGCATTGGCGTTGGCTACAAAATTCGCGACCGCCTATGGAAAGAATCCAACGGCCAGATTTACGTCGACTTTCGTCCTCTGGCCCAGTTGGGCGGAGAAAAGGATGTGGTCAGCAAACTGAAGCTGGGCGCGGTTCAGGGCATGCTCTGTTCCTCCGTCATGGCCGCCAATGTCGCTCCGCAGCTGGGGATCGTCAACCTGCCGTTCATTATCGACACCAGCGCCAAGCTGGAAGCCTTCCGCAACACACCCGCCCTGTTTGATCCGTTCAGTCATGCGGCGGACGCTCAGGGCATCCGGGTCATCGACTTTACCGGCTACGGCAGCTACGGCTGGGCCACCACCACGCCAGTGCGCACACTGGACGAAGCCAAGGACGTCAACTTCCGTATCGCCCAGGCCCCGGTGAACAAAGACATCTACCAGGCCTGGAATCTGAAATTCACCGTCATGCCCTGGCCCGACGTGCCTCAGGCTTTGCAGACCGGGGTCATCAATGGCCTCGACCACACCCCCATTGTGTGCAGCATCACCAAAAAATTCGATGTCGCCAAATATTTTACCAATCTGCACTACACCCAGGGCCTCTATATCCATCTGGTCAACCTCGCCTGGCTGAACAGCCTGCCTGAGGACCTGCGCACCCTGTTCCTGCAGGTCGTCAAGGAGGAAAGCGCCAAAGCGCGCCTGCTGACAGAAGAGCAGCAGAACCAGCAGATTCAGCAGGCCCAGGCGGCCGGCATCCAGTTCTTCGAACTCAGCGAAGCCGACCGGGCGCTTCTCAAGCAGAAAGCCCAACCCGTTTATGAAAAATGGGGCGAAAAAATCGGCCGCGACTACCTGCACCAGGTTGAACAGCAGCTGCAGTAACAGCGAGCCGCGCAGTGCGCCTCGGCGCCACGAAAACAACACTCACGCCAACACCCCGTTTCATTTTCAACCATGAAACGGGGTGTTTTTTATTATACGCTGGAACCGTTTTTTCGCCTCAGCAAAAAAACACTGCAATTTCAATATTTTACTTCCAACCCACTGTTTCATAGGCTAGAACAGCAGAACAAATTCGCTACATTTGGCGCATGAAGCCCTGCATTAAGCAACAGATAAGACCCGGCCGATGCACCACCTGAATGACGTTCCATTTCAATCCAAGGGAGAACAACCACCATGCTCAAACGTTTATGCTGTCTGCTGTTCCTGCTGATTGCGACACCCGCCTTTGCCGCGGACAACAGTGCCCTCGCCAAGTGGCAGCCCGACTTCGATCCGTCCACAGCCGAGTATACCTACCTTCTGTCCAACGTGTCCCATCCGGCCATCGAAGGCGTCGGCGTCGGCTACCGCATCCGCGACCGCGTATGGAGGGAAAGTAACGGCCGACTGTATGTGGACTACCGTCCCCTGTGCCAGCTCGGTGGTGAAAAAGACGTCCTGACCAAACTGAAAATGGGGGCCATCCAGGGCATGCTGAGTTCTTCCGTCGCCGCCGCCAACCTGGCTCCCAAGCTCGGCATCGTCAACCTGCCCTATGTCATCGATGACTTCGACAAACTCGACAAATTCCGCGCGACACCGGAACTGTTCACCCCCTTCAGCGAGTGCGGGCTGCCTCAGGGTATCCGCGTGCTCGACATCACCGGTTACGGCACCTACGGCTGGGCGACCACCAAACCGGTGACCAATCTGGAGGAAGCGCGCGATATTATCTTCCGCATCGCCCAGGCACCGGTCAACGCCGACATCTACAAGGCGTGGAATCTCAAATTCACCGCCCTGCCGTGGCCGGATGTTCCGCAGGCCCTGCAAACCGGTGTCATCACGGGCCTAGACCACAGTCCCATCGTGTGCAACATCACCAAGAAATTCGAAATCGCCAAGCACTTCACGGAAGTCAACTATGCGCAGGGCCTGTTCATTCACCTGACCAACGAGCGCTGGCTGAACGCCCTGCCGCAGGACCTGCGCGAACTGCTGGTGCGCATTGTCGCAGAAGAAAGTGCTGACACCCGCAACCGGACCCGCGTTCAGCAACAGCAGCAGATTGAGGCGGCCAAAGCCGCCGGGGTGACCTTCCACCCGCTGAGCGCCGAGCAGAAGCAAAAGCTTGTCGATTTAGCCGCCCCTGTGTATAAAAGGTGGGAAGAAAAAATCGGCGCCGAGTATCTCGCCGCTGTTCGCAAGCATCTGGAACCCTGAACATTCCTCGCCCACTGAATGATCACGGCCGGAGGCTCCCCTCCGGCCGTTTTTTTATCTGGGCAGGCTGTTCTTCAACCTGCTGGATTTAGTTGTTCTATGTTAAAAAAAGCGTTCCGCACTATCGACAAAATCTTCTGTCTGGTCGAAGACTGGACCCTCGTCAGCGTTGTCGCCGTCGCGCTGACGTCCGGACTGGTGAACATCATCCTGCGCAAAACGACCAGCATCAGCCTCTACTGGTCGGACGAGGTGGTGCGCAAGGCCATTTTTATCTGTACCTACATCGGCTGCAGTGCGGCCATCCGCCAGCGGGCGCTGATCCGGATCGATGCCCTGCCGCAGATCATTCCGGTCACGCGCAAGTTTTTCAACGTCATTAACCATGTCGCGGTCCTGATCTTTGCCGCCTTCCTCACCCGCCTCGGATGGAGTATGACGTTGACCGTGTACGCCGACGAATTCGCTACCACCGCAACGCTGCAGATCCCTGAATGGTATTTTTACGCCGTTCTGCCGTTGGTGGGCGCTATGATGTTTGTGCGTACGCTGATGCTGCTGATCGAAGATATGTTCCTGCCGGAAACCGGTCCCGAAGCGCCCCATTTTCCCCAACCGACCCAGGACTCAGAAACCGAGGAGCACACCCATGGATAACGCACAACTGCTGATACTGGCACTGCTGCTGGGTTCCATGGCGGCAACGGTTCCCGTTTTTATGGCCCTGTTCTTTACCGGACTGGCGGGTATGACGCTGATCGTCGGGGTCGATGCGCAGATCGTGATCGAGATTCTCTACCGCAGCATGGACAAATTCGCCCTGATCGTGGTGCTCTTTTTCGTGCTGTGCGGCAATATCATGACCACGGGCAGTATCGTCGAAAAGCTGATCAAGACAGCCGATGTGCTGGTCGGTTTTCTTCCCGGCGGACTGTCGATTGCCGGGATTCTTGCCTGTGGCTTTTTCGGCGCCATCTCCGGCTCCACCGTCGCGACCGTAGTCGCCATCGGCGGGTTCATGATTCCCGCGCTGATTGATCACCAGTATGATGAGCGCTTCAGCATCGGTGTCATGACCACAGCGCCGATCCTCGGAGTCATTATCCCGCCGTCCATCGCCATGATTCTCTACGCAATGATCACGACCGACTCGCTGGAAGCCCTGTTTCTCACCGGCTTCATCCCCGGTTTTCTGATTATCATCGCCATGTCCGTCTACGCCTGGTGGTTCTGCCGCCGCCATGGCATGGCGCGCCGTCCGCGCCCGCGGTTTCACGACGTGGTGCGGGTACTGCGTGAAAGCATCTGGGCGCTCATGTTGCCCGTCATCATCTTTGGCGGCATCTACTCCGGCATCTTCACCGCCAATGAAGCCGCGATTGTCGCCTGCGTCTACGCCTTTGCCGTCGAGCTGTTCATCCACCGCGACATGAAACTGCGTGATGTCAAAAAAGTCATTGTCTCCTCGGGCGTCACTTCGGCCACCCTGCTCGTCATCGTCGCCGGAGCCTCGGTTTTCGGCGAATACCTGACCTTCGAACAGATCCCCGAGCACATCGCCCGCGCCGCGGTAAGTAATTTTCACACACCCTGGTCCTTTCTGCTGGTGGTCAATGTGCTGCTGCTGTGCGTCGGCATGTTCATGGATATCATTTCGGCCACCATTATCCTGACACCGATTTTCCTGCCACTGCTCAATCAGTTCGGCATCGACACCCTGCACTTCGGTCTGATCATGACCCTGAATCTCGGGATCGGCTACTGCACCCCGCCTCTGGGTGTCAGCCTGTTCATTTCCGGTGCCGTGGCCAACCGCAGCATGTTGTATGTCGCCCGCGCGGTGTTACCCTTTTTGCTGATTCAGATTGGCATCCTGCTGCTGCTGACGTTCTGGCCCGACCCGGTGCTGCTGCTGCCGCGACTCTTTTACAATGCAGGCTAATTGAGCCTGTCGTTGTCACCCCCGACGGAGTATGCCCATGAAAATACTCGTTCCCATTCGCGACGGACGGACCAGCGATGCCACCATTAAGGCTTTGATTGAACATCGCGATCACCTGCAGGCCCCGATTACCCTGCTCCATGTGGTAAATCTGAAAAAAATGGACTACCGCATGATTCCCGACTTCCAGATCGACATGGTGCGCCAGTATGCGACGCGCACCGCCCAGCGCCTGTTGGATGACAAAACACGCCAATTGCAGGAGGCGGGACTGGATGTGACCCCGCGCCTGGAGGCCGGTTTTCCGCGCGAGGTCATCTGCGCTATCGCCAACGATGAAGACTTCTCGCTGCTGATTATCGGCCGCCACTCGCGCGGCGAAATCCGTGATGTGCTGTTTGGCTCCGTATCCAATCATGTTTTACATGGCGTTAAATGCCCGGTCCTGCTATTCTGATTCTCCATAGCAATTCAGGCAGAGATCGGAGATAGCGATGGATTCAATATGGACCGTGCTCGGTATCGTAGCGGTATGGGTTGTGCTCAACCGCTGGGTTTTCCCCAAGATCGGCCTCGGCTGAGGGCCGCAGCAATGTGACCTTCCGGTTCGGAAGCCAAAAGAGAAAGTCCCTCCCAGCCCGAACAGTTCCGAAACAAACAAAAAGCCCCGCTCGTAAAGCGGGGCTTTTTGTTTGAAACAGCATTCCCGGACAGCAGGCCGTTTAGAGAAAAGGGGTAAACAGGCGGAAAAAACTGTCGCGCAATTTCAGGGGCAGTCGCCGCTGCTGCATACTGCGGCAGGTCACGGGCTCACAGGTACTGAGGACCTGATCAAAGTACTGTTGCAACTGTCGGTTGAGATCTTCGTCATAAACTTCGAGGTTGAACTCAAAGTTCAGGCGCAGACTGCGTGGATCCAGATTCGCTGAACCGATCAGGGCATAATGTTCATCCATCAGCACCAGCTTGCTGTGATTGAAGGGCCCGGGCTGGTAGGCAATGCGGACCCCGTACTGCAACAGCTGTTCGAAACTGGCGCGACTGGCCCAGGCGACAAAAGGAAGATTATTGCGCTCAGGTAAAATGATTTCCACCACCACGCCGCGCAGAGCCGCACCGCACAGCGCAACAATCATGGCCTGATCCGGAATGAAATAGGGAACCATGATAGCTACGCGCCGCCGGGCGCAGCTTAACGCGCCACTGATAATCCACACCAGCTTTTCATACTCTTCGTTCGGGCCGGCACTGACACCACGGCACAGGCTCGTCCCATCCGTTGGCGCCAGCGGATGCAGCTGCTGGAACATCTCGCCGGTGGTAAAATGCCAGTCCTCCAGAAACGCCTCATGCATCTGGCTGACCACGGGTCCACGGATTTGAAAATGGACATCGACCACCGGCTGACGCCGCCCCGGCGATTGAACACAGTGGCGACGGCTGATATTCATGCCCCCGGTAAAACCCGTCTGGCCGTCGACAATGAGCAGTTTGCGATGGTTGCGCAGATTGGTATGCAGGCCACGCCGTGACAGGGAAAAAGGCAGAAAAAGGGCAAAGCGCACGGACGTCGACCTGAACTGCCCTCGCACCCGCGGCCAGGTATAGAGTTCGCCCAGTGCATCCACCAGCACCCGCACCTCAACACCACGTTGTGCGGCACGAATCAGCGATGCGGCGAAGCTGCGCCCGGTTTCCTGGGTGTCAAAAATATAGGTCGAAAGACAGATGGTTTTCGTTGCCTGCTCAATCGCTTCAAGCATGGCCGGATAGGCCTGCTCGCCATTAAACAGGGGATCGACCCGGTTACCATCCACCAGCGGCCGACGCGTCACCTCGTCAGACAGCTGCCGCAGCAGCGTATAATTCTGGGTCTGAAAGGGGGGCCTCAGCACGGCAGGCTCGGCGTGAAGGGTTTCCCAGTTGGCCGGCAGATGGATGCCTGACCCGCTGCTCTGCCAAGAGCGGGCGCGGGTTCGAATCCGGTTACATCCCAGCAACCAGTAACCAAATGCGCCAAACCCGGGCAAGCCCAGACAGACGGCTATCCAGCCCAGCGCCGCACGGGGATCCTGCTTGTTGAGCAGGATATGGATCACTGCCAGCACGGAAAAACCGTAAAGCAACAGGATCCAGATCAGGCTGGCTATCATCTGTATCCCCTCCAGGACTAACGCAGCCGCGTTGCGCAGCGCGGGCAGCTGAGCATGCTGGTCGACACCACGCGATGGCCACAGGTCGGGCACTGGAACCAGTAGCCACAATAGCGGCACTGGGTTTCCGACAGCCCCTGCTTCTTCTTGCATTTCGGACAGCGCCGGTACATCTTGCGCCGCACGATGTAGTCCTCAAAGATCAGACCACACTGGGGACAACTTTCCGCATCCCTTTTTTTCTGCTCCGCCCCGCAACGCGGATTGGGGCAGACAAAAACCGCTTTACAGCTGCGGCACCAGTATTTGCCTTTTTCCATTTCCTTGCAGACAGGACAGCGCTCCATGATCCAGATCCTTTCAACTGAGACGTGTTTGGAAGGCTACGACTATAGCAAATTATGGCGGCAAAGGGGAATAAGTCCTCAAGGATCACCACAATCCCCCAGGTTCAGGTCAATGTTTCAGCAAAAAGGTGACAAACAACAACATTTCGGTTTATATCTAATGCCTGCTATGCTGTTTTTAATTTTTATTTCATTCTCCCAAGGAGGTCGACGTGACCACCCCCAGACAACGACATATCGTCATTATCGGCGGCGTTGCGGCCGGCATGAAAACGGCCTGTCGCCTGCGTCGCCTGGATGCGCAGGCTCAGATTACCGTTATCGATCGCAGCCACAACATCTCTTATGGCGCCTGCCCGCTGCCCTACTATATCGAAGGGTTGTATGATGATCTGAGTGAAGTCCGCAAGACCCCCGTCGGCGTGCTGCGCGACGAAGCTTTTTTTTCCAAGGTAAAAGGCATTACCGCCCTCACCCGCTATGATGCCCTGAAAATCGACCGCGACAATCAGCAGGTGCTGGTGCGCCACCTCGATACGGGTGAAGAACAAAGCCTGAACTATGATCAGCTGGTGATGGCAACAGGCAATGAACCCATCCTGCCGCCACTGCCCGGCATCGACCTCGATGGCGTGCTGCCGCTGAAAACCATGGAACATGCTGCACGCATTGACGAGCTGGCTGTCAATGCCAAACATGCGGTCATTGTCGGCGGCGGCCTGATCGGTCTGGAGATGGCCGAGGCTCTGACCGAGCGGGGCCTTCAGGTGACGCTGCTGGAAATGAAGGACCAGGTCCTAGCCACGGCACTGGATTTCGGCATGGCCTCCCTGGTCCACCGCGAGCTGGTCGCCCATGGCATCAACCTGCGTCTCGGAGAACCGCTGCTGAGGCTCGAAGGAAACGGACGGGTCGCGCGCGTGATCACGGCAAACGGCCAGTATCCGGCCGATCTGGTGCTGGTGGCCATTGGCGTGCGTCCCGCTGTAAAACTGGCGCGTGACGCCGGACTGGAGCTCGGCCCCACCGGCGCCATCGCCGTCAACGAACGCATGCAGACCTCGGATCCGGCCATCTACGCCGCCGGGGACTGCGCTGAATCCACGGACCGGCTTAGCGGAAAAAAAGTGTATGTCCCTCTGGGTTCGACGGCGAACAAGCACGGCCGCGTCGCCGCCAACAACCTGTGCGGTCAAGCGGAAGCTTTTCCCGGCATTCTAGGTTCGCTGGCCGTGCGCGTTTTCAATCTCAATGTCGGGCGCACCGGATTGACGTCCGAAGACGCGCACCTGCTGGGATTGGATCCCGTCAGCATCATCGCACCCTCGCCGGACATCGCCCACGTTTTTCCCGGCAACAAACCCATTGTCATCAAGCTCACGGCCGACCGCAGCAGCCGTAAGGTCCTCGGTGCCCAGATCGTCGGCCCTGGCGTGATGGACAAGCGCATCGACATCGTGGCCACGCTGCTTGCCCTCGGCGGTACCGTCGATCAGCTGGCGAATCTCGACCTCTGTTACGCACCGCCCTATGCCAGCGCCATGGACGCCCTGCTTCAGGCCGCCAATGCCTTGCGCAACAAACTGGACGGCTTGGCGGAAAGTCTCAGCCCGTGCGAAGTCAAAGAGCTGTTTGACAAGGGGGAAGATTTTATTTTTCTCGATGTTCGCGCGCCCGCCGAATTCGAGGAGGTCCGCATTGCTGGCGGCACCCTGGTTCCGCTGGGAGCCTTACGCAACAAGTTGCAGGATCTGCCCAAAGATCGCCTGATTGTTCCGTTCTGCAAAATCAGTCTGCGCGGGTACGAGGCACAGATCATCCTGCAGCAGGCCGGATTCACCAAGGTGAAATACATGGAAGGTGGCATTGCTGCCTGGCCGTACGCACTAGAAAAATAACCCGTCTCCCGCCATGGTGCCGCACTCCACTGTGCGGCGCCATGCGCGCCCGATCAACCACTCCAATCCTTCACACACTAACCATTAATAATTCAGATTGGAACAATCGACTATTCCAATATAAAGTCAGGCTATTCTCTTGACCATTCCACCAAGGAGGATGAGCTGTGACGACTGAGGTTTTGCTCAACGAGCTGTGTGAAGAAAAACAGCTGCTGATTCGCAAGTTCCGCCTGGTCCCGAAAAGCATCGACGGCAAAACCTACTGGGTCCGCCAGTTCAGCAACCGACCGGACCATCCTTATGCGACGCATCGCGCCATGCGGCGCTGCCACGTGCTGGAGCTGGTGTTTTCGTTCTACGATCTCTGTGTCGCCAAAATGACCTATTTTCGCGCCCACATGTCCGCGTATGAGGCCTGCAAAAACGACCTGCGCAACGGCGAGCTGACTCCCTGCGCCCTGTGGGATATGGAGTTTCTACGCCATCGTCATAGCAACGTGGTGATTGACCTGCGCAACCTGGCTGAAATCTCCGACATTCAGGTTTTTCGTGACCTGTGCCACTGGCTGGAGGACCATCCCTGCCAGCTCACGGCCTGATAGCACGAAACCGCTGTTAGAGGTCAAGACAGGGTCGCAAGTAGCGGCCAGTATGGGAAAAACTGTTTCGCGCCACCTCTTCCGGCGTTCCGGCGGCAACAATACTTCCACCGCCGCTGCCCCCTTCCGGTCCCAGATCAATCACATAGTCCGCCGTCTTGATGACGTCCAGATTGTGCTCGATAATGATGATGGTATTGCCCCCTTCCACCAGCCGGTGCAGCACTTCCATCAGTTTACGCACATCATCGAAATGCAGACCGGTGGTCGGCTCATCGAGAATATAGATGGTGCGGCCGGTGGCGCGCTTGCCAAGCTCGCGGGCCAGTTTCACTCGTTGCGCTTCGCCACCGGAAAGGGTGGTCGCTCGCTGGCCAACCTTGATGTAACCCAAGCCCACGTCCCGCAGTGTTTGCAGCTTGCTGTGAATGCGCGGAATATTTTCGAAAAAGGCACTGGCCTGGTTGACCGTCATATCCAGCACGTCGGCAATGCTTTTTCCCTTGTAGAGCACCTGCAGCGTCTCGCGGTTATAGCGCCGGCCGCCACAGACCTCGCACTGGACATAGACATCCGGCAGAAAATGCATCTCGATCTTCAGCACCCCATCGCCACTGCACGCCTCACAGCGTCCGCCTTTGACATTGAACGAAAAACGGCCCGGCTGATAGCCGCGTATCTTCGCCTCGGGCAATTGGGCAAACAGGTCGCGGATGTCGCTGAACACCCCGGTATAGGTTGCCGGGTTGGAGCGCGGGGTCCGACCGATGGGCGACTGATCAATATCGACCACCTTGTCCAGCTGCTCCACACCGATGAGCTGCCGGTGCTCCCCCGCCTTTTCCCGGCTGCGGTTGAGCTGTTGGGCCAGCGCCCGGTAGAGCGTATCAATCACCAGCGTTGACTTCCCGGAGCCGGAAACTCCGGTCACACAGGTCAAAACCCCAAGGGGGAAACGCACGTCGAGCTGCTGCAGGTTGTTTGCGCAGGCCCCTTTGAGCTCCAGCCAGCGCTGCGTTTGACGCCGGTTCTGGGGGACCGGTACTTCGAGCAGGCCGTTGAGGTATTTTCCGGTCAACGAGTCGGGATGATTAAGAATCTGCTGTGGTGTTCCGGCAGCCACCACCTCGCCACCATGCACCCCGGCCGCTGGACCCATGTCAATGACGTGATCCGCTTCCAGAATGGTTTCCTCGTCATGTTCTACGACCAGAACCGTATTGCCGAGGTCGCGCAGATGCAGCAGGGTATCCAGCAGTCGCCGGTTATCACGCTGGTGCAGGCCAATGGAAGGTTCATCCAGTATATAGAGGACCCCCATCAGCGACGAGCCGATCTGCGTCGCCAGCCGGATGCGCTGTCCTTCACCACCGGACAGGCTGCCGGCGCTGCGGTTCAGCGTCAGGTAGTCCAGCCCAACCTGGCTGAGGAAACCGAGACGCTCGCGGATCTCCTTTAAAATGCGCCGGGCAATTTCCGCTTCCTTGGTGCTCAATTCCAGCTGATCGAAAAAATTGACCGCCTGGCCGATCGAGAAATCGCCAACTTCGTGAATATTTCTGTCCGCGACCTTGACGTGCAACGCCTCGGGCCGCAGACGCGCGCCCCGGCAGCTGGGACAAGGCATCATATCCATGAATTCTTCCAGTTTTTCGCGCAGCGTATCCGACTCGCTTTCGCGGTAGCGTCGTTCCAGGTTGGGGATCACGCCCTCAAAGGTTTTATGATAGAAGTGGCGTCGTTCGCCCTGATCGTAGTAGAAGCGGATCTCTTCTTCGCCAGAGCCATACATGAGGATCTTTTTGACGCTGTCCGGCAGCTCATGATAAGGCACATCCATTGAAAAGCCGTAGTGCGCAGCCATCGCATCCAGCAGTTGCTGATAGTAAAAACCCTTGCGCGTCACCCAGGGCGCAATCGCACCTTCACGCAGGGTCAGATCCGCGTGAGGAACTACCTGTTGTGGATCGAAATAATTGCGCGTACCCAGCCCCAGACAGTCCGGGCAGGCTCCCTGTGGATTATTGAACGAGAACAGCCGCGGTTCGACCTCGGCATAGGACAACCCGCATTCAATACAGGCATGTTTCTCCGAGAATGGCATGCAAGGTCCATCGACCAGCTGCACCAGAACCAGCCCGTCACCGAGTCTCAGGGCGGTTTCCAGCGAATCTGCCAGCCGGTTTTCCAGCCCCTCCTTGAGGATCAATCGGTCAATAACGACCTCAATGGTATGCTTTTTGTTTTTGTCCAGCACCGGCGTTTCCGCCAATTCGTACAGGTCTCCGTCGATACGAGCCCGGACGTAGCCTTGAGCCTGCAACTGCTGCAATTCGCGTCGATACTCCCCTTTGCGCTCCCGAACCAGTGGTGACAGGATCAGCAGCCGCGTTTTTTCTGGCAAGGCCATAATCTGGTCGACCATCTGCTGGACGGTCTGGGCGGTAATTTCGCGACCGCAGCGATGACAATGGACCCGGCCGATCCGGGCAAACAGCAACCGCAGATAGTCATGAATTTCTGTCACCGTGCCGACGGTTGAACGTGGATTTTTTGAAGTCGTTTTTTGTTCGATTGAAATGGCCGGTGACAGCCCCTCTATGCTGTCAATATCCGGCTTTTCCATCTGCTCCAGAAACTGCCGCGCATAGGCCGACAGACTTTCCACATAGCGGCGCTGCCCCTCGGCGTAAATGGTATCGAACGCCAAGGTGGATTTCCCGGAACCGGAGACGCCGGTGATAACGACCAGCTTGTCTCGCGGAATGGTAACATCGATATTCTTCAGATTGTGTTCTCGCGCCCCTTTGACAACGATCTGATCTCTCATCGGGTCTCTGAACCTCCCTGTTCAGGCGTTGTGATTATTCGCCATCCGCACGGCCATCTTAACGGCCGCCACGAGACTCTGTGCCGAAGCCGTCCCCTTTCCGGCCTGGTCATACGCGGTTCCGTGATCAACTGACGTACGGATGATCGGCAGTCCCAGCGTTACATTGACGCCATCCTCAAAATGCAGCAGCTTCAGGGGAATCAGTCCCTGATCGTGATACATGCAGACCACGGCATCGTAACCACCATTCGCTGCAAAGTAAAACAGGGTATCCGCACTGTGCGGCCCACTGGCTTCAATGCCTTCGGCTCGCGCCTGTTCAATGGCAGGGCCGATCGTTACCCGCTCTTCGTCGCCGAACAGCCCACCCTCTCCAGCGTGGGGATTCAGCGCTAGCACGGCAATCTTCGGTTTTCGATCGCGGCAGAAATAGCGCTGAAAAGCGTCGTTGGTGATTCGTATCGTCTGCAAGATTTCATCGAATGTCAGCTGTTGTGGCACCCTTCTCAAGGCAAGGTGTGTCGTCACCAGACAGACATTCAGGCGCGGCCCACCCAACATCATAACCACACGCTCCACCCCACAGCGCTGCGCTAGCAGTTCTGTGTGTCCGGGAAAAACACAGCCGGCTGCATGGATGGCCTCCTTGTGGATTGGCGCCGTCACCATCGCCAGCGCTTTTCCGGTGCGACACTGTTCGCACGCCCACTCGATATAGTTCAGCATGGCACGCCCGTTTTCCGCACGCAGTTGACCAAACGGCACCTCGGCCTCTGACAACCGGGAAAGGGGCGCGACTTTTAGCCGGCGCTGGCCACAGGACAGTTCGGATGTTTCGCCAAGCCAACGCGCTTCAATTCCGAACAGGAGGGCAGCACGAACAAGAATCTGCACATCGCCGGCGACCCTGATCTGATCGAGATAGGGATCCAGCTGACCACCGATCAGTGCTTTGACAATAATCTCAGGGCCAATACCCGCAGGATCACCCATGGTAAGAATGAGAGGAATACCCACATCGCCTCCTGATGCTGAACATGGTCTATAGATGACTTATTTTGTTATTTATAACACAGAATGTGCCCGGTCGCATGACCTTTTTTCGGGACAAAAAAACCCACCTTGCGGTGGGTTCGTTGTCGTTCTGTTGCGGTGGCCGGCTATTCCAGCATGCTCTGAATCAGTACCTGTCCACCATACGCAGCATTCTTGCGCACCAGCAGGTCAGCCGTTTCACCATTGCGCTGCTTGAAGGCCTCGATAATTTTCCGGTGTTCCTGCACCGAGATTTCCATTCGACCCGGCAGGGAAAGGGACGCAATACGCAGCCGATCAAATTTTTTCAGCAGCTGCTGTATCAGTTCAAGCAGCTTACTGTTCCCCGATGCACGGATGAAGTGTTCGTGAAACTCGTTGTGAACCCTGAAGAATGTTTTGACATCGCCGCTCAGGGTCAGCTTTTCCAACCGATCATTAATGGCCTCAAGCCGCTCAATGTCCTTATCCGTCATACGCTCCGCCGCCAGTCGCGCAGCGTACCCCTCAAGGATACTCTTGATGGAATAAAACTCCTCGACATCCCGCTCAGACAGTGCCGTCACCACGGCGCCCTTGCGAGGTACCACCGTCAGGTAGCCCTCGGATTCCAGCTGGCGGAACGCTTCGCGGATCGGAGTCCGGCTGATCCCGTAACGCTCAGCGAGATCCGGCTCCGACACGCGTTCACCTGGTTTTAGCGATCCTTTCAGGATCGCATCGCGAATGTTTTCAAGAATTTTTTCGCGTAGTGTCTGATGCCGTTCTATCGTTTTTTTCATCTGTTCACTTCCGTCCGCACACAGATATGCAGTCAAGTCTTCGTCTTTGATACGATATTACAATGTATACAGTATACACATATACTTCAAGCTCTTTTACTGCAATCGCTGGAACTTCTTGTCATTTTTAGCCACTGAGGTATTCTGGCTTCGATGGAGGTTTCATGAATCCTTTTCGCAATCTTATTCTGTCATTATCAGCGCTTTCTATTGTTATTCTCATCGGCACGGTGGGATATCACGTCATTGAACACTGGGCTTTTTTCGACGCGCTCTACATGACCATCATCACTCTGGCCACGGTCGGCTTTCGTGAGGTTCACGATCTGTCGCCTGAAGGCCAACTGTTCACGATGGGGCTGATCATCTGCGGCACCGGCCTCGTCGCCTATGCCGCGGGCAGCGTGATCCAGATCATGGTTGAAGGCCAGTTACGGCATATTTTGGGGAGAAAAAAAGTGCAACAGCAGGTGGCGAAGTTAACCAATCATTATATTATTTGCGGCTATGGCCGGATCGGTCACCACATCTGCCAGGCTTTTACAGCCAAGCCGGTTCCATTTGTAGTCGTTGAGAAAGACGCTGAAATTTGTGACAAACTCTACAGCGACGGGGTCCTGTTTGTGCGGGGGGATGCAACGGACGATGATTGCCTGGTTGAAGCTGGGATCATGCGGGCGAAGGGACTGATTACCGTGGTGACATCGGATACGGATAACGTCTACATTACCCTGACTGCACGCGGGTTGAAACCTGATCTTTTTATTCTGGCCCGCTCAGGCGATAAATCCGTCGAAAAAAAGCTGCTCCGTGCAGGTGCGACGAAAGTCATCTCACCCTACACGATTGGTGCCAGTCGTATGGCTCAAGCCGTTCTCAGGCCATCGGTGGTTGATTTTATCGAAATCGCGACAACACATCACAACCTGGAACTGCAGATGGAAGAGATTGTGATTCATTCGGAATCCGATCTGGTCGGAAAAACAATCATGTCTTCGGATGTCCGGTCCAATTACGGCATCATTATTGTCGCCATCAAGAAGTCGGCCACTGAAAAAATGGTGTTTAATCCATCCTCCCAGGCCCTGCTCGAAGCAAATGACATTCTGATTACCCTTGGTGAATCGCAGTCGATCAAAGCGCTCGAACTCCGGGCCAATGGCACGCTTTAAAAGATCCGAAACAAAAAAAGCAGTGCATTGCAGCACTGCTTTTTTTGTTTCTATGTAAGTAGCAACTAGCGTGACTTACGGCCAGCGACCTGAATACGGATCATTGCACGCTCAAGAGCAGCTTCCATAACCCGGTATTCCTTATCTTCAGTTGAAAGTTTCTTCAGCGCTTCTTCCGCCCGACCCAGTGCTGCTTTGGCACGTGCCAAATCGATTTCATCGGCCGGCTCTGCTGTTTCAACCAGCACGGTCACAGCATCCTCTTCAACCTCAACATAGCCCCAGTTGACTGCGACATGGAAAGAGGCACTACCTTTACGATAGGTCAACTCACCAACCTTCAAAGTCGTCAGCAAAGGGGTATGACCGGGAAGCAGACCCAACTCACCGACCACTCCGGGTGCGATGATCTCATCAACTTCTTCGGACAACACCTTTTTATACGGCGTGACCATTTCCAATTTCAATTTTTCAGCCATGTGCGACTTCCTTTATGGTTGCAGGGCGGCGATGATTTTCATCAGGGCCACCCTTCTCTCATTCTGATTAGGCGGCCGCCATTGACTTCGCTTTTTCGAGCGCTTCTTCAATAGTACCAACCAGATAGAAGGCCTGCTCGGGTACGGAGTCATGCTTGCCATCAACGATTTCACGGAAGCCCTTGATGGTATCTTTCAGTTCAACGTACTTGCCGGGGGAACCGGTGAAGACCTCAGCAACATGGAACGGCTGTGACAAGAAGCGCTGAATCTTACGGGCACGGGCAACAACCAGCTTATCTTCTTCGGACAGTTCATCCATACCGAGGATGGCGATGATATCCTGCAGGTCCTTATAACGCTGAAGAATGTATTGCACTTCACGCGCCAGCTGGTAGTGACCCTCACCAACAACCTGGGGATCGAGAATACGGCTGGAAGAGTCGAGAGGGTCAACGGCGGGGTAGATACCGAGCTCGGCGATCTGGCGAGAAAGAACCGTCGTCGCATCCAAGTGCGCAAACGCCGTTGCCGGGGCCGGGTCGGTCAAGTCGTCCGCAGGGACGTAGATAGCCTGTACCGAGGTAATAGAGCCCTTGTCCGTCGTCGTAATACGCTCCTGAAGCTCGCCCATCTCCGTCGACAGGGTCGGCTGGTAACCAACTGCCGAAGGAATACGTCCGAGCAGTGCGGATACTTCAGAACCAGCCTGGGTGAAACGGAAGATGTTGTCAACGAACAGCAGAACGTCCTGACCTTCTTCGTCACGGAAATACTCAGCAACGGTCAGAGCAGACAGCGCAACGCGGGCACGAGCACCGGGAGGCTCGTTCATCTGGCCGTAAATCAGGGCAGCCTTATCAAGAACGCCCGACTCCTTCATTTCTTCCCACAGGTCATTTCCCTCACGGGTCCGCTCACCAACGCCGGCGAATACGGAAAAACCACCGTGTTGCTGTGCGATGTTGTTGATCAGTTCCATGATGAGAACGGTCTTGCCTACACCCGCACCACCGAACAGGCCAATCTTACCACCGCGGGCATACGGAGCAAGCAGGTCAATAACCTTAATACCGGTCTCAAAGGACTCAACCTTGGTCGACTGATTGACAAACGCCGGAGCCGGGCGGTGAATTTCCCACTCGAGATCGGAATTAACCGGGCCTGCCTCATCAACCGGCTCACCAATAACGTTGAGGATACGACCCAGGGTCTTACGACCAACAGGCATAACAATCTGCTTACCCGTCGAGAGAACGTCCTGACCGCGAACCAGACCTTCTGTAGAGTCCATGGCGATGGTACGCACCGTGTTTTCACCCAGATGCTGGGCTACTTCGCATACCAGGTTCCACTCACCAGCACCCAGAGCAGGGTTGGTAATTTTCAGCGCATGGTAGATTTCGGGAAGCTTGCCGGCCTCGAACTGTACGTCGACGACGGGACCGATAACCTGTACGATTTTACCTTTATTCATGATGAATTACTCCTTTGACCTCTTCACCGACGGAAGACGGTCGTCATTCATTATTTAATGGACTCGGCTCCGGAAATGATTTCCATCAACTCCGTCGTGATCGCTGCCTGACGGGCCCGGTTGTATTTCAGGGTCAGTTTGTTGATCATCTCGGCTGCGTTCTTGCTGGCACTGTCCATGCTGCTCATTCGGGCACCATGCTCAGAAGCCACGGATTCGAGCAGCGCACGGAACACCTGGACCTCAACATACTTGGGCAGGATCGAATCCAGCACTTCGCCGCAACTCGGCTCATAAATATAGTCAGCCACATACCGGTCTTCCTCAGAAATCTCAGGAATGATCGGCAACAGTTGCGCCGTCGTCACCTCTTGATTGATCGCACTATGGAAGCGGTTATAGATGATAAACACCGCATCAAACTGTTCCGATTCGTAATCGCTGACGACTTCCTGACCAAGCAGCGCCGCCGTAGCATAAGAAATCGACCCAGTTATATTTTCGTATACCTTGTCGATCGCCGCACCCTGTCGACGCTTGAGCAGTTCATTGCCCTTACGCCCGACAATGCGCAACTTGTAGCTTTCAAATCCTTGACTGTTTTCACGCATAAACGCTTCCGCAGCCTTGGCGATATTGCTGTTAAAACCACCACATAGACCGCGATCGGCTGTGACCACAAGCAATAAGGCAGTCTTCTTCTCTCGTTGCTCCAGCAACGGGTGGTTTTCTTCCATCTCTCGTGACGCCATGCTGGACAATACTTCTGCCAGCTTATCGGCGTAAGGACGGGCAGCGACGACAGCTTCCTGAGCACGGCGCAACTTCGCAGCCGAAACCATTTTCATGGCTTTGGTGATCTGCTGGGTATTTTTTACCGTGCCGATCCGCTTTTTTATATCCTTAAGATTTGCCATAAATACACCCTGGGGTTTCGGCTTAAGCTACGAACTGGGCTTTGAACTCTTCCAGCGAGGCCTTAATACGGCCCTCGAGATCCGCGTCAATCGCCTTCTTCGTTTTCAAGTCGCTCATAACATCCGCTTTTTTGGATGCCATAAAAGCGAGCAGTTCCTGCTCATAACGACGCACAGCGCCAACCGGATAAGCATCGACGTAACCATTGTTCGCCGCGTAGATCGCGATAACCTGCTGCTCGACCGGCAGTGGCTGATATTGACCCTGCTTGAGGATTTCAACCAGACGGGCGCCGCGCTGAAGCTGGCGTTGAGTCGCAGCGTCAAGGTCAGAACCGAACTGGGCAAAAGCGGCCATTTCACGGTATTGAGCCAAAGCCAGACGCAAGGTACCAGCAACCTGCTTCATCGCCTTGACCTGGGCGCTACCACCAACACGGGAAACCGACAGGCCGACGTTGATAGCCGGGCGAACACCGGAGTAAAACAGGTCTGTTTCGAGGAAGATCTGACCGTCGGTAATCGAAATAACGTTGGTCGGGATGTAGGCGGAAACGTCACCAGCCTGGGTCTCGATAATCGGCAGAGCAGTCAGGGAGCCGGCACCAAGGGAATCGTTCAGCTTCGCGGCACGCTCCAGCAGGCGGCTATGGAGGTAGAAAACGTCACCGGGGAAAGCCTCACGTCCCGGCGGACGGCGCAGCAGCAGGGAGAGTTGGCGATAGGCCACAGCCTGCTTGGAGAGGTCATCATAGATAATAACCGCGTGCTTACCATTGTCGCGGAAGTACTCGCCCATGGTAACACCGGTGTAAGGAGCGATAAATTGCAGCGGCGCCGGGTCGGAAGCCGTTGCCGCAACAACGATGGTGTAGTCCATGGCGCCATGCTGGTTGAGCTTGTCGACAACCTGGGCAACCGTCGAACGCTTCTGACCAATGGCGACGTAGATACAAATAACGTCCTGGCCCTTCTGGTTGATGATGGCGTCAACCGCAACGGCGGTCTTGCCGGTCTGACGGTCACCGATGATCAGCTCTCGCTGACCACGACCGATGGGAACCATGGCGTCAATTGCTTTCAGACCGGTCTGCATCGGTTCATGAACCGACTTACGTGCAACGATACCGGGAGCTTTGATCTCAACCTGACCGTAGGTGTCGGACTTGATTTCACCTTTACCGTCAATAGCGATACCAATACCGTTCACAACACGGCCAATCAGTGCTTCGCCTGTCGGAACCTGAACGATACGCTCGGTACGCTTGACCGTGTCGCCTTCTTTGATGTGCTCAGCATCACCAAGAATGGCCGCACCGACATTATCCTCTTCCAGATTGAGAACCATACCCATGGTACCCCCGGGAAATTCGAGCAGCTCACCCGACATCGCCTTGTCCAGGCCATGAATACGAGCAATACCGTCACCGACGGAGATGATGCTGCCAGTTTCGCTGACCTCAACCTCACGTCCGAAGTTTTCGATCTGCTTCTTAATAATCGCACTGATTTCTTCTGCTTTGATTTCCATGAGAACGTTTACCCCTTCTTTAAGGTATCTTCAATACGCTGTAACTGCGTTTTAATACTGCCGTCAAAAACTTTGCCACCCACTTCAGCCTTCAATCCGCCGATCAGCGCAGCACTGACATGGGTTTTCAAGTCAACCGTTTTCCCCGTTTGTGCTTCGAGGCTCTCTTTGATCATGTCGGACTGGGCCTTGGTCAACTTGGTTGCCGAGGTAACCGTCGCACGCACAATACCCGAGATCTCGTCTGCAAAAGCAGAGTAGTTGGCACAAATCTGCGAGATGTATTGCAGCCGGTCCTTTGCCGTCAGCAGACCGACAAATTTTTTCATGCCTTCAGAAAGTTCCATTTTGCCGGCGACATCGGCCATGATGGCGGATTTCTTTTCGACGGCCAGAGTCGGACTTTCCAGCAGCAGGCGCAACACATCCTCGCGAGCCAACACGGCACTGACTTCTTCCAGTTCCTTGCCGTATTGCTCCACCAGATTCTGTTCTGTTGCCAGCTCTACGAGAGCTTGGGCATACCGTTTAGAAATCGCGCTGGTACTCAATGCAGTTCTCCCACTTTAAGCTTGTATTCTTCCACCAGTCGTGACTGATCTTCCCGATTAAAATTTTTCTTGAGAATATCAGTAGCTACCTCAACTGCCGCTTCGGCAGCTTCCTGTTGCAAGGTCAGTCGAGCTTTGGCAATTTCATTGTTAGCAGCCTGGCTCGCTTCTTTCTTGATTTTTTCTGCCGACTCGTGGGCCTGAGCGATGATGCGCTGTTTTTCTGCTTCAGCTTCTTCACGAATGGCCGCCTGAATTCCGGCAATCTCTTCCTCTGCCTTGGTCAGCTTGCGGTCATACTCGGCGAACTTGGCTTCAGCAGAGGCAGCAGCTTCCTGCGCTTCTTTCAGAGCCACTTCAATGCCCGCGCGACGCCCAGCCAGGGCATTTTTCAACGGCTTGGCGACAAAATAAACGAGAATTGCAACCGTTACCGCAAAGTTAAACACCCGGTACAGAAAATCTTTCATCAGAACGCCACCATCGGCGTGACCGTGATGTGCATCGCCCGATGCCAAAACACATCCCGCAGACGCCGCCAGCAGTACGGCGGTCAATATGATCGTTCTGATTTTTTTATGACCCAGTTGGTGAGCAGTCATCATTTTACGTTTCTCCCCAGTACTTTAGTCGCAATCGCCGAGGCCAGATTCGAGGCCTCTTTTTTAAGCCCACTGCGGGCGACTTCTGCTTCCTTGGCGACATCGGCCTTGATGCGCTCCAGGTTAGCCGTCGCATGCTCTCGTGCCGCACCAATGATCGCCGTCTCTTCGACGCTGGCCTCACCACGCAATTTAGCTGCCTGTTTGGCCCCGTCCTGTTTCGCTTCAAGCAGTTTTTTTTCGTAGCGCTCCATTTTCTCGTTAATCGAGGTTTCGAGGTCACGAGCTTTCTGATGTCCGCCATCAATCGACTGCTGACGCTCGGCCATCACGTTGCGTAAAGGCCGATACAATAAGATGTTCAGTACGATCATCAACACCAGAAAATTGACAAACTGCACCAGTATGGTCCAATCAATGCTGATCACTGTGGTACCTCTTCCTTTTAGCGTTCTTGTTTTGGATTATATTCTAGCGGGATTTATACACAAAAAGCCCTGCGGGGCAGAGCAGGGCATTCCTAGCATACTGTTTCGCGAAAAGTCAAGGAATTAATCAATTTGGCTCGCTTATCAGGGCCCTCAACTGAGAGCTAAACCACGTTCATATAGTCGAGCAGGCGCTGTAATTCATCCTGATTGTAATAGCTGATTTCAATTTTTCCTCCCTTGCCGGAGGGCTTCAGCTTGACCTGCATACCGAGATTTTTTTTCAAGATATCTTCGAGTCGGGCAAGGTCTGGATCCAGGCCAACCTTTTTTTCGGCGGAGACGGGTGCTGAGCCGGCCTGGTCGAATTCCTTTATTTTTTTAACCAGCGATTCCGTTTCGCGCACTGAGAGCTTCTTTTTCTGGATCTGACTCCGAGCTTCACGCATATCTTCATCTTCGTCCAGAGAGAGCAGACATCGCGCGTGTCCCATTGTTAATACTCCGGCAACGACATCCTCCCGGACATCTTCCGGCAACCGCAGCAACCGCAATGCATTGGCTACCGCCGAGCGGCTTTTTCCAACGCGCCTGGCGACATCTTCCTGCGCCAGATCAAAAGACGTCATCAGGTACCGATAGGCTTCTGCCTCTTCGATTGGGTTGAGGTCTTCGCGCTGAATATTCTCGATCAATGCAATTTCCAGCGCCCAGTCTTCCGAGACATCCTGAATCGTTACCGGAAGCTCTCGCAATCCAGCCTTCTGCGCCGCACGCCACCGCCGCTCGCCGGCAATAATCTGATAATGATCATCTACGCGCCGAACAACAAGGGGCTGAATAACCCCTTTTTCCCGTATCGATTCAACAAGTTCGGCCAGCTTAGCGTCATCGAAATTTTTACGCGGTTGATTGCTGTGCGGCTTCAGATCCTCAATAGGGCACAAAAAGTAGGTTCGATCCTCGCGTGTTGCTGCAGTGCCAAGCAGCGCACCCATTCCTTTTCCCAATGCGGGTCGTTTGGCCATTTTACTTTCCCCCTATTAATTCTTGGGCGAGATTCAAATATGCCTCTGCCCCCTTGGAGGCAATATCATACTGCAACACCGGCACACCATGACTCGGTGCTTCAGATAGACGAACATTTCGCGGAATAATCGTGCTGAAGACCTTATTCCCGAAATGGTTGCGGACCTCATCCTGAACCTGGTGCGAAAGATTATTGCGCCCATCAAACATGGTCAGGACAATTCCCCTTAAATCCAGATTCGGGTTCAGCCCTTTTTTTACCAACTGAATTGTTTTTGTTAGCTGGCTCAGCCCCTCCATCGCGTAATATTCACACTGCAGGGGGACAATCACCGCCCGGGCAGCAACCAGCGCATTCACGGTTAACAAGCCCAGGGAGGGTGGACAGTCAATAATTATGTAATCGTAGCGGTGCAGAATCTGCTCCAGCGCGCGCACCAACCGATGTTCGCGCTGGGGTGCGGCGACAAGTTCCAGTTCCGCACCAATCAAATCTGTATTGGAAGGGAGGACAGAGAGATTCTTCAACGCCGTGGGAAGAATTACATCCAGCACAACCTCGTCGGACAGCAACAGGTCGTAAACGGTTTTTTCCAGTGCCGCTGTTTCGATACCGACACCGCTGCAGGCGTTTCCCTGTGGATCCATATCGACCAGCAGCGTCTTTTTATCAGCCACAGCCAGAGAAGCGGCCAGGTTGACAGCAGTGGTTGTTTTACCAACGCCACCCTTCTGATTCGCAATCGCGATAATCTCGGCCACAGCGACGTCCTTTCAACGAGCGAAATAAAGGTGCATCATAACACCCCGACCAGTCGTTGCCAACCGGGCTATTCGAGATACGCCAGACATTTGGTCGTTTTCCGTCGTTTAATTTTCGCGCGTCAAGATGACCAAGGCACGATAGCTGCCCGAAGGATACAAGTGGTAGGATTCGACGTTCTGTACCTTCCAGCCAAGAGAGTGAACCACACATTCTGCCTGATCAATTTCCACTGCTGTTTTTTCACTCTTCATGGCAACGATACGCCCTCCGGGCTTAACTAAAGGGGCCGCGACCGCAACAAACTCTCTCAGCGATGAAAATGCGCGCGACACGACCAGGTCATAGCGAATCTCACGCTGGATAAGATCCTCGACTCGACCAGCCAATGGAGACAGGTTGTCGAGCGCCAGCAACCGCTTACAATGTTTCTGAAAGGTGATTTTCTTTGCCACCTTATCACACGAATCAAAACGCCCACGGGTCAGTGCTATTGCCAGCGGAATAGACGGTAACCCTGCTCCCGATCCAACATCTAACACATGTTCATCGCCGTCCATCACAGCCAGCAGAGCCAATGAATCTTCGATATGTTTTTCCCAGCACTCCTCAAGTGAGCGCAAGGCCGTGAGATTAACTTTTTCGTTCCACCTCAGCAGTTCATGTACATAAATTAATAATTTATTTTCTATCAATCCTATCTTATCGTATAGGCCGTGCATACAGACTTTTTGGCGTAACGATTCGCTAAGACGCATTATTTCCGTCCACGCAGCAGTATACCAAGAATAGCCAGTGCTGCTGGGGTCACGCCTGGAATTCGTCCTGCCTGCCCCAAGGTTTCTGGATTGACTCGCTTCAGCTTTTCTCTCACTTCGGACGACAACCCCGAGGCGATATCATAGTCAAAATCATCCGGAATTTTTACCCCCTCCAGCTTTTTACTTTTAGCAACTTGTTCAATTTGCCTTTGAATATAGCCATCATATTTGATTTCAACCTGTAACTGCTCCAGGATATCCGGTGAAACGTCCCTAAGGTTCTCTACCTCTCGTATTAAATCTGCCGCGGTAATATCTGGCCGCTTCAATAGTTCCGCCAGAGATTGACCATTCTTCATCTCCCCCATTCCCAACCCGGCAACCAACGCCCTGTCCGATGGAGAGACCCTTACTTCATTCAGCAATGTTTCAGCCTGAGCTCGATCATTCATTTTTTTCTCAAACAGCTGCCAGCGCCGATCATCGACCAACCCCAACTCACGGCCTAGTGCCGTCAAGCGCTGATCCGCATTATCTTCACGCAGCAGCAGTCGATACTCAGCACGAGAGGTAAACATCCGGTACGGTTCTTTGGTCCCCAAGCTAACCAGATCATCGATAAGAACCCCGGTATAACCTTGATCGCGCCCAATGATCAGCGGTTGCTCATTCCGAACATACTGTACCGCATTGATCCCTGCGATTAATCCCTGCGCCCCAGCTTCTTCATAGCCTGAGGTACCATTGATTTGACCAGCATGAAAGAGTCCTTGAATCGCTCTTGTTTCCAAAGAGGATCGCAACTGTACCGGATCAACATAATCATACTCGATGGCGTACCCAGGACGCATGATTTCAGCATTTTCAAGACCTGGAATCGTCCTCAAGAATCTCAGCTGAACATCGGCTGGTAACGACGTCGGCAATCCATTGGGATATATTTCAGCGGTATGAAGACTTTCTGGCTCAAGAAACACCTGATGCGTTGTCTTTTCTGGAAAACGAACAACCTTGTCCTCAATTGAGGGGCAATAGCGGGGCCCGATCCCTTCAATCACCCCGCTATAAAGCGGAGAACGATCCAAACCAGCACGAATTTCATCGTGTGTTCTTTCGTTAGTCGCCGTAATAAAACAAGACACCTGCTTCTGACTAATCTGGTTAGTCATAAATGAAAAAGGTCGCGCCGGGACATCCCCCGGCTGTTCTTCTGTTTTTGAAAAATCGATACTTCCTGCATAAAGTCGGGGGGGCGTACCTGTTTTCAACCGACCGACGGTCAAGCCATAGGACCTCAACTGCTCTGACAAACCGACGGACGGAGGTTCGCCCGCGCGTCCACCAGAATAATGATTGAGTCCCACATGAATCAGCCCGTGCATAAATGTGCCCGTCGTAAGCACAACAGCACGCCCCGAAAAACAAACACCATCTCGCGTTACCACTCCGGCTATTCTGTCTTTTTCAACGACCAGCTTTTCTACCGATCCCTGCTTAAGATCGAGCAAAGGGAAATTCTCTAACACCTGCTTCATTCTTCTTGAATATTCATACCGGTCGGCCTGGGCGCGCAGAGCCTGAACGGCTGGCCCCTTTTTTGTATTCAAAGTCCTAAACTGAATCCCGGTGGCATCAATATTGAGGGCCATCTCTCCGCCTAACGCATCAATCTCTCGCACCAAATGTCCCTTAGCCAGCCCCCCTATAGCTGGATTGCAAGACATTTGAGCGACTGCATCCAGGCTCAAATTCAACAACAGCGTGGCGCACCCCATTCGCGCAGCGGCCAATGCCGCCTCACATCCCGCATGCCCAGCGCCAACGACGATCACGTCATACTCTCGACCATAACTCGCATTAGTCACAACGCACCTCTAAATGTTTCACGTGAAACATTACTTTCCAACACAGAAACGGCTAAAAATATCATTCAATATATCATCCGGTGCAGTCTGACCCGTGATCGTACCAAGTTCATAGAGTGCACGATTGAGGTGGGTTGCTAAAAACTCGCCATACAGAGAACCCCTGACACCGTCAACAAAAGACTGAACCTCAGTCAAACAAGCGCACAGAACGTCACAATGTCGACGATCCGTTATAATAGGCAGTTCAGTGGCATCATCACCGCTAAAATTGAGAGAAAACATAAGACCAACCTGATAAATCAAATCTTCAAGACCTGCACCCGTCTTCGCAGAAATAGAAACAATCGGAAACGACGAACTGACGATATCGAAACCATCCACATCACTCTTATTCACAACAATAAGACAAGGAGTGTCCCCAACGATGTCTCTGACCGCAGCATCGGAAAACTGATCAGAAGCCGTCCCGTCTACAACGTAAAGAACCAAATCAGACCTTGAAACAAATGAAAGCGCCCTACGCACACCTTCCTGCTCTACCAAATCAACCGAATCACGTATGCCAGCTGTATCAATAAAACGAACCACAACAGACCCTACAAGTGAATCTTCAGTCAAAAAATCACGCGTGGTCCCTGGAACATCCGTAACAATAGCCCTTTCCTTACCAAGCAGCAAATTAAGAAGAGAACTTTTACCTACGTTGGGAGATCCAAGAATTAAAACAGAAAGGCCCTCTTTGAGCAAATGGCCCCTTTGAAACGTTCCTATCAACCGTGTAGCAAGATCAATAAACATAGAAGAGTGCTCAAACAGCATGGAAAGGTCAGCTCCATCGACTTCCTCCTCCGGAAAATCAAGATAAGCTTCTGTAAGAGCAAGCATCTCGATCAAATAACCCTTAAGAACATCAATTTGATCTCGTAACACACCTTCTAATTGACGAACAGCAACCCGCGATGATTGACGCGAGCGGGCAGAAACAATATCAGAAACTGCTTGAGCAGATGTGAGATCAATACGTCCATGCATGAAAGCGCGAAATGTAAACTCTCCAGGTTGTGCCATGCGCGCCCCAGATGAAATCAACAAATCAATAACACGCTCAACAATGAACGAACTTGAATGACAATGAATTTCAACCACATCTTCTCTCGTAAAAGACCGCGGAGCCTGCATATAGACAGCCATGACTTCATCTACAACACAACCCTCGACACCAAAATGACCATACACAAGTTGATGGGAAACATAGTGGTGAGCGGTCGATGAAGGCTTAAAAAAAAGCTTCAAGAGCGATAAGGATAGATCACCAGAAATACGAACAATCGCAATACCACCATTGCCTACGGTGGTGGCAGGAGCAACAATAGTGTCATTTAATAAATACATAAATATCCAAAAAAACAGGCTAAGGAAAATCCCTTAGCCTGTAAGATCTAAGCAGGTTTTTTATAAATGAGATATTGCTGAAAGATCGTCAAGAGATTATTGACCAACCAATACAGAACCAAACCAGACGGAAAATTTAAAAATAAAAATGTAAAGACAACGGGCATAGCTAACATCATTTTAGCCTGCATAGGATCCATTGTACTCGGAGTCATCTTTTGCTGCACAAACATGGTAACGCCCATAACGACCGGAGTAATATAATAAGGATCTTTAACAGAAAGATCTGTTAACCAAAAAGCAAACGGTGCATGTCGGAGTTCGATTGTTTCAAGCAATACTTTATAAAGAGCGAAAAAAACCGGAATCTGAACAAACATCGGTAGACATCCCCCCAAAGGATTAACGCGATGTTCTTTATACAACTCCATCATGCTGCGATTGAGACCCTCGCGATCCGTGCGATACTTTTCTCTCAACTTTTTCATCTCAGGTTGCAATGTTTGCATCGCACGCATAGAGACATAACTTTTTTGTGTTAACGGCCAAAAAAGAAGTTTAATAATTACGGTTAAAAGAATGATAGAAACACCATAATTACCTAAAAACCCGTAAAAAAAGTTCAAACATACATGTAATGGTTTCGCCAAAAAGGAAAAGAAACCAAAATCGATTACATGATCCAAACTATACCCGGCAGACTTTAAAAAAGATAAATCTTTTGGTCCGAGATACATAGAATAACTGGCTTTATAAGACTGACCATCTTGCAAATTGACACTCCCAGATAAAGCACTAAATTTCAAAACGTTATCTGAAAGTGAAATGGCAACTGAATCGAAAGAAGGGGTACTATTATCGACGACTGGTATAAGCGTGGATATAAAATATTTATTTGTATATCCGACCCAAGAAAGATTATCCAATCTGAATGATTCAGACTTTTCTTTCAAGTCATCTGATTCGTTATGGATCAATTTATTATCGATATAAGAAATAGCGCCAATATAATCAAAACGACTATTTTCTGCGTTTATGGGCACGACATTATAATTATCAACATGAAAACGTACATCGACATTTTCTGTTCGTAAGTTCTTAATAGTAACAAAACAATCTATAAGATAACTACCAGAATTAAAAACATAAGTTCTAACAATTTCTAATCCAGAAAAAACTGCTTTAAATATAATTCTATTGTCAATTTTTTCGAAATCATAGGATATGTTGTTAGCGACTGCATTTTCAATGGAAAATGACGACAAACAGTCTCCAGTTTTATAATCTATAAACTGGTAACTATCTTTGGTATTGTTACTATTTTTATAGTTATTTAATTTTACTGATCTTATATTTGCTCCATTTTTATCAAATAATAAAGTATAGTTATCATTTTCAAATTCAATAAAATCACTCTCGTTGGAACTAATAAGAGTGTCTTTTTCTTCTATAATAAATGATTGATTATTTACTTTCTCGATCTGTTTGACTTCAGCAACTTTGTTATTGTCTTTTTCTTTTGCAGGAAAAAAATATGAGAAACATGACCAAACAATAAGCATCAAAACAAGCGCTATAATAGTATTCCTATTTTCCATCAATTCCTCACTTTAGCGGATCATAACCACCAGAAAAAAGCGGATTACAACGTAATATTCGTTTAACAGAAAGAAACAAACCTTTTAAGAAGCCATATTTGCTAAATGCTTGAAGAGAGTATTCCGAACACGTAGGAAAAAAACGACAACACGGAATCTTAAGAGGTGATATAAAATTTCTATAAAATTTTATCAAAAGAATGATCGCCCTGGACATAACTTATCAACTTAAAGAGTTCATTTTTTACAATATCATCTATTTTAAATTCTTTTTTCAAAATAAAAACATAATCATAATGTTTTTCACTCGAAAAAAAACCATAATGATTTCTGAAATATTCTCTTATAAAACGCTTATATTTATTTCGTAAAAAAGCCCCACCTACTTTACGACTAACAACGAGTCCTAAACGAGTGGGGCCTTCCTTTTTAGCTAATAAAACCACGCTGAAATAAGCAAATTTTTTTCTCTCTCCAGAGTCGAAAACTAACTTATATTCATATGATTTTCTAACTAACTTTTCTTTTCCGAGCTTTCTGCTTTTCAACTACTTTACAGGAATAGTTACAACGAGTTGTTTTCTACCCTTAGCCCGACGCCGCTTCAACACATTTCTACCATTAGCGGTTGCCATACGAGTACGAAATCCATGAGTTCTTTTTCTACTGATTCTGCTTGGTTGGTATGTTCTCTTCATTTTTTTCCTCCTACCTAGTAAAAACCTGAATGCAGTACTATACAAGCATCTATAAAAAAATCAACTTTTTTTTAGGGTTCCTCCGCATAAACTGGAGGCAAGGCCTTGCAAAATGAAACTATTACGAACCGTCAAGACAGCGGAAAACACCTGAGGATTAATTCTAAACACGGGGGGGGATTTCTTCTTTCCGAAACACACTCTCTTCACCAACCAGAATAACCGGTATACCAGTCTCTTATATGTCGGATCAGCTGGAAGCCTCAGTCGGAATACGCTCTTCAGCATTTATCGACACGATATTCACTATTGAAGAGATGGAAGAAGTTTGCTGTACTGTTTAGATCAACCATGTTATTTTTTTTGCTAATCTATTTTTTATCCACCTTGATTATTTTTATAAGACCGAGCAATTTCGGATACTTAAAGAATTCGTATCCACCATATACACGGAAAATTTAAAAAAATAGTGGGCTTTAACGCAATCGTGAACTTAGCACACCAAACTGCCAGAGGGGTGAACTATACTCCTAAAAAGTTAAATCACAGAAAAACCCAAAAAATAGTTTATAATTTATACATTTACTAATAAAACAAACAAATTTAACAGTTAACTGAAAACCATTCAACACTCAAAAATCTTTTTTAAGAATTCATTCGCGGTTCTTTGAAAATCTGTTTCGTTGTTATTTGTCTGTCTGTTACCTTTTTCGGGTTGATAGTGCTGGTTAGTGCTCATATTTTCCTTTATTGGTCTCGCCACCCCTGCAGTGCCTATAATCAGGTGCGCATGCGCACCTGATTATAGGCGATAGTACGAAGGTCAGAGTAGCGGAAACTTTTTTCCTTCTTTGCCTGGTTTTTGCACACAAGCCAAACAGTTATCATCCAGACGAATATTTGTTCGACGCGCTTGTGTACTCACAGGCTGGGCGATAACTTTTATGCGTCGAAGATCTGTCGTCGATCGAGCGGCCTTTTTTGTTCTGCTCAGAATGAGTCTTTACATTCAGCTATCTTACACTATTAAAAAAATGACAATGTCATAGCTTTTTTCTGCCCCTGGGGTAAGGCGATGAGTATCGCGCACCAGATCCAGAATGACCAAAGCGACTTCCTTTCTGCCATCTCAATGGCCTGTATCAGTAAGGAATCTATTACCAGCACAATGCAATTCTCAGTCAGCACATGGCCAAGGTCGCACAGGTTGCTGTGCTGCCCCTTGCCTTTCTGAACTGAAAACTTTGTAGGTCCATTGTCGACTGATGTGTATGGTTGTTGCGTTTGTATCCCTTAAATCTACCGAGAGAGTCTTGCCGTCAGATTGAGAGAGTATCTGGTTGTCTTTATGGCGTTCATCCTTTGGCCGAAATTTTTCTTCAACTCTCATGTATCAATCATCGAACCACCCACGGTGAAATGCAGATCTGCTTTGTTGGCCAAATTAAAAACCTACCGGAAGAATTCCGAGACTACCACTTTAAAGATTAGACGATCCTGATTTATAGAAAAGGTAGAATGATCAAAACTGATCTTCCATGGACAGATTAACAACCCAGCGAAACAGAAGATTTTCGTTCTACTACTCCACCAACATGCGTTCATTGCGAATAGAGGAGAGAATATAAATCACCGAGGTCACCACTCCGGGATAATCAACAAAAGCCCTTGACGGTAGCACAACGCGCTCAACGACGAAAAAAATAACAGTAAGTCTCGTTATTTATAGTATCATCGCCACTCAAATATTTATACTTCTTATTAAGAAGGTTATAGTTTAAGTTAAACAAGTTAAAAAAAGTCCAAGAAGTTCATATAAAATTATTAATCCATTCGTTAATAATAATGGTGAAGCAGAACAAACAATAATTATAGTAAAATACGTCTACGTAATTAGTAATAAAATATGAAATTTATATAGTATAGTAAATAATATTTATTTTAGAACGAAAGAAAAAAATGAAAAAAGAAGATTTATGGAAAAAAACTTTGATTGAAATTTCCGAAAGAATAACACAACAAAATTATGACTCATGGATAAAACAAATAGAAATTATTGATTTAAGAAATAAAACCATAACACTTTCAGTAAATAATCAATTTGTAAAACAGTGGATAATAAAAAACTATTTAGAAATAATAAAAAAATCTATTGAAAAAATAATAAATGATAAAGTAGTTATCATTATTGATATAAACGACACATTTAAAAATAAAAAATCGAATAAACTAGAAACAAATGAGATTAAAAAAAATAACATTTCAATAGAACAAGATTCAAACTTAAATAAAGATTATAATTTTGAAAGTTTTATATCTGGTAATTCTAATCAATTTGCTGCAGCTGCTTCTATAGCGGTGGCAAACAATCCTGCCACAATTTACAATCCTCTCTTTATTTATGGCGGAGTTGGTCTTGGTAAAACCCATCTACTTAATGCTATAGGTAATAAAATTAAAAAAAATAACAATAGAACATTGGTAAGTTATTTCACATCTGAGAAATTTACGAACGAATTAATAAATTCAATAAGGTACGGAAAAATGGATGAATTTAGAGAAAAGTTCAGAAAAATAGATGTATTACTTATTGATGATGTACAATTCATAGCGGGTAAAGAAAGAACTCAGGAAGAATTTTTTCATACTTTTAATTCACTATATGAGTCTCATAAACAGATAGTAGTTACATCGGATAAATTTCCTAAAGAAATACCAGGCCTGGAAGAAAGACTCCGATCTAGATTTGAATGGGGTTTAATTGCAGATATTCAGGCTCCTGATATAGAGACAAAACAAGCCATAATTGAAGCTAAAGCAGAAAAAAACAAAATATTGCTACCAGAAGAAGTTATTAAATTTTTATCAAATTCAGTTATTACAAATATAAGAGAACTAGAAGGTTACCTCGTCAGACTAGGAGCATATGCAAGTTTGACATCAAAAGAAATAACTATAGATATGGCAAAAGATATTTTGAAAGATATTATAGTTGAATACACAAATGAAATAACAATTGATGATATACAAAAGAAAACATGCAACTATTTTAATATAAAAATTTCTGACATAAAATCTTCAAAAAGAACAAAAAAATATGTTTTTCCGCGGCAAATATGTATGTACTTATGTAGACAATTAACAGATTGTTCTTTTCCAGAAATAGGTGAATATTTTGGAGGAAAAGATCATTCAACAGTAATACATGCAATCAAGAAAATAGAAAACGAAATTGAAACAAATCCAAACATGAAACATATCCTTAAAAATTTAAAAAATTTATTAATTCCTCAAAACTGATGCAAAAAGTTGTTGATAAGAAAAACAAAAAGTTAAACTTAACAATTTTTTTTTTTATAAACAACCAATATTTTCAAAACTATAAATAAAAACAGTAATTTATAGTTTTTTCCACAATCAACAGTTATTATTAATACTATTATAAATAAATAAATACAAAAGGAGGAAAGATGAAGATAGAAACGAAAAAACACGAAATTCTCGATATCCTTTGTTTATTACAAACAATAATTGAAAGAAAAAAAACATTACCAATTTTATCCAATATACTTATTGAAACTATAACAGAAGATACTATACAAGTAACTGCGACAGATTTAGAAATAGGAATTAAAGCTAAAGTAAATGCTACAATTATAGAAGAAGGAAAAATAACAATACCTGCAAAAAAACTATATGAAATAATAAAAGAGTTACCAGATGAAAAAATACAATTAACTAAAAAAAATAATAACTGGATTGAAATAAATTGTGGAAGATCTAAATTTGACTTAGTTGGTTTATCACCAGAAGAATATCCAACAATAAGCGAAAAAAATAGTATTAAATATTATGAATATGAAAGCGAAAAACTAAAAAACATAATTGAAATGACTAATAGTTCTATTTCGAACGATGAAAGCAAATTTAATTTATGTGGCTTATATATCCATTCAGAAAATGATGAAATAAATTTTGTTTCTACTGATGGTCATAGATTAACGAAATATAAAGATAAAAACTCAGAATCATCTAAAATATTTGAATGTGGTGTGATAGTACCGAGAAAAGGACTTCTTGAAATAAAAAAATTATGTGAAATTTCAGATAAAAATTTAAGTATTAGTATTTCTGATAATAATCTAATTGTTACATCAAATAAAATAAAATTATTTATTAGATTAATTGATGGAGAATTTCCAAATTATAAAAGAGTTATTCCAGAGTTGTCAGATAATAAAATAGAAATCGATAGTAAATTGTTAATAGGAACAATTAAAAGAATATCTTTATTATCAAATGAAAAATCAAAAGGCATAAATTTTAAATTTAGTGATAATAGGTTAAATGTTTATTCATCTAATACAGAATTTGGAGAAGCAGAAGAATATATTGAAATTCCATATAGTAATGAAACTATAAATATAGGATTTAACGCTAAGTATTTATTAGATTTACTAAATCATATTGAAAGTATTGCTATAATTTCTTTAAATAATTCTACATCGCCTTGTTTGATATATGATAAAAATAATAGTAACTATTGTGGTGTAATTATGCCTATGCGAATTTAAGGATAAAATAATGAATGATTATAATGCAAGTAATATAAAAGTATTAGAAGGTCTTTCTGCCGTTAGAAAAAGACCTTCTATGTATATAGGATCAACATCAGAACGAGGATTGCATCATTTAGTATACGAAATTGTTGATAATTCTATTGATGAATCGTTAGCAGGCTATTGTGATACTATTTTTGTAAGCATAAATATAGATGGTTCAGTAACAGTTTCTGATAATGGACGAGGAATTCCAGTTGATATACACCCTACAGAAAATAGACCTGCAGCAGAAGTTGTCTTAACCGTTTTACATGCAGGTGGAAAATTTGATAGTGATTCTTATAAAGTTTCTGGCGGATTGCATGGAGTAGGTGTTTCTGTCGTTAACGCTTTATCGAGTAGATTAAATTTAGAAATACATAGAAATGGAAAAAAATATGTACAAACATATGAAAAAGGTGTGCCAAAAAGTGAATTAACAATTGTATCAGATACAATTAATACAGGAACCACAATTACTTTTTGGCCTGATAATGAGATTTTCGAGGTAACAAGTTTTTCATATGAAGTTCTCAGTAAAAGATTAAGAGAGTTAGCATTTTTAAATGCCGGAGTAAGAATTACTATAAGTGACGATATAACAGAAAAAAATCAAGAATTTTTTTATGAAGGAGGAATAGTATCTTTCGTAGAATATCTAAACAGAGCAAAAAGTACTTTACATCAAAATCCTATTCTAGTTGAAGGTATAAAAGAAGGTGTAATTATAGAGTTAGCAATGCAGTATAATGACAGTTATGATGAAAAAATTTATACTTTTGCTAATAATATTAATACTCATGAAGGTGGATCTCACCTTATAGGTTTCAAGGCAGCATTAACAAGAACAATGAACAATTATGCAAGTTCTAATAACCTACTTAAAAATTTAAAGACTACTGTTTCAGGTGATGATTTAAGAGAGGGTCTTTCGGCTGTAATTTCCGTAAAAGTTCCAGATCCACAATTTGAAGGACAAACAAAGACAAAATTAGGTAACTCAGAAATAAAAGGATATGTTGAATCTCTTGTTAACGAAAAGTTATCATCATATTTAGAAGAAAATCCACAAATTGCAAAAAAAATTCTTGAAAAAGGAATAGAAGCAGCCAGAGCAAGAGAAGCAGCGCGAAAAGCAAGGGATTTAACGAGAAGAAAAGGTGCTTTGGATGGATTATCTCTTCCTGGAAAATTAGCTGATTGCCAAGAAAAAGATCCATCTTTAAGTGAAATTTATATTGTCGAAGGTGACAGTGCTGGAGGAAGTGCAAAACAAGGCAGAGATCGTTCTTTTCAAGCTATTTTACCCTTGAAAGGGAAAATACTGAATGTAGAAAAATCAAGATTCGATAAAATGCTATCGTCAAATGAAATTAGAACAATAATAACTGCTTTAGGAACAGGAATAGGAAAAGATGATTTTGATATTGTTAAGACACGATATCATAGAATAATAATTATGACTGACGCTGATGTTGACGGATCACATATAAGAACCTTATTGTTGACATTTTTTTACAGACAAATGCCACAAATTATAGAAAATGGTTATCTCTATATTGCTCAGCCACCACTGTATAAAGTAAAAAAAGGAAAAAAAGATTTATATATTAAAAACGAAACTCTAATGCAAGAATATCTTATTGACGCAGGTACTGAAAATGTAAATGTAAAATTCATAAAATCCGATAAGCTATTGAAAGGTAAGCAGCTAATACCTCTATTGAGAAATATAGCTAAATATTATGATGTATTTAGTAAGTTAGTTAATAAGGGAATAAAAAAAGAGTTACTTAAGTTGTTTATAGAAAACAATTTTAAAAATAATTATAAAGATTATTTAGGTTTAGATGAAATAAGAGAGAAAATAGAAAAATTAATACCTTATGTTAATATTAAACATTACGAAAACCCATCTAGGTTGTTATTTAATATTGGTGATGTCAGAATAAGAATAGATCAGTCTGTATTAAATGTTATGGCATCTCAGGAATATATTTATCTATTGGATTTTTATAAGTCAATGAAAGATTATGATTCAAAGATAGAAATAGAAGAAAATAATCAAGTAGAAGTATTGAAAAATAAAGAAGAATTATTTGATTATATAATGAAAAAAGCAAAAAAAGGCATTTATATACAAAGATATAAAGGGTTGGGAGAAATGAATCCTGATCAATTATGGGAGACAACAATGGATCCCGAAAAAAGGGTTTTGCTCCAAGTTAAAGTTGAAGATGTTATTTCATCTGATGAAATTTTTACTGTTTTGATGGGTGATCAAGTCGAGCCACGTAGAGATTTTATTGAAAAGAATGCACTTAATGTTTCTAATCTCGATATTTAAATGGAAATTAAATGATAAACATAAATAATATACAAGTTAATATAGAGAACGAAATGCGTAAGTCTTATATGGATTACGCAATGAGTGTAATTATTGGTAGAGCATTACCAGATATACGTGATGGTTTAAAGCCAGTTCACAGGCGCGTTCTTTTTGCTATGTATGAACTTGGAAACGAATATAATAAACCATATAAAAAATCTGCTCGTGTTGTCGGTGATGTTATAGGTAAGTATCACCCTCACGGAGATTCTGCGGTATATGATACGATAGTAAGAATGGCGCAAGAATTTTCTATGCGTTATACCCTTGTCGATGGTCAGGGAAATTTTGGTTCTATTGATGGCGATTCTGCTGCAGCAATGCGTTACACAGAAGTAAGAATGTCAAAATTAACTAAAACGATTCTCGATGATCTTGATAAAGAAACTGTAGATTTTACACCGAATTATGATGGATCATTGACTGAACCCGTCGTTTTACCGTGTAAATTTCCAAATTTACTTGTAAATGGCTCTGAAGGTATTGCGGTTGGTATGGCTACAAAAATACCGCCGCACAATCTCGGTGAGGTCATAGATGGGCTTGTTGCAGTTATTGATGACCCTACTCTTTCCTTAGACGAATTAATAGAAAAAATACCAGGACCTGATTTTCCGACAAGTGGCTTTATCTTAGGAAAAGAAGATATTAGAGAAGCTTATAAAACGGGTAGGGGTATCATTCAGATGCGCGCACGGTCTGTTGTAGAAATAGATAGGCGCACAGGAAAGGAAAGCCTTGTTATAACAGAAATTCCCTATCAAGTTAATAAAGCGAGACTTATAGAAAAAATTGCTGAACTTATTAAAGATAAGAAAATAGAAGGTATATCAGATCTCCGCGATGAGTCAGACCGCGATGGCATGAGGATTGTCATAGAATTAAAAAAAGAAACAGTAGCTGGTGTTATTTTGAATCAATTGTACAAAATGACAGCAATGCAATCGTCTTTTGGCATAATAATGCTAGCAATAGTTTCCGGCCAACCAAAAATATTAAACCTTCGGGATGTTTTAGATTGTTTTATTGACCATCGTAAAGAAATCGTTATCAGGAGAACCGTTTTCGAACTTAAAAAAGCTGAAGCGAGAGCTCACATTCTTGAAGGATTTAAAATTGCGTTAGATAATATTGATGAAGTTATTAATTTAATAAAGCAATCAACTAATTCTTCTGAAGCAAAAATAAATCTGATTAGCACGTTCAAGTTTTCCGATGAACAAGCTCAAGCCATACTTGACATGCGCCTACATCGGCTAACTGGGTTAGAACGGGAAAAAATAATAAATGAATATAATGAAATATTGAAATTTATTTCTAGATTGAAAGAAATATTAGCAAGTGATGTGGAAGTTTTTAAAATAATAAAAGAAGAACTTATTGATATAAAAGAAAATTTTTCAAATCCACGTCGAACTGAAATTATTCCTAAAACCAAAGAGCTTTCAATTGAGGATATGATCGTTGAAGAAGATATGGTCGTGACCGTGACCCATTCTGGTTACATTAAGAGAAATGCAGTATCTCTTTATCGCTCTCAAAGGCGTGGTGGTAAAGGAAAAACGGGCATAAGACCGAAAGAAGAAGATTTTGTTGAGCATCTTTTTATAGCTTCTACTCATTCTTATATTCTTGTTTTCACAGATAAAGGGAAAGTTTATTGGTTAAAGGTACACGAAGTACCACAGGGAGGACGTGCTGCACGTGGCAAAGCCATAGTTAACTTAGTACAGCTTGAATCTAATGAACGGGTTATGTCTATCCTTCCTGTTAAGGAATTTGCTGACAATAAGTATATCATTGCCTGTACGAAAAACGGAGTTGTTAAGAAAACTGAATTGATGGCTTATGCGAATCCCCGACAAGGTGGAATTATTGCAATGACCATTGATGACGGAGACGAACTTGTTTCTACCCGTATTACAGATGGTGAAATGGATATTCTCATGGCGAGTCAAGATGGGAAGTCTATTCGTTTTTCAGAAAAAGATGTGCGGCCAATGGGTCGTGCAGCGCGTGGCGTACGTGGCATGCAACTAGAGGAAAATGATCAAATTATCGGGATGGAAGTGGTAACCGACATAACGTCACTGACTCTGGTTTCTGTAACAGAGCGTGGATATGGAAAACGTACCAGTATTGACGAGTATCGTAAACAGAGTCGATCTGGTAAAGGGATTATCACGATCAAAACATCGGACCGGAATGGATCTGTTGTCGATATAAAACTAACTTCAGATGATGAAGATCTCATGTTTATTACGGATCAGGGTAAAATACTGCGTACCCGTGTTGGTGATCTCTCGGTTATAGGGCGCAACACACAGGGCGTCCGACTGATGGTGCTTGAGCCAAATGAGCGGATTGTTGCTGTTGCAAAATTGGCAGAAAAAGAAGATGACGAGCTGATTCCGGAATCACTGGAGGAAGATATCTTGCCGCAGGAATTCGACTCTGATGAAGAGTAAGTGCAATATGACGTCAATTGGTGTTATTGGCGCTGGTAGTTGGGGGACCAGTCTGGCAAATCTTCTGGCAAAGAAAGGCCACCCCGTTTCACTGTGGGCTTATGAATACGACTTGGTAGAAAGGATGCAGACGACTCGCATCAACGACCTTTATCTTCCAGGCATCATACTGTCGGATAATTTAAGTTTTACGGCTGTTGTAGCTGATGTGACACGACTTGATGTTTTGTTGCTTGTCCCGCCATCACAGGTAATGCGACGAGTTCTTGCGAGCTGTGTTCACACAATCCATCCCGAAGCGTTGATCATCTCAGCTTCAAAGGGAATAGAGAACGATACGCTTGCGCCCATGTCAACAGTGCTGGAAGAAATACTGCCGCCATCATTTGTGCTGCGTACGGCATTTCTTTCGGGACCGACCTTTGCGCGCGAAGTTGCCTTAGAACAGCCTTCTGCTGTCGTTGTCGCGGCTCAGTCTGCAGAAACGGCAAACCGGGTTCAGGAAATTTTCAGTACAGATTATTTTCGCGTTTACACCAATAACGATATAATCGGGACAGAAATTGGCGGGGCACTCAAAAATATAATCGCTGTCGCTGCAGGTATTTGTGAAGGTCTGGGTTACGGAAACAATACCCGAGCGGCTCTGATTACCCGCGGTCTGTCTGAGATGAAACGCATCGGCCAAGCCCTTGGTGCCAAGCCTGAAACCTTTTCCGGACTGGCAGGGATGGGTGATCTGGTGCTGACCTGTACGGGTGATCTTTCGCGCAACAGGACAGTGGGCGTAGAAATCGGCAAAGGGAGAAAATTGAATGATATTCTCTCTCATATGAACATGGTTGCCGAAGGCGTCAAGACGACACTCTCCGCGTATCAGTTGGCAAAAAAAATGAATGTCGAAGTTCCGATTATTAACCAGATGTATGCGGTTCTCTATGAAGAGAAAGATCCGCGCCTCGCTGTCAATGAACTGATGGCGCGTGAACTGAAGTCGGAATACTTGTAGCGGGTGGTGAAGATGAAAAAATTTCTGTTTATTCTCTGTTTTCTTGTATCTGCGTCACAGGTTGCGGCGGAAACGCGAATTCTTATAACAACGAATCTCGGCTTGATCGAAGCGATTCTTTTCGATGAACAGGCGCCGGTCAGCACACGTAATTTTTTAAATTATGTTCAGAAGGGATTCTATGAGGGCACAACTTTCCATCGCGTTATTCCTGGTTTTATGATTCAGGGCGGTGGCTTTACGACGACGCTCGATAAAAAAAGTACGGATCAACCAATTGACAATGAGGCCGGAAACGGATTGAAAAATGAACGGGGTACCCTTGCCATGGCGCGCACGGCGTTTGTGAATAGTGCCACCAGCCAGTTTTTTATCAATCTCGTCGATAATCCTTTTCTCGATCACCGGTCCAAAAGCCAGAGTGGTTACGGGTATGCCGTTTTTGGAAAAGTGCTCAAGGGAATGGAAATTGTAGATAAGATAGGAGCCGTTAAGACGGGAAAACAGAAAGGGATGAACGATGTCCCTGTTTCTCCAGTCGTTATTCAGTCCATCCAATTACTGCAATAAGCATGATGACAAAGCCGATTAAATGGACGGGATCGTCAGAAATCACCTAGACGAGTTTCACCGCACCTTGGATAAAAAAATGGCCGCCTTTCGAATACTCAGCTATAACCTGCGCGGGTTTCGCGACGCAGATGCTTTTTTAAAGGTCATACATCAATTTGATCCCCATCTCATTGCCCTGCAAAACACGAACTGCATTCCTGACGCCACGGATCTGAAGTTTCTCGCGGATCAGTGTGGTTATCCACACATTCACTCCGGCGCGACCAGTACACTGGCTTTTTTGACATCAAACTTGACCTTGAAACAGGTGCGTGAATACGATCTGGGAACAGGGGCCAGTTGCATGACCGTCGATGTCAGCCGTGAAAACGAACGGTTTCTGTTGTTTAATCTCAAGATGCGCCAAGGTTTTCTGCATCGACCACAACAGATCAAACGATTGCTGGGGCCAGATCTGCTGCAAAAAAATGATTTGCACCTGCCAACCCTGATCGTCGGAGATTTTTTCGACACCCTGTGGATTTCTGGACATCCTGGTTTTCAACGGCGCCTGCGTCGGGTCGCACCGCTGCTGCGACGTGGCACCTACCCCGCCTGCACTCCCTTGTTCAGCTGCGACCGTATTTATTCCCTGGGTGGAATTCGTGCGCAAGAGATTGAGATTCCTTTCAATAAAGAAACCCGCCGCGCAACAGCTCATCTGCCGTTGTTTTTAACCATGGAAATTACCAGTAGCCGGATTGTTGTTCCCGCAAGAAGAATAGTGTCAGGCGCCGGCAATACGGTACCCAGTCCGGAATTCTAACGGAACCCTCCTTATTGGGGGGCGTCGATCTCTGGATATGTCTGTGGATAACGTGGATAACTGTATTGTGGGGAAGGTAAAAAGTCAGCGGAGCAGCGACATATTCAGCACTTTTTTTGGATCCTCAACAATTTCTATTCCGAGGCACGCGGTTCTCTCGATATGTCAATTGCTGATTGCGACCATTCTGTTAGCGCAGACGACATCAGTCGCGCCAATTGCAACCTGGGATGAACGCAGTCGCATGATCCGGCGTTGATTGGGGGGAGCAGCATTCCTTGGTTGGCCCACAGAACTGGGGGCATATATCAGTTCAGACGGAAAAAATCACGGGCGCGAAATGTTTTTTCGTCAGAGGCGTACCGAGTCGGTGCGGTTCCTGGAGCGAAAACTTCAATGACCGCTTCACTATTGTCTTCTGCTTCGAGCAAGCCGGTCTTTGGATCAACGGGTAAAAACTGTATCCGGTCCGGAACGGTAAAATTTTGCTTTGGCCAGTCGGCGCAGACGTTGTCCATGAATTTCACCCAGGCCGGAGCTGCTGCGCGTGAGCCCGTTTCTTTTTTTCCCAGTGGGCGCTCCTGATCATAGCCAACCCAGGATGCTGCAACCAGCTGTGGGGTGTAGCCGATAAACCAGGCATCTTTAAGATTATTGGTGGTACCGGTTTTCCCGGCGACGGGCCGGTTCAGCGCTTTTGCCCGCCAGCCCGTTCCCTGCTGAACAACCGACTCCAGTACGTTGGTGATCAGGTAGGCGGTTTCTTCCGAGATAACCCGCTGCCTTTTCAGTCGAATCAGTCGCTGATCTGAGGCGAGCCCGTTTGGAAAATCAGCCGGATCGACGGATTCCAGTACGCGGCCGTTCCGGTCGCAGACTTTGGTGATATAGGTCGGAGCTGTTTTGACGCCACCGCTCGCAAACACGGCGTATGCCGTTGCCAGCTCCAGCGGGGTGACGGCATTCGATCCCAGAGCCATGGTCAGATCCAGATTCAGAGGCGATTCGATACCCAGCTTTTTCAGATAAGCAGCCGTATAGCGCAGCCCGATACTGTCCAGCAGTTTGACGGTAATAATGTTGTAGGAATGGGTCAGAGCCACACGAAGCGGTGTAGGACCGTAAAACTTATTGCCGTAGTTTTTGGGTTTCCACTCCCGTACGTCTCCCTCTTCATTCTGATCCCGGTAAATCAACGGGGTATCAAGAATGACACTGGCCGGGGTAAAACCATGATCAAATGCGGCCGCATAGATCAGAGGCTTGATCGCTGAACCGGGAAGCCGCCGCGCCTGAATAACCCGATTAAACTGACTGGTGGAAAAATCGTAACCCCCGACCATAGCGCGTACGAAACCCGTATGAGGGTCGAGGGCAATCAATGCTCCCTGTGCTTGCGGTTGCTGGAAAAGAGTTGCCTGAAAACCCGATTCCTCTATGGCGACAATATCGACCGTTACGATGGAACCGGTTGGTATGACCGGATGATCGAAGATGGATGAATCGAAACCCGGGTCCTGATAGTGTTGCCAGTCAACGATGGAAAAAGGTTGCGCCCACTCGAGTGATGCGAGGGGGATGTGACCGCGCATTTCACCAGCGCGTAGCAGAACAGAATCTTTGTTCTGGCCAGTAATGACAGCTTCAATACGCTGGTTCACGCTCAGTGCCTGTGTCGGTTGGTGGAGATGGGTGTCTATCCCGTCGGGATCCATAATGCGGGAAATTGGCTGGAGTCCCTGGCGGTGATCGTAGTCCTGCAGATTGTCTCGCACAGCCTCCTGGGCCTGCTGCTGCATCGAAAGGTTCATGGTGGTATGAACCTGAAGACCGCCGCTATAAAGAGTTTCGGTGCCATAGTTTTCTTCGAGGTAGCGTCGCACCTGTTCGCTGAAATAGCCGGTTCCCGCGGCAGAGTTATCGCCTCGCGGATGAATGGTCAGTTCCTGGGCGTAAGCCTGCTCCGCATCGAGGGGGGAAATGTAGCCGTTGGCTGCCATGCGTTGCAGCACGTAGTGCTGGCGCTCCTTGGCGCGTTTGAAATGCTGGTAAGGGGAGTAACGGCTGGGAGCCTGAGGTAATCCAGCCAGCATGGAACATTCCGCCAGATTCAATTCTTCAACATTTTTGGCAAAATAGTTTTCTGCTGCTGCCTGCACTCCGTAGGCGCCGTGTCCGAGATAGATCTGGTTGAGATACAGATAGAGAATCTCGCGTTTGTCGAAATGCTGTTCCATGCGCCAGGCGAGGATGGCTTCCTTGAATTTACGAGAAAACTTGCGCTCCGGTGTCAGTAACAGACTTTTTGCCACCTGCTGGGTAATGGTGCTGCCGCCCTGGACAATTCCACCGGCCTGGATGTTCCTGAGGGCGGCGCGAAAAATAGACACCAGGTCGATGCCCTGATGCTCGAAAAACCCGGAATCCTCGGCGGAAACAAAGGCATGAATCAGCTTCTGTGGCATCTTGCTGACGGGAACCACAATCCGGCGCTCACGGTAGAATTCGGCAATTAACTGGTTGTCTTCACTGTAGACCCGCGTGATAACGGGGGGACGATAGTCTTCCAGTTTGTCCATGCGGGGAAGCGATTCGGCGACAAAATAATAGGCACCGATCAGTGCCGACAGGCCGACAATGGCGCAGCCGCCCAGAAAGAGAAATGAAAATCTCAGTATTTTACGAAACATCCAGCGTACTTTCCATGAAACATAAGAATTGGTCGTTGCGAAGCGGATCACACGCTCTACATGATATAGGGCCGCTTTTGCGGAGTAAAGTGATCTGACGATGAATTGTTGGTGCGTGGCATGGTGCGAGGGTCGAGAACAGGCAGGTCCGGTCAGAACAACGAGCGATTTCTGCGGCGGGTCAACGTTGACATGAGCGCAGGTGGCCGCCCCACAGGAGGCCTATTCTCTTGTCGCGCCGTGCGGGAAAGGAATAATCTGCCCCATTTTGTTACGGTACATTCTCTTGTCGGCCAGCTTGAATAATTCGCCTTCCGTGCGTCCGTCTTCGGGATAGTTGGCAAAGCCGACACTGGCTGAAAGCTCAATCTCGATGTCACCGATCTTGAACGGTGTACCAAAAACGTCGATGATGCGGTGGCGCAGCTTTTCCGCCTGATCAAGGTCGGTAAAGGGCAGGAACAGGACAAATTCATCCCCTCCCCAACGGCAGGCAACATCCTGAGAGCGCAGAACCTGTTTCAAGCGGCGTGCCACCTTGATCAGGACCTGATCGCCCACGCTATGGCCATGGGTATCGTTGACGGGCTTGAAGCGGTCCAGATCGACCACCAGCAGGCTGAACCCGCGGTCATCGGACTTGTCCATGGCTTTCTGAATCACCTGGTTGAGATACAGCCGGTTGGCGATGCCCGTCAGCGGGTCGGTGTGGGCGCGGGTATAAACCTCTTCCTCCTGTTGCTTGCGGTCGGTAATGTCGACAGCAAAGTGCAGATAGAGATCGTCATCCTGCCCTTCAACCGGCCGCCAACACACCATGTCCCAGCGACCATCTTCATGCTGGTGTTCAATGGTGCCGGCGCGCCGGCGCTCCTGACCGTCCATTATTTGGCAACACGGGCTCGGTTCACCGATCCGGATGCCCATTTCCAGCGCTCTGCGGTTGGCATTGATGACCTTGCGCGTCGAATAGCGCGCCAGAATGGCCGGATAAGGCAGAGCATCCAGCAGAACCTGATTGAATTTCTGCGACTCAACCAGCTCTTTCTGGGCCTTCAGCTCACGCTGCTTGTGATCGTAACTGCGCAGGGCAAAGCACAGATCATCGCGCAATCGCTCCAGAAGTTCGATGTGGCCCGGGGTAAAGAATCCAACTTCGGCGGCGTAGATCTTCAGCGCACCCAGTTCCTGTTCCGAGCACAGAATGGGCAGAACAGCGGAGGAGCGGATGCCGGCAGCGCGCGCCTGCTGCTCCCAGGGCGAACCGGCCAGTTCGCGCAGGAAATCATTGGTCACCACGGTCCGTCGCTCGCGGATGGCCTGGCTGGTTGGGCCGCGCCCTTCCGCATACGCCGGATCTGTGCTGACCTGAACGTTTTTGATGTAGTGCTGACAGCCATCATCCCCGGCGCTGGCAACAGGCGACAGATTTTTGGTCGTTGAATTGAGCAGCGACACGCAGGCCAGCTGAAACTGACCATACTGAACGGCAATCTGACACAGCTCCTGAAACAGCAGCTGCGGTGTTTCGATGCGCATCATGGCCTGATTGGCAGCACCAAGGGCGCTGTAGAGGTTGTTGATGGACTGAAGTTCCTCCTGCATGCGTTGACGCTGGACCAGCCACTGCTGCAGATTTTTCTGCCCAAGCCGCAGCGCCCAGGTACCCAGGCCCCAGATAAAGATGCAGGCCAGGTTGAAGCTGATGGTTTTCGTCGCCAGCATGGCCTCAATCGGCGCCAGCGGCACCTGAATGCTCAGGGCGCCGGGAACCACCAGGTCGCCATAGTCCGGATGGCATTCCAGGCAGCGCGGTCCGCCGATCATGGGATAGAGTTCGCGGTACAGCCTTGTTGTTTCAGACTGAAAATCCACCTTGACAACCTCGCGCAGCTGCAGGCGGGTAAACTGTGCCAGCTCCCAGCTGTCGGGGTTGTTCTGGGCATTGATCGGAAACGGGCTGATCAGTCGGCTGCGAACACTTTTGTCGGGCAGCAGGGACTGGATCTGGCTGAGCACCTGCGCGGGTGCCAGCACCTGCTCCTCCCCCTCTGCATCCAGGGTCACGAGCTGTCCCTGGTGCAGCGCCCAACTCAGGATTTTATCGCTGCGCTCTTTTTCCAGCGATGCCGACTGGCGTGCCAGCTGGTTGACTTCATTGTCGCTCTGGTAGATGTTGAAACCGAGACCGACAAATGCCAGAAGCAGCCAGCAGAATTGCAGCAGGCGAAAGAAGAGGCGGAATGAACGGTTCTCATGATTAAAATTCAAGCTCACCCCTCCCGTCGGCTGTGGAGGGTCGGTTGATGTGGGGATAATACGCGGCAAATTCAGCCGCCGTCAGCGGTTTGCTGAACAGGTAGCCTTGCAGCTCATCACAGCCTTCCTGGTGCAGAAAAGCCCGCTGGGCTTCCGTTTCGACCCCTTCAGCCGTGATGTTCAGATTCAGGCTGCGGCCGATGGCGATAATGGCGCGTACAATCTGTTCACCATCGCTGTTTTTTTCAATGTCCCAGACAAAGGAGCGATCAATTTTGAGTCGATGAATGGGAAGTTTTTTCAAATAGTTGAGCGATGAATGGCCGGTACCAAAATCGTCGACGGATAGCTCTACGCCGAGGCGGCGGATCTCATTCAGCAGTTCGATCGATGCTTCCGGCTGCTGCATGATGAAGCCTTCGGTGATTTCAAGCTCCAGACAGTGGCCGGGACAGCCGGACCGTTTCAAGACGTTTTCCACCGTCTGAGCCAGCTGATTGAGCTGAATCTGGCGGCCTGAGAGGTTGACGGCCATCCGCCTGAGAGCGATCCCTTCATCCTGCCACTGGACAAACTGCCGGCAGGCCTGTTCCATCACCCACTCGCCAATTTCCAGAATCAGCCCGGTTTCCTCACTCAGGGGAATGAATCTGTCCGGCGCCACACTGCCCATTACCGGATGGAACCAGCGCAGCAAGGCTTCTGCGGCAATGATGGTCTGACCGTCAACGTCGAGCTGCGGCTGGTAATAGACTTCCAGCTCATTCTGACGGATCGCATTGCGCAGGGCGGTTTCCATCTGCATGCGCTCAAGAGCTTGTTCCGCCAGTTCACTGCTATATCGACGATAGGTGTTCTTGCCGCTTTTTTGGGACTGATGCATGGCCAGGTCGGCATTTTTCAGCAGAATCTGCTCGTCATTGGCGGAGGTCAGGTCGGCGATGCCGATGCTGGCGCTGATAAAGAGTTCGTATCCGTCAAAATGGAAGGGAGCGTCGAGCGTCTTCAGGATGCTCTGCACCCGGCCATCGATTTCGAAAGGGGCGAGGTTGAGAGCGAAGACAATGACGAATTCGTCGGCATTGAGGTGAAACAGCTGACAGTGCTGTTGCTGACAGAGCTGATGCAGGCGCTCGGCGACCTCTTTGAGAACCAGGTCGCCGTAATGGTGTCCAAGGCTGTCGTTGATTTTTTTGAAGTTATCCAGATCCAGATACAGGATCGCCCCCTGTGACGGGTGTTGCCCGGCTGAGGTCATCATCTGCTGAAGACAGCTTTGCAACTTGATACGGTTGGGCAGTCCGGTCAGGGGATGGTGGTGGGCCAGGTAGTCGAGTTTTTCCGCTGAGCGCCACATGGGCGTGACATCGGAGAAGACACCAACGTAGTTGACAACCTCCCCCTTGTCGACAACGGTGCTGATGGTCAGACGCTGGCGGTAGATTTCGCCATTTTTACGCCGATTCCACAGCTCGCCACTCCAGTGGCCGTTTTGTTGCAGTTCCTGCCACATCTGCTGGTAGAAGGCGAGGTTGTGTTGCCCGGATTTGAGCAGCGCCGGTGTCTGCCCGATTGCTTCTTCCTCGCTGTAGCCGGTGATAGTGGAGAAGGCTTCATTGACGGCCAGAATGCGATTCTTTTCATCGGTAATGGTGATGCCCTCTGTGGTGTTCTTGAAAACCTTCTCGGCCAGACGCAGCTTGGCCTGTTGTTTATGCTGCTCTGTCACATCCTGGGCCACTACGGCGCAGCCGGTAATGATGCCCTCGTTGTCATAGACTGGGTAGATGGTGCGATCAAGAATGCGTCCATCATCTCGATAGCGCAGGGCTTTTTTAATTTCTCCGTCACGCATTACATCAAGGGCGGGACATTGCTCGCATGGGTCCGTACAGTCCCAGAAGATGCTGTGACAGCTCTTGCCGAAGTAGTCGTTGTCATCGACGTGGTAGGCTTCGCGCGCAGCGCGGTTGAGCAGTTGAATGTTCAGCTGCTGGTCCAGCATGATCAGCACGTCACTCATGCTGTCGGTGATCTCGCGGAAGCGTGTTTCACTGCGCTGGAGCTGCTGGGAAAACTGCCGTCTCTCGGTGACATCTTCCAGGAACATGATCGTGCACAGATAGTTTTCTCCATTTTCCAGCACCGGAAAAGAGCGGACCCGGTAAATTCGATCACAGATCTCCAGATCGTCAATATGAATCCGATGGTTTCTCTGTACGCTGTCAATAGCGAAGATGGGGGTTTCCTGGTGAGGAAAAAACTGCCAGTAGGGTTTTCCAACCACGTCACTCAGGTAGGCACCGGCTTCCCGCAGGTAGGCTCGGTTGGCCTTGATCAGGTTGCCTTGGCGGTCGTGAATCAGGGCGGGTGCTGCGATGGCATTAAAGGCGTTGTCCCAGAGAATTTCCGATTGGCGCAATTCACGGGTCTGGTCGGCCACGCGTTTTTCCAGCGAGAGATTCAGGGCTGTTATCTGCTCATTGGTCAGTTGCAGTTCCTCTTCGGCCTGCTCCAGCCGCGAAACCGTGTCTTCGAGGCAGCGATGGGAAAAACGGATCGAGCGGAAGATCAGGAAGATGAGAATGAACACGGCAAAAATGGCGGTTCCGGCTTCGTAGCGCCGGTTGCGGAAGTTGCGGTATTTGGCGATAGACAGATCCTCACGCAACCGTTCCAGCTGCTGATTGGTTGTTAGCACGATGCGGTTGGCATTTTCCAGCAGGCGCTCGAAGTTCGCGGTGACTTTCTTTTCATGTTCCCGCAGCTCCAACGCGACTTGTTTTAGCCTGGCACTGCCGGGTTGCGGGCTGACTAGCAGCTGGTTGCGCAGTCTGGTTTTATCGATGGTCTCGCTGATGAGCTGCTGAACGCTCACCAGCTGTGGCCGCAGGGTCAGTACGTCGAGATGATACTCATTCGGATTGACGGGGCGATAGCTCAGGCTTAGCCGAGCCTGGTTCTGTTGGGGAAGATTGAGTGGCAGTTCGCGGATCAGGGTGCCGCCGTCGGCAATGATGGTGAGAATGTGGTTCAGCTGGTGGATGCGCTGGTAACTGCTGCGGATGATCAGACTCTGCCGGTCGTCGTTGGCTTCGACCAGCAATTGCAGAAAGTCGTTGTGCAGCCTTGAAAGTTCTTCAAGCAGCAGATCCCCCAATTCCCGCTTGGCCGACATGTTGAGAATCTGCTGGTTGGTCTCCAGCTCGTAGTCATACATCACCTGTCCCTGATAGAGGATCAGGCCGAACACCGAGGACACCACAAACAGGGTCGCCAGCAGGGGCAGATAACCCGATTTCATCAGTCTGCAGCGGCACGCCATCGGCTAGTCTCCAAAGCCGTAGCTGGCAAGGATGGACCGGCCGACATCACAAGTGATCCAGTCAAGAAATTTATCGGCCAGCTCGGGTTGCCGCGCCGTGGTCAGCACGGCCATGATCAGAGGGTGGCTGTGGCGCAGTGGTTTGGGCAGAGCGATCAGGTCGACGGCCTCGCGGTTTTCGGGACTGGTTAGGGCGGATGCGGTCCAGTTGAGGGCGAGATCGGCCTTTCCACTGCGCAGAAGTTCAAGGATATCTTTGGAGTCCGTGGCCAGAAAAGTCGCGTGGTTGATCGCTACATCGTAGAGACCCTGTTGGGTCAGTATCTCCCGGGTTTCCTTGCCGATAGAGCTGCTCTCGGCTATGCCGAGAACGGTCCGGTAGCGGCCGCTGACAAACTGTGTCAGATCTGGTGTGAGATTGAGGGGGTTGCCCTTGGCCACCAGCAGTACCGCACGATTATAGCCGATAATTTTGGTCTGGTCAACCAGACCCTCCTGGCGGCAGGCCTCAACATACTGCTCGCTCCCCGGCAGAAAGAGATCCCCGACACGATTGATGCGAATACTCAGCAGCAGGTTGCCCGAACCTTCCGAGAGGATTTTGATAACGCAGTCTTCCTTTTTTTCAAACTCATCCGCCACAGAACGCACCGCTCCCGCCATGGTGGTTCCACAGTAGATCAGAAGTTCCTTTTGAGCGGTCTGCTCCGGTTGCTCGCTGCAGCTGACAAGCAAAAAAGTACTCACAACGGTAAAGAAAAAAACTGAGGCAATGCGCATCGTCGTCTTATGTCATGTGTTTTCTTGCCAATGAAAAGGATGAAAAGATGCTGATGTCCCCTGCGTCTCAGCCGCGCTCATGCCAGCCGATCTGCTTCTTTTTCCCAGGGTTGGTTCTGGCGTGGCGGGCATCAGCACAGTCGTTTTTCAGCTTGAAACGCAGCAGCATCGCCAGCAGCCGCTCGGCCTGGCTGGCCAGCTCTTCGGCCGAGGCAGCCCCCTGTTCCGCATTGGCCGTATTCTGCTGGGTGACATCATCGATCTGGCCAATGCCGATGTTGATCTGGGAGATGCCCACCGACTGCTCATTGCTGGCGGCCGAGATTTCGGCAATCAGATCGGAAACCTTGCCCGAGCGGCCGACGATTTCACCCAGGGCCGCGGCTGTCTGTTTGGCAATTTCGGCACCGTTCTGGGCTTTGGCCACAGAGCCTTCGATGAGCTCGGCGGTTTCACTGGCCGCTTTGGCACTGCGGGCCGCCAGGTTGCGCACTTCCTCGGCGACGACGGCAAAACCCTTGCCGTGCTGACCGGCGCGCGCGGCTTCAACGGCGGCGTTAAGGGCCAGCAGGTTGGTCTGGAACGCGATTTCATCAATGACCTTGATGATCTTCGAGATGTTCTGCCCGGCTTCATTGATTTCCGCCATGGCGACAACCATCTGTTCCATGGAGTGGTTGCCGCGATTCGCCGCCTGGCTGGCTTCATTCGACAGGGCCGCGGCCTGACGTGCATTGTCGGCGTTGTGTTCGGTCTGCGACGCCAGCTGGTTGATGGATGCGGCAATTTCCTGCAGCGAACTGGCCGATTCCGTTGCTCCCTGCGACAGGGACTGGCTGCCATCGGCAATCTGGGTCGCCCCGGCGTCGATCTGCTGACCAAGTTGCTGGATGTCGCACATCATGCGGTTGAGATCACCCTCCATGGTGCGCAGGGCGCCACGGATGACATCCTGCTCATCCTTCTGGTGAATGTCAAATGTGAGGTCTCCCTGAGCCAGCTTCTGCAGGCTGTCAACAATTTCATGCTCAAGGCTGTCGGCAAAGTCATCCAGGGTTGCGGCCATTTTGCCGATTTCATCCCTGCGGTTGAGCTGCAGCCGTCGTCCGATGTGGCCGAGCGACATTTCCTGCAGCATGTCGACCACTTGAGAAATGGGCCGCGACAGGCCGTGGGCAAACCAGATGACCACCAGAGTTGAGGCCAGAATGGTGAAGGCGATGATTCCGGCTGCGCCGTAGAGCATGACACGGCTTTCTGCGGCCACATCGTCGGTGTAGAGGCCACTGCCGATGATCCAGTTCCATTGGGGAACGCGCTTGACGTAGGAGATTTTGTCCACGGGTTTCTGGCTGCCGGGCTTGCTCCACTGATAGTGAACAAATCCACCCTCCGTGCCGCGGGTGACCTTGACCATCTCAATGAACAGCTTGGTACCGTTGGGGTCGGCGACATCGCTGATGTCCTTGCCGTCCAGGGCCGGCTTGAAAGGATGCATGATCATGCGCGGCGTGGTGTCGTTGATCCAGAAATACTCCTCACCCCCGTAGCGCAGCGCTTTGACAGCTTCGATGGCGAGCTGCTGGGCCTGTTGGTTGCTGATCTGGCCCGAACTGGCTTGATCCGCAAAGTGTGAAACCATGCTCCACGCGGTTTCAACCTGGGATTTCACCATGGCGTAGCGCTCTTTGTACAGATTTTCACTGGCTTTCCAGTAGAGTCCGCCAAAGACCAGACACATCAACGGCACGGCCAGAGCAAAAAGCGCGTAGACCTTGTTGGCAATTTTCAGATCTTTAAAACTCATAACGTCTCCGATAGCGCAAAATTTGAAATATATGGTTATATGTATAAGGTAAATTACTATACCAAAACAGGTGGTTAATGCAATAGGTTGTAAGTATTAAAGTTGTTAGGGGGGTGCCAGGCTCATGTGAGGAAGATCGGAGCATTAGACATTAACGGACGTCTCTTTGGGGGAGAATAAATCGGCCCGCGCGGGCAAGAGGTGTCTGTGTGAAGCCGCTAAAGTAAAGCCCGCCTTGTTTGCTCAGGCGGGCTTTACTTTGATGGCACGTTCGGAAGGTTTTTGCAAAATGTTCGCGAGGTGATTATTCTACCGTGACCGACTTGGCCAGATTGCGTGGTTGATCGACATCGGTGCCCTTCATGACCGCGATATGATAAGCCAGCAACTGCAGGGGGATGCTGGTCAAGATCGGCATCAGGTCATCGTGAATAGACGGAATGGGGAACAGTTCTTCGCAGGACTCCTGCTGTTGGGTTGTGTCCGCATCGCTGACCAGCAGGATTTTACCGCCGCGCGACTTGACCTCTTCAAGGTTGGAAATGACCTTTTCATAGGTCTCATTTTTCGGCGCGATGATGACGACGGGCAGTTCTTCGTCGATGAGCGCGATGGGACCGTGCTTCATCTCGCCGGCGGGATAACCTTCGGCGTGGATGTAGGAGATTTCTTTGAGTTTCAGGGCCCCTTCCAGGGCGATGGGGTACTGGTTGCCACGGCCGAGGTAGAGAAAATCGCGGCAGTGGATATAGGGCCGCACGCGCTGCTCGATCTCTTCATTGAGTTCGAGGCAATTTTCAACCTTGCGCGGCAGGGTCAAGAGCTCGCGGATCAGCTCGCAGATGGCCTTCTGGTCGAGGGTTTCTCTTACCCGTGCCAGGTGCAGGCTGAACAGAACCAGGGCTACCAGCTGGGTGGTAAAGGCCTTGGTCGAGGCAACGCCGATCTCGGGTCCGGCATGGGTGTAGATGACGCCGTCGCTCTCGCGGGCAATGGACGATTCGACCACGTTGCAGATGGCCAGGGTTTTTCCCTGGCGCCCCCTGGCTTCGCGCAGGGCGGCCAGGGTGTCGGCGGTTTCGCCGCTCTGGCTGATCAGCAGGGTCAGGGTGCGGTCATTGACCAGGGGCTGGCGATAACGGAACTCGCTGGCGATGTCGACCTCGACGGGGATGCGGGCATGTTTTTCGATGAGGAATTTCCCGACCAGGGCCGCGTGCCAGGAGGTACCGCAGGCGACGAGATAGATGCGTTCAATGGCTTTAAGCGCGTCGTCCGTCAGGTTGAGACCATCGAGCAGGATGCCGTCCTTGTTGTCACAGATGCGCCCGGCCAGGGTGTCGCTGATGGCGCGGGGTTGCTCGTGGATTTCCTTGAGCATGAAATGGCGGAAGCCGCCCTTTTCAGCCATCAACGGATTCCAGGTGATGGTCTTGGTGGATTTTTCGACCAGCCGTCCGTCCAGGGTGGAAACCTGCATGCCCTGGCGACTGAAGACCGCCAGCTCGCCGTCTTCGAGAAAAATCATTTCCCGGGTGTGGGACAGCATGGCTGGAATGTCGGAGGCAACGAAATACTCGCCCTGCCCTTGCCCGATCACTAGCGGCGAGCCGCATTTGGCGGCAATCAGGGTGTCGGGGCAGTCTTCGCAGATGACGGCAATGGCATAAGCGCCGCGCAGCTGGTGCAGGGCCTGGCGCACGGCCTGTTCGAACGCCGCGCCTTCCTTGACCTGCTGTTCGATGAGGTGAGCAATGATTTCACTGTCGGTCTGGGAACGAAAGTTGTGGCCCTGCTGTTGCAGCTGCTGTTTCAGGGCCAGATAGTTTTCAATAATGCCGTTGTGCACCACGACAAACGATCCGGCTTTGTGGGGGTGGGCATTGGCCTGTGAGGGTTTGCCGTGGGTGGCCCAGCGGGTGTGGCCGATGGCAAGGCTGCCGTGCAGGGGCTGTTTTCTGAGTTCCTGTTCAAGGTTGATCAGCTTGCTTTCGGCCCGCACTGTAACCAGCTGGCCCTGTTCGAGACTGGCAATGCCGGCGGAGTCGTAGCCGCGGTACTCGAGGCGTCGCAAGCCGTCGAGAACGATGTCCACCGCGCGCTGTTCACCGATATAGCCAACGATTCCGCACATGATTTATCCTTTTAATAAATGGTGTCAGGGGTTATTTTTTCTTGCGGTTTTTGCACCAGCCTTCGATGACTTTCTGCGGGGTGCGCGCCAGGGCCAGGGCGTCGGCCGGGACATCTTTGGTAATGGTGGAGCCGGCGCCGATGAGGCTGTTGCGGCCAATGGTAACGGGTGCGACGAATTGGGTGTCACTGCCGACAAAGACACCGTCCTCGATAACCGTTTTATGCTTGTTGACGCCGTCGTAGTTGCAGGTGATGGTGCCGCAGCCGATGTTGATGTCGCATCCCAGTTCGGCATCGCCGATATAAGACAGATGGCTGGCCTGGGAACGCAGGCCGATGACGGCTTTCTTGGTTTCGACGAAGTTGCCGATCTTGTTGTGCCCGGCGAGTTGTGTGCCGGGGCGCAGGTGGGCCATGGGGCCGACCGTGACCTTCTCGCCCAGCGTGGATTCTTCCAGCGCGCTGCCGGCTTTGATATGGCAGTGATCGCCGACTTCACAGTCGAGGAGCACCGCACCTGTTTCAATACGGCAGTGACGGCCAATGCGGGTGGTGCCGCGCAGGTGGACACCGGGCTGTAGGCAGCTGTCTGCGCCGATCACGACATCGATATCGATGTAGGTGGTCAGCGGGTCCTCGAGGGTCACGCCGGCAAGCATGTGGGCGCGGTTGATGCGCGTGCGCAGAATGCGGGCGGCCTCGGCGAGCTGCAGCCGGTCGTTGATACCCATGCTCTCTTCGATATTCTCAAGGCTGGCGGTGGCGACCGGTTCGCCCTGGCCACGGGCCAGGGTGATAATGTCGGTGAGGTAGTATTCGCCCTGGGCGTTGTGGTTGTCGAGCTGGGCGAGTAACTCAAAGCAGCGTGGCGCTTCAAGGGCGTAGATGCCGGTGTTGATCTCGTTGATGGCTCGTTGCTCTGGTGTGGCGTCCTTGTGTTCGACGATGCGGGCAATGGTCCCGTTGTCGCGTACGATGCGACCGTAGCCAGTGGCATCGCCAACGATGGCCGTCAGCACCGTGACCGTGGCCCGGGCTTTACGGTGATCCGCCAGCAGCTGTTCCAAAGTTTGCCGTCGGAGTAGCGGCACATCGCCGCACAGCAGCAGTATGGTGCCCTGAAAGCCCGAGAGCTGGGTCGCGGCAATCTGCACGGCATGGCCGGTGCCCAGTTGTTGTTTCTGGATGGCAAACACGACATCGTCACGGGTGAATTGTTCACGGACCTGCTCGGCCCCGTGGCCGATGACCAGGACGTTTTTTTCACTGCCGAGTTCACGGGCCAGCTGCAGCGGATAGGCGACAAGGGGGCGCCCGGCCAGCGGGTGCAGCACCTTGGGTCGTTCCGATTTCATCCGGGTGCCTTTGCCGGCGGCCAGAATAACGGTGGCCAGGGGGTGGTTCTCCATCGATAATCCTCTTAAAATGTGTTAAACTCGCAAGTTCTAGCGAAAAGAAGCATCATCGTCAAGCCTTAACCCGGCCATGACGGCACAACCAGCCCACAGAGCATAGCATGGATGAGCGCCGGCAGCTGATAGAAAACTTGAATGTTCTGGAGCAGAAACTCAAGGACCTCTGCATCCTGTACGAGCAGTATTTTGCCGGTGTCGAGCGCCGGGCGCCCATGCGCGAGCGTGATGATCTGGAGCGGTTGCTCCGGCGTGCGGGCCAGCGCAATATTATCCAGACGGAGCTGCGCTACCGGCTGCAGAACCTTTCCAGCCGATTTTACAGCTACATGGGGATGTGGGAGCGCGTTCAGCGCGAGATCGATGAAGGCCGTTATCACCGCCACGTGGTGAAACCATCTGTCAAAGCACCTCAACCCGCTGCGCCCGTTCAACAGAATGAAACGGATCTGTACTGGGAGTATCTGTCGGTGTGCAAGGAGAGCTCATTGCCGGCCACCATTGCGGGGGTCGACGATTTCAAGGCCTATCTAGATCGTCAGCGTCGGGTGATCCATGATAAGTACGGCGACGTCGACTGTTCATTCCGCGTCGTCAATGAAGATGGCAAACCGAAAATCAAAGTCAGTCTGAAGCGCAGCTGATTTCCTCAGCGCCCACTGAGCCGATGATGAACACACCCTATTCCCTGACCCTTGTGACCTGCCATGTCCGTCCTTCCCCACAGGCGGTGGCGCTGGCGGCCGGCTGCCTTAAGTCGGCGTTGCCGAAAGCCTGGCAGGCCACTGCTCACCTGCTCGATGTCTTTCCATCCCAATCCCGAGACGAGGTGGTGTCCGCCATCCGTGCCCAGGTTCCGCGACTGGTGGCGTTCAGTGTCTATGTGTGGAACCATGAGGCGGTGCTGGCGTTGGCGCGTCTGCTGAGAGCGCAGTGCCCGCACCTGGTGCTGGTTGCGGGCGGCCCGGAAGTGACGGCCGATGTTCGGCCCTGGCGGATGTGCGGTCTGTTCGACTACTTGGTGTTGGGTCCGGGGGAGCGGGCCTTTTCCCGCCTGGTGCAGACGCTGGACGAAAACGGATCGGTGTCCAGCGCTCATCCTGTGGTGATCAATCAGGAGGATTGCGCGGCGGAAGAACTGTCTTCTCCCTGGCTGGAACAGGCGCTGGTGCCGCAACGCGGAGTGCTGTGGGAAACCGCACGGGGCTGCGCGTTCCGTTGTGCCTACTGTTTTGATGGCCGTGGACGGAAGCAGGTTCTGCCCCTGGAGGAAGGACGGTTGCGGCGTGAACTTCAGCTGTTTGCGCGCAGTGGGGTCGAGCAGGTGTGGGTGCTGGATTCCAGTTTCAATGTTCCGCCACAGCGCGGCCGGCGGCTTCTGCAGCTGATGCTGGAGGAGGCGCCTCGGCTTCATTACCACCTTGAGGCCAAAGCGGAATATCTCGATAGGGAGACCATTGAGCTGCTGCAGCGGCTCAACTGCTCTGTTCAGGTGGGACTGCAGTCGGTTCATGCGTCGGTGTTGAAGCGCATCAACCGGCGTCTGGATCTGGCACGTTTCGGGGAGAATCTGTTCGCGCTGAACGAGGCGGGGATCACCTATGGTATTGATCTGATTTACGGTCTTCCGGGCGACACCCTGAGCGGTTTCTATGACAGCGTCGAGGTCGCCCTGTCTTTTCAGCCGAATCAGCTGGAGATTTTTCCGTTGGCGGTGCTGCCGGGAACGGTGCTGGCGCAGCATGCGCACAGGCACGGTCTGCGGGCGCAGAACCATCCTCCCTATACGCTCTTGTCGTCATCCACCCTTTCCCAGAATGATATGCAGGCGTGCCGCCACCTGGCAGCGTCGATTGATCTGTTCTACAATGCCGGGCGTGCCGTTGGTTATCTGGGCTTGATCAGTGAGGCCGCCGGCGAGAGTTTGATTGGCTTTTTCCAGTCCCTGAGTGCCTGGCTGGTGCAGCGGGGGGAGATGGCGGAGATGGACAACGGTACGTTGCCGGAGGTGGAGTGGCACCCCGCTCAGGTGGCGTCGTTGTCGGAAGCCTTTGTTCGGGAGCTGTTTGAACAGAAGCGGAACGAGAATCTGCTGCCGCTGGTGCTCGATCTGATGCGTTTTCACCGACTATGGTCCGATCGGTTGATCGGTGTCGATTGCCCTGCCCCCACGACTCAGGGCGACGATCGCAACCAGCTGCTGCAGCAGCACTGGCAGTTGGCGGGCGGCGCTGAAATCGGCTTTTTCGATTATCCAGTCGAACTTTATCGCGATGGCTGGTATGAGGATCTGGTAGAGGCCGTGGCCAGTGAAATGCCGCAGCCTTCGGCCGGGCTGTTTTTCCGCCAGCAGTGGGAGGTGTTCTGCGAGCCGTTGCCGCTGGAGGTGGGACGACTGTTTCAATGCGCTACCACGCCGCTGCGGCTGGAAGCTTCTCAGCTCAACGCTCTGGATGAGGGCTGGACCTGGTTTGAAGGTTTTATCGCTTCCGGCCTTCTGATCGCCGTTGACGACACGGCCTGTTCCCGGTAGTTATCCACCGGCCGAAGCGTTTTATTCCTTGACCAGCCGACGCAGCTCTTCACGGGCAAACGAATAGGCTGTCTTGCAGTACTCACAGGTAATGACGGCTCCCTCCTGCTGTTGTGCCAGATCGTTCAACGTTTCCTGCTCCAACCCGGTCAACATGTCAAGAATTCGTTGTCGGCTGCACTGGCAGCGAAAATTGAGCGGCAGTGGTTGTGAGAGATCCAGAGCATGGGGCTCCAGCAGTCGCGTCAACAGCTGCGTTGGTGTCGTGCCGTCGTTGAGCAGCCGGGAAACGGGAGGCAGGCTGTGGATGCGTTGCTCGATCTCGTCCAGCAGGTTTTCGTCGCAGCCCGGCAGCGCCTGGATAAGAAAACCACCGCTGGCCTGGATGGCAGCGCCGTGATCGAGTTGAACGGCCAGGGCCATGGAGGTCGGTGTCTGCTCGGAAACCGCGAAGTAGTGAGCGAGATCTTCGCCGATCTCGCTGCTGATCAGCTGTACCATGCCCTGATAGGGCTCCTTGAGCCCGAGATCCTTGATGACGCGCAGGAAGCCAGCCCGTCCAATGGCCTGGGCGACGTCGAAATGACCGTCGCGCGGCGGAAGGTTGCACTGTGGAACCTTGATGGTCGCACAGATGTGGCCCGCGGCATCGGCTTCGGCCTGCAGCTTTTTCAGTGGGCCGCTGCCCTCGACGGACAGGGCCAGTCTCTGGTTGTCTTTCAGCAGACTGCTCATCAGGGCCGCGGCGGTGATCAGGCGCCCCAGGGCCACCGTCGCCGTGGGATCGGTCTGCTGCAGTCGGCAGATTTCGCCGGTCAAGCGGGTGGTTCGGACGGCCGCGACGCGCAGCGCACCCTGATGAAGAACGCCCCGCACCAGATGGTCGGAGTCGCAGGAAAAAGGAGACATTTATTCCCCCTGCCAGCTGGTCAGCCGCTGCCGGGCTTTCTCGGCTTCCGGACTCTGCGGGTAGCTGTTGACCACTTTCTGCAGGATGATGCGGGCATTACGGGTGTCACCGAGTCCGTAAAAGGCCAGCCCCTGCTTCAGCAGCGCTGCTGGAACCTTGGGGTGGTCAGGATAGAGCTGAATAACATCCTGAAACTGAAGAATGGCGTTTTCATACTTTTTGTCGCCGTACAGGGTTTCGCCGATCCAGTACTGGGCGTTGACGGCCAGCTCATGGGACGGGTACTGCTGGATGAAGCGCTGAAACAGTTCGCGTGAGCGGGGAAAATCCTGTTCCTGCTGGACCAGATGAAGAGCCTGATGGTAGAGCTGGTCGGCTGTTCCCTCTTTCTGTGAAGGTGGTGTGGACACAGCGACGGTGGTCGGTGCAACAGCGGGGCTGTTGGTGGTTGCGGTCTGGGCCACCGGGGGCTGGCTGACGACCGGCGGGGGGGAGGTCACTGTTGTTGTCGTTGCTGGCGGGACGGTCGGACGTCCCTGCTCCAGCTGGGAAAGCCGCAGGGCCAGATCCCCCTGAGTCAGGTTGGTTTCGTTGCGCAGCTGCTCGAAGGCCTGCTGCTGATCGGCCAATCGCCCCGTAAGAGCCTGCAGGTCGACGCGCAGACTATCGAGTTCGGCGCGCAGTTCAGCCTGGCCGACGGCGATGTTGCGCAGCTGGTCACTGTTGCCGGAGGCCGGTGTTGTGGCGCGTTGTTCCAGGCGGCTGACGCGCTGATTCAGATTTTGCACGTCGGTCTGGGTCTGGTTGAAGGCGGGCATCTGCACGGGACCGCAGCCTCCGAGGCCGAGCAGGAGGACGATCCAGGGGGAGAAAAAGCGGGCAGCATCAGAAGGGCGCATCAGTCCGGCTCCTTATGTGGGTGTCTTTGGAGGCAATAAACGAAAGAAGGCCGCGCAGAACTGCGCGGCCTTGGAAAATCACCACTGGGTCCAGGCCTTAGGGTTGGGGCTTGAACTCGGCACGGCGGTTAAGTGCCCAGGCTGCCTCGGAAGAGGTTGCATCAAGAGGCATCTCTTCACCGTAGGAAATCGTGCGAATACGGTCTGCTGCAACACCCAGAGCCGTCAGGTATTGCGCCGCAGCCGTGGCACGCCGCTCACCCAGAGCCAGGTTGTACTCGTCGGAACCGCGCTCGTCACAGTGGCCTTCAATGGCAATGCTTGTTGACGGATTCAGTTCCATGTAGCGCGCGTTTTCCTGCAGGACGGCACGGGCCTCCGGCGTCAGAACAAACTGGTCGAAGTCAAAGTGAATGCGTTGCAAAAACGCCTGAGGAGCTGCCGCTACCTCAACCACGGGTGCTTCGACCACCGGCTGCTCGGGCTCGGCATAGCTGGCAACGGTTTCCGGGGCCTCACAGGTGTTGGTCGGAATCTTGTCCGTTACCTTGTAGGGTTTGGAACAGCCGGCAGCCAGCAGTGCTGCACAGATCAACAGGGCCAGCAGTTTAACGTGTTTCATTGCGGTTCTCCTTTTTAGATTGAAGGCAGAGAGTTTTTATGATGTTTAAGACTTATTCAGTATACAGATGGCATCCTAAAAAACAAGAGCTAGAGTAGAGGCGATTCGCTGAAAAAGTGGCAGGCCTGGTTTCTGAGTTGCCGGAATGATAAAATTCGTCAACGCGCGAAAGGGCTCGACAATTTTGTCGAAAACATTTGTACCCACTCGTCCAATGGGACCATGGATCGGGCGATCGACTCCTTGAATCAAGGATTTAGATGCCATAGGAATGGCTTTTGCAAAGTATTTTCGACGTATTATTTTTACGATGGATGGTGATGGTGCTGAAACGGTGTAACCCGGGGTGGGCTGTCCGGCTGGTTTTCATGGTGCTGTTTGTGCTGATTTCTGGTGGGTTGTCTCAGGCCGCGGTAGAAACGCTGCTGGCTGTTGGTTATGCCGACAACGCTCAGGAGACGCGTGACGGAACCGGCTCGCCATTCAGTGTTTATCAACTTGAAGGTCGGCTGGAATTGGTTCCGGTGTCTCCGTGGGGTGTTGAGGTCTATGGCCGGAGTGATTACCGTGACTACTGGCGGTTGGCGGACAATTACAGCCTCGAAGCCGGAGGTCGGTTGGAACGGACGGTCTGGGAGGGGCGGCTGGCGGTTGCCATGTTGACGAGTATTCTGTGGTATCGGGATGATCTGCAGCCCGACGACGCACGCAATGACTATCAACTGGCCAGTGAGCTGACGCTGTATCTTGACGAGCGCTGGTCCGCCGGACTGTCCCTGACGTATGTCTGGGCAGACTATCGTGGTCGCGTCGAAGAGTCGACGGCCGATGCCTCCGGTCCAGGGGAATCCGGTCAAGGCGGGGGGCGCTCTCCGTCGCAGGGCGAGGCGGTGGACATGTTTTCCCGTTCACGGGAGGATCGGTTGTGGACCCTTGGCGGTCGGCTGGAATGCCATCTTTCCGCCGACTGGCAAACCTCTGTTGTGGTGAGGCTGGCCGATTGTGATTCGACCATCCGACGTGAATCCTGCGACGAGCTGGCGGTGGAAAATAACTGGGTCTGGCAACTCGCCTGGCACTGGCGAGCTGAAGCCTGGTGGCATCTGGTCTGGCGCCGCTATCATCAGGACAGTGAACGGAACAGAAAAGTTGGAGCCCTGCTGGCCTGGCAGTGGCTCGACAACAGTGAGATTGCGTTGTCCTGGCAGCTTCTGGAGGCCGACGCTGATCGTGATGACGATAATTACCGGGCGATGGTGAGCCTATGCGCGCTAAAATGGTTTTTCTGACAATCTTTGCGACGTTCCTGACGCTGTTGGTGCTCGAACCGGGGTCCCTGCAGGCGGCAGAGGTGTCGGCGCGCATTCTGGCGGTGGACCGTGCCCGGCAGCAGCTGCAGTTGGAACTGAAGACGGAACAGGGAACGCAGGAGGTGATGCTGGACTATCGCGAAGGGGCGATGCCGTATGGCCTGCAGCTGGGGGATCGGGTCGATCTCTCTCTTGCCGACGGCACTTCAGTGGTCGAGGATGTCCGGCCGATGGCAGCAAAAGGTGGCCGTGTGGATCCCACCGGTGTGCGGTCGCGACTTTCCTTGTCCCGCGGGTCGCGTTCCCTTTCGTCTTCAGGTGGCAACCACCGGGGTCATCGTTGAGACCGCCCGGTTTTTCATTTCCCCTTGCCCAGCCCTGGAAGGTCAATCTGCTGATCTTTGCCTTGCTGCTGGCGGGCGTTCTCAGCTATTTTTTCTGGCAGATACGGTCCTCGCGCGAACTGTTTGAAGAGCATCTGTCCGAGCACAGCCGGTTGATTACCCAGATTGTGGCCAGCAGTGTCGAAAACGCCGAGCAGGCGGAACAGGTTGTCGAAGCTGTTGTCACCACTTTTTTGCAAAATACGGGTCGCTTTGTCGCCTATCTCGATGCCGTCGAGCCGTTTACGCCCTCGGAGCTGGCGGCGCTGGCAGCAGAAAACGGCCTGACCGGGCTGTGTCTGGAACGCCCGGATCAGCCTCCTGTCAGTGCTCCGGCGGGCTGGTTCCAGCGGCCGGATGGCTTGCGCAGTGACCAGCTGACACTGCTTCATCAGTCCGAGGCCCACCAGTATGTGCTGGTTCTGCCGCTCAGCGCGGCGCAGGGGACGGTTATTTTGGGATTACCGGCGCGGCGGATTGAAGATCTGATGGCCCAGATGGATGTGCCGCAGATGCTCGAGACGCTCAGCCAGCTGACGGGGATTGCGGCGCTACGACTCGAGGAGGGCCAGACTCCTGCTAGCGAGGTCCAGCTTGCGGACGGGTCAGGCCGACGGCTGCAATGCCTGGGAGATAAAACCCTGGTGCTCGAAACAGCGTCGGGACCGTTGAACCGCCGTATTGCTCAGCTGTGGCAGCAGTTCTGGTGGTTTGCGGCGACCCTGACGCTCAGCGGTCTGCTGTTGTCCTGGTTGCTCTACCGTTATCAGAGCCGTTATCTGCTCCATCGTCAGATCCTGGAGCGCGAGCTGGCCCAGCAGCGTGAGGATGCGTCCCTTGGCCGGGCCACGGCCACTATCAGCCACGAGATTCGCAACCCCCTGAATGCTATCGCCATGGGGCTGCAGCGACTGCAGTTGGAACTACCGCAGCTGGAGGCGGAACAGCGCTGCCTGATCGAAGCGATGACCGAAGCGGTTCAGCGTACCAACGGCATTGTGCGGGGACTGCAGAAATATACGCGGCCCCTGGCGCCGTGCCGGCAGCCGCTGGATCTCTCCGGCGTGGTCGAAAAGGTGCTGACCCTGTATCGCGATCAGGCCATGCAGCAGCAGGTTAATCTGGATGTGCGACTCGAAGCCGTCGTGCTGGACGGGGATGCCGATCTGCTGGGGCAGCTGGTGGAAAATCTGCTGAAAAATGCACTTGAGGCCCAGCCGGAGGGGGGGGTCGTCCGCGTTCGGCTGCAGCGGCAGCAACAGCAGGCGGTGCTGATTCTGGACAACCCCTGTCCCCACGTGGAGGACAGCCTGATCGAGAAGATGGAGCAGCCTTACTTTACCACCAAAACCCGCGGCAGCGGTCTGGGATTGAGTCTGGTCGGCAAGATTGCCAAAGCCCATGAGGGTGTGCTGACGCTCCGTCGTTTGTACGCCGGCTGGCTGCGGGTCGAGCTCGTTTTGCCGCTTAAAAGGAGTGCAGCATGACGGTTCTGATCGTGGATGATGAACCGGTCCAGCGCGAGATGCTGGCCGGTTTTTTACGTCATCGCGGCTATCAGGTGTTGATCGCGGCCGATGGCGATGAGGCCTTAAGCCTGTATCGGCGACAGCCGGTCGATGTGGTGCTGCTCGATCAGTGCATGCCGGGTCTGCCGGGTGATGAGGTGCTGGTCCGCCTGAAAGCCATCAACCCGCGGCCACGCATTATCATGATTACCGCCTTTGCCGATGTGGACACCGCCGTGCGGGTCATGAAGGCTGGCGCGCATGATTTCGTGGAGAAGCCGGTTGATCTGCAACAGCTGGCGGAAAAGATCGATCAGCATGAGGAACAGCTGCTCGAACAGGATGACCTCGACTGCCTGCGCGAAGAGCTCAGTCTGCCGGAGTTGCCCTTCACCTTTATCGCCGAAAGTCCGGCCATGCGGGAGCTGCTTTCGACGTTGCAGCGGGTCGCCCAGAGCCCGTGGGCGGTGCTGATTCACGGTGAGACTGGCACGGGCAAGGAACTGGTCGCCCGCCTGATTCATCAGCTCAGCCCGCGGCGTCAGCAGCCCTTTGTCGAAGTCAACTGCGCGGCGATCCCCGACACCCTGTTTGAATCGGAACTCTTCGGCCACGAGAAGGGGTCTTTTACCGGCGCCGTCAGTCGCCGCGACGGCCATTTTGTTGCGGCGAACCGGGGCTCTTTGTTTCTCGATGAAATTGGCGAATTGCCGCTGGCACTGCAGTCGAAACTGCTGCGCGCCCTGCAGGAAAAACGGATCTGCCCGGTCGGGGCCTCCTGCGAGCGCGAGGTGGATGTGCGGGTGGTGGCGGCAAGCAACTGCCATTTGCCGGAGATGGTGGGCCAGGGGACCTTCCGCGAGGATCTCTACTACCGGCTCAATGTGTTTGAGCTGACGGTCCCGCCGTTACGCCAGCGGCGCGAAGACATTGAGCCGCTGATTCATTCCTTTCTCAGCGGGGCCGGGGGGGCATCCATTGCCATTGAACCGGCGGCCCTCGATGCGCTGATCAAATATGACTATCCGGGCAACGTGCGTGAACTGCGCAACCTGATGCAACGTCTCGTCACGCTGATGCGCGGCTCGCGCATCCGGCTGCGCGATCTGCCGGAAGAATTACGTTCGTCGCCCCGTCTGAATACCCCGGAGACGGAAAACTTGACGCAGCGGCTCGAAGCCGTTGAGCAGGAGCTGATGCTGACCACTCTGCAGCGCTGTGACTGGGTGCAGACACGTGCGGCTGAGGCGCTGGGCATCAGTGAGCGGGTGTTGCGTTACAAGATGAACAAGTACGGCATTCGCCGTCCGGACGCCTGAGGCGCTGTTTGCCGGCACCGGCGACGACTGCCCCTTTCTAATCAAACAGATAGTCCAGCTGGGCCAGCAACAGCAGGCTCTCGTCCCGGTCCTCGCCGCTTTCCCGGCTGTATTCGATGGTGCCGCGAAGCTGCCAGGCCGCAGCGATTTTCCAGCGCACGCTGGCCAACCCCTGATTCAGCCAAGACTGTTCGTCGTCCGAGTATTCCAGCTGGTATTCGCCTTCCAGCGCCAGTTGTTGGCTCAGGGTCTTGCTGTAACGCAGGGTCAGGTTGACGATGGTTTCCTGCTCTTCCGTGTAATAGCCTGCGCCGAGGGCCGCCGTCAGCTCTTTGAACCCGAGTGGGCGATAAAGGGTCTGTACGGTGTAATTGAGCTGGTCCGGTCGGTGGGAGCCGTACGCTTCGTAGTACAGTCCGGCCACGGTTTCCCACTCACGGTTCCACAGCCAGCCCAGGTTGATGCCGGTCAGCTCCTGCGCGCGGAGGTTGAGGGCGGCGCGGTCTGAAATCAGATCGTACACCGGCTCGGGATCGCGTTCGCGGGAGTAGCTCAGTTCGCCCCACCAACTCGGCTGCCGATAACGCAGAATGGCCTGCCCCGTCCACAGCTGCTTGTCGTGGCCGAGGCGGTAATAGCTTTGCCCGTCGTGATCCGCATATTCCTCGCAGCGGACCGAGAGGGCACTGCTCAATGTTGGGCTCCAGACGCGCTCCCAGCCGACGGCAACCGACCGGCGATCAAGATCAAAATCGGTATCGTGAAAGAATAGATTTTTCTGTTCGATCCGTCCCTGCTCGATACCAAAAGACAGCTGGTTTTCCTGCATGCGGGTTCGGAAACGCAGCTCAACAGATTCTTCCTGCCACGCATAAAGATCCCCTTTGATTTCGGGAAGGTATTCCGTTTCCTCCTGCCGGGTTGCGATGATGCCCATGGCCATGAGATCCGTCGAGAAAAAGGACGGCTCCGTCATGGACTTCTGAAACAGACTGTTGTTCGCGCTATCGGCCCGGGCGCAACCGGCGTACAGGCTGAGCAGAAACAGCCCCAGAGAAAGAAAATGCTTCATGTGGGGGACCTTTTATGGAAGAGTTTTTTGTATAAGGCTCGGATGAAAGAAAAAGGAGGGGCCTTCACCTGCGCGAAGACCCCTGTGTGAAGGAACAAAAATTGTGATCAGCGTGTGCCGCCGGCGCGACGCATGGAGCGCGGCGCGTTGAGGGCACCGCTGCCATCCTGCAGCAGCAGCTGATCGCCGCCAGCAGCGTAGGTGTCGCAGATGCCGTCGTTGTCAGCATCGACAAAGTTGGCCGCATTGGCGCCCAGGCCGGTGCCCGGTGTCGGGCGGCTGTCAACCACGCCGTCGCCGTCCGTATCGATCAGGTACAGGCAGTCACCGGAGCCGGCATTGGAACCGCGAAACTGGGAAGCCGCAGCCGGCAGGCTGCACAGCAGAAGAGCCATCAGGGTCAGGGACAGCAGGGACAGAGAGCGTTTTTTCATGGTTTTTTCCTTTCCATTGGATAAGAGAGTGGAGTAACAAACGATTCGCTGTTCTGATATGGCAAACCCCATGCCTGTTTGACGGGAAAATCTTCGCCTCGCTATTTTATTTTTTAACACACTGAATTTTAATGACTTTTTGTGCTTGGCTTGTCGGATAAACTCTCGGGTGTTACGAAACGCTCCTTATTGCAGGCTCGACGATCTGCGCTGTCGGGCGACAATTTTGTCGAACCCATGCTACGCGCTGTTCCCGGCTCGTTCCGTAATGAATTTGACAGTGCGGGGATGGTTGCTCTAAAATTTCCTTTTTTTTACACGAAAGGGTTGAGCGATGGAACAGGACAGGGAACAGGCGCGGCAAGTCGACGCGATCCGACGTCTTGCCAGAGAGCATGATGCGCTCATTCTGGCGCATAACTACCAGCGCGACGAGATTCAGGCGCTGGCGGATATCACCGGCGACTCTCTGGCCTTGTCCATTGAGGCGGCGCGGACCGATAAAAAGGTCATTGTCTTCTGCGGGGTCCATTTCATGGCGGAAAGCGCTGCGGTGCTGGCACCTGACAAGATCGTTCTGCTGCCCAATCCCGAGGCCGGTTGCCCGATGGCCGATATGGTCACTGCGGAAGGCGTCCAGGCGATGCGGTCGAAATATCCCGGTGCGCCGGTGGTGGCCTATGTCAATACCAGTGCGGCCGTCAAGGCGGTCAGCGATATCTGCTGTACCAGCGCCAATGCCGTTCAGGTGGTCCGTTCGCTGCCCGAGAAGGAAGTGATTCTGATTCCCGATCGCAACCTGGGGCAGTTTATCGCTTCCCAGGTGGACAAGCTGTGTCACCTGTGGCCGGGTTACTGCCCGATTCACGATGAACTGCTGGCCAAGCAGGTGGCGATCTGCCGCTCTGCACATCCCCAGGCCCTGTGTCTGGCGCACCCGGAATGTCATCCGGATGTGCTGAGCCAGGCGGACAAAATCTTGTCCACCGGCGGCATGCTCGACTATGTGCGGAAAAGTTGCCATCCGCAGTTCATCATCGCGACCGAGCGTGGCATCCTGTTCAAGCTGCAGGAGGAAAATCCGGACAAGGAATTTATTTTCCCGGACTATGAGTTTATCTGTCATGACATGAAGCGCGTGACCCTCGACCATGTCCAGCGCTGTCTCGAGACGCTGCAGCCGCGCATCACCGTGCCCGAAGAGGTCAGCCGGGGTGCACGGCAGGCGCTGGAGAAGATGCTGGCTATTCCCCGAGACTGACCGTCCCCTATCCCATGAGAGCCATCAGGGCGTGTAACGGCACGCCCTTTGTTCTGCTCAGGAAACCTTGGAATCGATTGTGACCCGGCAGGAACACGCCCATACCACGCTGACCTCTTTTAGCGAAGCCCTGTCCGCCTTCAGCGGGCGTGCCGAGATTCTCGGTCTCAAGGGCTCGGCCGGGGCGCGCTTTGTCGCGGCCCTGGCGGCAACGTCGCGTCCGCCCCTGCTGGTGGTGGCGGCCAGCCAGGAGCAGGCGCGCTGTTTCTTTCAGGAGCTGTGTTTTTTTGCTCCCCGTCCCGACGCGGTGCGCCTGTTCCCCCACTGGGAGGTCCCGCCCTACGAGCCGCTCAATCCCCACAGCGATATTGAGGCCCAGCGCCTGGCGACGTTGCAGGCTCTGCACCAGCAGCAGGTGGAGGTGGTGGTCACCACCGTTGCTGCGGTCCTGCAGCGTGTGATCCCGCGCAGTGCCCTGGCCGCCTTGAGCAGTGAACTGGTGGCCGGCGAGGAGTATGAGCGCCAGGCCCTGCAGCAGCGCCTGTTCCAGCTGGGCTACCGTGCGGTGCCGCTGGTGGAGGACCGGGGCACCTTTTCCCTGCGTGGCGATATTCTCGATCTCTACCCGCCGACGCTGGCACAGCCGGTGCGCATCGATTTTTATGGCGACTTTGTCGAGCGCATGCGTCTGTTCGATCCTCAGAGCCAGCGTAGCGGCGAGCAGCAGCTTGAACGGCTGCAGCTTCTGCCATCACGCGAGCTGGTTCTGGCGGGGGAGTATTTGGAACGGTTCAACCATCAGCTCAAGCTGCGCTGTGATGCCCTGGGCCTGCCGCGCACCCGACGCGAGGAGGTGCTCGACGAGGTCCGCGAGGGGCTGTTGTCCCCCGGTCGTTCCTTTCTGCTGCCGTTGAATTACGAAAAACTCGACACCCTGTTTGACTATGTCCAGCCCCGCCTGCTGTTCCGGCTCGAACCGCAGGAGTTGGAACAGGAAATCGATCGCTTCTGCCAGGCGGTGCGCAAAGGTGTGGAGCGTCAGCGCCAGAGCAGTGAACCCTGGGTAGAGCCGGGCCAGCTGTATGTGTGCAGCGACGAGCTGGAGTCCCGCTTCACTCTGCTCGGCTGCGTCGATCTGAACTCGCTGCCGCTCTACGATCTGGAGGACCAGCGGCCGGTGTTCCGTGTCCAGTGCCACAGCAATGCGATGTTTCTCCAGGCGGCAGCGGAGGAGCGCCTCGATCTGCTGGCGCGCCAGCTGCAGCAGTGGCAGCAGGAGGGCTGGACCGTTCAGCTGGCCTGTCGTCAGGACGGCCAGGCGCGACGGATGCGCGAATTGCTCCTGCCACGCGGCATTACGCCGCAGCAGGGTGGTGTCTTCCGCCTTGGCCACAAAGCCAAGGGGGGGCTGTTTCTGTGTCTGGGCGAGATCAGCCGTGGTTTCCAGCTTCCCGACGAGCGGCTGGCCCTGGTGTGTGAAGAGGAGATTTTCGGCCCCCGCCAGCGTCGCCGCGGCCGTTCCGAAGCGCGGGCCAAGGCGGTGCTGTCCTCCCTGGCCCAGCTGCAGGAAGGCGACTATGTGGTGCACACCGATCACGGCATCGCCCTCTATCGCGGTTTGCAGCATGTGTGCAGCGGCCAGCTGGAAGGGGATTTCCTGCAGCTGGAGTATGCCGGTGGCGACAAACTCTACGTGCCGGTGGAGCGGATCGAAAAGGTGCAGAAATATGCCGGTGGCGACGGTCAGGGTGTCCGCCTGGACAAGATGGGTGGCAACGCCTGGGAAAAGACCTGCCAGAAAGCCCGCGCCGCGGTGGAGGAGATGGCGCGCGAGCTGCTCAATATCTATGCCCGCCGCCAGATGAACAAGGCCCTGCCCTTTTCCCCGCCCGACGAGGTGTTTCGCGCCTTCGAGGCCGAGTTTCCCTACGAGGAAACGCCGGACCAGATGGCGGCCATCCAGGACGTGCTGAACGACATGCAGTCGGAAACGCCGATGGATCGGCTGATCTGCGGTGATGTGGGCTACGGCAAGACCGAGGTAGCGATCCGCGCGGCTTTCAAGGCGGCGCTGGACAGCCGTCAGGTCGCGGTGGTGGTGCCGACGACCATCCTGGCCAGCCAGCATTATGCGACCTTTCGTGAGCGTCTCAAGGAGTACCCCGTCCGGGTCGAGATGGTCTCGCGCTTCCGGAGTGCGGCACAGCAGAAGAAGATCCTGGCCGAGGTGGCGGCCGGCACCGTGGATATTGTCATCGGCACCCATCGTCTGCTGCAGCGCGATGTCCACTTCAAGGATCTCGGTCTGGTGGTGATCGACGAGGAGCAGCGCTTCGGCGTTGCCCACAAGGAGCGGCTCAAAAAGATGCGCGCCCAGGTGGCCATGCTGACCCTGAGTGCCACGCCGATTCCGCGCACCCTCAACATGGGCATGCTCGGCATGCGCGATCTGTCGATTATCGATACCCCGCCCGTCGACCGGCTGGCGATCCGCACCTATGTCACCAAGTTTGATGACGATCTGGTGCGTCAGGCGATCCTGCGTGAGCTGCAGCGTGGTGGCCAAGTCTATTTCGTGCACAACCGCGTCCAGTCCATTGGTGCCATGGCGGACTTCCTGCGCAGCCTGGTGCCCGAGGCCACGCTGGCCGTCGGCCATGGCCAGATGCCGGAGAAAGAACTGGAGCAGGTGCTGCTGGATTTTGTTGAAGGAAGGACCCAGGTGCTGGTGGCCAGCACCATCATTGAGAACGGTCTCGACATTCCGCGTGCCAATACCATTATCATCAACCGTGCCGACTGCTTCGGTTTGGCACAGCTTTACCAGTTGCGTGGTCGCGTTGGCCGGGCCAAGGAGCGCGGCTATGCCTATCTGCTGATTCCCGGCGAAGCCACCCTGACGCGCGAAGCCCGTGCCCGGCTGCAGGTCCTGCAGGATTTGACCGAACTCGGGGCCGGTTTCCGTGTTGCCAGCTATGATCTGGAATTGCGTGGCGCGGGGGATCTGATCGGCGGGCGCCAAGCCGGTCACATGGCTTCTATCGGCTTTGAGATGTATACCGAACTGCTCGAAGACACCATCCAGGAGTTGCGCGGCGCCCACAGTCAGGGCCGGATTGATCCGGAAATCCGTCTCGGACTCAATGCGTTCCTGCCTGACCGCTATGTGGCCGATCCCAATCAGCGTCTGGTGTTCTATAAACGCATGGCCGCTGCTGTGGATGAGATGGAACTCTATGATCTCGTTGACGAACTTCAGGACCGCTACGGCGCCCTGCCGGCCGCCGGGGAAACCCTGCTGGAGATGATGAAACTGCGGGTGCGGCTGAAACGGCTTCGGATTGATCTGGCCGAGTATGATGGGCGGGCGCTGGTGTTCGGTTTTCACCCGACTACCGGTGTCGAACCGGACAAGCTGCTGGCCCTGATCCAGCAGGATGGCAAGCGTTACAGTCTGTCGCCCGATTTCCGGTTGCGCATGGTCCTTAAGCGCGAGGATGATCAGCAGTTGATGGAAGAGGCCAACCGTCTGCTGGCCCAGCTGTCCTAGGCGCGACCTGTTTTTAAAAACCGTTGCGGCTGTTTTGTCGGCCGTGTTAACGTCACCTTCTATTTGTCAACCCTGCCCTCCGGAGAGTGAGCGAACCGATGTCAAACAAGAATCGAATGGTCCTGTCAGGTGCCGTGGTGGCACTGTTGCTGGCAACAAGCCTGTCGGCAGAGCCGATCAGTAAAATCGCCGCTGTTGTCAATGATGAGATGATCACCACCCGACAGTTGCAGCAGCAGCTGGAAAAACAGCCGGCCGGTGCGCCGATGAGCGCGCAGATGATGCTGGAGAAGATGATTGCCGAACTGCTGATCCGTCAGCGGGCGGAGGAAATCGGTCTTGAGGTGTCGGAAGAGGATATCGACCAGGCGGTTGGTGATGTCGAGCAGCAGAACGGTATTGAGCGCGATCAGCTGGAAGAAGCCCTGATTGCCCAGGGTCTGACCATGGAGATCTACCGCAATCAGCTGCGCGACCAGATTCTGCGCTACAAACTGACGGGGATTGAGGTCAAGAGCAAGGCGGATGTCACAAAACAGGAGGTGCGCAATTACTACCAGGAACATCTGGACGAGTACCGCCAGAAACCCCGCATGCGCCTGAGCCGCGTTTCTTTTCCTTTAACCGGCGATGCCGAGCAGGTGCGCAAGGCGGCCGAGCAGGCGCGGCGTGATCTGCTGGCCGGTCGCAGTATCGACGAGGTGATTGCGGCTCAACCGCCGCAGACGGCTGCGGATGGCGGGGATATGGGGTCCTTTTCGCCCGGCGAGCTGACGCCCCAGTTTGACCTGGCCGTTGCCGATCTGCAGACGGGAGAGGTTTCCGCCATTGTCGAAAAAAGCGGCGTACTGCATCTGCTGAAAATGGAGGAGCGCATTCCCGGCCGTGTCGCCGATCTGCCGGAGGTTGAGGCCGCGATTCTCGACAAACTGCGCCGCCAGCGCATGGATGAGAAATTGCAGCAATGGAGCGAGGAGCTGAAGGCCAAGGCCTATATTGATCGTCGTCTGTAGGCGGTTAGCGTCAGCGTGAAAAAAGGAACCCCCGTCCTGCCAAAGCAGGGCGGGGGTTTTTTATGGCGGATCTGGCTAGTGACGCTGTTACTGGCAGGGACCCTGCCAGACGCCTTCGTAGTGGGTGGTCATCTGCATGCCGTCACTGTTGATGGTCATGGTGCCATGCATGCGGGTGCCCTCGTAGGTGAAGCTGCCTTTGCCTTCGGTACGTTGGCCGTCACTGTTGCAGACCATCGTGTAGCTGTAGGTGTTGCCCACCGTACGTTGGTCGGTGATGGTACAGCTGCCCTGATCCTGCTGATCGTCCTGTGGGACCATGTTGTCCTCAGTCAGGCATTGGGTGAAGGTCATGGGCGGCACGGGAAATGGCATGCCCGGGATTTCCATGCGTGTGGTCAGTTGCCATTGTCCTTCTTTCATGTTCATGGCCTCGGCCGGCCCAGCGCTCACAACAAACAGCAGAATCAGGGCAGGCAGAAAAAACAGACGGTCGGTGCGGATAATAGACATGGCAGACTCCATCAACGGGTTTTTAGGGTACGCAGCAAAAAACCCTGCTCATTTTCGGCAGGGTTTTTTGTTTCTTAATCATTGTTCGATGAGGTCATCGAGAAGCTCCCGTCGAGGGAGGCTGTTCAGAGGCTGGGTTCACCTCTTTGGTTTCGATTTGTCAATTCAGAAACTCCGGATACCGGTCAGGTGGTTCAGAGACATCCATACTGTCATCCTCCCTCTGTTGGCAACGAGTTGTTTTAACCATAGCATGGCAGAGCTGTTTGTAAAGCCAGGCAGGAACTTTTTTAATTTTCAAGCGCGGAAACGGCTGCTGCGATCAATCAACAGAATGGCGGCACTCAGGATGAGCAGGGCAAACAGGCCGGCAAAAGAAAAAGAAATCCATAGCGGCATCTCGCCAACGCCAAGCAGGGCGTGGCGGAAGCCATCGAGGAGATAGAACAGCGGGTTGCACAGGGAAAGTTTTTGCCAGAATGGCGGCAGAATCGAGATCGGGTAGAACACGCCGCCGAGGAAAATCAACGGCAGCAGGACAAAGTTGATGTACATGGACAGGCCATCAAAGCTGTTGGCAAAAATACCGGCAATCATGCCGAGGGTGGCAAAGAGAAAACTCGACAGCACGGCCATGGCGATGGCTGCCAGGGGAAGTGCCCAGGGCAGGCGGGCAAAGCACAGCGAAATCAGGCCGACGCTGGTGCCGACGATCAGACCGCGTACCATGGCGGCCAGGGTATAGGCGGCAACGATCTGGCCGGAGGTCAGGGGCATGACCAACAGGTCGGCAATGCTGCCGAGGTGGCGTGACATAAACAGCGAGGCGGAGGTGTTTGAAAAGGAGTTGTTGATGACTCCCATCAGGATCAGCCCGGGTATGACGAACTGGGCATAGCTGAAACCGTCGACGACGGAGATGCGTTCTCCCAGGGTGGCACCGAAGACAAACAGATACAGCGAGGCGATAATGACCGGTGTGATCAATGTCTGACTGTAGACATGCAGGAAGCGGAACAGTTCCTTTTGCAGCAGGGTGAAAAAGGGTCGCCGGGAACAGAAGTTTTCGTCGTGCGGTGGGAGCGAGGGGGTCATCGGGGGCAGATTTCGCTGGGTTCGGGTTGGGTCAACTGGAGAAAGACCTCCTCCAGGGAGGGGGCAAAGGTGTCGACATCGGCGACCTCAATGCCGCGCTGACGCAACAGATCAATCAGGTTGAAAACCGTCATCTGGTTCGGACTGTGCAGCGACAACCTGAAGCCGTCGTCCTGAATCTTCGCTCGCAGACCTGAAAGCTCATCGGGGAGCTTTTTCAGGGCCTTTTTCAGGGTGAAACGAATGTGGCGACCTTCGACGCTGCGCATCAGGTTCGGTGTCCGATCCAGCGCCAGCAGGCGCCCTTCTTTCATAATGGCGATGCGATCGCACATCTGTTCCGCTTCTTCGAGATAGTGGGTCGTCAGCAGCACCGTGGTGCCCTGTGCGTTGATTTCGCGCACAAAATCCCATAAGGTGTGACGCAGCTCCACATCGACGCCCGCCGTCGGCTCATCAAGGATGAGCAGTTTTGGCTTATGGATCAGCGCTTTGGCCAGCATGAAGCGCCGCTTGAGCCCCCCGGAGAGGTGATTCATGGCCTTGTGCAGATGAGGCCTGAGTTCCAGCCGCTCAACCAGGTCGTGGTACCAGCCTGGGTCACGGGTCTGGCCAAAGAAGCCCGGATGGAGTGACAGCGCCTGATGGATGGTGAAGAAGGGATCGGCGACCAGCTCCTGATGCATGATACCGGTCAGGCGTCGGGCGTGACGGGACTGGCGGGCACTGCGGCGCACGGGATGGCCGAAGATGCGGATTTCACCGGAACCGATACGGGTCACGCCTCCGATCATGTTGATGGTGGTGCTCTTGCCGGCACCGTTGGGTCCCAACAGTCCGAAAATCTCTCCGGGGTCGATGGCCAGGCTCAGCCGGTTGACCGCCTGCTGTGTGCCGAAAGATTTACAAAGGTGTATGAGTTCCAGGGCCGCTGACATGGGCGGCACTATAGCGCAAAGGCCTATCGCTGAGAACCATTCTTTTTCGGGCCGGATTGGTGTAAGGTTGGCGCTGTGCCCGACAGAAAGGAAAGCCGATCATGAAAAAAGCCGTTGTTCTGTACAGTGGAGGACTGGATTCGACCACCTGTGTTGCCATTGCCCGCAGCGAGGGCTATGAGGTCTACGCCCTGAGTTTCTCCTATGGCCAGCGTCACCATGTTGAGCTGGAGAAGGCCAAAACCTTTGCCCCGCTGCTGGGGGTAAAACGCCATCTGATTGTCGATATCGACCTGCGCGCCATTGGCGGCAGTGCCCTGACCAGCGATCTGGCGGTGCCCAAGGATCGGGATCTCGACGCGCCGGGCGAGGAGCAGATCCCGGTGACCTATGTGCCGGCGCGCAACACCATTTTTCTGTCCTATGCCCTGGCCTGGGCCGAGGTGCTCGACAGTTTCGACCTGTTTATCGGCGTCAACGCCCTCGACTATTCCGGTTATCCGGACTGCCGGCCGGAGTTTATCGAGGCCTATCAGGCCATGGCCAATCTGGCGACCCAGGCTGCGGTGGAGCAGCGCGGCCGCTATGCGATCCATACCCCTTTGCTGCAGCTGACCAAGGCCCAGATCATCCAGCGCGGAGCGGCGCTGGGTGTGGACTACCGGCTGACCCATTCCTGCTATGATCCGGCGGCGGATGGCCGTGCCTGCGGACGCTGTGATTCCTGCCAGCTGCGGCTCAAGGGGTTCCGCGAGGCCGGGCTGAGCGATCCGGTGGACTATGTTCGGAATGAAGGAGCTTGACATGGCGCAGATGACTTCGGACGCAATGCCCGACCTGCAGCAGTCGCCGGACCGGCGCAATATCGCTATCGACAAGGTTGGGATCAAGGATGTGCGCTACCCCATTGTGGTGCTCGATAAAAACCATTCGCGCCAGCACACGGTGGCCAGCGTCAACATGTATGTGGAACTGCCTCATCAGTTCAAGGGCACCCACATGAGCCGTTTCGTTGAAATTCTCAACCACTACCGCGGTGAGATTACCTTTAACAACATGGAGGAGATTCTGGCCGAGATGAAGGAGCGGCTGGAATCGGACTGTGCCCACATGGAGCTCAGTTTTCCTTACTTTGTTGAAAAGCAGGCCCCGGTTTCCAAAGCCAGCGGCCTGATGAGCTATGATTGCCGCTTCATTGGTACCCTGCGCGAGAAAAAGGATTTCATCCTCGAGGTCAGCGTGCCCCTGACCTCCCTGTGCCCCTGTTCCAAGGAGATCAGCCGTTACGGTGCCCACAATCAGCGCAGTTGCGTGCGGGTGGCCATTCGCGCCCATGCCATGGTGTGGATTGAGGAGCTGATCGAGCTGGTGGAAGGCTGCGGCAGCGCTCCGGTCTACTCGTTGCTCAAGCGCGAGGATGAAAAAGCCGTAACGGAGCAGGCCTATGAAAACCCCATGTTCGTCGAGGATATCGTTCGATCGGTGACTCAGCAGCTGAAACAGGTTGAGGCCATCGACTGGTTCTGCGTCGAGTGCGAGAACTTTGAGTCCATCCATAATCATTCGGCCTACGCCACTTTGGAATACGGCAAGGATTAGGCTGTGTGTGCCAAGCCGCGAACAACGCAACTCTTTTTGAGTGGGACGTTCTGTGGATAAGTTTGAGGAAAAGTCTGTTTTATCCACAAGGGTTTCGTTGTTCGCTCTCAATAGCGGCTCAGACATCCTGCTGATTTTTGCCAAACAGCCGCTTCCCGGTCAGGTCAAAACACGCCTCTGCCCTCCCCTGACTCCCACTCAGGCGGCGCTTTTTCACGCCTGTTCCCTTGCCGATACCCTTGAACAGGTCTCCCGGTCACGGCGATTCTGTCCTGTGCTGTGCTACAGCGGGGACGCCGCCTATTTTCAGCAGCATTTTCCGCAACTGCCCCGGTTGCCCCAGGGGCCGGGTGACCTGGGGGCGCGGTTGACAGCCGCCTTTGCCGCCATGCAAGCACTGGGCGCACAGCGCGTCTGCGCCATCGGCAGTGACAGCCCCGATCTGCCCCTAGTTCAGATTGAAAGCGCTTTTGATGTTCTTTCAGAGTCCGATTTTGTCACAATTCCTGCATTGGATGGAGGCTATGTGCTGATCGGCAGCCGCCGTGAGCCTTCGGCGGCTTTTGCCGGCATTGCCTGGAGCAGCGAAAAGGTGCTGGCGCAGACGGTTGCGCGCGTCGAGTCGGCGGGCTTCAGTTGCCGGCAGCTGGCGGCCTGGGAGGACGTGGACGATGAGGCGGCCCTGTCTCGCCTGGCGCGCCGTCCCGGCGCGTTGCGTGCCCAGCGTTTTGCCCGCCGCTGCCTGCGTGAACTGGCAGAAATTTGACAGCAGCAGCGTCAAGATCCGGTCAAAAAAACAATCCTCTCATCCATGAAGGAGTCAAACAGGTGTCCGAGCTGATCTGGAATGCGGGACCGGTGGTCAAACTGGTACTGCTGATCCTTGTCTATTTCTCTGTCGTTTCCTGGACCATCATTTTTTACAAATGGAAGATTCTGCGGCGGGCCATGCGCGAATCCAAGGGCTTTCTCGACTGCTTCTGGAACACGCGCCGGCTGGACGGCATCGCCCAGGAACTCAGGGAGTATCCCAACTCGCCCCTGAGCCAGCTGTTTCGCGAGGGTTACCAGGAACTGGCCAAGGTGCAGCGGGCCCATCAGGGTGAAGAGGGACAGGGGTTTACCGCCACCCTCAGTGGCGCGGAAAATGTCGGTCGGGCGTTGCGCCGTGCCAGCACCGAGGAGACCCAGCGTCTGGAAAAATATCTTACCTTTCTCGCGACCACCGGTTCCACGGCCCCCTTTATCGGTCTGTTCGGCACCGTCTGGGGTATCATGGATTCTTTTCATGGCATCGGTCAGACCGGCAGCGCCTCGCTGGCCGTTGTCGCACCGGGAATTTCCGAGGCCCTGATCGCCACGGCCATTGGTCTGGTGGCGGCGATTCCGGCGGTTGTCGCCTACAACGCTTTCCTCAGCAAGGTCAATGTCCTGATCGGGCAAATGGACAATTTCAGCCAGGAATTCCTTAATATTGTTGAACATATGACGCGGAGGGGCTAGATGGAGGTCGGAAACGGACCGCGTCGCAGCGCCCTGTCCCAGATCAACGTCACGCCTTTTGTCGATGTCATGCTGGTGTTGCTGATCATTTTCATGGTGACGGCGCCGATGATGGAAAAAGGGGTCGATGTGAACCTGCCCGAAGTGCAGAATGCCCCCAATCTGGCGGCGGCGCAGGAGGCGCTGGTGGTCAGCATTGACGGCAAAGGAAAGGTTTATATCGGTCAGCAGGCCGTGGAGTCGACCGCCAAGCTGACGCCCGTGCTGCAGCAGGTGTTGCAGGCGCGCCAGAACAAAGAGGTTTATCTGGAGGCGGACCGGCAGGTGGCGTACGAAAAAGTGGTCCAGGTGCTGGCGGCGATTCGTCGCGCCGGGGTGACGCGACTGGGCATGGTCGCTTTGGAGCCGGAGTCCTGATGTGCAGGGTTCTGGTTTGATGACGGGCCATGGCTGTCCACACTGATTCAGGGGGCGCGCCTCTTTCATCCCGCCGCGAAAAGGGCATCGGTCGCATGCTGCTGCTGTCCCTGTTGCTGCATGGCGCACTGTTGCTGTTTTTTTCCGCTCCGCTGGTTCCGCGGCTGGATACGCCGCGTCCGGTTTACCAGGTCGATCTGCTCAGCGCTCCGGTCAAAAGTCCGCGCGCGGGTCGTCCCGATGCCGGAAAAAAGCCGGCGGTAACGAAGAAAAAAGCCGTGGCGAAAGCGGAACCCAAGGTGGAAAAGAAGACGGGAAAAGCGCCGGAGGTGAAAAAAACGGAGCCGCCGAAAAAGTCCGTTGTCGCAAAGCCGGTGGTCAAGGAACCGGTGGTAACGCCGGTCAAAACCCCGCCCAGAACCGAGGTAAAAGTTGACCCGTCCTCTCCGCAGCAGACGCAGGATGTTATTGCCGAGATGCGGCGCAAGCAGGAGCAGCGGCAGCGGATTGAAGATCTGAAGCGCCAGCTGGCAACCCTGTCGGCGAGTCCCAGTCCGCAGACCTCCGTCCCCCAGGCGCCCCTCGGCGCTGTTGCCGGGACGGGCCATGAGACCGGTGCCGATTTTGCCAGCTGGATCAAGCAGGCGATTGTCGAAGCCTGGGCTTTGCCCGACCATTATCGCAACCGGGGGCTGTGGTGCGAGGTTGAGCTGCGTTTTGATTACCGTGGTTACCGGGTCGGCTACCTTATGGTGCGTCCCTCGGGGGATGGTTACTTCGATGCCACGGTCAAGCGGGCGGTGATGCAGCTGGAGCAGCTGCCTTCTGCTCCGGGGAAGAGCCTGAACCTGTCGATCAAATTCGATCCCAAAGAACTGTTATGAATCCATTGAGTAAAAAATACGTGCACATTCTGCTGCTGGGGCTGTGTGGTCTGCTGTTGAACCTGACGCTGGCGCTGGGCGCCGACATCGTCATTGACGAGGCCGGCCAGCGGGCGATCCCCCTCGCCCACACCGCTCTGGTGGCGGAAAGTCGGATTGCTGCCGACATGGCGCAAACTTTTGACGGGGTGCTGGGGGGTGATCTTGACCTCAGCGGCCTGTTTGCGCCGGTCGATCCGGCCTCCTTTCTCGATGATGCGCGGCGGGTGACGCCGACCAGTTCTCAGGTTAATTTTGCCCAGTGGCGGCTGCTCGGGGCGCAGATGGTGATCAAGGGCAGCTACGAGTTGACGGCGGATGGCCTGATTCTGAAGATGCGGCTCTATGATGTCATCAATCGCCGTCTGCTGCTCGGCCAGAACTATCAGGGGCGGGTGGCCGATGCCCGGCGCATGGCTCACCGTTTTGCCGACCAGGTGCTCAAGTCGATCACCGGTAAAGAGGGGGCTTTTGATACCCGCATCGCCTATATCTCCAATCGCGGTGGTCACAAAGAGCTCTATCTGGCAGAGTCCGATGGCTATGATGCGCGGCGGATTACCGACCATCGCTCCCTGGTGCTCAATCCCGACTTCTCGCCACAGGGGCGCGAGCTGATTTTTACCTCCTACCGCGCCGGCAATCCCGACCTCTACCGCAAGGAGATCTATACCGGCAAGGAGGCCCGCATCTCCCGTCAGGAAGGATTGAATATCGCCGGTCGCTATAATCCCGGAAACAGCGAGATTGCTCTGACCCTGTCGCGCGATGGCAATGCCGAGCTCTACCTCATTGGTCTGGATGGTCGCCTGCACAAGCGCCTGACCAACTCCTGGGGCATTGATGTCGATCCGAGCTGGAGTCCGCTGGGGGACAAGGTGGCGTTTGTTTCGAGCCGTCAGGGCAATCCGCATATTTTTGTCGTGGACGTGCTCAGCGGTGTTGTCAGCCGCCTGACCAGTGCTGGCAAGTACAATGCGACCCCGGCCTGGAGTCCAGATGGCAAATGGATTGTTTTCAGTCGTCTGGAAGAGGGCTTCTTTAATCTCTACCGTATTCGTCCCGATGGCACGGGGGAACGCCAGCTGACCTTCGGTGCCGGGAACAAGGAGCACCCGCGCTGGAGCCCCGATGGCCGCTTCATTCTTTACTCCAATGACCACTCGGGCCCCAAGCGTCTGTATGTGATGCGTGCCGATGGCAGTGGTGCTCGGGAACTGTCACTGCCTGCCGGATCGTGCAGCCATCCCGCCTGGTCGATGCGCTGGTAGGAAAAGAACTGTTTAAGCCGTTGACAAGGAACCGCGGTTCCTCTAGTTTGGAAAGGCAGTAACAACCGTGTTATCTTGAGTGGTGGAGGGACTGGCCCTGTGAAACCACAGCAACCGGTCCGGATCTGATGCAGCTCCGGATGGCAGGTGCTAATTCCATCCCCCTGCGATCGGGGGACAGATGAGACGGCGTCTTACGAATACCGGATGGCCCGTTGCCATCGCTTCTGTGTATCCGCAAGGCCCCATTCTCTCTGGATGGGGCCTTTTTTAGTGGAGAGCGTTTTGTCTGAAGCGATCAATCTGGTAGAAACAAAGACGCTGGTTATCGATGAAGAGCTGCGCCTGGAAAGCGGGCGTCTGCTCGGTCCGCTGACGCTGGCCTACGAAACCTACGGCACCCTCAATGCCGAGCGCAACAATACCATCCTGGTCGCTCATGCCTGGACCGGCGATGCCCATGCCGCCGGTTTTCACAGCCGCGAAGATCGCAAGCCGGGCTGGTGGGACGACCTGATCGGCCCCGGCCGACTCCTCGATACCGACCGCTACCATGTCATCTGTTCCAATGTCATCGGTTCCTGCAAGGGTTCGACGGGGCCGGCGAGCATCAATCCGCAGACCGGGCGACCGTACCGGTTGAGTTTTCCGATTCTCATGGTGCGCGACATGGTGCGGGCGCAGAAGTTGCTGCTCGATGCGCTGGACATTCCATCTCTGGTGACGGTCATCGGCGGCAGCATGGGGGCGATGCAGGCGCTGGAATGGGGAATCCACTATCCCGGGATGGTGCGCTCCATCATCCCGATTGCCGGGACCGGCCGGACCTCGCCCATGGCGATTGCCCTCAATGCCCTGGCCCGCCAGGCCATCTATAACGATCCGTTGTGGAAGAAGGGCAATTACAAGCCGGAGCATCAGCCCGTCAGCGGTTTTGCCCTGGCCCGGGCCGTTGGTCACATTTCTTTCCTGTCCGAAGAGTCGATGGCCATGAAGTTCGGGCGTCGTTTTACGGCGCGGGATGGCCTGTTCGATTTCTTTGGTCAGTTCGAGGTTGAGCGCTATCTGGAGTATAACGGCAACAACTTCCCCTCACGTTTTGATTGCAATGCCTTTCTCTATCTGGCCAAGGCGTTGGATCTGTATGATGTGGCGTGGAATTTTTCCGGTCTGGAGGAGGCGCTGGAGCGTTTGACCTGCCCCTCGCTGTGGTTCGCGTTCAGTTCCGACTGGCTGTACCGCCCGGAGCAGACGGAAGAGGTGGTGGAGGTGCTTCAGGGGCTGGGTCAGCCGGTGGAATACCATCGCATCGAATCCGATTACGGTCACGATTCTTTTCTGGTGGAGCCGGAGAAGTTCACACCGTATGTGGGAAGCTTTCTTGAGCGGGTCTGGCAGCGGGTGCAGGCGGAAACGGTCGCGAAAGAGAATTAAAAAAGATCGAGCTGTTTGGCCGGAGGTGGCGAGAGTTTGAAGGGCCGCGGCAGAAACCGCGGGCACTCCAGCAGCTTGCTGCCGAAGGGCTGGCGACAGCTGCGCACGCATTTTTCGCACAGAGGATTGAACTTTTCCGGACTGGATGCGTTCTTCATCTGCTCCTGCCTCTTCGATTTCTTACCATTCTTTCAGTCCCTTTACCCTGTCGTCGTATTATCCGTCGCTGTCAGAACCCTGTCAATAGCCGCCCGCAATTGTGGCTGTTCCGAAGCGAACGGATCGATGCTGATCTCGATGCGATTGTCCGGTTTGGTGTGGGCATAGAGCGGATCGTAGTAATCTTCCATCAGGGCGCGGATCAGTTCATGCCAGTCGCGGTGGTGCAGCATCTGCAGCAGTTCATTGACGCGGGTGTGGCCGAGGCGCTGTTTCAGGGCATTGATCGGCGGCACAAAGGCATCGGGCGGCTGGTTGCTGATGTCGTAGTCCTCGGCGATGATACGGATGCGGTTTTCCAGCGATGTTTCCAGCCACAGGGTCGTTTCCAGCTGCAGGGCCTGGTAGACCCGCAGTGGCAGGATCAGCCGGCCGATATGGCGGCTCTCTCCTTCCGTCAACGCCCACTGGTCCGGACCGATGTGGCGCAGTTCATCCCAGAGCAGGGCCTCAAACTGTTTCTGGCTTGGCTGGAGGTCCAGACCGATGGCGCCAAAGGCGCTGCCGCGATGGTTGGCGAGACCCTCCAGATCGATGACCTTCAGCTGCTGATGCTGCAGTTGCTGGAGGATGCGGGTTTTGCCGGCTCCGGTCAGACCGCGTAGCACCAGCAGTCGGCCCCACTGTCCCAGTTGAAAGAAATCAAGCACCTTCTGGCGAAACGCCTTGTGTCCGCCGCGCAGCTGAAAGGCTGGGAGGCCGCACAGTTGCAGGAATGCCGTCATGGCCTGGCTGCGTGAGCCGCCGCGCCAGCAGAAGACGACGAGGCGCTGTCGTGTCTGTTGAAAAAGGCCATTGGCCTGTTCGATCAGCTCGGGCAGCCGCGGCGATGCGATCTGCATGCCGCGCAGGCGCGCTGCCTGGGCGCTCTGCTCCTTGTGGATCACGCCAATTTCAGCTCGCTGGGCATCGTCGAACAGGGGAAGATTAATTGCACCGGGGATGGTGCTGTCAGCAAATTCAGACGGACTGCGCACATCAATCAGCACGGCCCCTTTGTCGCGCAGTTCGAGAGCGCTGTCGATGTCGATGATGGTTGAATCTTTGAGCATAGGGCTGCTTTCGTTTAGGGACCGAATGGCCGCTGATCCCTCTGCCGTGATCGCTTGTCTGCCGTGGAATGCGCGGGAGTGTAGCAGATTCGTGTGGCGGGGCCAAAGTGAATTCGTGACACGGCCGGAAGTGAAAGGGAAAAGCCGTTGACAGATTTTGGGTGCTATGGTACAAAACCGCGTTTGTATGGTCTGAGGTCAGAAAAGGTGTCACCGATGAGCGATAAACGGCGCGAGCGGCGCGAGCTCTACAAATCTCTCGGCTTTCTATCGAGCGTCGGTATCTGCATGGTTGCCTCCATTCTGATCGGAATGGCCATGGGCTACTGTCTGGATCAGTGGCTGGGAACCAAGCCGTGGCTGCTGTTGATCTTTCTCGGTTTCGGGATTGCATCCGGCTTCCGTAATATCTTTATTCTGACCGAACGCGAGCTGAAGCGACAGAAGCGGGAGTCGCAGCAGGAACAGGAGCCGTGACGGAAACGACAGACCAGGATGCCGATGCCGGGCTTCTGCGGGAGCTGGCCAAGCGCAACTGGTTGATCCTGCTCGGGCTGCTCCTTTTGAGTCCTGTCGCGCGCGATGTGGATTTCAGCCTCGGGATTCTGTGCGGTGGCCTGACGGTTGTGGTCGGCTACCAGTGGCTGCATCGCTCGCTGGTTAAAGCCCTGTCCGCGCCGGGGCAGCCCGCTGTGCGCGGGTTTCAGATGGGTTATGTGTTCCGGCTTGCTGCCCTGGCGGTGATGCTGGTGCTGCTCATCGCCGTTGTCCGGGTGAACATTCCCGGATTGATCGTTGGTTTGTCTGTGGTTGTCATCAATCTGATGTGGACCACTGTTCGACGCATACTTTAATAAGCTTAAGCGAGGAGGCACGATCTCTTATGACTCATCCCTTTTTGTTCCTGCAGTGGCTTGAACAACAGCTGCATACCCACATCGGCGAGCATGTCACCTATACCTGGTTTGTCATGCTGCTGCTGATCGTTCTGGCTTTTGTCGTTTCCCGTGGCATCAAGAAGGTGCCCAGTGGCTGGCAGAACTTGATGGAAAGTGTGGTCAGCGGCATTGAGAACCTGATCGTCGAGACCATGGGCCCCAAGGGAAGAGCATATTTTCCGTTGATCGCGACCTTTGCGCTGTTCATTCTGGTGTCCAACCTGGTGGCGCTGATCCCCGGCTTCTATCCGCCGACGGCCAACCTGAATACCAATGCCGCCCTGGCGCTGACGGTGTTCGCCATGACGCACATTATTGGCGTCAAGGAGCATGGCATTTCCTATCTCAAGCATTTCATGGGACCGATCCTGGCTCTGGCACCGCTGATTTTCATCATTGAGATCATCGGTCATCTGGCCCGTCCTCTGTCCCTGTCGCTTCGTCTTTTCGGCAACATGTATGGCCACGAGATCGTTCTGATGATCTTCTTTGCCCTGGTGCCGTTGTTCTTGCCGATTCCCATGATGATGATGGGCATTCTGGTGGCGTTCATTCAGGCCTTTGTTTTCACCCTGCTGGCCATGATTTATATTGCCGGCGCGCTGGAAGAGGCTCACTAATTGACTTGATGCCGCCCTGTCGGTCAGGGCGGTTGACTTTGTCCTATACCGTATAGGAAGAATCAAACCCACATTTTTGTAGTAAAGGAGAAAAGCAATGACATTTTTCGCATGGTGTATGATCGCAGCTGGTTTCGGTATGGCTATCGGTTCTTTCGGTACTGGTCTTGGCCAGGGTCTGGCTATTAAATCCGCTGTTGAAGGTGTTGCCCGCAACCCGAGCGCTAGCGGTAAAATTCTGACCACCATGATGATCGGTCTGGCGATGATCGAGTCTCTGGCAATCTACGTTTTCGTTGTTGCCATGATCATCCTGTTCGCCAATCCGTTCACCGCTCAGGTTATGGAACTGGCTGGCAAGTAATCAGCTGTTCAGGTTAAGAATAAAAAAGGCGCTTCCGTCAGGGGGCGCCTTTTTTATTTGAAAAGGAACGCGTTATGACAGTTGAAATCAATGAGACGAAGACACACCAGGTGGAGATTGTCGAGCGCGAGCCGGTCTACCGCAGCTTTCTGACCATTGAGCGCATCCGCCTGCGCCACAGTCTGTTTCAGGGCGGTTTGTCGCCCGTGATCACCCGTGAGCTGATGGAACGCGGCCAGGCTGTTGTCGTGTTGCTCCACGATCCACAGCGTGACTGCGTGGTGCTGGTCGAACAGTTTCGGATTGGCGCATTGGCGGACGAGGATGGTGCCTGGCTGCTGGAGTTGGTTGCGGGGATGATCGAGGAAGGCGAGTCGCCACACGAGGTCGCGCGGCGGGAAAGCCGTGAAGAGGCCGGGCGTGAGCCGCACACCCTGGAGTATGTCGGTCGTTATTATCCGTCGCCGGGGGGATGCAGCGAACTGATTTATCTGTTCTATGGTGAAATTGACAGCCGGCAGCTGGATGAAACCCTGGCTGGTGCGACACACGAACAGGAAGATATCCGGGTGCGGGTGGTGCCCTGGCCCGAGGTCGAACAGTTGCTGGACAGCGGTCGTATCCTCAATGGCAGTACCCTGATTGGCCTGCAGTGGTTGCAGCTGCGTAAATTGCGCCACGAAAAATAAAAAAGCCCGCTGTCTCCATGAAGGAAACAGCGGGCCGAGGCGGGTTTGGATCGGGGTCGGCTAAGGCGGGCAGCAGGCGCAGGTCGAGCGGAACAGGGCCGTGCTCAGGTAGCGATCTCCGCGATCGGGCAGAATGGTGACAATGGTGCCCTTTTCAAGCCTTGAGGCGATGCGCAGGGCGCCGGCAACCGCGGCCCCGCTCGACATGCCGACAAACAGCCCTTCATGAATGGCCAGATCGCGGGCACAGTTGAAGGCTTCCTCATCGTGGATGACGATCTTGTCATCCAGCTGCTCCGGATGATAGATCTCCGGCACAATGGCCTCACTCATATTTTTCAGCCCCTGTACCTTATGTCCAAGCATGGGTTCAACGGCAATAATGCCGATGTTGCGATGGCGTTCCTTGAGGGCGCGGCCGGTTCCCATGAGTGTCCCTGATGTTCCCAGACCGGCAATAAAGGCATCAACCTGGCCATCGCATTGACGATAGATTTCCGGGCCCGTGGTCTCGTAGTGGGACAGGGGATTGTTCGGATTGCTGTACTGGTTGGGCATAAAATAGAGGTCCGGATCGTTGGCGACAATCTCATGCGCCAGCCGGATGGCCCCATCCGTGGCCTGACCCGGAGCGGAAAGCACCACTTCGGCACCATAGGCCTCCAGAACGGCGCGTCGCTCCATGCTGACGCAGGGTGGCATAACCAGTTTGACGTGGATGTCCAGCGCAGCACCGATCATGGCCAGCGCGATGCCGGTGTTGCCGGAGGTCGGTTCCAGCAGCGTTTTTCCGGGCACCAAGGAGCCATTCTCAAGAGCTTTCTTGACCATGTACCAGGCCGGGCGGTCTTTGATCGAGCCGCCGGGATTGCTGCCTTCGAGTTTGGCCAGAATGCGCACCCGCGGATTTGGATTCAATTTTTTCAGCTCAACCAGCGGAGTGTTGCCGATAGCGTTTGTCAGCGTGAAACTCATGGGTTATTCCATCAGAAAAAGTTAAAAGACGTATCAGATAAGACCATGCAAAGGGCCGCCGCGAGCAGCGAGTTGATTTAACCGGTGCTCGACAGCCGGATCGTCGACCAGGGGGGGAGCGTGATGCGCTTTACGACGGGCATCAATGACCAGTGCGCCACGGCAGCCCCAGTGTTTATGCTGCGAGAATGCGCCGATACCATAGATGTCGCGCGCCGGGTCGGAGCGGGTAAACGCCACCCAGAGAAAATTGTTCAGCTGCGCGGCGCAAAACGGGCTGTCGTCGCAGAGCACCAGCAGGGGAAAGGTGTTAATCGGATCATCGGTGGCAAAGGCCTGGCAAAAGGTCTCCAGGTCCGCTGTCGGGGAGTGCTCGGTCGTGGAACAGTCCGGCCCCTGAACAAGCAGAATTCCGGGCAATGCGACGCGCGGTGAATGAAAGCCCTGCGGCAGGCTGAGAGTGTCAGGAAGAACCGTTGGTAGTGTCCGACAAGCAGGACCGCAGGCTGCGATGACGACCTTGGAGCCCTGGTTGAAGCCGTGACCACTGTAGTCAAGGGTGTCGACGGTTGTTCGGGTGTCAAAATGCAGATCCCGTCGCCAGTCGACCCGCTCGAGCATATGGCTGAAAAATGCGGCCGTATTGTGGATATCGAGCTGCGGCGCATCGCCATGATTGGCGATCCACAGGTACTTGGCCAACGACAGTTGACCCTGTCCGAGGATGGCATGGGCCTGTGTCAACAGTTCCTGCGGGCGCTGGCTGCCACTGTCCACATAGGGGGTGTAGCGCTCACTGCCGATGGCCAGCAGCAGCGGATGAACCCCGGCCGCATCGACGGCATGGACGGCATGGACACCGGGGAGGACGCTGGGGATCAGATCGCCGGTCAGCTCGTGAATAAAGGCGCCGAAGCTGGTATCCTCCTGGGGCGGGCGGCCGACGCTGGTAAAAGGCCAGATCGCGTCGGGGCGATGATAAACCTGGTCGACCGTGAGCACGGGAAAGTCGTGGATCAGGCTGTAATAGCCGAGGTGATCGCCAAATGGACCTTCCGGCTTGGTGCGATGGGGATCAATGGTGCCACGCAGCACAAAATCCGCTTCGGCCGGGAAAGGCAGGCCCTTCTCGGGGTGAATCATGGCGATGCGGTGGCCGCCAAGCAGTCCGGCAAACGACAGTTCCGGCATCCCTTCAGGCAGCGGCATGACGGCGGCCACGGTCAGGCTCGGGGGCCCACCGACAAAAATATTCACCGGCAATGTCTGGTCACGTTCGATGGCGGCGGCGTGGTGAACGCCGAGGCCACGATGGATCTGGTAGTGCAACCCGACTTCCCGGTTCGATTCGTAGGCATTGCCGCCCAGTTGAACGCGATACATGCCAAGGTTGGCGTTGCGGGCGCCAGGGCGGTGAGGATGTTCACTGTACACCTGGGGCAGGGTAATGAAGGGGCCCCCATCCTGCGGCCAGGAGACCAGCTGTGGCAGCTGGTCCAGGGCCGTGGAAGCCGACAGGATCGGGCCCTGTTGGACGCGCTTGGGCAACAGGTGCCAGGCCCCCCGTGGGGCTCCCATGAATTGCCACGGCCGCCTGGCCACGGCCGCCGGTTCCAGCTTGGCTTCCACCAGCTTTTGAACGGTGGACAGGGTATCGCGAAACAGGTAGCGCGTCCGTTCAAGGGTGCCAAACAGGTTACCGAGCAGTGGAAAACGGCACCCTTTGACGCGGGTAAACAGCAACGCCGGTCCGCCGGCGGCATAGACGCGGCGTTGAATGGCGGCGATTTCCAGATGGGGATCCAGTTCGACGTCGAGACGGTGCAGTTGACCGGTTTGCTCCAGTTCGCGTACGCAGCTTTGCAGGTTGTGGTACCCCATGCTCTAGCCCTCGAAGGAATTGATGCGCCGGATGAATGCGATCAGCAGGCCAAAGCTGCGCCGGTTGAAATCAACCGCCAGACGGGGCAGGTGCCACAGGTCCGGCTCGTCCTTTTCCTTTTCGAAGGCGGTTGTTGGCCGGACATGGCCGCCCTCACGCAGGATTTCGGAAAACTCGTTTTCCAGGGTGGCAATCTGGCCGCTGGTCAGGGTCTTGTTCAGGCGGATGACCAGGGTTTGACCGACATAGCGGCTGGAGTGGTAGACGCGGTAAAAGCTGTCGATGACATCAAACGCCTCCTGTGGATCGCGGGTGATGGTGAACAGCCCGAAGTCTTCGCCGGAAATCAGGCCGTGAGGCAGCAGCACCTTGCGCATGAACTGAAGCAGGTCTTCCCAGTAGGTGCCCTGATCGTCGTCGATCAGCACCAGCGGGATAGGCGGGTTCTTCCCCGTCTGCACCAGGGTCAGGGTTTCCATGGCTTCATCCAGGGTGCCAAAGCCGCCGGGGAACAGAGCAACGGCCTGCGCTTCCTTGAGGAAGGCCACCTTGCGGTTGAAAAAATATTTGTACATCAGCGTGCGTTCGCTGTTAGCCATAACCCGGTTGGTGTCCTGCTCGAACGGCAGCTTGATGTTGACGGCAAACGAATTTTCCGCTCCCGCGCCCTCGTTGCCGGCCTCCATGATGCCACCACCGCCGCCGGTAATGACCATGTAGTTGTTCTCCGCCAGCAAGCGACCAAAGGTGACGCATTTCTGGTAGATGGGTTCGTCCGGCATGGTGCGGGCAGAACCGAAGATGGTGACCTTGCGCCGCTGACGATAGGGGCTGAAAATCAGATTGGTGTAGCGCATCTCTTTCATGGTGGTGCGCATCAGTTTCAGATCGGCGAGATAGTCACTGCCCTGGCCGGCCTTGAGGGCGCTGATGATCATTTCGCGGATGATATAGGGGTGATGAACGTCAGCCTGACGCAGAAGATCCTCAATCAGGTCGTCGATGGGTCCGTTATCGCGGGAAAATTGAATGTCCATGAGCATCTCATTCCATGCAGTGAGAGGGATGATTCCTAGCAACGAGAAAGAAGCGGTACGTTTCCCAGGCGACGACTGGCTATCAGCAGCCCTCGCAGGCTGGAAGCGGCGTAGCGCTGGTCAAACAACTGGTAGAGCTCGCGCAGCTGCTGGTCGAGCCGGTAAAACCGAAGCCGCTGTTCGGTGTCCATCGCCGCCTCGATGGCCTCACAGATAAAGGTGACACAGTTGTAGGGACGAACGGCCGCCGGCAGGGCGCAGCCGCTGTCGCCAAGAAACGGACAGCTGCAGGAAAAATCGGCCTGTGGCAGACAGCCTTCAAGCTGTGCCGCCAGCAGGTTGACCAGTGTCATGTGGTTATGGCCGTGCTCACAGCAGCTGCCGGCGCACCGCGCGCAGATCTCCGGCCCCCCTGCCATGCAAAACAGCTGATGCAGCTGCCGTTGCAGCGTCTGGATGTGGTGCAGATTCTGCTGAATCCACAGCCGCTCTTCGCGATCAAGAGCCGTCAGTTCGCGCTGAAGGCGCAGCACCAGCTGTTCCCACTCCTGCGCCCTGTTACAGCTTGTCATTGTGTGCACCGGGTCATAAAAGTGGCCGAAGAAGCCCATAAGCCGGGTTCTGTGCCTGAAGCGCGTTACCGCGGGTCAGGTAGCGATCATTCCTCTAGGGCCGCCGTTGCCGACGGTCTCAAGCAGCCAACCCGGAGGCTTCGGACGGACCGCCCTCAAACGCCTCCCTATTCGGCCTTGCTCCGGATGGGGTTTACCGAGCCTTCGCTGTCGCCAGCGAAGCTGGTGAGCTCTTACCTCACCCTTTCACCCTTACCTGCCGTCGCCGAAGCGTCAACAGGCGGTCTGCTCTCTGTGGCACTGTCCCTGGGGTCACCCCCGGTTCCCGTTAGGAACCATCCCGTCCTGTGGAGCCCGGACTTTCCTCCCGCCTCTTTCGAAACCGGCGATCGCCTGTGCTTCTTCGACCAGATCTGTCTATGATGGCTGCTGTGTTCTCGAGAGAAGTGGCAGCAGCCGGGATAAAAACTAGTCTTCCGGGTTGCTGATGAACAGCATGCGGTTACAGTGCGGGCAGCACTCGATCCCCCGGTTTTTCAGCAGGGCATTGAAAAACTGCGGCGGCAGACGCATGTGGCAGCCGGTGCAGGTGTAGTTGCGCGCTTCGACAATGGCCTGACCATTGCGGCGCTTCAGGACGAGCTCGTAGCGCGAACGGAACGGTTGCGGCACCTGCTCGATCAGTGCGTCGCGCTTGCCATCCTCGTTCGACAGGATCTCCTCCACTTCGCCCAGCAGCTCGCGGATCTCGCCGCAGCGGTTTTCGCTGGAGTTGTTGATTTCATCCAGTGCCTGCTGTCTTTCCTGCTGATCGTTTTCGAGCTCCTCGATGGCCTGATTTTTCTGCTGCTGCAGCTCTTCCAGATCTTTGATCTGCTTCTTGGCAATATCAATCTCTTTCAGGACGGCCAGATACTCCTTCTGCGTTTTGATGCCTGGCAGGCGCGATTCCGATTTTTCGATATTGGCTTTTTCCTGCAGCAGGGCCTGGCTCAGCTCTTCACAGGCTGTCTGCTGCTCACGGATGCGGCTGCTCAGGTCGTCGATGACGGTCTGCAGTTGATCGACCTGTTTGTCCAGCTGCTGCTGTTCCAGTTCAAGGCGCTGTTTGGTGTTCTGGGCTTCAAGAATTTTCTGGTCCAGCTCCTGAACGTCAATCAGCAGTTGTACAACATCTTCCACGGTGTGCCTCCCTGTCGAGTACGGGTTAAATATATGTAAAAGGATCCTGAACCTGCTGTGCTGTCAGGATGTCAATGTGCCAGTCTGTGCCGGCGAGAGACTGCTGCAGAACCTGTTGCAGTCCGGTGGTGACGATCTGTTCGGTGGCGAAATGGCCGGCGTCGATCACCGACAGACCGAGCTCCTGAGCCGTCAGGGCCTCATGGTATTTCAGGTCGCCGGTGACCAGCACGTCGGCACCCTGTCGCGCCGCTTCATGCAGAACCGATGCACCACTGCCGCTGCAGACGGCGGCTTTGCGCAGTGTTTTGGTGTGGCCCTGCACCTGGCGTAGCGTCGTGCAGCCGAGCTGCTGTTTGATCTGTGTGGCGAAAGCCTCGAGTTCCAGTGGCCGGGGCAGCAGGCCGATGCGGCCGAGTCCATGCTGTGTCGGTTGATTCTCCAGGGCGAACAGATCGAAAGCAACGTCCTCGTAGGGATGGCTTTTGAACAGGCGGTCGAGAACGCGCTGCTGCAGATGCCGTGGCAGGACCGTTTCCAGCCGGATTTCATCGACCTGCTCGTCCTGGCCGGGCGTGCCGACATAGGGGGACGCGGCCATCCCGGGACGGAAGGTTCCGGTTCCCGCGGTATAAAAAGAGCAGCGGTCGTAACCGCCAATGGTGCCGGCCCCGGCGGCGAACAGGGCGTCAGCCACCTGCTGCTGGTGGCTTGCGGGGACATAGACCACCAGTTTCAGGAGTGAGCCGCTGCTCGGTGGCTGCAGCGGACGGGTCTGTTCAAGGCCGAGACGAGCGGCCAGCCAGTCGTTCAGGCCGTTGGCGCTGCTGTCGAGATTGGTGTGGGCACTGAAAATAGCAATGCCGGACTGGATGGCGGTGAACAGGATGTGGCCGGTTGCGTCCTGAGGCGTGATTTTTTTTACGGGTCGGAAAATCAGGGGATGGTGCGTCAGCACCAGCTGGCAGAGGTGATGGCGGGCCTGTTCAATGACGGCCCGGCTGGGATCAAGAGCGATCAGGATGCGGGAGATTTCCTGTTGCGGATCACCGACCTGCAGACCGACGTTGTCCCAGCTTTCCGCCAGTGCTGGCGGGTAGAGCCGGTTGAGCAACCCGGTCAGGTCCTGCAGTCGCGGGTGCCTGATCGCCATCATCCGAGCCTGTCAAAAAAAGAGAGTGCAACTCTGGTGTGGTTGCACTCTCGGTAAAAAAGCCAATGATGATGCACTGTTTCGGGCCGGAACTCCGACCGTCGTGACCCTGTCATAACTGCCTTCTGCTGGGTGTTTGTAAATGGTGGGCCCACCAGGACTCGAACCTGGGACTAACCGGTTATGAGCCGGTGGCTCTGACCAACTGAGCTATAGGCCCACAAAAAACAGAGAATCGATTCTAGTGAAATCTTTCCGACGCTGTCAAATGAAAAAACGCGCCTGCACCACACAGATCTTCTGCCGTCCCTCGCCGTGGTGTGGCGGACTGTGCTATACTCCGAGGGTGAACGATTCTGAGTGGTGTTTTTTTGAAGAGGATGCGGCGGGAGGATGTGATGAGTGTTGTTGTGACGATCTTATGTGAGAACAGCGTCGGTCGGGCCATTCCGGCGATCGGCGAGCACGGTTTTGCCTGCCTGGTGGAGACGCCGGCGACTCGGCTGCTGGTCGACAGCGGACAAGGGCTGGGCATTGAACGCAACGCCCGGGTGCTGGGCAAGGATCTGCGCGAGGTCGACCAGATCGTCATCAGCCATGGCCATTATGATCATGCCGGCGGACTGGACCTGGTGCTGGCGCAGACAGGACCGATCGATGTCTATGCTCATCCGCAGATTTTTGTCCCGCGTTACCACCGAACGGACCATGCCCTGCGCTTTATCGGCATCCCGAAGCGCCAGCAAGTCTTTGAAGCGCTGGGCGCGCGGTTTTGCTGGACGCCACAATTCCAGCAGATTGCCGAAGGTGTTTATGTGACCGGCGAGGTGGAACGGCGTACAGACTATGAAAAGGGGGAGCCGAGTCTGGTGGTCAAAGGGGATGACGGCGCCTTTACCGCGGACCCTTTCGTCGACGACATGGCGGTTGTGGTTCGCAGCAGCCGCGGGCTGGTGGTGGTGCTGGGCTGCGCCCATGCCGGCATGATCAACACCCTGCTGCACGTGCAGAAGCATTTGCCGGGTGAGCCGATCCATGCTGTGGTCGGGGGGACCCACCTTGGTCCCGCCAGCCCGGACCAGTTCGAGCGCACGGTGGCGGATCTGGAGAGGTTCGGCATCGAAAAAATCGGGGTGTCACACTGTACCGGGCAGGCGCGGGCGGCTCAGCTGCGAGAGCGGATCGGTCAGCGCTTTTTCTTCGGCAGCGTCGGCGCCGTTCTCGAAATCTGATCGTCTGTCAGGGCGGTAATCGCCATATGGGAGGGCACTATGAAAACGGTGGTACGATCTCTCTTGTTCATGGCCATTGGGGTCTGGCTGGTTTCCTGCGCCAGTCCTCCTTCGGCGCAGTATTATTCACGGTCGCAGATCCAGCGCCAGCTTTCTGTTTTTTATGGCACGGTGCTGGTTGTTGAACCCGTGCATATCGAAGGCACCCAGACCGGACTGGGAACCTTGGGTGGCGCGGTACTCGGCGGCATTGCCGGCAATGCGGTCGGAGGAGGTCATGGACGGGCTCTGGCAACGGTGGCCGGAGTCGTCGGCGGAGCACTGGTGGGGGCCGCGGTGGAGCAGGGCGCAACCCAGGCCAACGGACTGGAGATTACGGTTGAGCTCGACAGCGGCGAGGTCATTGCCGTGGTGCAGGAAGCCGATGATGTCTATCAGGTGGGCGACCGGGTGCGGATTGTCCGCGGACCGGGCGGAATGACCCGGGTGCGCCAGTAGTTTTACCGTCCGCAACAGACAGCGATGGGGATCGGGGTGGGGGATCTTTTTCTTGACTTTTCAACCCATCAACTTTACACATAGTTTTCTGTCGAAAACATAGAAAGAATTGATGGAGCGGTTATGCCCACTGTTGACTGGATCTATTTCCGCAAAGGCTGAACCTCCTGCACCAAGGCTCAAAGGTTCTTTGAGGCCCATCAGGTTGAAGTCCGACAGCAGGAAGACGCTCGCAAACAGCAGTACGGCGCCGATCAGGCGTGGGAATTTCTGGCGCAAGCGGGCCGGGTTGTGGTTGTCAGGGGAAAGAAGATTCAGTCCCTTGAGCCGTCTGCGGCAACGCGCGAGGCCGTGCTGAAGGGTGCGCTGGGGCCCTCCGGCACCCTGCGGGCGCCGACGCTGCGGGTTGGGTCGGACTGTCTGGTCGGGTTTGATGACCAGCTGTATCAGGATTATCTGCTGTAGGGGCGCTGTCCCTGCGGTTTGCAAACGAAAGGAAACGTCAATGCTGACAATTACGGATGAAGCCAAGAACGTGCTGCAGGGTATCCTCAAGGATCATCCCGGCAAAGCGCTGCGGTTGGTGCTGGCAGGCTTTGGCTGAGGTGGTCCCTCTTTGGGATTGACTCTGGATGAGGCAACGGATCAGGATACACAGAAAACCATCAACGACATCAACGTCCTGCTCGACCCGCAGGTCGCCCGCTTTGCCGGGGATCAGGTCATTCATTATGTGCAGGACGGTTTTACCATCACCCCAAAAAGCGGCAGTTCCTGCAGCTCCAGCTGTAGCGGGTGTGGCAGCCACTGAGGGTGTGATTGTTTAAATGAGAAGCAAAAAAGGCGTCCCGAAGGGGCGCCTTTTTTGTGGCTGGTTCATGTGGCTGCGTTGGCGAGACCGATCCTATTGCCACTGCTGCAGCCGATCCTGGATGAAGTGGATGATCTGCTGATGGGCATCCCGCGCCTGCCCGGAGACAGCCATCGGAGCTCCGAATTCGATGTGAATCCGTCGGCTGGGGTCAATGCGGCCAAAGTCTTTCAGCCGCTGCCCGTTGCCCCAGGCATCTGTTTTCAGTGCCAGCGGGATGACCGGCACCCCCGCTTTCTGGGCCAGTTTGATGCCGATCGAGTTGAAGTGCTCAGGAGCAAACTCTGTGGTGCGGGTGGTCTGCGGAAAGACCACAATGGAGACCCCCTGTTTCAGTCGCTTGATCCCCTCTTCCAGCACCACCTTCAGATCCTCGCGCGGATTGCTGCGGTTGACAACGACCGGATCGCGCGAGCGCATGACATGTTTGAACAGCGGATAATCAATCAGGCTCTGCTTGATGACGAAGGTGACCCGCCGGTACGGGGCGATCAGGGTTGGCAGCGCAAAGGTTTCCAGCGTACTCATGTGGTTGCCAATAAAAACACAGGGTTCATGGCTCGCCTGGACATGCTCCAGACCCCGGATGTCCAATTCGGCACCACAACGCTCGAGCGCGCGGATGGTTCTGAGGCTGCTCAGGGCCCAGTCACCGTCGATATACATGCCCTTTTTCGCCATCAGCGCCGCCCGGAAAACGATCCAGAAAGCCTGAACGTAGAACCCCGGCGTCGGCATCAGGTTCAGCGGCCAGCAGGCTGCTGTCGAAGGGGTGTGGTATTCACCCTTGGTGACGGGAACCGTCAGCATGAAAACTCCTTTTCGCCTGCGTCTAGTGCGCGTCAGGCTGAAGGGCCGGGCAGACCAGGGTTGCCGGGGCCGGCTCGGCGGACGTTGCCTGATGGCGGTTGCGGAACTCCGAGCCCAAGGACAGGATCGCCAGCAGAACGCAGCTGATGCCGAAGATCATCCAGGCGGTGTTGCTGCTGAGCTGATAGACCTCAATGGCGGCGGTGATCAGCAGGTAGGCCAGCAGTGCCAGCATGATCAGGTTGCCGGCGTAGGGAATCGCCAGCGCGATGACGGCAATCGGTGCGATGCCGCTGATCTGGGCACAGACGCGGAATGCCGTTTCAATCTCACTGTCGGCCCCCAGCGCTTTCATGGCGATGAACAGCAGAAAAGATCCGCCATAGCAGAAGGCAATCAGGGTGATGGGCACAAACAGGACGGCCGACAGGGCGGTGAACAGGCCGACCGAAGCGCCGTTGATCATGTAAAAGAAGGTGACAAAGATTTTGACGATGCCGGCCAGCAGACCCATGCTGACGATTCGCATCAGCGGATCGCTGTAGCCGCCGGTTTTGCTCAGATTGCGGAAGATTTGAGCCGGGTTGAGCAGCAGCTGCTTGGTAAAATCAACACATTCAAGCGTCTTGGCGCGCAGGCCTGCGGTGGTTGCCGTCTGTTCCATGAAAGTTCTCCCTGTGTCGCCAGCCGGTCGTGGCACACGATAATAAAGGTTCGCTGCCCTGCCCGTCAGCCGGGAAAACCGGCTAACAGCCCGAAAGGCCGGGATGATAGCAGCTGGTCTGTGTATACAATATACAACAACGTTTGAGTATAATAATAAAGAAAGCGTTCCGTCCAGCCTTTTGTTGCGCCGCTGGTTTTGGTGTGACGGCAATTAAAGGGAAACAAGCCATGCACGGTTCAATTCTGCGACCGTTTCCTGAACCGCATGTGCTGCATGGGCGGGGGGCACGATACACGCGAGGGCTTTGCTTTGACAGCGCAGCGCAACTTCGTTAAAGTCCAGAAATCGGGAGGTGTTTTTTTGCTGATTTGCCTAGTTGACATGCTGACCCCATGACCCTCACCAAACGACCCGGACAGCTGCTGATCGTTGAAGACGATCCGGACCTCAGGGAGACGCTGGAAGATTATTTTTCCCTGGCCGGGTATGCCGTGACGACAACGGCCCTGGCGCAGGGCTTCCGGGCCCTGCTGGACCGGCAGGATTTCGACCTGATCCTGCTCGATCTCAACCTGCCCGATGGCGACGGGCTGAAACTGCTGCGCGATCTGCGCCGGGTTTCCACCGTTCCGGCGCTGGTTATTACCGGCCGGCGCGACCAGGAGAGCCGTCTGAGTGCGCTTGAGCTGGAGGCCGATGACTTCATCAACAAGCCGTTCGTGCTGCGTGAACTGGCCTTGCGCGTGCGCAATTGTCTGTCGCGCTACCATCATATCCCCGATGAACGGCTGTCGCAGCTGGGTCGATGGCTTTTTTACCCGCGCCAGCAGTGTCTGCGCCTGGCCACCAGGGCCGATGCGCCCGATGCGCCGGAGATCGTGATGCTGACCGCCGGTGAAACCGTCTGCCTGCGCACCCTGCTCGGCGCTCAGGGGCGACTGGTGACCAGCCCGCAGCTGCTGGCGGCCCTGGAAACCACCCTCGGTCAGGCGGAAGCCGAGTCGCTGCCGGTCATGATGTCCCGGTTACGGCAGAAGCTGCGCCTGACTCTGGCGGACATCAACCTTAATCCGATCGAGAATATTCCGCGTCAGGGCTACCGCATCAGGCTGCCCCTCTGGGAATCACCCACCCCATGACATTTGCCGGCACGACACAGCGGCTGACCATCGGCCTGATACTGCTGCTGGTGGTTGGCATGCTGTCCGTGCGCGCCCAGGCCGAAGACCCGCCGTCCATCGCTCCGGCCTCCGGCCAGCTGTCCCCGGTCACCTTGACCGCCAACGCCCCCACCATCGCTCTGAACGGTCATCTGGCCCAGTACCTCGATGACAGCAAACAGCGCGACATTGCCGCGATCCGCCAGCTGCCGGCCACCGCCTTCAGACCGCTGCCCGGCAGCGCCAACGTCGGCTACCGCGACACCGTGCTCTGGCTGCGGATCACCCTGCAGCGCAGCGCCGATGCCCCCGCCATCTGGTGGCTGGTGGTCGGGCCGGCCTATCTGGACCGGGTCAGCCTGTTCCCGGCGCTGGCCGGACAGGAGCCGGTCCGCGAGATTGCGCCGGCGCGCAACTGGTCGCAGCGGGAACTCCCCGCCCGCCATGTCATCTTTGCCCTCGATCTGGGGTCGCAACCACAGCAGACCTTTTTCCTGCGGGTCGAAAACGCCACCGCCCTGCAGGCCAGCCCGGTTTTGTGGCAGCCGCAGGCCTATCTCCCCCACAGTGTGCGAACGGCTCTGCTCCACGGTGGGGCGCTGATGACCGCGCTGGTCATCGTGCTGATCAACCTGTTCTACTGGTTCAGCCTGCGCCAGCCCATCTTCCTCTGGTACATTACCTTTGTCGGTAGCACAGCCCTGACGCTGATGCAGATCGAAGGCTACCTGCTGCTGCTGTTGCAGCCCGAAGCTCCGTTCCCCGACAAAATCCTTCTTGCCCTGTCCCAGCTGGCGGCGGCGTTGTCCTTTTACGGCCTGTTTGCCGCATTCGTCAAACCGCAGCGCTACTGGCCCGGAAGCTGCCGGCTGGCCGGGGGGCTGACCGGCACCGTGCTTGTCAGCGTCATGCTGTTGCTGCTGCTGGGGCAGACAGGTACCGCAGTGCAGATCGAATGGGGTTACGTGCTGTGCCTGTTTGTTGTCAGCATGACCGGCAGCTGCCTTATGGCCCTGCGTCGCGATCTGCGGGCGATCCGCTACCTGCTCTGCTTTAGCGTGCTGATCCTGTTGATCATCCTGCACGCCCTCAGGCTGTTCGGGCTGGTTGACTTCCCTTTCGATTTCTCCACGCTTTTCGTCGTCGCCTGCCTGATCCACTGGGTGTTGCTGCAGCTGGTGATCGTCGATGACATCAAGACCCTGCGTCGCCAGCATGAAGCCGCGCGCGACGCCGCGCTGGCCAAAGCCCTGGCCATGGAGCAGGAACTGGAACAACGCGTGGAACAGCGCACGGCTGAGCTGGAGCGGGTCGAGCAGCAGCTGAGGCGGGCTCTGGAGGATGAAAAGGAGACCAATGTTGCCCATCATCAGTTTCTGCGCCTGGTCAGCCACGAGTTCATGACACCGCTGAGCGTCATGGCCGGCAGCGCGGAGATGCTCTCAGACAGAGGGGATGACCCCGAGCTGCGCGAACGGGTGGTGCGGCGGATTGAGAATGCCACCGCCAAAATGAACGCACTGGTCGAGCGCGCCCTGCAGATCGACCGCAACGAAGGGGCGGTGTGGCGGGCCAACGCCCAGGAAGTGCGCCTCGATAACCTGATCGCTCAGGTTGTTCAGTCCTGTCAGAGTGTCGAACCGGGGCCTGACCGTATCGCCGTTGCCTGCCCGGCACTGGAACTGCGGGTCGACCCTGAACTGCTGGCCATCGCGCTGCAGAACCTGTTGCTCAACGCCCTGAAATACTCTCCCCCACAGGCCCCGGTGGCCATCCGTGTTGAGCAGGATTCCGACGGTCTCCGCATTCACGTCCGGGATCAGGGTGATGGCATTCCGCCCTCCCGGCAGCAGGCCATTTTCGGCAAATACTACCGCCACCACGATGGCCACCCCGGCCTCGGCCTCGGCCTCTACCTGGTCGACCTGATCATGCGTCTGCACGGCGGCCGGGTGACTCTCGTCAGCACCCCCGGCACAGGCAGCTGCTTCACCCTCCATCTGCCGCTGCATTCCGACCTGCCACGGGGTTGAACGCCGCACTTTCACGCCTCTACCGTCTGGGCCGATGGCAAGATAAACGAAAAATAATGACCTGCGCATCGTTTTTTCCCGCCCCGTTAATGACCTGTTAATCGCTTCGATGATACGTCTATTGGTCAGAGTTTGCCTCATCGCCGCTGTGCAGAGGCCTGCCGCGCTGACCAGATAAGATTATGGCGATCAAGTTCGGCCAGATATCCTGCTTTGCCCCAAGGAGTTACCCATGTCGACAGGTTTTCAGGTGATCCATTCCGTCTCTGCTTCGGCCCCGGTCGAATCCCATCAGGTGGTCTTTATCCTCGACACCCTGCCGGATGTTCAAACCCTGATAGCTGCCGCGCCAAAAGGCAGCGCGGTGGTGCTGCTCGATGGCCGTGGCGACGCCCTGCAGGCGATGGCGGATTATCTGCAGACGGTTCCGGCGGCCAGTGTCGATGCCATCCACCTATTCAGCCACGGCAGCACCGGCAGCTTGCAGCTGGGCAGTTTGACTCTGGACAGCACCAATCTGCAGACCTACGGCGATGCCCTGCGGCAGCTCGGTTCCGCTTTGAGCGAACAGGGGGATCTGCTGCTCTACGGCTGTAACGTCGCTGGGGATGAAACCGGTCGCGCCTTTATCGACGAGCTGGCGCAACTCACCGGCGCTGATGTGGCGGCTTCGGAGGATCTCACCGGCAACGCTGCGCTGGGTGGAGACTGGGAGCTGGAGGCGGCAAGCGGCAGCATTGAGGCTGAAACACTGGCGCCCGCCGGGTTCAGTGGCCAACTGGCCGACGTTAACAATGCCCTCGATTTTGATGGCACGGACGATTACGCCTCAACCGGTTTACGCCGAGTCGATTTGGGTGATAACTACACCGTCGAAGGCTGGTTCCGCTTTGATGGCGATGTTACAGATGGCTACAGCGCAATTATCGGATCTGTGGATTCTGATGGAATTTACGGAACAAGATTCTTTATCGGAAAAAATGAATTAAACAGCAACTTTGGTATTGAGGATGGTGAATATAAAGCGGATATGGCCGTTGGAACTGATGCGTTCGATGGCGAATGGCACCATTTTGCTTTTACGTCAGCGGATCGTAACGGAATCCTCTATTTAGATGGCGTCGTCGTTGGTACACATACATTTACCATCGCGGCAGATAATGATGGCATTCTGATCGGGGCTGAGCTTGAATCCTATGGATTCTACTTTGATGGTCAGATTGACGAGGTGCGTTTCTGGAACGATGTAAGAACGGTCGATGAAATCCGCGACAACATGTTTCAGGGACTGTCTGACACTGATAGAGCAGATACCAGTCTGGTTGCCTACTATCCTTTTGAAAACATTTTTATAAACACCCTGCCGGATTTCAGTAGCAACGATCCCGGACATCCCGGCACCCTGGTCAATATGGACAGTGCAACCGACGTCGTCGATTCCACCACCTACAACAACTGGCTTGGAACCACCTCTACCGACTGGAATACAACCACCAACTGGAGTCTGGGCAGCGTACCCACTGACGGGCAGAATGTGTCCATAGACACCACCACCAACCTACCCACCATCCCCTCCGGAGCTAAGTTCGGCAGCCTCTATTTGGGCAGCGGCGTTAACACCTCCCTGGCCGGTGACATCACCGTCAACGGCAGCCTGCTCCTC
>JAFGXV010000020.1 GCA_016936455.1 Desulfuromonadaceae bacterium
GACTGAGCTCGAAAAAGGCGAGATCGTGGGTGGTTTCGCTCATGCCCAGGTCATGGCGTTGGCCGACAAGGTGATCGACGCCGTCAAGTCCGGTGCGGTGAAACGTTTTGTGGTCATGGCCGGTTGTGATGGGCGGCATACCAGTCGCGGTTATTTTACTGATGTGGCCGAGGCCCTGCCGCAGGACAGCATTATTCTGACGGCCGGCTGCGCCAAATATCGCTACAACAAGCTTGATCTCGGTGATATCGGGGGTATCCCGCGTGTTCTCGATGCCGGGCAGTGCAACGACTGTTACTCGCTGGCCTATATCGCCCTGAAACTCAAAGAGGTCTTTGGGCTGGAGGATATCAACGATCTGCCGATCTCTTACGACATCGCCTGGTATGAGCAGAAAGCGGTCGTGGTTCTGCTGGCGCTGCTGCACCTTGGCGTGAAGCATATCCGCCTTGGACCGACCCTGCCGGCCTTCCTCTCCCCCAATGTGGCCAAGGTGCTGGTGGAGAATTTTGATATCAAACCTATTGGCAGCGTCGAACAGGATGTTGCAGCCATTGCCATCGGTCAGTAATGCATGATAAATCACGAGCCGGTGCCCCGCCCATTGGGGACAGGGTACCGGCTCGTTTTCTCTGCAACCCTCGGAGTTCTCTGTGACGTTCTCCCATCCTCTTGCTGCCTGGCGCGGCCTCGTGCAGTGGCTGTTTCTGCTGTGGGTGCTCTATCTGGGAATCCGGCTGGGCCTGTTCGTCGAGCATTTCACCTCGGGCGGTTTAACTCCGGCCATTGCGCGGCCCACCGGTGTGGACGGATTCCTCCCCATTGGTGGGCTGGTCAGCCTCAAGTACTGGTTGCTGGCCGATCATTTCGATACGCGCCATCCCGCCGCTCTGGTCTTGCTTCTCACCTTCATGTCCATGAGTTTTCTGACCAAGAAATCGTTCTGCTCGTGGCTGTGTCCTGTCGGGACTCTTTCAGAAGGATTGTGGAAGCTGGGGCAGCGTCTCTTCGGGCGTAATTTCGTGCCTTGGCGCTGGCTGGATCGACTGCTGTGCTCTTTGAAGTATCTGCTGCTGGCGTTTTTCGTCAAAATCCTGTGGGTCGATATGATGGCCCCGGCGATTGGCGATTTTCTGCGCACACCCTACTGGGCAGTGAGCGACATCAAGATGCTGCATTTTTTTACCCATCCGTCCCGCACCACGTTGCTGGTCCTGGGCGTTCTGGTCGGGCTGTCATTGCTGTACCGCAATGTCTGGTGCCGCTATCTGTGTCCCTATGGCGCGTTGCTCGGGGTTCTCAGCCTGTTCAGCCCGTTCAAAATCCGCCGTCAGCGTGAGAACTGCACCGACTGTCGCCAGTGCAGCCGCGCCTGTCCATTCCATATTCAGGTGCATCGACAGGAGGCGGTTTGCAGTACCCAGTGCACCGGTTGTCTGAGCTGCGTTGAAAGCTGTCCGACGGGCTGCCTGTCCATGAAGCCGCCCCTGCCGCAGTCGGTTGCGGTGCCGCGATGGCTGTTTCCGCTGTGTCTGCTGCTGGTTTATGTGGTGGGGGTCGGTCTCGGTATGGCGACCGGGCACTGGCACAGCGACCTGACTGCAGCCGATTATCAGCATCTCATTCCGCTGCTGCAGAAGATGCAGCACTATTAGCCGGATCTGATCTGTTCTCTGCGCTCAGGCCGGCTTGTCGGTGACACAGGACTCTGCGCCGCCGTACCGTATTCGACGGTAGCCGGTCTGGGGATGCCAGCTCTGAACCCGCAGCCAGTGCGGGAAGGCAGTGGTCTTGTAGATGGATTTTCCCAGCAGCAGGCGCAGACATTCCTGCGTCGCTTCCGAGATGGTCGGATGCGGGTAGACCGAGCGTAACACGTCCGCCACGCCCTTGTCGTGGTCCATGAAGTGGGCGATCGCCATGACAACATTGGAAACCTGGGGCCCGGCAGAACGCATGCCGAGAATTTTCATCTCGTCATCATCGGTCACCATGATCTTGACAAAACCGCGCGTGGCGCGCATGGCAATAGAGCGACCGACCAGCGCATTGTCCAGGTAGGCCACCCGGTAGGCCAGACCGCGCTTCTGGCAGCCGTCTTCACTGAGTCCGACGGTAGCGATGGACGGGTTGAAGAACATGATCGCCGACATGTTGCGGTAATTCAGGGCGTGGGTGCGATGGCAGAACATGTCTTTAACGGCGAGTCGTGCCTCCATCTCGGAGATGTTGACCAGATTGGGATGGCAGGTGACGTCACCACAGGCATAGATATTCCCTTCCACCCGGCAGTCCTCACCGGTTATCAGATAGCCATTTTCACCGACTGGAATATTGATATCCGCAAGGTTGAGCTGGTCAAGGTTGGGAATGCGGCCGACGGAAATCAGTGCCGCATCGACCTCGATGATTTCGCTGTGACCGTCCGGAAAATCAAGCACCGCTTCGAGGCTGTCGGGCAGACGACGGATTTCCTGCAGCTTGGCGCTCTGGTAGAGGCGGACACCTGCCTGTCTCAGACTGTCCTCGACAAAGCTGCTGACATCCTGGTCTTCGTAGGGGATGACCCGTTCCTTATGGTCGACCAGATGGACTTGGGTATGGCCGAAATTGCTGAAGATGGTTGCGTATTCACAACCGACGACGCCGGCCCCGACAATCAGCAGGCGCTTTGGGAACGCTTTGAGAGACAGGATGCCATCCGAATCGAAAATACGGAACTGGTCTACTACGACACCGGGGTAAGCACGTGGCCGGCTGCCGGTGGCGATGATAAAATGGTCAGCGCTGATCTGGTGCGAAGAACCATCCTGCTGGCGAACCTGGAGGGTGTGGCGGTCGATAAAGCGGCCCCAGCCTTGCACCAGAGTGATCGCGCCGGGACCGGCCCAGCGTCGTGGTGAAAAGGTTTCGAGCTGGGTTTTCATCTGGTACTGCCGTTCCTTGACGGCCTGTTCAACGCTGGCAATGACTTCCGTATAGTCGACCTGAAGCCCGGTGGCTCGATAGCCACGGTTGACCTTGCTGGCGGTGCTGTAGTCTTTTGAAAGCTCCCACAGGGTTTTCGAAGAGAGTGCTCCCCACTTGACCCCGGCGCCTCCGATTTCCCCTCCCTCTACGATGCAGATGTTTTTCCCGAAGTCGAGGGCGCGCATGGCTCCGGCAAAGCCGCCCGGTCCGCAGCCGAGAACGCAGAGATCATAACGAGTCTGTTCTGTCATAAGGTCTCCTCTTGTCGTTGAGGTGTTGGTCGCATTGGTCGATTCGCTTCCATGGTGCTTAGGCTAGGCCGTCGTCACTGAACTGTTGCTGTATCCCGCGTAGCGCATCGGTCTGGTTTCGGATCGATGCCACGCAGTCGGGGTCAAACAGCTCGCTGTCCATATAGGCGAAGGCTTCGGCATACGACCAGGCCGGTTTGTAGGGGCGCTGAGTGGTCAAGGCATCGAAAACGTCGGCAACGGCGACAATGCGGCTCTCGAGAGGGATTGCTGATCCACTGAGGCCAAGGGGGTAACCGGAGCCGTTCCAGCGTTCGTGGTGAAAGTGAATGATGTGCCGCAGGCTGTCTATGTGCGGCAGATTCTGGAGCTGAAACTCACGGATCATGCACTCGACAATTTCAACCCCTTTGTCGACATGGCTTTTCATCAGGCTGGTTTCTTCAGTGGTGAAGGTGCCTTTCTTGAGCAGGATGGCATCGGGAATGGCTATCTTGCCGAGATCGTGCAAGGGGGCAAAGCGGAAGATGTGTTCAATCTGCTCATCGTTCAGGCAGCCGGACTGCTGGGCCAGATTCAGAGCAATCAGCCGTGAATAATGCGCCATCCGCTGCAGGTGGGCGGCGGTTTCTTCGTCTTTCAATCGGCTGAATTCCTGGGCGGTCACCAGCACCCCCCTGAGGGTTCGACACAGGGTCATTTCCTGCCAGATCTTGTCGAAAATAATCTGGCTGTGCAGTTTGAGAAGGGATTGGGTGCCCTGAGAAAAGGCATTTTTCTCATAGGAGTCAAAAAAAATCAGTGCCTGGAATTTTTCCTGCGTTCTGACGGGAACCGTAAAGCTGGAGCGATACCCGGCGTCGAGAATTTTCCGGGTATGAAGCGCCGGAGAGCGCTCCAGAACCCCCAGGTCGTCTAAAATTCGCGGTTGTCCTGATTCTGCCAGCACCTTGAGGGATGGCACCTGAGAAAGAGGGACTTGGTAGTAATTCAGCGGTGAAGCCTGTTCCGAACTGTTAGCAAAGGTGTAGAGCTGGTCCGTTTGCCCGTCATACAATGCTACCGCCAGGCGTGCCAGGGGTTTGACGTTTTCTTTGATTTGACAGAAACAATGATGGAGCTGCTCTCCCAGCGATTCTGAGTGGTTCGTTTCCATCCCGCTCTCCTTCCGTGAGGTCCTTCTCCTCATTGTAGCAGAGAAAATCCGTGACCGTTTTGTTTGATTTCAGGAGCGGCACAGAGGTTTTGCCGGCTGTTCTATTTTAAAATGTTGGCGGATCGGTTTCGATTTTTTGCGGATACGGATGGATGGCGACTATTCCGGGTCGTACAGATGGGGGAAACACTGAGTGGCCGGCAGAGGCTCCCCCAGCCAGAATCCCTGAGAATAGTCTGCACCGAGCTCCTTGAGTAGCTGAAAAATTTCCTGTGAATGGACGTATTCGGCAATCGTTTTAATCTGGAGTTTTTGGGCAAAAGCAATAATCGTTTCAACAATGGCTCGGGCAGAGGGATCGCGATCAATGTTTTTGACCAGGGAACCGTCAATTTTGAGGTAGTCAGGTTTCAGTTTCAGCAGATAGGAAAAGTTTGAATAACCGGAACCGAAATCGTCAATTGCAATCTTGCCGCCTATTTGTTTGATTTTTTGTGTTAAAGCCAGCACTTCGTCCAGATTCTCAAAACCCTCACTCTCTGTGATTTCCAGAACGAAACGCCCGTCAATGTCATGCTGAGAAAGAATATCCAGGATGAAAGCAATTGTTTCAGGGTTAAGAACGTCCTCAACGGACAGATTCAGGGTGATTTCAACGGGAACCTGCTTTAACAGCGGCAGAGCTTTTTGCGCCATGATGCGTGTGAGGTGTGGATAGAGTTTTGCTTTTTTAGCGACATCCAGGAAAAAGAATGGAGAAACAGGGCCCTGGTCGATGGAGATCAGTCGAATTAACGCTTCGTACTTGGTGATTTCTCCGCTGACGTTGTCAACAATCGGCTGAAAGAATGGTTCAATTCTTTCCTGTTGCAGAGCTTCGCGCAATTTTTTCAACCAGAGGGCATTCTGTTTTTGTTTCTCGCTGTCGAGGAGGGCTTCATGAAATGTGACCGCCGGTAGTCGCTTGTCCTTGGCGATATGCAGAGCCATGTCTGCTCGCCAGAACAGGGAGCCTTTGCCTTCGGCAATGCCGCAGGTGGAACTGAGGTGGATTTCGAAATCATTCTGGAAGAAAGGCTGTTCAAACTGCTGCTGTAAAATGCAGGTTAGTTCTTCCGACAGTTTTGGCTCAGAACCACTGTGAAGGAGAGCAAAGACATCGTTGGCGACACGGTAAATTTGAAACCGACCGGTCATTTTCATGGCGGCGAGACGTTCTCCGACCTGAACCAAGATCTGATCACCGACGTGGGTGCCGTAAAGTTCATTGACGGCGGTAAAGGCATCGATGTCCAGAATGACCAGAGTGGGCGATTCCGCCAGCTTTATGTCGTCAAGCAGTTGGATTCGGTTGGGCAATCCCGTCAGTTCGTCTGTTGCCTGCCGTTTAATCTGTTGTTCTTGCAACATGATTCGGCTGATGTCGTGGCGAATGGAAATGTATTCATGGATGATTCCGTTTTCATCGCGCAGAGGCATCACCAAGGCATCAACATAGTATGAGCTACCGTCTTTCTTGAGGTTCTTAACAATTCCACGCCAGATCCCGCCGTCTTGGATGGTTTTCCACATCTGGCGAAATGCTGAACGGGGCATGTCCGGATGGCGCACGATATTGTGCTTTTGTCCGATGAGTTCATTTTTCTTGTAGCCGGAGAGAGCGCAGAAGCGGTCGTTCACATAGGTAATGACACCATTTAAGTCGGTTTTGCTGATAATGGCGCTTTCATCAACGGCTTTTTTGTACTGGTCCAAAAACGCAATTGTGCGCTCCAGCTCCAGTTGGGTCGTGTTGACAAGATGGGTCAGCGTTTTGGTGGTGGTGACTTTGCTCTCCAAAGGATCGAGTTTTTCTGCTGCGGTAGTACGGTCGCTTTCGGACAAAACCAGGGCCGTGGTCGTGATATTGAGGATCTGGTTGTTTTTTTGAGTGTGGTAATACTCGCCATAGGTGAAAAAGCCGCAGGTTGGTGCCAAGCGCTCAAGTGCCTGAAATTCAACCTGTAACGTATCTTTCAGGAAAAGTTTCCTGACCGTACAGGAATAGATGTAGATGCTTTCGGCCGGGTACTGGGAAATTTGGTGCTGGAGAGTGGTTGCTCCTTCCATCACGGCATCAACATTGCCGACGGAAAAGCGAACACGATCGCCTTCTGTGAAGTTACCGGCATATTGAAAAGAGCCGTCTTCGTGGACCGCAACAATTGAGCGGGCGATGGGGGTGCGATCGATGTCCTTGATCAGAGGAAATTCAATAATGCTGGCCGGCAGAGCGCGGACTGTGCCCTCTCCAAGGTATTTGCGGCAGATTTCCGTGATCGGTGTCTGGTTGAGTTCGTAGATCCGGTTGCTGACTGCGCGGGTAACGGTAAATTCACGTCCAACGGGGAGCCAATTGAGGGAGTAGGCGTTTGCCGCGCGCAGCTCATTACCACTTAAAGAGGCTGCCACGCTGCCGGATTCGTAAATCTGGTGACCAAGAATCAGATACGTTTTATGGAAGTGGTTATTGTCTGCGGCATTGCCGCCAGCGAGCGGGACGCTGGGAGCGACGTTGGAAATGCCCTGGATAAAAGACTCGGGGTCTCCATTGAGGCTTTCGCTGAAACAGATGATCGCTTTAGTTGTTGGAGTGACAAGGCTTGATGCCAGGCTGCGGCCGTTTTGGTAATTGGTTTCCGGGACATGATCTGTGCGAATAACGGTTGTTTCGAAGACTGAAAAAGAGAGCAGGATTTGCCGCTCGTGCGTTTTGCCGTCGGCGATCTCTCCCGCCGTTGATGCGCCAATAATATGAGCCTGGCCCAGATGGGATTTTAGCGTCTCAAGTAATCGTTTGACCGCCTGTTGATCATCTGTTCCACAAAAGACTTGGATCAGCGTCCTTGTCGAATTGGGGATGTTCTGCTGGGCGATGAAGCCAAGCAGATTTGAAGTGTTCTGATAATGATGATTGATTGTTCTCATCTTGAACAGTTCTCGTGGTGATGGGATGACCGCCCAGGCGGGCCAGTCGATCCTCCTTTCCTAATGAAAAGGAGGATCCTTATTGTTTAACTTGTGGCAGTTATGGCATTCGCTGCGGAACTCTGTCAAGTGTTCAGTTTTGTGCAATATCAACAGGGAACACCGATACGGTCTCGGGTTGTTACATCGGGAATAGCAGTTAGAGTGCATTTTGGATATAGGAATTACGATAACTCACGCTGGAATCACATGATTTTCGGTAGTGGATTACTGGGCAATCTGGGGCCGTTCAGAAGGATATATCATGAAGGGTCGTCGTCGGGTATGGGCGAAAGCCGCTTGCCGCAGAAGGGGGCAGGATGGAGCGGTGAAAAGATTACAGGATCGAAAAGAAGTGTAACGATCTGCACATAAAGAGAAAAGCCCTGTCAATCTGAGATCAACAGGGCCATATCTATTTGGCGTCCCCAGGGGGATTCGAACCCCCGTCGCCGCCGTGAAAGGGCGGTGTCCTGGGCCAGGCTAGACGATAGGGACTTATTTTAAAAATGGTGAGCCGGGGGGGGATCGAACCCACGACCATCTGATTAAAAGTCAGATGCTCTACCGACTGAGCTACCGGCTCACAAC
>JAFGXV010000021.1 GCA_016936455.1 Desulfuromonadaceae bacterium
ACCTACACGCCGAACGCCAACTACTTTGGCGATGACAGCTTTACCTACACCAACGAAGAGGGCACCACCGGTACTGTCAATGTCACCGTTAACCCTGTGGATGATCCGAGCGTTGTCGCCAATGATGCGGCTGTAACGGATGAGGATACACCGGTTGTGATCGACGTACTGGCCAACGATACCGATATCGACGGTCCGGTTTCGCCGGTAGCTTCGGTGACCCAGGGGGCACATGGCAGTGTCAGCATTAACGCGAATGGAACTGTTACCTACTCACCAAATGCTGATTTTAACGGCAATGACAGCTTTACCTACACCAACACCGAAGGTAATACGGCCAACGTTAGCGTACGCGTGAATCCGGTGGATGATGGCACTGTAATCAGGGATGACAGTGCGACCACTGATGAAGAGACACCGGTTGTTATCGACGTTTTAGCGAATGATACCGACAGTGATGGTGGAGTTTCTCCCGTTGCCTCAGTCACGCAGGGAGCTAACGGCAGTGTTGTCCTTAGCGAAAATGGTACGGTAACGTATACTCCGAACGCAGACTTCAATGGCAATGATAGTTTTAACTATACTAATGAAGAAGGTAACAGCGCCACGGTGACGATCACCGTTAATCCAGTGAACGATCCTCCTGTGGCAACGAACGATCCGGTGGCGGCAGGCGAGTCGATCTCGACAGCAGAAGAGACAGCTGTAGAGATCAATATTCTGGCGAACGATACGGATATCGACGGTACGATTGATCCGACAACGGTTGATGTTACTCTCGCGCCGTCACATGGCACGGTAGTAATCGATCCTGTGACAGGAAAAGCAACTTACACTCCTGAAGATAATTATAACGGGTTCGACAGCTTTAAATACACAGTCAAAGATAACGAAGGTCTGGTATCCAATGAAGCGACAGTCAATATTGATGTAACGCCAGTGAACGATCCTCCAACAATTACTATTGTTGGTGACGGACAGACTGTTTATGAAGCCGGTTTAGAAGGTGGCAGTAATCTTGGTTCAACTATTACCACAGTTAGTGGCTCATTTGATGTAAGTGATCCTGATGGGGATAGCGTGAGCTATTCGGCCGGAAGTTATGAGGGAGATTATGGCATTCTTACGATTGGCGATAATAATACCTGGACGTATCAGCTGAATAAACCGGTTGATAATGATAGCGATGCTAACCCGTCAGCTACCCTCGGAACAGATTTGATTACAGTCACCGTAGATCATAGAAATGGTGGTACAGCTTCGGCACAAGTTACTATTAATATTTCCGACGACGTACCTAATATTGAATCTATTCAATATGCCGTGATCGATAATGAAGCAAATCTATCTGTTTCCGGTGATATCATTGTCACAGGGGCGGATGGAGTAGCCTTTTACAAGCTGGATGCCGACAGTATCACGGAGCCAAGTGGATTAAGCTATACTTTTTCTAACGATGATACGGTATTAGTAGCTAAAGATAGTTTAGGAAAAGAGGTTTTTAATCTTAAAATTAATAACGATGGAACTTATGATTTTACGCTAGTCAAACCAGCAACTGAAACCGTTGCACTTTCACCGCCTTTTTCGTCAATAAAGGATGCGGTTGACAATCATACCGTGTCGGATTCAGTTGATTTATTTAGTAGCTATGATGCAGAGGGCCACGGCATCGGTGATCCTGTTGGAACTGTTACCTTTAGCAACGGTTCGAGTGAAAAGCTACTTTCGGTTTCTGCAGATGGATTGGGGCTTGGCAATAATCTTCTAGATTCTGGAACGGTAAATGAAAAGCTACATATGACGTTTGACTCGTTGGTCAGTAATGCAACTTTCAATCTGGGGAATTTTACTGGTGGGAACAATAGCGACTCCATGGTTTGGGAGGTTTACGATTCTGAAGGTAACGTTTTAGATACTGGGACTATTACGGGAAATTATAATTATTACGACAACAATGGGGATATTCAAACCGCTGCCTTCGCCAATAATGCTAATGTTGATTACTCAATCGACCTCAGCATTAATGGTTTGGATTCGAACATTTTGTTCAACAGTGTGTCTATTGAGGCTGTGCCTAATGCTAATGATAATGATACCTCGTTTAAATTTACGGGCTTTGCGATTGAAAAAGCCCTAACTGTAGACGATCAGGATTATAATTTCAGCGTTATCGCAATAGACAATGATGGCTCTGTCAGTGCAAGTTCCGGTTTTGTCGTAACAGTTGACGGGAGTGGAAATGTGCTTGATGCCTCACCTGCTGACGAAGTCTTGGTCGGCGGACTCGGTGCTGATGTCTTTAAGTGGGAACTTGGCGATGAGGGTACACCGGACAGCCCTGCGACGGATACGATTTCCGATTTCAATCTGGATTCGTTTGCGCTTGGTGGAGATGCACTTGATCTTGCCGATTTACTTCAAGGTGAAGGATCTAATGTTGCTAGCTTGAGTAATTATCTCCACTTCTCAGAGCAAACTCCAGGTGGGAATGCTGTTGTGGAAGTCAGTAGCAATGGTGATGGTAATGTTGATCAGGTCATTGTTCTTGAGGGGATTGCTCTTACTGATCTTGGAACATCTGATGATCAGATTATCCAAAGCATGTTGGACAAAGGCAAACTGATCACAGGCTAAACAGGTAGTTCAACGAATGGTCTATGTAAAAAGAGATAGTTTAGGAAAAATTGTCGCCGTCAGCACGGAACCAACAGAAGAGTGTTGTGAACCGATGGACAAGACGGCACCCGAGGTGGCTGACTTCTCCCGCTCTTTGGCGGGAGAGGACAGCGCTCTGGCCAAGTCGGACCTGCCGATGGTGCGGGTGCTGGATGACCTGATCGAGGTGCTTGTCTCGCGTGGAGTGTTGCGGTTTACCGACTTCCCGGACGAGGCGCAGCGCAAGCTGCTTGAACGGCGCAGCCTGCGTGAGCAGCTGAACAGCCTGAAGCTGTTCGGTGACGAACTGGATGACCTGTGTAACGACTGATTTTGAAGCGATCTGAATTGTTCAACGCCGCACCCTCATGCAGGGTGCGGCGTTTTTATTTTCTGCTTTTTATTTTCTTATTCAAGATTTTAAGCTGATGGCGGGGCCGGTGAGGCCGTCGAGCCCGAGTTCGGGCAGGGTAATCTTTTCGCCCTGGCTTTGAACGCCTTCGGCAATGACGATCAGACCGATGGTGTGAGCGATCGTACACAGGTTGCGCACGATGGTCTGGTTGGCGGCATTGCTGTCGATATCGCGGATCAGGGCGGCGTCGATCTTGATGTAGTCCAGTCCCAAATCATGTAGTTCGCTGATGCGGACGAAATGGTTGCCGACATGTTCCAGACCAATTTTCCCACCGTGGGCCTTGACCTGGTTGCAGAACTGCTTGAACGCATCCAGCTCGCGGTAGGCGCCGTATTCCGGGATCTCGAGCCACAGTTTCTCGGCCTGGGCCGGGTTGGTGCGCAGCGCTCTGGCAACGTGAGCACAGAAGCGGGTATCGCGGATGGCCTGTCGTGACAGGTTGATCCCCAGTGGAATGTTATCAGTGCTGATTTTTTCGAGGGCCTTGTCAAAAACACATTGATCAAACAGGGGCAGCAATCCGCTCTGTGCCGCCGAGGGAACGATGAGCCCGGCATTGCGCCAGTCTCCTTCAATCAGCACCCGGGCCGGCGCTTCCATGTGCAGCAGTCGGCCGGCGCTGTCGATGGCCGGGTACTGGCCGAGAGTGATCTGTTTCTGTTTCAGGGCGCTGTCCAGCGCTTCATGCCAGGCGGTCTGATCCGTCAGCGAAACGCGATACCCTTGCGGGTAGGTGATATGGCTCGCCATCGAGCCCTTCTGCTCGGCGGCGGACAGGGCATTGTCGGTGCGTGATAAAATGACTGAAAGCTGGTCGCCGGGCTCAAAGGTTGTGGCACCGAGGGGCAGCAGCCGTTCGCCGCTGTAGTCAAGGTCGGTCATGATGCGCTGAAGGATTTCAGCCACCTGTTCGGTGACGGTTTCTGCCTGGCGGGCACCGCAGGCCAGCAGAGCGAGGTCGGAGCCGTTGAGCCGACCGGCAATCCAGCCGGGATGGCTCTGTGTCAGAGACAGCAGGCATTGCCCGAGGGTGTGCAGCAGGTCATCGACCTTGTGGCGGCCGAGGGCCTGATTCAGCTCGTCGAGTGCGCTCAGACGGGCAATAATCAGTACGCCGGAAGAACTGTCGTCGTCGTGCTCGAGGGTTGATTTGAGCTGGCTGATGAAGGGTTCGCGGTTCAGCAGGCCGGTGATGGTATCGTGGTGGGCCTCGAAGCGCAGCTGCTCGAGCCGGTTCGCTTCCTCGCTCAGGGTGCGCTGAATCCGGTCCGATAAGCGGTTCATGGCACTGACCAGGGAGCGGAACTCCAGCGTTTTTGGTTCGATGATGCGGATAAAGCGCCGATCGCCGATGGCTTCGGCCTGGTCGATGACTTCATGCAGGGGCGTGGTAATCCGGCGCAGGGCTTCGCTGCCGACCCAGCCGCAGAACAGGAATCCGGCGATAAACCAGACCAGCAGGTTTTTGGTCTGTCGCCACAGGGCTTCGTAGGCAAAGCGGCTGTGGCTCTGCAGGGTGAGGGTGCCGAACAGCTCCCAGCCGTTCTGGATGGGTGCGGTGCCGGGTTCGATGGTAATAGGGACCAGCTGCTGAAACCAGTCGGGTACGGCGAGGTGCAGCGGGGGGTTGTCTCGTTCGATCAGGACTGTGCCAGCCTGGTCGGCAATGCGGATAAACTGGTAGTGGCCACTGTCGAACTGGGCGCTGACCAGCAGTTCCAGCGTTGCCGGGTCCTTGTCGAGCTGTGAAATGGAAAGGGCCAGGGAGCTGACATTGTCCTGATTCTTCAGGTACAGCTGCTGCTGCAGGTAATGGCGGGCGGCGAGGGTGCTGATGACAAAGGTGCCGCTCAGGGCGATAATGAGCACGATGACGATAGCAATCCAGAGCTGCTTGGTGAGAGACATGGCGCTTACCTTTCCGTCGATGCCGGGCGGCTTATTTGTTTTATCGAAATGTTCATCAGTTGATTCCCTCTTCATGCATGCGCCGAAGGACGTCGCGCCAGTTCGACAGTCGCGACAGGGAATTCCCGGCCGATGTCGTGCGGCCGCTGATCCATAATTCCTGGGTGTTGAAACTGAAAACCGGGAACAGATCGCTGCGCTGGGTCGCTGGCAGGACTTTCTCGATCAGGTTGTCGAGGATAAGAGGCGGACTGTTCGGTGTCGGATAGTACCCGAGTACCATATGGGCCTGGTTCTGCGGCCCCTCTACCGTCATGATGCGGGCGCGGACATAGATCAGTCGCAGCTGTTCAACGGGGATGCCCATCAGGTGGAGAGTGACATATTTGGCAAAAGAGAAATCTTCGCAATCGCCCTGGCCCAGCCCCAGCGTTTCCAGCGGAGTGGCCCAGTAGTCCGTCTGTTTCCAGGTCAGGCGATCGTCGACATAGCGGGTGCGCTGGTTGAAGAACGTGTTGACGCGCTCCAGCTGTTGCGCGACGGGGAGGTGTGCGCATTGCTGTTGCAGGCTGAACCAGCAGTCGACGGCATAGGTGCCCGGACGGCCATAGCGCTGCTCAGCCAGGGTGTGCAGCCGCTGGCTGTCCAGATACATGGCCGGGCAGATCAGGGCAAACAGGCCAGCCCATAGAACGAACAGGAAACAACCGGACAGAAGTTTAAGGCACAGCTTGTCGGGTTGATAAATGCTCATGGGGTATCAGCCTGTTCATGAGTCGTGAGGTCGGGGTTTGATTTTATTGACAAAAGCAGAAATTATTTTCTCAACCATAGCATTAAAAGTTCATATATGTCCTGTACAAACATCCGGGAGTGAGGTATATGGTTTATAAATGAGACTTAGATGTGTTTAATGATTCTGTTTCGTTCATTAACTTAATAAACATGGGAGGGCGTATGGGGGTCTGTCGATATTTATGTTTAACGATCGCAGTCATGCTGCTGAGCACGACGATCGTCAGTGGTGCAGATGTCAAGTGTTATGAGCTTTTACTGAAGCCACCGGAAACGGATGGCGTGAATGATACGTTGAAAGAGACCGTTTATCAGGCCATTCGGACGAATCCGGACGTGCTGGCGAGCTGCCAGGCGTTCTGGGCGGCGACCCGCCAGCAGGATGCGGCACGCGGAGGCTATCTGCCGACTGTCGATCTGACCGCCCGGGCCGGCTATGAGGGCTATCGCAATAATGGGCTGACCAGCGACTATCAGCCGGGGCAGGTTTCCATCGGTCTCAACCAGATGCTGTATGATGGTTTTATCACCCGCGATGAGGTGGCGCGTCTTGGCTCAGAGCGGCGTGCCCGTTTCTATGAGCTTCTTGAATCCTTCGAGGGGATCGCGCTCGAGTCGGTAACGGCTTATCTTGACGTGCTGCGTTATCGCAGTCTGCTGGCTTACGCCGAGGAGAATCTGCGTCAACATGAGGAAATTTATCGGCAGGTTGAAGAGCGGGTGCGGGTTGGTGTCGGGAGAGGGGTCGATCTGGACCAGGCCAAGGGGCGCTTGGCTCTGGCTCGCGCCAATCATCGGACGGAAGCCAACAATCTGCACGATGTCTGCTGTCGTTATCTGCGGCTGGTGGGTGAGTTGCCGGCTACGGCTCTGAAGCCGCCTAGTGATCTCGTTTATATCCACCTGCCGGAAAAAATTGAGGCTGCCCTGGTCGAGGCGTTCGACAATAACCCTTCCGTAGCAGCGGCGTTTGAGCGGACGACGGCAGCGCGTGATGCATTAAAAGTGCGTCAGGATGTCTATCAGCCCCGGCTCGACTTGAGGGCGCATCACGAGGTGGGTGAGGATCGTGACCGGATTACCGGCAACAGCAACGAAACGATCGTGGAACTGGTCGCCAGTTTCAATCTCTACCGTGGTGGACGGGACAGCTCGACGATCAAGCAGTTTACCCATCTGTTTAATCAGTCGATTGACCTGCGCGACAAGGTCTGCCGCAACGTACGACAGGAACTGGCCATCGCCATGCGGGATATCGAGTTTCTCGACCTGCAGCTGGCTTACCTGAAAGAGCATGAGATGTCCAGCGCCAAGGCGCGTGAAGCGTACCGCAATCAGTTTGATATCGGCCAGCGGACGCTACTCGACTTGCTTGATACCGAAAACGAGTATTTCGAGGCCCGTCGCGCTTATACCATTGCATCGTATGATTATGTTCAGTCGTACGCCCGTTCAGCGGCCAATATGGGCAAGCTGATGACATCCCTCGGCCTGCGCAGCGATGATCTGGGCCAGTTGAGCTTTATCGGCGATCGGCGTGATGAGTATATTATGTCTCAGTTCTGTTCGGCCGAGGGCATTCCGGAGACATTGTTCCAGTCTGGTGACGTGTCACCTCAACCCTGGCTGAAATAACATCCCGCTCCTCGACTTTCCGGTTTCAAATTCAAAAGGCCTGTACCGTTTCGGATCAGGCCTTTTGAATTTCAATGAACACGACCTGAATCTCTGCAGCGACTTGCAAAACCCCGTTTGCTCATCTAGACTGAAAATTAAAATTATCCTGTTCATTTATTGATGCGCGTCGCGTCGTCGTGCTGTTTTTTCCTGCAGGGAGGGATCGCGTGGCCAGTCACAGTTCGCACTCCGATGATCTTCAGAAATTCCATCAGCTGCTTGATCAGTTACCGCAGCATTTGCCAGACGGTTTAACCCGAGAGCGTCGGGAGGGGTTCTGGACCTTTTTTAATGTCATCCGCCAGAATGCTGTTCCCGGCAGTCTCATGAATCTGTCGGCGATGGATCTGTGCATGCAGCTGGTTTCGGTCTATCGGGTACTGGAAAGTCGTCATGAGGATGTGGCGGTCAAGGTCTTGCCGATTCAGGACGCCGATCAGGGTTTGCTGGTCTGCAGCTGTGTTGATGCGCCGTTTCTGTTTGATTCGCTGCTGCTCTTTCTGCGGCGTAAACGGGTGTGCTGGCAGGTGATCACCCATATGCGGCTGCATGTCCGCCGGCAGGACAACGGCATTGCGACGATCAAGGATGCCGAGCTCAGTCTGGCCAACGAGTCGCTGCTGATTGTTCAGGTGGAAGATTCCGTCGCCGCCGATGAAATGGTTTCAGCCATACGCGATACGCTGATGGAGGTTCAGCGTGTGGCGACGGATCGTGGAACGTTGCTGTACCGGCTCGAAAAGATGCGGTCTGTGGCAGACCACGCCGGCTATGCCGAGTTCTGGAACTGGTTGCTGAATGATAATTTCACGCCGCTGTCCTATCGCCAGATCAGTGTCACCACCGATGAGCCACGCCAGGCGGTGGTGGTGCCGGATTCCCAACTCGGCCTGACGGTCGAAAGCCAGCGCAGCATTCTCGATACGCCGCACCGGCTTGATCAATGTGATCCGCAGACGCGTATCTGCCTGACGCGGCCGCAGGATGTGGCGGTGACGGAAACCGGTTGGCGCAGCCCGGTGTGGCGCGATGAGTTTCTGACTTCGGTGGTGCTGCGGGAGCCGGTGGCCGATGGGCGGATGGTTTATCACGAGTTTTTCGGTCTTTATACCAGCCATTCCAGCCAGGGGTCTGCACTGGATATTCCGGTGCTGAAGAAGAAAATCCACGCCGCTCTTGAAACCCTGCATATTTCGCCCGAAAGCTACAACTTCCGCAAGGTCGAAGACCTGCTGTCATCGTTTCCCAAGACCGAGTTGTTTTTTCTCAAGCCGGATCATCTGCAGGACGTCATCAAGTCGCTGCTGTATTACCACCATTCCAGCGTGCGTGCGGTGGGACTTGAGGTGGAGCCCGACAGCCTGATCCTGATGCTGGTGATCCCGCGCACGCTGAATCCGAATACGGATTTCACCCAGCTTGAGCAGTATCTTAAGCCGGCCTGCCACGCCGATATGATCAGCCTGCGCATCCTGCATCTGAGTGCGGAAAACTTCATTCTGCAGGTGCAGGCGACTTCGGCAACACAGGTGGTGCTGCCGGATCTGGAAAATCTCAATGAAGAGCTGACCCTGTTGCTGCAGAGCTGGGAGCAGCGCTTGCGGCGCGCACTGATTGATCAGCTGGGCAGTCATCAGGGGATGGCGCTGTGGCAGCCGTATCATCAGGCGTTTGGTGCCCATTACCGGGGCCGCGTTGACGTTGAGGCCTGTGTTCAGGACATTCTGTGTCTGGAGCGGTTACGGCAGTCGCAACAGGAGCAGATCGATCTCAGAGAGCCGTCGGAGGACCAGCCGACGGTATGCCAGTTGCAGTTCTATGCCAATCGGCCGGGGTATCTCAATGAGCTGATGCCGCTGCTGGTCAATCTGGAATTGACGATCATCAATGAAGAAGATTTTTACATCAACCTCTCTGAAGGCGAGTACTACATCAAGAGTTTCAGCGTTCTGAATCGTCTTTCCGGTAAAGAAAGTCTGGCCAGTCTGAAGCCGCGCCTGATCGATGCGCTGGTTGCTTTGCGACGCAACCTGACGGAAAACGATTACCTGAACCACCTGCTGGTGCGAACGGGTCTGGACTGGCAGCAGATTGATGTTTTTCGCGCCTACCGCAACTACTATTTCCAGCTGGGCTCTCCCTTTACCAAAAAAAGTGTTGCTTACGCGCTGATCAATAATCCGCGCGCCGCACTGGCCCTGTCGCGCTATTTTGAAGCGCGTTTCAAACCGGACCCGGCCTGGAGTGATCCGCTGCAGCGGGAGGAGCAGGCGCTTTCTCCGGCGCGGTTTGAATTGATCGAGTCTTTGAAGGACGTGGCCAATGTTAACGAAGACCGAATTCTGCGCCTGATGTTCAACCTGATTGATTCCACGGTGCGCACCAACTTCTTCAAGCGGCGCGATCAGCAGGAGTATTTTCTTTCGTTCAAGATCAGCGCCATCGGCATCACCGACATGCCGGTTCCGCGGCCTTTGTTTGAAATCTATGTGCACAACGCCGACATGGAGGGCATCCATCTGCGGGGGGGCATGGTTGCGCGCGGCGGGATTCGCTGGTCCGACCGTCCCGATGATTTCCGCACCGAAATTCTGGGGCTGATGAAAACACAGATGACGAAGAATGCCCTGATTGTTCCGGTTGGATCGAAGGGTGGTTTTGTCGTCAAAACATCCTATAGCGACCGTGAAGAAGGCATGGCGCTGTCGAAGAAAGCTTATCAGACCCTGATGCGGGGGTTGCTCGATCTGACAGATAACCGCAGGGCCGGCCAGATCATTCCGGCCGAGGGTGTGGTGCGGTATGATGGTGACGACCCTTATCTGGTTGTTGCTGCCGACAAGGGGACCGCGCATCTGCCCGATACGGCCAATGCCATCAGCGCCGACTATGGTTTCTGGCTGGCCGACGGCTTTGCCAGCGGGGGATCGCACGGCTATGACCACAAGGTGCTGGGGATTACCGCCCGCGGGGCCTGGGTTTGCGTGCAGCGTCATTTCCGTGAACTGGGGATTGACATCCAGCAGCAGTCGATCAGTGTTGTCGGGATTGGTGACATGAGCGGTGACGTCTTCGGCAATGGCATGCTGCTGTCGGACAAAATCAAGCTGATGGCAGCCTTCAACCATCGCCATATTTTCCTCGACCCGGACCCTGATCCGGCGGTCAGTTTTGCTGAGCGGACACGACTGTTCGCATTGCCGCGCTCTGGCTGGAACGATTACGCTGCTGAGCTGATCTCGGAGGGGGGTGGTGTTTTTGAGCGCAGCGCCAAGGAGATTCCACTCTCACCCCAGGTTCGTCAATGGCTGGGTGTCCGCTATGAAGCCCTCGACGGCGACACGCTGATTCAGCTGCTGCTCAAGGCTCAGGTTGACCTGTTGTGGAATGGCGGTATTGGCACCTATGTCAAAAGCTCCCAGCAGGATCATACGGCAGCGGGGGATCGGGCCAATGACAGTGTGCGCATCGATGCCAGCCAGTTACGTGCCCGCGTAGTGGGAGAGGGGGGCAATCTCGGTTTTACCCAGCGCGCTCGCATCGAATACGCCCTGCTCGGTGGCCGGATCAATACGGATGCCATCGATAATTCCGCCGGGGTTGATTGCTCGGACCATGAGGTTAACCTGAAAATTTTCATGCAGCACCTGCAAGAACAACACTATGTTGCCAGTCTTGAAGAGCGTGATCGGTTGCTGACTGAAGTGACTGACGATGTCTGCCTTTCAGTGTTGCGCAATAATTATGAACAGAGTCTATGCCTGTCACTGGATGAGCAGCGCAGTCAGCGTGAGCCCGAAGTGTTTACCGACCTGGCGTCGCGGTTGCAGGAGGTTGGCCTGCTTGATCCCGTCAGTGAATCTTTGCCGACGCCCAAGGAGATGGTTGCACGCGGGACGGGATATTCCCGCCCGGAACTCGCTATTCTGCTGGCTTACAGTAAAATGCATCTTTATCAGGCCCTGCTGCAGGATGAACAGTCCGAGCGAGCGATCGAGGGCCGTTATCTCGAGCAGTATTTTCCGGAAAAAATTCGCCAGAAGTTTGCCGGGCAGATTCCGGAGCACCCCCTGCATCGGGAGATTGCCGCAACGGTGATGACCAATCAGGTCATCAACTACGGTGGGGCCACCCTCTGCTTCCGCCTGGCGCGCCGACATAATGTAACTCTGCCTCAGGTGGCCGAACTCTACCTTTTTTATGTCGAGGTTCTCAGGGCTCAAGACTTACGCCAGCAACTGTTCGACCTCGACAACCGCCTGCCAGGTGAAGAGCAGTATCGCTGGTTGATGGCGATAGAAGATGCCCTGATGACGCTGTGTGACTGGTCGTTGCGCCAGCATCGTTATGCGGATATGCGGCAGTTGCCCCTGCTGCAACAGACCGTGGCGCAGTACACCACCTTGCTGAGCAGCGTGGTCAGCTCAACCCTGTGGCAGGATTGTCATCAACAGCTGGAACAGCTCGAGCAGCATGGCTTTTCGCCGCAGAGCGCGCTTGAACTGGTCTCTTTACCGTTTCTGGATAACCTGATTCCGCTGATCTGGCTGATGGAGCGCACCGGAAATGACCTGCACTCTCTGGCGGTAACGTTGAATGATGTGATGGAAACCTTCCGGATTGCTTTTCTGCTTGAGAGCTTGACCCGGGTGCCGGAACGGGACCGCTGGGATCATCGTACCGCCAGTCTGCTGCGTGGCCGGCTGATGGAAGCGGTCTTTGCACTGGTTGAAAAGGTCATGTCGGAGCATCAGGGTAATCTGGATAGCCTGGTGTCGATGAATCGACGTTCCATGCAACGCTACAAGCAGTATCTCGACCTGCTGGCCAAAGAGAAAATGCTTAATTTTCATCCGGTCATGGTGGTGCTGGATCAGATTCAGAAACTGGTCTGATCCAGGGGTTGACTGTGTGGCCAGACAGCTCGTCGGCGCAGAGTGGATCAATCCTGCTTTGCGTCGACAGCTGACTGTGCTATTTTACACAGACTTTCAGAGTGGATCGTCTTCGTCTTGTCGGCTTTGGCTGAGGTGAGGAAAAAGGAGGTTGTCGGCTGGGAGAATTGGCAGGGAAGGGTAGAGGCTTTTCGGTCTTGCACTGAAAGGCTTTTGTTTTGTGCCGAATCCGGCTGCGTAACGGGCAAGGAATAAATGATGAGAAAACTGACAACGGTTCTTGATATCCAGAAGATGTATCAGCAGGGCGAGAAGATTACGGTTCTTACCGCGTACGACTATCCCCTGGCCCGGATCATGGATCAGGCCGGTATCGACATGATTCTGGTCGGTGATTCGGCCGGCAGCGTGGTGGCAGGGTACGACAATACCCTGCCCGTGACCATGGACGAGATGATCTACCACACCCGCGCCGTCATGCGCGCCAATCAGGGCGCCCTGGTGATTGCCGATATGCCGTTTCTGTCCTACCAGATCGACGTCCGCGATGCCTGTCTCAATGCCGGTCGTTTGGTCAAGGAAGCCGGTGCTCATGCCGTCAAGCTCGAAGGCGGTGAAAACGTTTCCGCGACCATCAGTGCCATTGTCAATATGGATGTGCCGGTGGTGGCCCACATTGGCCTGACACCCCAGTCGATTCATCGTATGGGGGGCTACCGGGTTCAGGGGCGCAGGGAAGAGCAGGCCCGACAGTTGCTGGCCGATGCGAAAGCCGTGGCTGCAGCCGGGGCCTTTGCCCTGGTACTCGAAGGGATTCCTGCCGATCTGGCTCGCGAGATCACGGACACCATCGATATCCCCACTATCGGTATTGGTGCCGGGGTGCACTGCTCTGGTCAGGTGCTGGTGGTTCACGATATTCTGGGCCTGTGTGAAAAATATTCCCCCAAGTTTGTCAAGGTCTATGCTGATCTGGCTCCCCTGATCAAGGACGCTGTCAGCCGCTATATCGAAGAGGTTAAAAACGGCAGCTTCCCTGGTGAAGAACACAGCTTCTAGTCGCAGAGAGTAGAAAATCATGGAACTGATTCAGGATGTTCAGGTGCTGCAGCAGCGCATGCTGGACGAGCGCGCAGCGGGTAAAACCATCAGCTTTGTTCCCACCATGGGTTTTCTCCATCAGGGCCATCTGTCGCTGCTGGAAGAGGGACGTCGGCGTGGCGATGTGCTGGTGCTGTCGATCTTTGTCAATCCCACCCAGTTCGGCCCCAACGAAGACTTTGATAACTACCCGCGCGCTTTGCAGCGCGATATGGATCTGGCGCAAACCACTGGGGTCGATATCATCTTTGCCCCTGATGCAAGCGCCATGTATCCGGCGGGCAGCGCTACCCTGGTCCATGTCTCAGGCCTGACGGAGAATTTGTGCGGAGCCAGTCGCCCCGGACATTTTGATGGGGTGACCACCGTGGTGAACAAGTTGTTCAATCTGGTTCAGCCGCATGTGGCGCTGTTCGGCATGAAGGATTTTCAGCAGCTGGCCGTCATCCGCAAGATGGTGGTTGATCTGAATATGCCGATTGAGATTGTGGGAATGCCGATTGTGCGCGAAAAGGACGGGCTGGCCATGAGTTCGCGCAATACCTATCTCAGTGATGACCTGCGGCGACAGGGACTCTCTTTGATTACAGCCATCCGCACCTTGTGTCGCAGCGCTCTGGCCGGGGAGCGCAACACCGCTCGGTTGATTGAGCAGGCCCGCGAGATCATCAGTGCCCAGCCTTCAGCGCAGATCGATTATATTCAGATCTGCCATGATCTGACCCTGCAGGATATGGAGATGGTTGACGAGCACGCCGTGGTTTTGCTAGCTGTGCGTTTCGGCGCGACGCGACTGATCGATAATCACTATTTACTCCAGCAGCCCGCCTGAATGCAGGCGTTCCATGTCTGAACAGATTTTTTGCAGCCGTTACCTGGTGCCGGTTTCCGGCCCACCGTCAGAGGACAGTGGCTTTGCCGTGGCCGAAGGGCGCATCGTTGCCGTCGATGCTACGGCTGAACTGCGTCGACGCTATCCGCGCGCAAAGGTAACGGACTTCAGCGACTCCATCGTCCTGCCTTGTTTTGTCAACGCTCATACCCATCTGGAGTTGAGCGATTTTCCAATCTGGCGCCGCCATGCACGCTGTGCCGACGAGGTGCCAGACCATCCAGCTAAAGGGTTTACCGACTGGATTCTGCAGCTGATTCGCTTGAAAATTTGCCTGGGGCGGGATGCTGAAATCTACCGACATGCCTGGTATGCCGGGCTGCAGCAGGCGCAGGCCAGTGGTACGGGCTATCTGGGCGATATTGTCACGACGCCCCAGTTGATCAGCGATGTCGCTCACAATCTTCCTGGACGTGCCTTTGTTGAAATTCTTGGTCAGGACCCTGAGGCCGTTCAGCAGCAGCTTCAACGCCTGGAACAGGCTCTTTGCGCCTATCCAGGGGCCCTGTGGGGGGCCGCTCCGCATTCTCCCTATACATTGAGTTCTGAACTGCTCAAAGTGGCGTTCCGGACCGCTGCCAGCCTGAATGTTCCCTCCACGATTCATATGGCCGAGTCCGATGATGAAGTCGAGTTTCTTGATCGTGCAGCGGGTCCTCTGGCTGAACAGCTTTATCCGTTCGTGCGCTGGCAGGATCATATTCAGCCTGTGCGCAGGCAGCGCCCCCTGCAGGCGGTGGAAAAAGCCGGAGGTCTCAGGGCTGGCAGCCTCCTGGTCCATGCTGTTCATGTCAATAGCGAGGAAGTTGCTCGTATCGCCGCAACCGGTGCCAGCGTGGTTCTTTGTCCGCGCTCCAATGCCCTGTTGCAGGTTGGTAAGGCTCCGGTCAAGGACTTTCTTCGCCATGATGTGCCGCTGGCCCTGGGCACAGACAGCCTGGCCAGCAACGGTTCCTTATCGTTATGGGACGAAATCGCATTTGCCCGTAAATGGTTCGAGGGTCAGCTCGACTGCCAGAAACTGATCGAAATGGCGACATGCGGTGGTGCGCGAGCACTCGGACTTGAAGGTGTGGGAACACTGGAAACGGGTGCGCGTGCCTCCTTTCAGGTATTGCGACCCAGCCAGCTGCCGCCACTTCAGCAGTTGGCTGATTTCCTGTGCCAGCCGCAGCGGGGACGCGAGGTCAAGGCGTTGTATCGAGATGGCGCTATTGTGGAGCTGAACAATCTTTATCAATCAGCGTCGCCGGCAATCTAGCTCCCCGTTTTTGGACAGGTGAATTCAATGAGCCCAATTCTCTCGGTTGTCGAAAAATACCGACAACAACTTCTGCATCCGCAGAAACTCATTCGTGAAGTCGGCACGGTGGTCGAACTCAAACCGAACCGGCTCGCCGTTGTGGCCTGTTCTTCGGGCGCGGGTTGTTCCTCCTGCGCAGCGTCCGGGGGCTGTTGTCAGGGTGGAGGGGATGGCCAGCGGCGCTTGCTGGTCGACAATGTTCCTTGTGCGCGCATCGGGGACCAGGTCCGCGTCGAGGTGGAAACCCGCGCCGAGCTGTTCGATTCCACAAACCTTTTATACCTGGTTTCCTTTATCATGCTTGCACTCGGTCTGGCTGTCGGTTATGGTATCGCCACTCTGCTGCCCGTGGGTGTTCCGGCAGCCCTGTTGGCGTTGCTTATCGGTGCTGCATTCATGGCGGGCACCCTGGGTGTGTTCCGTTTTGGTCGTCAGGCCGTGGTCCAGATCTCCCTGGCCCGGATTGTCGAGATTGTTGCGGTGGCTGACGTGCCTGATGCGCAGAGTGTCGTGGAAAATAATAATCATTATGTCGCTGATAAGACCAAAGAGTTGTGGTCGGGGTTGAGACATGGGGATTAAAATCATCGCAACCAATAAAAAGGCCTACCACGAATATTTTATCGAGGAGACCTATGAAGCGGGTCTGGTTCTGAGTGGAACGGAGGTCAAATCGTTGCGTCTGGGCAATGTCAACCTCAAAGAATCGTTTTGCCGCTTTATGAATGGCGAGTTGTTCATCAACAACATGAACATTAGTCCCTACGAACAGGGCAACCGTGAGAACCATGACCCCACACGCATTCGAAAACTGCTGCTGCATCATTATGAGATTGATAAGCTCATTCGTAAGGTGGAAGAAAAAGGTCTGTCTCTGGTACCAACGAGGATTTATTTTAAGAATAGCTATGTGAAACTCGAAATCGGTGTGGCCCGCGGTAAAAAACTGCACGATAAACGGGAAAGCCTTAAACAGAAACAGGCTGAACGTGAGGTGGCCAAAATATTTAAAGAGAATCGTTAACTCTTCCGATTAACCTTATTGAACTCGTTCAATTTGTGCTAGGATATCATATCGAAAAAGAAAGGGGGGCGCCAAGGTTTCGACGGGGATTGGAAGCTAAGGTTGCATGTCGGAGTGGGCTGGCTCCGTAAAAAAGCCCATTACATACAAACGCCGATACTGACGTTTCGTACGCATTAGCAGCTTAGGCTGCTACGTCTGCTGGTTACTTCGCCTGCGGGTTTCCAGTGGACGTCAATTCAGCGGGCTGGTTGTTGTTCAGGTCTGTGGCTCAACAACGAGAACTTAAGCAGAATCGCCGATGGTAAGACCCTGTCTGTGGGGGCGGCCACCGGTTAAATCTAAAACATAGACTACACATGTAGACGCCTTAAGTGAAAGATTTTCGGACGCGGGTTCGATTCCCGCCGCCTCCACCAACAATAAATCTCGGAAAGTCCGAGATGATCTAAAAGCCCTGAGAAATCGGGGCTTTTTCTTTGTCTAGCGTCCGGCTAGGTCTATCACAATCCGTTGACATCTACAAAATTTGTGGGTAACTTTTAGGGGTAACTCCAAACCCGTGGGGGTAACTCTTCCAAATTACCCCCACATTGCGACGGAGCCCTTGCCATGGGAAAGCTGACCGCTACCACCCTCAAAAACGCCAAGCCACAAGAGAAGCCCTATAAGCTGTTCGACGGCCACGGACTGTTTATCATCATCAAGCCTAACGGGTCTCGCTGGTGGCGTTTCAAGTATCGATTCAGCGGCAAGCAAAAAGAGATCAGCATGGGGGTATATCCCGACACATCACTTGCCCAGGCCAGAAAGGTCTGCCAGGAGGCCCGTGAGAGACTGGCACAGGGCATTGACCCATCCCAGGCAAGAAAAGACGCCAGAGAGGAAGCTGAGGCACTGGCGGAGAACAGCTTTGAAGCTGTGGCCCGTGAGTGGATCACGGCGCAGCGCGGCCAGTGGACAGAGACCAACACCAATACCGTGACCAGGCGCCTGGAGACAAACGTCTTCCCCTGGCTGGGCAAACGCCCTATCTCTGAGATTACCGCCCCCGAGCTGCTGGAAGTCTTACGCAGGATCGAAGAGCGGGGCACTCTCGAAACGGCACACCGCATGCGTGGGACCTGTGGGCAGCTGCTACGCTATGCGATTGCAACGGGTAGGGCGGAGCGAGATATTGCCGCCGATCTACGCGGTGCCCTGGTGCCAGTCAAGAAGCAGCATCTGGCGGCGATCATCGAACCCAAGGAGGTGGCCAATCTGTTACGCGCCATCGACCAGTTGGAGGGTAGCCTGGTGGTACGCAGTGCCATGAAGCTCGCCCCCCTGTTTTTCGTCCGGCCAGGAGAATTGAGACTGGCCGAATGGTCAGAGATCGACCTGGAAGCCGGGCTGTGGTGCATCCCTCCCCAAAAAATGAAAATGAAGCTGCCGCACATCGTACCACTGTGCCGTCAGGCAATTAAGATTCTTGATGAACTTTATCCCCTTACTTGCCGGAGTAAATACGTTTTTCCGAGTGATAGAAGCGCTGCACGGCCCATGTCAAACATGGCAATGAGCGCCGCCCTCGCCCGCATGGGCTACAAGGGGGAGATGACGCCGCACGGCTTCCGCGCCATGGCGAGGACCATTATGGACGAGGTGCTGCAAGAGCGCGTGGACCTGATTGAGCACCAGCTGGCCCATGCCGTCCGGGACGCGAACGGCCGCGCCTACAATCGCACCAGCCACCTGGAAGGACGCAAAGAAATGATGCAGCGCTGGGCGGACTACCTGGACACGCTGAAAGCGGAGAAGGTAGTGGCGTTCAGGCGCAGAGCGGGGGCATAGCAGAGCATAGGCCAGCCAGAGATCGTGGCTTAGAATGGCGCTCAGAGCCTCACTTTTGAGCAATCAACCACAAAACAAGCGGCCCAGCGAGGTGCTGTAACACCAAGCCGGGCCTGACCACAACCCTGTCATGAAAGGACAGAGCATGGCTGAAAAGACTGTAACACCCGTCGAACGCAAACGCTACCCCACACTGCCGAGGCTCAGAGTAACCCGCGCCGGAAAGATCAGCGAACCGGGCGCAGTCTACGCCTCCACAGCGCTAGCAGTGGCACACGCCAGAAAAATGGTTCGACTCGATCGTGAAGAATTCTGGTGTCTGCACCTGGACGCGAAGAACCGGCTGGTCGGCTATGAGGTTATCGCAATGGGATCCATGACGGCAGCGATTATTCATCCACGAGAAGTCTTCAAGGGGCTGATTCTGAATAGCGCCGCTTCTGTGATCTTCTTGCACAACCACCCATCCGGCGACACCACTCCAAGTGGCGAGGATCTGGCCCTGACCAAGCGGCTATACGAGGCCGGTGAGCTGTTGGGTATCCGAGTTCTTGACCACATCATCATCGGCGACAGTATTCGCAACTTTTGTTCACTGGCGGACAAGGGCCTGCTGTCGTAATTTTCGTTCGCCCCTGCCTAGGCTGATCACCGAAAAGCCGGATTCCTTCACCGGCCTGGCAGGGGTTCTTTTTGAAGGGCCTGGAAGGCGGCTATGATTGATGTGGATTTGGTAGAATTTTTAGCAGTATCTAACAAGGTTGCCCGCAAGTCCGAAAGAAGCTGCGACATAGAACCCCTTCGCCAACTTCACGGTAAAAAGGTAAACCTTCTACCGCTGCTTGATAGTCTTGGCGTTGATTTTCTCGACTTGCCCAACTCCACTCTTTTCAAACCGAAAAACAGTTATGACCGCGCCAAGGGGCTTGTTGACACCGTCAGCTCTGGCCTTTATCCACCATCTGAAACAATGGAATGGTTAGGTAATGCGTTCAAAAAATTCATAGAGTCCGGTGGGAAGAGAGATTTAAGAGATTTGTTGGGCCTCAACCCCGGCCCTGGCGGTGCCTCCAATTTTGATACCTCATTCGGTGATCAAATGAAGGCCATGGCGATTGATGTACACATATTGAACCGACATGGCCTGTCTATCGAAAAAGCATGTGGCGCGGTTTCAGAAAAAGCCGCGGCTGGAGAATATATTGATTTTTTTGGACGCCCACATAGCTGCGGAAAGAAGAAACAGTGGAAAGCACCAGGAATACGTGCGATCAGAGGTTACTGCGAAAAAATGCAAGTGGGCGAAGATGCACACGTGCTGTTCATGATTCATTATCCCACCAAGAAACTGACAGTAATGCGGTTAACAAAATTTCATGGCCAGGAATATCTAAAAAAGCTTGAGCAGCTTAGAGCAGCAATAAGCCCCAACTCTGAAGTTATAGAAGACAGTTCAGAATTAGCGATTCGAAAGGTGCTGGAGACCTTACCCGAAGCCACCCGGTCATGGGTAGAGTCTGAAATTAAATACTGAGTTTCATTTCAACCCATCAGCAAAAAAGCAATCTACCTTGAAGCCACCTGAACGCAGGTGGCTTTTTTCGTTCCAGAAAAGAGCCTCCGAGACCACCAAGGAGGAACGCATCATGACCAATCCCATCACCCCGCAAGACCGTCTGCTCCGCATGCCTCAGTTACTGGAAATTGTCCCGCTGGGCAAGTCCACCATCTGGGCGTACGTCCGGCAGCGCAAATTCCCCGCCCCCGTGAAAATCAGCAGCCGCTGCACCGTCTGGAAAGAGTCCGAGATCCAAGCCTGGCTGGCTCAGCTGGCGGCATGAGCGCCCACAAGAGACGAAAGCCCCTGTGACCATCATTCACGGGAGCTTTCTTGAGAACTTTCCACCACCAACCATTAGAGGGATTATGACAGTTTCTCTCAAGAAATCAAGTTCTTATCACAGCCTGGCACAAGCGGCCATAGGCGCCATCAATGAGCGCCGCCGCGTTGACAAGGATGTTGTGCGCGCTGCAGCCCACGGCCAGTGGCCGAGCGTCTACGCTGCCGCCGGGCTGGCCCTGCAGGTGAATCGGCACATGCCCTGTCCGGCCTGTGGCGGCACCGACCGCTTCCGCTACGATGACCGCCACGGCCACGGCGATTACATCTGCAACCAGTGTGGTGCCGGAGACGGCTTCAGTCTGCTGCAAAAGGTCCACGGGTGGTCGTTCCTTGCCGCGCTCGACTATGTCGCCGGGGCGGTGGGGATGGTGCCCGACCAGCGAGGGCACAGCACGCATCGACCAGCACCACCGAACAAGCCACGGGTCCTGACGGTCGACCGCTCGAACGAGGACCGACTCCGGCGGGATCTGCGGTGCCTGTGCCCCTCCGATGAGTCGATAGAGACCTACTTTCGAAAGCGTGGCCTGCCTGGTGCCTGCGGAGCGAATATCTACCGCCTCTCAAACTGTCTCCACGCACCCAGCCGACAGCGCTTCGACGCAGCTGTGGCAATTTTCACAGATCAGCGTGGCCGCATCGCCGGGCTACACCGGACCTACCTGCAGGACGGCAGCAAGGCCCCCGTCACGCCGAACAAGATGCTCTCGCCAGCAATTTTCCCGGGCGCCTACCGTGGCACGGCACTGAAACTGTTCCAGCCAACAGGCAGCACGCTGGCGCTCGCAGAGGGCATTGAAACCTCTCTGGCCGTCCACACTTTCACCGACCTGCCCGTGTGGGCTGCCGGGTCCGCATCGTTCCTTGAATCAATTATCGTCCCGGACCACATCACTGAGGTGCTGATCTTCGGCGATAACGACGCGAACGGCCACGGGCAACGGTCCGCTCGTATCGCCGCCGGACGTCTGGCTGCAGACCGTCGACGCGTCAGCATCCATACCCCGCCGGAAGCCGGGCAGGACTGGCTCGACGTCTACCTGTCGGAGGGTGGCTCCCATGAATAGTCACATTGCCAGACTTGGCACTGTCGAGCTGGTGCAGCCGCCAGAGCCGGACATCGATGATAGCTGGATGGCCGATGTAAAGCCCTGGCCAGAGCTTGATCCATCAGCTTTCCATGGCCTGGCTGGTGAATTTGTCCGCCTGGCGTGCGCCAACAGTGAAGCCGATCCGGCCGCCGTGCTGGTTCAGTATTTGGCCAGATTCGGCGCTGAAGTCGGCAACGGCTGTTGGGTATCAGTTGGCGAAACGCGCCACTACGCCCGGCTGTTCGTCGCCATTGTCGGCGACACCGCCAAGGCCAGAAAAGGCACCTCCGCCGGTCCAGTCAATCGCGTCTTCAAGTTGGGGGCGCTGGATCATGTCGCTCCTGCCCGCACCTCGCCCGGCCCTCTGTCCAGCGGTGAGGGCGTCGTGTATGCAGTGCGCGATGAAACGAGGGAGTGGGACAAAAAACAGCAGGCGCACGTGGTCACCGACCCGGGAGCAGAAGACAAGCGACTATTCGTGCTCGACGAAGAGATAGCCGCGCTATTGGAGGCCGCCCGGCGCGATGGGAACACCGTCTCTGCTGTCATCCGCCGGCTGTGGGATGACGGCTCCGTGGAGCCGCTCACGAAGTCCAGCCGGATCCGCTGCACCGGTGCGCACGTTGTGGCGGTGGGACATATCGTGGCAGATGAACTGCTCAACCTGCTCACCAGCAGCGACGTGTTCAATGGCTTCGCCAATCGCTTTCTGTTTTGCTGCGCCCGCCGTCAACGCCTGGTGCCATTCCCTGAACCGATCCCCGACGCAGACCTACGCGCCCACCAGGAAAAACTGCTCTACGCCATCCGGACCGCACTAGCCACCCAGGGCGCTGTTCAGTTGACCGACGCAGCACGGGAGCTGTGGGCGTCCAACTACGAGGCGCTGACCCAGCCCCACCGTGGACGGCTGGGCGCTGTCACCAACCGGGCCGAAGCGCAAACCCTGCGCCTGGCGCTGCATTATGCGCTACTGGACACCAGCGACATTATCGACACCCACCACCTGAACGCAGCGCTGGTGGTGTGGCGCTACTGCGACGCGTCCGCCGCCTGGATCTTTGGCGACCTGGCTGCCGATCCCGACGAGCAGCGCATCATCGATGCCCTGATGGAACGCGGTGAGATGAGCCTTAACCAGGTGCGTGAATCAGTGTTCAGCGGGCACAAGCCTAAAGAGGAGCTGCAGCGCCTTGTCACCACCATGGTCGAGGAAAACAAGATCGTTCAGGAGGTGCTCAAAACCAAAGGTCGGCCTAAAACAATTTTTTCACTCCCCGGCGCGAAAAGCGTGAAAAGCGCGGAAAGGTCACTTAACACGCTTAACGCGCTTAACGCGCAGCCGGAGGAAATTTTTTGAACGAGGCGCAGTGGCAAACCACCGGCTGCGGATCCTGCTTCTATCTCGGCTGGGATGGCGTGTTGCCCTGGTGTCGCCACCCCGACCATGGCCGCCTGATCACCGGGCCAGGATGCCGAGGTCGGAATCATGTCGACCGCTACAAAAAATTACTGCCGACAGCGCAGCCGGACTACCCGGCACCGCTGCCGCTACCGGAAAGGAACTGACCATGACGCATCTGGAAGCACTAAATCTTTGGAATAAACGCCACCACCCGCTGCCCGGCTATGAGGTGGCCGACACATGCCGACACCGGCCAGAAGACAGGCTGTTTGTCGTGCTCCGGCAAAAAAAAGTCATCGGCGCTGTCACCGAGGACGGGCACGCGCTCAGTAAAGGCGGGCTGGAATTTTTTTACCGAATGCGCCAGAAGTTCCGCCGGGACCGCCAACAACGACAGGAAAGGAGTGCCCACGCATGACCATCAACAATGAGAACGACGCCCTGCTCCACTGGCAGGCCAGAACCCACTGTGACCCACCGGCCAAGCGCTGCCGCTGGGTGACCCACGACGATATGTTTTTAGTCTACGACGGCGTCCACCGCTTTATCGGCGCTGTCACCCCGGAAGGGGATTGCCTGGATACGGAGATCGTGCGGGCCATGCGAGGAATGGCTCGTGGGTAGGGCGCAGCGCAACAAAGGTGCAACCGCTGAACGCGAACTGGCCAAGTTGCTGAGCGATCAGCTGGGGGCGGAGGTGAGCAGGAATCTGTTACAGACCAGAGAAGGAGGCCACGACCTCAACGGCGTCGGCGGCTGGGCTGTAGAAGTGAAACGCCACGAAACCCTGAACCTGACCGCCTGGTGGGAGCAGACCCTTCGCCAGGCGCAGCGATCCGGCCAGAAGCCGGTGCTGGCCTACCGCCAGAGCCGAAGGCCCTGGAGCTTCGTGGTTCGGCTGTGCGACCTGTGCCCTTCACTGACCGGCGATTGTACAGCACAGCTCAACCTGGACGGCTTCTGCCTGCTGGTGCGGGAGCAACTGACCTGGCAATGCTTCACCTGCAGCGCAGATCCGGACCAGTTGCAGCAGATCCGTGGACTCTGCACCCGGCTGGGCGTGACCACCAATATTCCCGCAGCCGATCAAGCGCAACCGAACTTCTGAAAGGACCATGACCATGCCGACACTCTACGAAATTGCCGATGAACTGCTCCGCCTCAGCCAGAGCGATGAACTGACGGAACAGGAGCTGACAGAACAGCTCAACAACCTGGTGGGCGACTTCACCACCAAAGCCGAGAACATTGCCCGCCTGGTGCGAAATCTGGAGTCTGACGCGACCGCCTATGACACCGAAGCCAAGCGCCTGGCCGACCATAAGAAAAGCGCTCAGAACCGCGCTCAGTGGCTCAAACGCTACCTCACAGACAACATGAACTGTCTTGAGCTAAAGCGTTTGGATGCTGGACTTTTTAAGCTCGCTATTCAGAAGAATCCACCCAGGGTGGTGATTGATGCTGAAGCCGAATTGCCGCCGCAGTACCTGGAGCAGATCACCGAGATCCGCATTGACAAAAACGCCATCAAGGACGCCATCACTGCCGGGGCCACCGTGCCCGGCGCACACATCGAGCAGGGCGAATCCCTGCGCATCCGTTAGGAGGATCACATGCCACTCATTGCCACCGAAACCGCCGGAAGCAGCTTTTCGCCCGTGCCAGAAGGCGTTCATGCCGCCGCCTGCTGCTGGCTGATTGACTGCGGCACGCAACACTCGGAACAGTTCGCCAAGGACGCCCGCAAGCTGGTCATCGCCTTTGAACTGCCGGAGGAGCGAATCGAGATCGACGGCGAGGACAAGTCCCGCATCATCAGCAGGCAGTTCACCCTTAGCCTGCATGAGAACGCCGCTCTGCGGGCATTTCTCGAAGCCTGGCGGGGTAAACGGTTCACCGCTCAAGAGCTGACCGGCTTTGATCTGCACGCCGTCCTCGGTGCTCCCTGCCAGCTGCAGATCCTGCACCGGGAGAATCAGGGAAAAACCTTCGCCAATATCGCATCGATTATGCCCAAGGCCAAGGGCGCACCGCTGCCGAACACCGAGATTGACCGCGTGCTGTTCAGCATCGATGACCTGGACCGGAACCGGTCACTGGTGGATCAGATCCCCAGGGAGCTGCCAGAATGGATATCGGACTTGATCTTGTGCAGTGCCGAAGCCAGAAGCTGGGGCAAGGCTGCGGAACCAGAGCAACCGGCCTTTAATGTCGATGATGAAATCCCCTTTTAGCCCTGCCGGGCCTGTCCATCTCGGGCAGGCCCATTTTCTTTTTATGGTGGAACGATGGACAAATTACTAACCGGAAAAGAACTGGCCGAGCAGCTGGGCGTCAGCGCTGGCCAGGTGTCACGCTGGAGAGCTGAAGGGGGCTGTCCAAAGCATGGCCAGCGTTATGAGCTGGTGGCGGTGTGCAAGTGGATCCTTGCCACCAAGCGGCCACAGTCCAAGGTGCGCACCGTCGCCAAAAAGATTCTGGCGGACCGGGGCGAAACTGTCACCCCGCCCCCGACCAAGGCAACCACGCCACCCTCCATGGTGGGCCTGCAGGCGGCACTGGATCGGTTACGCGCTGCCGAGGTGAAAGCCCACGATAAGTGGGAGGCGGCCTTTGATCGGGATGATCCCGACGCGGGCAACTACTTCAGGTCATGGAACAACGGCCTGGAGCTGCTGCGCAAGTCGGAGGCCAGTCTGCTGGAGGTGCTGAAGGAACGGCGGGAGTTGTTGCCAGCCGGTGAAGTGAAAGCCTGGATGTCGAAGCAGATCGAGCAGGCCAAAGGCCGACTGCTGGAGATCCCGCCGAAGATTGCACCGACGGTGGAGGGCATGACCTGGAGTCAGGTGCAACAACTACTCGACGAAGAGATACGGGAGGCACTTAAGTATGTCGCAGACGATCCAGCAGCTTGAACAATGGTGGTCCGACTACTGGCAGCCACCGGCACAGTTGAACCCGTGGCAATGGGCGGAGGCGCTGCTGGTATTCTCGGCGCGATCCTCTGCTTTTCCCGGGCGCTATCGGTCATCGATCACACCCTACGTGCGGCAGATCCTGGAGGACTTTCAGAACCCGGAGATCCGGCGGATTCATCTGTGCTGGGGGGCGCAGAGCGCCAAGACCACCACGCTGTCGGTGGCGCTGGCGTATACCATCGACCAGGCACCAGGACCGGCGCTGTTCGTCATGCCGTCATTGGACATGGCGCGCAGCTTCAGCGAAAACCGGCTGCAACCGCTGATTGAAGACTGTGAAGCCCTGGCCAGGCATAAAACCGACAACCGCCACGACTTCAAGAAAACGGAGTTCATTCTGGACCGGTCATCGATCTATTTACAGGGGGCGCAATCGGCCAACCAGCTGGCCAGCAGGCCTATAAAATACCTGTTCGCTGACGAGGTGGACAAGTGGCCGGAACAGACCAGCAAGGAAGCGGACGCGCTGAGCCTGGCGGTGGAGCGTGTCAAAACCTACCGCGACCACAAGATCATCGTATCATCGACACCCACGGTGCCATCCGGTCAGATCTGGCAAGCCTTCATGGCGGGTGATCGGCGGCGGTATATGCTGCCCTGTCCACTGTGCGGTGCGCTGTTCGCCCTGGAGTGGGAGCAGATCAAGTTCCCGGCCAGTGGGGACGCAGACAGGATCCGCAAGGAGACGTTTCTGGAGTGCCCACATTGCCGAGGTAGCATTATAGAAAAGCATAAATCCATCATGCTGCAGAACGGTGAATGGCAAGCGCATCACCCGGCAGCGGCACCGGAGGTGCGCTCCTACCATCTCAGTGAGCTGTATTCTCCCTGGACCCGCTGGGGCGATCTGGCAGTGAAGTTCATTCAGGCCAGCCAGGCAGCGAAGACAGGCAACCCGGGGGCGCTGCACAACTTCGTCAACAGCAGTCTGGCAGAGCCATGGCAGCCGGAAGAAGGCCGCCGTGCTGACGATGACATGCTGCTCAATCTGCGTGATGAGCGACCGCGTGGACTGGTACCGAAAGAGGCGCTGGGGATCACTGCTGCTGTGGACGTTCAGGACCATGGCTTCTGGTACGTGGTCAGAGCGTGGGGCAAGGATCTGGAAAGCTGGCTGCTTTACGATGGCCACTTGTCGGATTGGGATGCAGTGGAACAGATGCTGACGGGCTTTGATCTGGTCGACAGTGCCGGGCAGCAGTACAAGATCAATTTCACCCTGGTGGACTCCGGCGGCCACCGCACCAGCGAGGTTTATGATTTTTGCCGACGGATGCCAGGGGTTGCACCATCCAAAGGTGAACAGCGCATGGCGCAGCCGTGGAGAATGTCGAAGCTGGATCACTACCCGGGCAACGGCGTTGCCATTCCTGGCGGGCTGCAGCTGTACCGGCTGAACACCACGTTCTTCAAGGACATGCTCAACAGCCGCACGCACATTGCCCCGGCGGACCCGGGGGCGTTCCATCTGCACAGTGACATTCAGCCAGGTGGTGATTACATCAAGCACATGGTGGCTGAATATCGGGATGATTCGGGGATCTGGCGCTGCCCCTCCGGCCGGAGGAACGACCTGTTCGACTGTGAAGCCATGGCGCTGGCGGCAGCGGATATCATCCGGGTGGGGAGCTGGAAACCACGACAGGATGCTGCACCGGCAAAGCAAAGGGAGATCACATCCGGAGGGGGTAGCAGACAAAAGCCGGACTGGTTTAACAACAGGCGGCGATTTTGGTGAAACGCCATTTACAGAACAGTTTGAACACGAAACATAGTCAGGAATCGGGGCTTTGCCACCCGCATACGACGAAATCGGCCAAAAGGACCCACGAAGCGATAGGCAAATTCGATAACAACCGCCACGACAATGCCAAACCTCAGCGCCCATGGTAAACTGAACAGGAAGAAACTCACGGCAAGGAGCGGACAATGAATGGTAAGCTCGACACTCGAATCTTCCTGCGCTACTGCCAGCTGGTCGTTGCCGTTGGGCTGCTCGGGTTTATCCCTGGACTTGAGCAGGCTTCAATCTTAGGCCTGCGCTTTTTAATTGGTGCGCTTTTCTATGCCGTGCTGGCCTTTATTCCGCTGAGCGTCATCCTGTTTGTGGCAACATACATGCGGCGATAACGCCCCCACCAGTGAGAATTTATGCCATTCAAGCAACCAACACAACTGATGACCGTGAGTGAGTTCGCCAAGCAGCTGGGCGTCAGTCGCCAGCATGTCTATAATCTGATCGAGCGTGGACCGGATGAAGGCGGGATTACCGCCTATCGTTTCGGATATGTGCGAGGGCTGCGGATCCACCGGACAGAGGTGGAACGGTATATCGGGGAGTGTCGTGTCGATGCAGGAAAATAACGAGCGCTTGTCACCAGAGCTGATCAGGACACTACTTGAGCACCTGGCCGAGAACCCGACCACCAGCTTTGAACGCTGGATGGCCTACCGGGAAACCTGCCTTGCCACGGGCCGCTCAGTCTTCTGGCTCATGCGACCACGCCAGGAGGAAAAGCCCATCACCACCGCCACCCTGGTGGACGGCCTGCAGCTGCAAGCACACAGTCGCACCGTGCTGATGCAGCGGATCATGGCCGCACGTCCTGACCAGGAGAATATTCTGGCGTTTGTGGGGAGCGACGCCCCAGCGACTGCACGGCAGCCAGAATAGCATCCTGCCATTGCTCCGCCGAAATCTGCCATTGCTCACAGGCCGCGACATCAACACCACGCAGCCCCAGCTGAGCCACCTCCATGAGCGTCATGGTCTCGATGCAGTGCCGGGCGAACCGGGCAGCGTTGGCAGGCAGGCACTCAACAGGCCGAGTCATTTCTTTGTGTCCTTTCATTTCAACTTTCAAACAGGGCACAAACTATCTGCAGCCAAAGATTGTTTCAAGAATTTTAATATTAGTTTTTTTGCTGCTGTGGTATTGTTTGCGAGCGGTATAAAAGAGGGGAGCGACAAAGAAAAAAGTGGGTAACTTTGGGGGGAGCACAAAAAAACTGTGGCAACAATTATCAACAAAAACAAGATGTTGATTGTTTTATTAGACTCCGCCGCCCCCAATTATGCTAGTAACAAGCTGTAATCACAGGGATTAGCTCCTGTCCTAGAAGTCTTCGTATTGAGGTGTGCCAATCAGGTGTGCCAATTACGGAGGTTTTTGTGGTTTATGGCAACTCGTATCTGTACCAGTCACGCATCAAATGATCCTGCGCGCCATCGACAGACAGCGAGTAAACTCCCTGACAGCGGTGACAAATCCGCATAGCCGGGCTCATACATGCAATGAGGAACTTTATGACCCTTGCTTTTATCGCCGTAATTTTTGGCCTCGGACTCCTCGTCTGGAGCGCCGACCGTTTTGTGGAGGGCTCGGCCTCCACCGCCCGCCATTTCGGCATGCCGTCGCTGCTGATCGGCATGGTGATCGTCGGGTTCGGCACCTCCGCGCCGGAGATGGTGGTGTCGGCCCTGGCCGCTTCGCAGGGTAACCCAGGCATCGCGCTGGGCAACGCCTACGGCTCGAACATCACCAATATCGCCCTGATCCTGGGGGTGACGGCCCTGATCAGTCCTATCGCCGTCCATTCGCAGGTGCTGCGCAAGGAACTGCCCATCCTCACGCTGGTGACAGCGCTGGCAGCCTGGCAGATCTGGGATGGCGAGATCACCCGCCTCGATGCCGTGGTGCTGCTCGCCGTGTTCGGCGGCCTGATGGCCTGGACCATCTGGCAGGGGCTGCGGAAAAAAGTCGATGCTCTGGGCAACGAGATGGAGCAGGAGTTGGACGTCCGCGCCATGCCGATCCGCCGCGCGGTCTTCTGGCTGGTGGTCGGGCTGGCGCTTTTGATTGTCAGCTCCCGCATCCTGGTATGGGGCGCGGTGGAGATCGCTCATGGGTTCGGGGTCAGCGACCTGATCATCGGCCTGACCATCGTCGCGGTCGGCACCTCGCTGCCGGAACTGGCCTCGTCGATCATCGCCACCCGCAGGGGGGAGCATGACATCGCCCTGGGCAACGTGCTCGGTTCCAATCTGTTCAATACCCTGGCGGTGGTGGGTATCGCCGGGGCAATTCATCCTATGGCGGTCGGGCCGGAAGTCCTCAGCCGCGATATGCTGGTTATGGCCGTGCTGACCCTGTCGCTGTTCGTTATCGGCTATGGACTCCGGGGGGCTGGTCGTATCAATCGCATCGAGGGTGCGATGCTGCTGGGCTGTTACGTGGGCTATACGGCCTACCTGATCAGTACGGTGTTCAGTCAGTCGGCGCAAGGGGCATGATCGTCGCCGAAATCCATCATAACAAAGGAAAAACCGTGAGCGATTTTCAACTGCTGATAGACCTCCACCGGCCTGCGGAACGGCAGGGACCTGGCGGGGACGCTGAAACAAAACGGGCGCTGGAACTGGCCGGACTCGAGCGGTCGCGACCGTTGAAAATCGCCGATATCGGCTGCGGCACCGGCGCTTCGACCCTTGTCCTCGCCAGGGAGTTGGATGCTGAAATTACCGCCGTGGATTTCCTGCCGGAGTTTCTCGACGAGCTGCATACCAGAGCCAGTGACCAAGGCGTGGCGGACAGGATTATTACGCTGAACTGTTCCATGGATGCCCTGCCGTTTGAGGATGGCGAATTCGACGTGATCTGGTCCGAAGGGGCGATCTACAACATGGGCTTCGAGGCGGGTGTCTCCGCCTGGCGCCGCTTCCTGAAACCCGGAGGAAAGCTCATCGTTTCCGAGATCACCTGGCTTCGTGCCACACGACCGTCTGAACTCGAGTCCCATTGGCAGACGGAGTACCCGGAGATTGATGTTGCATCAAACAAGGTTGGCATCCTTGAACAGCATGGCTACAGTCCCCAGGGCTATTTTGTCCTGCCGGTTCATTGCTGGCTTGAGAATTACTATCGCCCCATGCAGGGCCGTTTCGGAGCGTTTCTCGAGCGGCATGGCCACAGCGAACAGGCCAAGGCGGTCGTTGAAGCGGAACAGCACGAAATTGCCCTGTATGAAACATACCGGGACGACTACAGTTATGGTGTTTATGTGGCAAAAAAGGTGTGAGGCATTTTCCTTCGAGTGGGGGATTTCGGAGGATCAACTCGATTTCAGCCTTGGATCGAATTTGATAGAAATGTCAGGCTTTTTGCTGCTTTCTAGCTTTTTAACCGTCTTGACTAACCGCTATGTCGGTAGGATTATCTGCGGGACTCATTCATTAACCTGATTGGCGCTATGCAAAAGGATGCTGGACAGTGTCTGCTGCTTACCAAAGATATAGAGAAGGGCATCGAGGTCGGCATCACGAAGGTGCGTTGTGTACCAGTGGTCAAATATCTGTTGATGGGAGCAGGAAATGAAGGTAGTTAGGCAGCTGCCGATATCTGGTATATCTTCCAGATTATTCAAAATCTCGCAACTCCGTGATCGAGTGGATAACGTTTTGTCCACGCCAATGAACAAACGAGGCTCACGGGCATGGTGATGATAAAAATGCCGGAGCGTATCAAACCAAGGTTCAGTCGCTATATCGGCATTGACTATTCCGGCGCGGAAACCCCGGATTCCAGCCTGAAGGGGCTTCGGGTTTACGAGGCGAGCTTCGAGTCTCTGCCGGTAGAAGTGGGTCCGCCGCCCAGTCCGCGTAAATACTGGACAAGGCGTGGCCTGGCGGAATGGCTGGCTGACCAGTTATCCGGTGATGTGCCGACTATCGTTGGTATCGACCATGGTTTTTCCTTTCCTCTGCGGTATTTCGAGGTTCACCACCTCGAACCGGACTGGCCGACTTTTCTCGACGATTTCCAGAAGCATTGGCCGACTGATGCTGCAAACACCTACGTCGATTTCGTTCGGGACGGTTCACGGGGCGAAGGCGATGCCCGATCCGGCAGCGCCCGCTGGCGGCGGATCTCCGAGGAACGGGCCGGAGCCAAGTCAGTCTTTCATTTCGACGTACCTGGTTCGGTAGCCAAATCGACTCATTCCGGGCTGCCGTGGCTGAGGTATCTGCGCAATCAGCATGGAGATCGGGTCCACTTCTGGCCTTTCGACGGTTGGGAGATCCCTGCGGGCAAGTCCGTGCTGGTGGAAATTTACCCGTCGCTGTGGAGCAAGAGCACTCCCCGGGAGGGCCGCACGCTTGACCAGCATGATGCCTATGTCGCGGCCGCCTGGCTGCGGCAGGTGGACATGGACGGAAGTCTCAGGAAATTTCTCAAGCCCAATATGCTGGCTGGCGAATATCCTGTTGCTCAAGTCGAGGGGTGGATTTTGGGGGTGTTGTGACGCGCCCGGTTTCTTCAGGAAGGCCGCCCTTTTACGCGTGGGGTTGCGTATTGCGCGACGCATGAAATCTGAAACGGGACATGCCCTGAGGGCATAAAACTGTACAAGGCTTTTTTTCGTGTTATTGATCGACTGCTAAGGTTGCGGAAATTTTTCCTGCAACTTGGCCAGCACGTTGGCCGGAACGAATTCCGTGATCGTCCCTCCCAATGCTGCCATCTCCTTGACGACGGAAGAACTCAGATAGCCATAGCGGACCGAGGTCATCATAAACAGGGTTTCCACCCGTTTCTCGACCGTGTGGTTAACCTGGGCCAGCTGGAATTCGTATTCAAAGTCAGAAACCGCCCGCAACCCGCGCAGAATAATGCGCGCGCCTTTTTCGACCACATAGTTAATCAGCAATCCATCGATGACATCAACGATAATGCGCGGATCATTGCCAGTCGCCTCACGAATCATCGTTACCCGTTCCTCAACCGTAAACAGATTGTTCTTGGCTGAGTTCTGTGCGACACCGACGATGATGGTGTCAAAGGCATTCAGCCCACGCTGAATAATATCCAGATGGCCGAAAGTGACGGGGTCGAATGAACCTGGGTAGACGGCAGTACGATTCATGGATTCAGTTCTCCATTACTGTGATGGTACAGATAAATACTGGTCTGACCGTAATGACGCTGGTCCAGGCAGCTGTAGCGCCCGATCTGCTCCGGGACAGCTTCGCCTCGACGTTCCTCGGCACAGATCAGACCGGCGCTGGCCAGCAGACTGGCCGCGCTGATTTTTTCAATCACCTGCGGCAGCAGACCCTGGCCATAGGGCGGATCAAGAAAGATCAGGTCGAACTGTTGACCGGCGAGTTCGGTGATGGCCTCTTTGGCGGGCCGGGAAATCACCCGGCACTGGGATTCCAGTCGGCACAGTCTGGCATTGTCCAAAATCAGTTTCTGGGCCTGTTTCCCCTGGTCGACAAATACGGCTCTTGCGGCGCCCCGGCTCAGGGCTTCAAGCCCCAGGGCACCACTGCCGGCAAAGATGTCGAGGACAGAAAGTCCATTGAACGCTGCCGGGCCGCCCAGCTGGCTGGAGAGGATGCTGAACAGGGCTTCACGCACCCGGTCGCTGGTGGGACGGATGGTCTGCCCCGAAAAGGTTTTCAGTTGCCGGCCTTTAGCACTGCCACTGATGATGCGCATGGATCAGGGCAGTTCGATCCGCTGCTGCTCCGATGGCCGATAGAGCAGCAGGGTGCGGCCGAGGACCTGGGCAACAGCGCACCCCGCGGCTTGGGACAACTGCTCGGCGACCTGGTGGCGGTCGAGCAGACACCCCTCCTGGATGCGGACCTTGATCAGCTCATGATGGGTCAGGGCTTCTTCGAGAGACTCGAGCAGAGCGTCGTTAATCTCCTCTTTTCCGACCATGACGACGGGTTGCAGGTGGTGGCCGAGGCCGCGCAGATAACGAACTTGCTTGCCGGTTAATGCTTTCATAACGATCCGATTTTTCTCCATCATTGAGGGATGCCGTGAGCATGACTGCTCAGCGTGCGTGCCAAGTTTATACCCCGTGGGCGGTGAAATGGCAATGTTCCAATTCGGTTGACCCTCTCGTTGGCAATCGTCATACTTGAAGGCAGCTTTCGAAATGAATCGCTGCCTGTTTTTTGCCCTGTTTCGTCTGGTGATGATGAGTCCTGATTTCGCTCTGATCTATTCCCATGCCTTCAGCCATTATTCCTATGGCGATGCGCATCCGTTCAAAGTCGATCGTTATCGGCTGACCTTCGAGCTGATGGAGCATTGCGGGCTGGTCGGCAGAGAGGGGACCCGGCTGGTGGAGGCGCCTCCCGCTGCGCGGGAGGCGCTGGAGCGTTTTCACCGCAGCGATTACCTCGCGACCCTGGAACGGTTCAGTCGCGACGGCGGCACCTACGCTGATTTTCGTTATGGTCTGGGCGATGTGGAAAATCCGGTTTTCAAAGGTCTGTACGACTGGGTGTGTCTGATGTGCGGCAGCACCATCGAGGCGGTGCGCCAGGTGATGGAAGAGGGGTGCCGGGCGGCTTTCAGCATGGCCGGCGGCCTGCATCACGGTTTCGCGGCGCGGGCCTCGGGATTCTGTTATCTCAACGATGTGGTGGTGGCCTTGCAACCTCTGCTCGCCCAGGGCAAGCGCATTGTCTATGTCGATATCGATGCCCATCACGGTGACGGGGTGCAGCAGGCGTTCTATGCCACGGATCAGGTGTTGACCATCTCCATTCACGAATACGGCAAGGATTTCTATCCCTACTCCGGGTCTGTGCAGGAAGTGGGGGTGGATGCCGGCTATGGCTATGCGGTCAACGTTCCGCTGGTGGCCCATTCGGATGACCTGATCTACCAGCAGGCCTTTAAACGCCTGATTCTCCCTCTTATCGAGGCTTATCAGCCCGACCTGCTGATTACCCAGATGGGCGCCGATGCGATGCGAACCGATCCGCTGACGCGGCTTGAATGCACCACGGCCATGATGGAATACGCCGGTCGCTGCTTTCTCGAAACCGGTTTGCCCTGGGTGGCCGTGGGCGGAGGGGGCTATGAGCGGCTCAATGTGGCGCGGGCCTGGACGCTACTGTGGGCCACCATGATCGGCGCCGAGGTGCCGGATGCGCTGCCTGCAACCTTCACACCCACGCTGCGGGAACTTGGCAGCCAGACCCGTTGGCTGCGTGATCCACCGCATTTGGCCCTGCCCGACGATTTCGCCCGGGCTCAGCAGTCACTGGACAAGACGCTCTCCTTTCTCGAGCGGCGCTTGTTCCCGCTGTATCGTATCGGTGGGGCTGCGTCTTCTCATGGAGTCACCGCATGATCGGGCGCAAACCGAACCATCTGCTCGATCCCGACGGCTTGCCGCTGTTTTCCCTCAAGGAGATCAATCAGCTGCCTCAGGCGGACAAGGAGCACATCTACGGCGCGATTCTGCCTGAGATCGTGTTTACCCGTTTTGGTTTTGACCGCAGGACCTTCAGCGCCCCGGATGGCCGTCATCGCATCCGCTTCATCTGCCCGCCGGGGTTGGGGCTGCTGCGGATCGAGGTCCGACGCGATCCGCAGGACCGCGACTGTCTGTTTTTCGTCGAGGTGGCGGATACGCCCTATCGCCAGCTTGAGCTGTCGTTCTGCCTGATCAACGATCCCGATGCGCCGCGCTTTGATGTGGATGTGGATGTGCAGGGGCGCGACAACGCCTTTGGCACCATGCGCCGCAATCTCTCCGAGGAAATCCGGGCCATGGAAGCGGGCTTGTCCCCGTACCAGGTCCGGGCCGGACTGAAGACCTTCAAGAATTTTTTTCATCGTTTTGAAGGCTTTGTTGCCTCGTTGGGGATCGATATCATCGTGGCTGAGCCCCTGTCGTACAGTAACGCCGTGCGCTATGAGAACTACGGTTTCGACTACATCACCGGCAAGCAGCTGATGCTGTGGATTGACCAGGAATTCCAGCCCGGTGGGATCCTGTTCCAGCGTCTCGACGGGTCAACCCCTTTTCGCCAGCCTGAGATGGCGCAGAGCGTACGTGGCCGCAGCTGGGCCATTCACGATGGCATTCTGCAGCGACCCTGGGACGATATCCGGATTTACAAGACCGTCGGCGTTCATGCCGGTGTCAACACCTTTGCCCACCCCGACCGGACCTATTAGCTCCTTCACTTAAGTTAATCGATGGAAAGGATACACAATGCGTTTTGCTGACTGTCTGTTTATTGCTCTCATCTGTGGCGTCATCTATGGTGCGCTTTATCTGACGGATCGAATGAAGCACAAAAGTAAAGAAAACGAATGATTTTGATGGGATAATTTTTTGAGTTTTTTCAAACATTTTGGCTGTTGCGCTTTGCTCATGATCTGCTGTATAACTCAGTTTTATTTTTGTTGGTCTGGTAATTTTATTTGCAAAGGAGCAGGAACGTGAAGTCAAGATTTCTTTTCATGACAGTATTGCTGGTGGCGCTGCCCGGACTGGTGTTCGGTGCCGGTTTCCATATTCGTGAGCAGGGTGCCAAAGCCATGGGCATGGCGAACGCTTTTGTGGCCCAGGCCGATGATCCGTCAGCCATTTTTTACAATCCCGCCGGCATTGCCTTTCAGAGTGGCATGCAGGTGAGCCTGGGTGTGACGGTCATTAATGTTCCGGAAACCGAATTTAAAGGAACGACGTGGCTCGGTGACAATCGGGTGGCGGGCACGCCGGGCGAAGAGATTTCTGCTGACACCAAAGCCCGCGATGACATCTTTTTCCCACCAAACTTTTACGCTACCTACTCTGACAAAGATTCTCCTTGGGCTTTCGGCATCGGTGTTGGTTCGTTGTACCCCTTGGCCAAGCGCTGGGACACCACCAGCCCGTTTCGCGATGAAGTCAAGGAAATCGCGATCAAACCTATCAATGTAAACCCAACAGTAGCCTACCGTTTTGAAGCGTTGAATCTGGCTGTCGGTGTTGGTGTAGATTATACCTATACAGAAGTCTGGCTGGAAAAAGATGCATATGTTTACAATCCTCTCGCTTTAGGGCCTACTGCAGCTCATATCGCCAGCACTGAAGTTGAAGGTGATGGCGATGGATGGGGCTATAATTTTGGTTTACTGTGGAAGCCTATGGAAGTTCTTTCTATTGCCGTTGCCTACCGCAGCGAGATTGAGTTGGATATCGATGGTGATGCTGATTTCTATGTCACTCCGACAGGACAAGCGGTTATTGCTGCAAGCCTCGGTGTCCCTTCCTCTTATATTCCCATAACCGCTTCTTCAAGCGCTAAAACAGAAATCACGCTGCCGGATACGTGGAGCTTTGCGGTGGCTTGGAAACCCATTGAGCGGTTAACGGTTGAGTTTGATGCCGACCGCTTCGGTTGGAGTTCCTACGATGAGCTGGACATTGACCTGGGCACTGGAAGTCCTGTCGGTGACAGCCCTGCAGCACCGAAAAACTGGAACGATGTCTGGGCCTATCGCTTCGGCGTCCAGTTCGCTGTGACCGAGAACCTGGATCTGCGCGCCGGTTATACCCGCGACAACAACCCGATCCCCAATGACACCATCGGCCCTGAGCTGCCGGACTCCGATCGGAACAACTATACCTTCGGTTTCGGCTACCACACTGAGCGGGCCGTGTTCGATTTCGCTTACATGTGGGTTGATTTCGATGATCGCGATGTCGACAACGACATCCAGAGTGGGACCTATGAAAGCGATGCCCACCTGTTCGCCGCCAATCTGACTTACTTCTTCTGATTGGCTTTAACGGCTTAAAGCTGTTAAAAAGGGATGCTCGAATTTTGTCGGGCATCCCTTTTTTTATTGGAGAAGCAAGTTATGCCCGGTCTGAATCCCTCACGTTTTGCCCTGGTGCTGGTTGAGCCGCAGCAACCCGGCAATGTCGGTGCCGCCTGTCGCGCCATGGCCAATTTCGGTATTCAGCAGCTGCGGCTGGTCAATCCCTGCGACCGTTTTCATCCCGAGGCGGTCAAGTTTGCCGTCAGTGCCAAGCCCTTGCTCGGGCAGGCCGAGGTGTTTGCCGATCTCCCGTCAGCGTTGGCGGATCTCCATTACAGCGTGGCTTTTACCCGACGATCGGGACGGTTTCGCGGGCAGCTTGACGAACTTCCCCAGTTGCCTCAGCGACTGGCAGCGTTGCCCGCAGACTGTTGTATCGGCCTGGTGTTCGGACGCGAGGATAGCGGCCTGAGCAATGCGGAAGTCATGGCCTGCACCAGCGCCGCCACGATCAGCACACCGGGGGAGAAGGGCTCGCTCAACCTGGCCCAGGCCGTAGTTGTTGCCCTGTACGAAGTGACGCGTTCGCCGGATGCTGTCTGCCCGTCAAGTGAGAGGCCTTTGCCCACCCAGCAGCAAATCGAACCTTTGTTGCAACAGGTCGGGCAGTTGATCGAGCGCATCGGTTACATCAATCCCAGCCGGCCCGAGGTGATCCCGGCCATGCTGCGTGGGCTGTTGGCGCGGGCGTTGCCCGATGTCGAAGAGGTCAATCTGTTGCGTGGTCTGGTGGAGCAGCTGTCACAAAGCGTACAGGACTGGCCCGGTAAACGGCGGGGGTAGGGAGGAAAGTATCGGTTGTGCCCTAAAACGCATTTGTTTAAAATAACCAAACCTGCGTAATGAACTGGAATGATTGATGGGCGACAGAGCGCCGGGTTCTTGAAGGCTTCCGGCAGCGCCCTCCTGGAGGAGCGGATAATATGGCAGATGAAAGCGTAAAGATCGCACTGGTCACCGGTGCCAGCAAGGGCATTGGTGCCGCTGTCGCCGTGACGCTGGCCACGGCCGGGTTTGACCTCTGGCTGAATTACCGCAGCGATCATGACGCGGCGCAGAATGTGAAGCAACAGGTGGAGAGGCTTGGACGAGACTGTACCCTGCTGCCGTTTGACGTCGCCGATCTGACGGCAACGGAAGAATCGCTGAAACCTCTTCTGGATCAGGCGGTGCCTTTTGCCGTGGTTAACAATGCAGGCTTTGCCCGCGACACTCTGCTGGCCCTGATGGGAGCCCGGGAGTGGAACGACGTGCTGTCCGTCCATCTGGGCGGCTTTTTCAATGTTACCCATACGGTGCTGCCGCTGATGCTGCGCAAGCGCCAGGGACGCATTATCAACATGGTGTCGACTTCAGGCCAGACCGGGGTGGCGGGGCAGACCAATTATTCGGCGGCCAAGGCCGGTTTGATCGGAGCCACGCGCTCGCTGGCCATGGAGGTGGCGCGGCGCAACATTCTGGTGAACGCGGTAGCGCCGGGATTCATTGAGACGGAGATGACCCAGGAGCTGCCGCTTGAGCGTATCCTGCCCATGATCCCCCTCGGTCGCGTCGGACGGGCTCAGGAAGTGGCGGACTTGGTGGAATTCCTGTGCTCAGACAAGGCGGGCTACATCACCGGTCAGGTGCTGTCGGTGAACGGCGGCGCCTGTATGCCTTGATACCGGCCCGACCCTGTTCTGAAGAGAGGAATTGCTTATGAAATGGAAACGGGTGGCCATTACCGGGGTGGGGGTTGTTTCCTGCCTGGGGTGCGGTTGCGAGGCGGTCAGCGCTGCCTTGCGCGCGGGCCGCAGCGGCATTGTGGTCGATGAAGAACGGCTTGAACTCGGTTTTCGCAGTCCGCTGACGGGCACCATTCGCGGCTTTGATCCCAAGGACTGGCTCGGGCGCAAGGAACGCAAGACCATGACCGATTTTTCGGTTCAGGCCTATGCCGCCACGCGCGAGGCCCTGACCCTGGCCGGCGTCGCCGATGAGGATCTGCGCAATCCGGACACGGGACTAATTTTCGGCTGCGATTCCAGCTGCCTGGCCGGGATCGAGCAGGTCGAGCTGCTGCGCCAGAGCCGGGAGACCAAGGCCATCGGCAGTGGTCATATCTTCCGTTCCATGACCTCCAACATCACCATGAACCTCAATACCCTGTTGGGCACACAGGGCGCGTGCTGGAGCCTGAGTTCCGCCTGTTCCAGTGGTGGCCATGCCGTGGGTCAGGCGGCGGATCTGATCGCCTCGGGGCGCCAGCAGCGGGTGATCTGCGGTGGTGCGCAGGAGATCAACTGGCAGTCCATGTGCAGCTTCGACGGCCTGGGCGCGTTTTCCACTGCCCGCGATGAGCCGCAAAAAGCCTGCCGCCCCTTCTCGGCCGATCGTGATGGGCTGGTGCCCAGCGGCGGCGCAGCGGCCCTGGTGCTGGAGGAGTATGAGCTGGCGCGGCGCCGCGGCGCGCGCATCTTCGGCGAGGTGCTTTCCTACGCCTTTTCCTCGGATGGTGAGCATCTTTCGGTGCCGAGTCGCGGCGGACTGCAACGCGCCATGAATGGTGTCCTGCAGCGGGCCGGACTTCAGCCGGGACAGATCGATTACATCTGTGCTCACGCTACGGCGACGCCGGCCGGCGACGGCGCCGAGGCTGACAATATTCATGCCGTGTTCGGAGACGCCAAGCCGTGGGTCTCTTCAACCAAATCCATGACCGGCCATGAGCTGTGGATGTCCGGTGCCGCCCAGGTGGTCTACAGCACCCTGATGGCGCGTGATGGTTTCATTGCTCCGAATCTCAATTTCACCACCCCGGATGATCACTCGCGCGGGTTGCGCATTGTGACGCAGACGGTTGACGAGTCGCCCCGCCGTGTGCTGTGCAATTCGGCCGGGTTCGGTGGCACCAACGCCTGTCTGGTGCTGGGGTTTGACGCCTGAACATGGCACAGCAGAGTGACGCCTGGGATGTCGCGATTGTCGGTGCTGGTATCAGCGGCCTCAGTTGCGCTCTGATTCTGCGCCACTTTGGTTACCGGGTCGTGGTCGTCGAAGCCCAGAAGCGTCCGGCACCGGTAATCGCCGGGTTCAAACGCTGGGGTGTCCACTTCGATACCGGTTTCCACTATGCCGGAGGACTGGCCGCCGGTGAAGGGCTGCATCGTCTGCTGGTGTTTCTGGGCCTGGACCGGTTGCTGGATTATCGTTTTCTGGATCCCTCCGGTTTTGATCGCGTGCTGGGGATGGATGGTGCGTTTGCGTTTGATTTTCCCTGTGGGCCCGATAATCTGATCGCGGCGCTGACAGAGGCTTTCCCGCACGAAAAAATAGCGATCCGTCAATTCGTTCAGGATGTGCTGCACATCAGTGATCATCTGCCCTATCTCAATCTTGAGCAACCGATCGATCATATCTCCCTGTTCGAGCAGGCCCACGATGGCAGCCTGCTCGATTATCTGCAACGGCTGACGGCCAACCGCCGTCTGCGTCATCTGCTCAGTCTGCATACGGTGCTGCATGGCATCGCCGCAGCGCAGGTGCCCTTTCATTTTCATGCCTGTGTCGTGGGGGCCTATTTCCGCTCCGCCGCAACCTTTTCCGGTGGCGGTGCTGCCCTGGCACGGGCTTTTGAACAGCGGCTGGCACAGCAGGATATTCCAGTGCTGACGGGCAGTGAGGTAAAGAAAATCCAACTATCTGGTCAGCGGGAGGTCAGCGGGCTTGAACTGGCTGACGGGCGAGTGATAAGATGTGCGGCTGTCGTGCACACGGCTGCCCCGGCCAAACTGGTCGAATGGCTGCCCGAACCGGCGTTACGGCCCGTGTACCGCCGTCGTCTGTTGACGCTGCCGGATTCCAGCACGGCCAATTTGCTGTTCGCCCGCTGCACGGCACTGCCGGATTCTTTGCGCGGGCGCAATCTCTATCTGGCCGATCTGGATGCCGACGATACGCAAGCGGGATTCCCACTGCATGGCGGAGTTGCAGACGGTCTGGTCTATGTCAGTGCCGGAGCAGGGGATGGTCACGCGGGCGTGGTGGCGATTGTGCCGTCAAGCCCCGAGGCCTTTATGCCCTGGCATGGCAGTCATGCCGGGCAGCGGCCGCAAACCTATCTCAGGTATAAAGAGTCGCTGGAAACGGCGCTGTTGCAGCGCTTGCAGCAGCAGCTCCCCGCGCTCGCGTCAGGTATCGATCGCCATGCGTTGGCGACGCCCCTGACCCTGCGCGACTATCTCGATTCCCCAAACGGCGCCCTGTATGGCGGGGGGCATCGGGTCGGGCAGTATCCGCTGCAGGTGGCCACCCGGATCAAAGGACTCTATCTCAGTGGCCAGGCCATTCTGGCCCCAGGTCTGATGGGAACGATGGTGGGTGCCTTTTACAGCTGTGGCGCGTTCATCGGGCACGAACGGCTGTTACAGGAACTTCGATGGTCCTCGACCGGGATCTGATTTCCGATCAGAGCAGGAGGAAGAACATGACCTTGAAGCGTGTTGTCATCACCGGCTATGGCGCGGTCTCACCCTATGGTCGTGGAGTCGAATCGCTGATGGACGGGCTGCTGCGGGGGCTCAGTACGGTGCGTTACCAGCCCGGGCTGGAAAGCCTGCAGGGTTTACGCACGCGTGTTGGTGCCACGGTGCCGTCGCTGGATGAAAAGGAGATTCCGCGTCACTTCCGCCGCTCCATGTCGAAGCTGTCGATCTATGCCGCGCTGGCGGCGACGGACGCGTTGCAACAGGCCGGTGTCGACGCGGCACTCTGTGCCTCGGGACGTGTCGGTGTGGCGGCCGGTTCGACTTTGGCCAGCACGACGGTGACGGAAAATTTTTTCGCAGATTATCTGTGCGACCACAGCATCGAACGGATGAAGTCGACGCTGTTTTTTCAGCTGATGAATCACACCTGTGCTTCCAATCTGGCCCAGGTGTTCGGCATCCGGGGACGGCTGCTGGCGCCCTCAGCTGCCTGTGCGACTTCCAGCCAGGCATTGGGTTATGGCTGTGAAATGATTGCTGCGGGGCATCAGGATCTGATGCTGTGTGGTGGGGCCGACGAGTTCCATCCGCTGTCCTGCGCAACCTTTGACATTCTCAATGCCGCTTCAACGGCGTACAATGATCGGCCGGACCAGACGCCGCGACCCTTCTGTGCCGACCGTGATGGCATGGTGTGCGCAGAAGGCGCCGGTATTCTGGTCCTGGAATGCCTTGATTCCGCTCGTCGGCGCGGTGTACCCATCCTAGCGGAGATCCTTGGCTTTGCCAGCTGCTGCGATCCGGGCAGCATTGCCAACCCCGACGCCGCGGTCATGGAGAGCTGTATGCGCCAGGCCCTGCAGCAGGCGCAGTTGGAGCCGGCGGCTGTCGGCTATGTCAATGCGCATGCCACGGGGACCGAGCAGGGGGATGTTGCTGAAGCCCAGGCCATTGGCCGGGTTTTCGGTTCGTCGACGCCGGTGAGTAGCCTCAAAGGCCACATGGGCCATACCCTGGCGGCCTGTGGTGCGCTGGAAACGATTGCCACGGTGGAAATGATGCGCCAGGCTAAACTGGTCCCGACCCTGAACCTGAGTCGGCCGGATGAACGCTGTCCGGCGCTGGATTATCTGGTCAGTCCTCGCCAGCAGGGCTGTGAGGTGGCGATGAAAAATAATTTTGCCCTCGGAGGCGTGAACACGTCTCTGGTATTGAGGAGAACGGAAGATGACTGAGGAACAGATTATCACGACTGTCAACCAGGCCCTGGCGGAAGAATTTGAACTGGAGCTGGAGGCCATGCAGCCCGCGGCTTCGATCTACGCGGACCTGGGACTGGACAGTCTGGATACGGTGGACATGGTTATCGTGCTGGAGGCCGCTTTCAAGTTCAAAATTCGGGATGAAGAAGCCATCAAGAAAATTCGCACCCTGCAGGACATTTACGATTTCGTGCAGCGCAAGATGGCCGAGCTGTCTTAACGGCAATAGGGGACGGTTAGCTGGTGCTGAACACGCTACGCAAAGAAAAACTTCAGATTGTGGGCACAACCCTGTGGATCTATGGCCTGTTGGTACTGTGGAGCTTCGCCGGCGTAATGATATCGCCGCTGCTTATTCTGCTGCTGATGAAATCCCGCGCCTGGTCCCTGGAGCGCGTGGTGCGGCATCTGATCTGGGTCTATGGCCGCGGCTGGCTGCTGCTGATTCAACCCTGGGTGCGTTTTGAGCGCTGTGGTCTGTCGGGGGAGGAGATCCCCCGGCCCTGTGTTTACGTAATCAACCATCTGTCGTTTTTCGATACCTATTTCATGGCGGCATTGCCGGACAGTGATGTGGCTTTTGCCGTGCGTTCCTGGCCGTTTCGCATGTTCTGGTATCGGCTGTTTATGCGCGGGGCGGGGTATCTTGAAGTGGAGAACCAGTCCTGGGCGGAAACCATCAAGCAGGGTTGCGCTGTGTTACGGCAGGGCGGCTGTGTCCTTTTTTTTCCGGAAGGCCATCGCAGTCGTAATGGCGAACTGCAACGATTTTATTCCGGTGCCTTTCAGTTGGCCATCGCGGCACGGGTCCCTGTGGTGCCGCTGTGTATCACCGGTACCGACCGGCTGTTGCCGCCGGGGCGGCATTATCTGAAGCCGGCCCGGGTGCGGCTGCGCGTTCTGCCAGCGATCAGCAGCGAGCCTTTCCAGCAAGAGGGCGGTGCCCGCCTGTTGCGCATAAGCGTCAAGGGGCAGATGGCCGAGGCTTTGCGTGAAATGAAGGGTGACGGCGCTGAACAGAAACAGGACTCGCTTTCACCATGATGAATGGATTGCAGTCGCTGACCGAGTTGGCCTTTGCTCCGATCGAAGAGATTGTCCGTCAGCAGGAGATGTTGCTGCGCCAGCAGGTTGCCTATGTAGCAAACGCTTCGCCTTGGTACCGTGAGCAGTTTCGGCAGCTGACCCTTGATCCGAACCGGATCCGTACCCTTGACGATCTGCTTCAGCTGCCATGCACCCGCAAACAGGATATCGAAGGCCGCGAGCAGGACTTTGTCTGTCAGCCTGACAGCGGCCTAGTTGATGTATGCCTCACTTCAGGGACGACCAGTGAACCGGTGCCGTTTTTCCAGAGCGAGCTGGATCTGCAGCGTTTGGCCCTCAATGAAGAATTGACTTTCCGTGCTGCCGGGATCTGCCAGCAGGACCGGGTGGTGATCGCCGCAGCCATTGATCGCTGCTTTATGGCCGGTCTGGCCTACTTCCTCGGTCTGCGCCGTATCGGCGCCACGGCGATTCGTGGCGGTTCCAGCTCCGTGGCCGTGGTGGCCCAGCTGATCCGGCGCTTCCGGCCGACGGCCATTGTCGGGGTGCCGACCCTGATGCTGGCCTTGGCGCGACGGCTGGAAGAAGAGGGGATTGATCCGCGGCGTTGTGGAGTGAAAAAACTGATCTGCATCGGCGAGCCGGTGCGTCAGGCGTCGCTGGAGCTGTCGATTTTGGGCGTCCGTCTGCAGGACAGCTGGCAGGCTCAGGTGTTCGGCACCTATGCCAGCACCGAGATGGCTACGACCTTTGGCGACTGTCTGCACCAGTGCGGCGGTCATCTGCACCCACAGCTGATCCATATCGAGCTGCTCGACGACGAGGAGAGACCCGTGGCCGATGGCACGCCGGGTGAAGTGGTGGCCACGCCGCTGCAAGTGACGGGCATGCCGCTGCTGCGTTTCAAAACCGGGGATATCGCCACCCTCCATCGCCAGCCCTGTGCTTGTGGTCGCAACAGCTGGCGTCTGGGACCGATTCTCGGGCGAAAGGACCACCGCCTCAAGGTGCGCGGTACCACCCTGTTCCCGTCGATGATCTTTTCCGCCCTGCAGGAGCTGGAAGAGGTGGTTGCCAGTTACGTGGAAGTTTATGACGACTACGCCCTGTGTGACCGTATCCGGGTGGTCGTCGCCTGCCGGGGTGAGCAGCCTGTCGCCTGCACCATTGCCGATCATCTCTGTGCCCGACTGCGCATCACTCCGGAAGTGGTGATCCAGGATGTGGCGACGGTACAGAAAACCATGATCCGGGAAGACAAACGCAAGCCGGTCCAGCTGTTTGACTACCGCGAGCGCAGCCGGTTGGCCTGAGGCCGCGGCACGTCGGTCGATAAAATGCACTGTTGTGATGAGGGAGAACGTTCTCCCGTGAGGAAAGGATAACCAGGCGTGAGTACTGAATCATCTCCCGTTATTTTGACGGGTAACGATCTGACCATTGATGAAATTATTGCCGTCGGAGTTGGCGACCGCAAGGTGACGCTCGATACTGAGGCCCTGGAGCGTTGCCGCGCCAGTCGTGAGTTTCTGGAACAGGCCATTGCCGCCCGCCATGTGATCTATGGCGTCAATACCTCCTTCGGCCCCATGTGTAACAAGATTATTGACGACAATCAGATCGAGGCTTTACAGGCCAACCTGATCCGCAGCCATGCTGCCGGTCTCGGCGATCCGCTCAAATCCTACATTGCCCGCGCCGTCACCCTGGTACGTCTCAATACCCTGATCAAGGGCTACAGCGGCGTGCGTCTCGAGCTGTTGGACTTCATGGCCTGGATGATCAATGAGGGCGTCGACCCCTACATTCCTGAATGCGGCAGCGTCGGCGCTTCCGGCGACCTGATTCATCTGGCTCATCTCGGTCTGGCCATTATCGGCGAGGGACAGGTGTACTACCGCGACGAGCTGCGGCCGGCATCCGAGGTCTATGCCGCCTGTGGCCGCGAGCCCATGCGCCTGAGCTACAAGGAGGGCATCGCTCTGATCAATGGTACCGGCGCCATGACCGCGGTGGCCGCCTTCGCCCTGTTCGGCGCGCGCAAGCTGCTCAACATCAGCTGTGTCACCGCCGCCTTCAGCATCGAACTGTTCGGCGGCATTGACGATGCCTTTGACGAGGATCTGCACCGGGTCAAGCCGCATCCGGGTCAGATCCGCATTGCCGAAACCATCCGCAATCTCTACCACGGCTCGGGCAACATCACCCAGCGGGAGAACATGCACAGCCTCATCCGTCAGCAGCAGCGCGAGGGGCTGGTCTATGAAACCAGCATCAATGTGCAGGACGTCTACTCCATGCGCTGCACGCCGCAGGTGCTGGCCCCCGTGGCCGAGATGATTGAAGCGGCGACGCAGACCGTGGAGCGCGAGGCCAATTCCTCCAACGACAATCCGATTATCATTCCGGACAAGAAAAAGATCATCCATGGTGGCAACTTTCATGGCCAAAGTATTGGTTTTACAATGGATGCGCTGTGCATCAGTCTGGCCACCCTGTGCAATCTGTCGGAGCGCCGCACCAACAAGCTGCTCGACAAGAATCTCAATGAAGGGTTGCCCGAGCACCTGATCCCCGGCACGCCGGGGCTGACCATGGGCTTCATGGGCGCCCAATATCTGGCCACCTCGACCACGGCGGAGAACCGCCAGCTGGCCAATCCGGTCAGCACCAACAGCATCTCCTGCAACGCCTCCAACCAGGATGTGGTGAGCATGGGGACCGTGGCGGCGCGCAAGGCCTTTCGTCAGGTCAGTAACGCCAAGCATATCCTGACGCTGGAGATCCTGGCGGATCTGCAGGCGCTGTCGTTCCGCAATGCCGGGCGCATGGGTCGGGGCACCTCGCGCATTTATGCCGCGTTGCTGCCGGAGTTTGCTTTGTATGACAACAGTCGGGTGTTTCATGACGATCTGGTGCGGATGCGCAAACTGCTCTTTTCCAGCCAGCTGTTTGACGATCTGTCCGGTTACTGGCAGGAGTGACGGCGGTGAGCGAACTGCGTCTGCCCATGCCGGCGATCGAACTGCTGCCGCACCGCCCGCCCATGCTGCTGATCGACGAACTGCTGGAGTGTCAACCGACATCCGGTCGGGTGACGGCCCGCTTTGATGCGAACAGCCTTTTCGCCGACAGGGGTGGCCAGATCGAGCCGGTGGTGATGGTCGAACTGCTGGCCCAGGCCTGGGCCGCCGTGAAAGGCTGGCAGGACAGGAGCCAGGGATTACCCGTGCGTCAGGGTTATCTGGTCGGTGGGCGCAGTGTGACGGTTTATCAAGCTCCCCGTATCGGTGAGTCGTTAAGCATCGTGGTTGAACTGGCAGGTGAAATCGATGGCTTTGCCGTGATCGACGGCCAGATTGTCTGCGGTAAAAATACTCTGGCGGAGGGCAGCCTGAAACTATGGATACCCTGATGAAACAGCACAAGATGTTTGTTCGGCCACTCCTGTTGCTGTTGACGATGATCCTGTTGCATGCCGGGTTGTGTCAAGCGCAGGCCGCCCCCCTGGAAGCGGCTCTTGAGCAACGGCTGCAGGCGGCAGCCCACGCGGTCCACAGCCTGCAGAGCCGGTTTGTCCAGTATAAATATCTGAGCATGTTTTCCGAAACCCTGGTGTCGAAGGGGCGATTTTATTTTCAGCACCCCGATCGTCTGCGCTGGGAGATGACAGAACCCGTGGCCTCCGGTTTTGTGCTCGATGGCCCCAGCGGTCGGCGCTGGCATGAGCATGTCGTCACCAGTGAGCCGTTTGAACTCGAACAGGACCCGGCCATGCGGATTGTGGCCAATCAGTTGCTGGCCTGGGCACGTTCCGATCTGAACTGGCTCAAACGCCACTATCTGATCGAGGTGACGCAGAGCCAGCCGGTCTGTTTGCGCCTGACACCACTGGAAGAGGGTGCCGCGCGCTTTCTCGACCATCTGGAGATCGTTTTTTCCGCTGACGACCGCTATGTGGCGGCGGTCACCCTGTACGAAGGGGATGGCGACCATACGGAAATACGCTTTGAGGAGACCCGTGTGAATCCCGATCTATCCACGGCGCTGTTTCAGGAGCCATAGCGGCGGTGGCGGTCGTGTCGCATCTTTTCGCCAGCCTCTACGGTCGGCTGATCCGGCGGCGTTACGCGGTGTGGGGCGGCTATCTGCTGTTCGTGCTGCTCAGCTTGATCGCGGTTCGCGGTGTTCAGCTGCAGGAAAACATTACCTCGCTGTTGCCCGATGCCTCGGCTGGCCCCGTGCGGCAGGAATACGACTGGCTGCAGCGGGCACCGTTTGCGGCCAAGGTGATGATTGATTTGACGTGGCAGGATGGGTCTTCTGCTGTGATAACGCAGCAGGATGGCCTGCTCGATGAGGTCAGTGAGCGCCTGCGTGACGCGTTGCAGCCGTTGTTTCCACAGGTACTGAATGGTCCGGCGTTCAATCTCAACGGACAAACCCAGCGCCAGCTCCTTCAGGCGTTGCCGCTGCTGGCGACAGCGGAGGATCTGGCGCGGATCGAGGGGCTGCTGACGCCGGAAACCGTTCATGCGCGGCTGGTGGCGATTCGCCAGCAGCTGCAGGGACCCGCCGGCTGGTGGAGCAAGGAAGAACTGCGCCGGGATCCGCTGGGGCTGTGGCAGCTCACGGCGACCCATCTGGCCGAGTTGAATCCGACCCGTGGACAGATCAACCGTCGGCTGCAGTTTGTCAGTCGCGACGGCCAACATCGTCTGCTGCTGATCGATTCCGGTGTCGCCGTAGGCGATCTGGATGGCGCGCGGCGCCTGATGGTGACGTTGGATGGCGTGATCCGCGAGCTGGTGCCGGATGGCCTGAAGGCCACGATCCTGAGCGGGCACTGTTACAGCCTGGCCAACAGCCAGGCGGTTCAGCAGGATGTGCGCCGGGTATTCGGTGTTGCGTCCGTGCTGATCATGCTCATTTTTGTGTTGATGCTCAGACACTGGCGGGCGCTTTATGTCTTTCTGTTGCCGGCGTCGGTTCTGGGGCTGGCCACGGCCCATGTAGCGCTGTGGTTTCCGCAGGTGTCGGGCATTACCGTCGGTTTTGGCGCGGTGTTGCTGGGCATTACCGTGGATTACGGTCTGCATGTGTATTTTGCCTTGCGTGAACAGCGCACGGTCTCCGAGCGGCAACAGAGTCTTGAGCGGCTGGTCACGCCGTTATCCGCCGGCGCCCTGACGACCATGGTCGCCTTCAGCGTGCTGTTGTGGTCGAGCCTGCCGGGCCAGCGTCAACTGGCCGTGCTGGCCATGACTGCCGTGGTGCTGGCCCTGTTGCTGGCGCTGGTGGTGATGCCACAGCTGGTCGGTCAGCCCCCCCGGCGCACAGCACAACCGCTTGGCCGCGGCGCTACGTCCAGGCCTTCCCGGCTGCGACTCGGGCTCTGGTGCCTGTTGCTGGGGGTGTCTGCACTGGGGCTGTATCGCCTGCATTTCGACGGCGAGCTGCGTCATCTCAGTCTGGTTCCCGCGTCCCTGCAGCAAACGGAACAGCAGTTGCGGCAGACCTGGGGCAGCCTGCGCAGCCAGGGTATGGTGATCGTTCAGGGAAGTGATCAACATACGGCCCTGGAGATCAACGACCAGGTCGCCGGTCTGCTGGTGCAGCAAGGCGTCAAAGCGACGACTTTGGCCTCCATCTGGCCCGGTGAGACGGAACAGCAGCGGCGTTACGCGTCGTGGCAGGCCTTCTGGCGCCAGCACAAGCCGCAGCTGGAGCAACTGCTGCAACAACAGGGTGCGGCACTGGGCTTCAACGCGACGGCCTTTACCCCCTTCTGGCAGTGGCTGGAGCAGCCGGCACCCGAATGGAACCGGGCCACGCTGGAGGGATTGGGCTTGCGGCCGCTGCTTAAAGATCTGTGCTGGCAGGAAACTGGCGCTGACGGTGCGACATCAACGGCGTTGGTGACCCTGGTGGACGAACAGCTGTTGACGTCAACCCTGACGACGGCCCTGACGCAGCTGAATGGTCCGGCGACGGGCACGGTGGCCGTGGTCGCGCCTACGGTGTTCGGCCGCCAGCTCGGGCAGTTGCTGGCCACGGATTTCCGTCAGTTCATCGTCCGCGCCCTGGTCGCCGTTGGCGTGCTCATTTGTTTGCTCTATCGCCGGCTGCGTCCGGTGGCGCTGGCGTTGCTGCCCGTGGCCAGCGGATTGCTGTGCATGTTCGGCCTGATGGGCTGGCTGGGCTGGCCGGTGAATCTGTTCAATGTCATCGCGTCGGTGTTGGTGGTCGGGCTGGGGGTAGATTACGGGATCTTCATGCTCAGTCGCTGTGACGGCGTCGTGGAAGACGCAACAGGCCGCGGTATGGAGCGCGCGGTGCTGGTGTCTGCCCTGACCACGGTGGCCGGGTTCGGCTCTCTGGTGCTGGCCCGCCATCCGGCGCTGCACTCCATCGGGCTGAGCGTGCTGCTGGGCATCGGCATGGCCGGGGGCACCGCCCTGTGGATCCTCCCTTTGCTCGGTCGGAAGGCTCAGTCTGGACGGAGGGACGCCTGATGCGCGCTGTGGCCCGAGTTTTTTTGCCGGTTGTCCGGCGGATGTGGTTGGCTTGGGGCATCGTGTGCCTGGTGGCCGGGCTGACCGGTTGCATGACGCCGGTTCCGGTACCGTTTCGCGACCATGATCCGCAAGCGGTTACGGCCTGCGACGCGCAACAGCTGGTCGAGACGTGCTGGCTGTCACCAGGACAACCCTATCTGTGCCGCCACAGCGGTCTGCTGCGCGTCATCGGCCGGGAGGTACCACTGAATGGCCTGTTGCGCGTGGAAGCGGATCGCAACAGCGCGCGGCTGGTGGCGCTGGACGACTTCGGTGTCAAACTGTTCGACTTGTCGGTAACGTCAGCGCAGCATGAGGTCCATTACCTGTTTCCGCCGCTGGAAGCCTATCCGCAGTTAACCCCGCTGGTGGCCGAAAGCATGCGTCGGATCTTTCTTCATCCGCTGCCGGAGTCGTCCTGTCGGCGGCTTGCTGACGAAAGCGGTTGCGTGCTGGCTGCGGCGCACGGGGAAACGTGCCGTTTCGTTTTCGGCGGCCAACCGGCGGTCCTGCAGCGCAAATACGGCGCGGATTGGCAGGTGGATTACTATCAGTACCAGGGCGAACTCAAGGGAAGCGTACCGTTACGACCCGTACCGCAGGGCATTATCCTGCAGGGGCGGGGCTATGACCTGACACTGTGGCTGCAGGAAGTGAGGACACTGTGATATGAACCGATTACGCAGCGCCATTCAAGCGTCCCGCTGTGGCGATCCACGGCAACTCGATGAAACAACCCTGTGCCAGGATTATCTGTTGGGTGCCGATTTTCCCGCCTTTGCTGGGCATTTCCCCGGCGATCCCATCGTACCGGCGGTGGTGCAGATTCTGATCGCCCAGGTCACCGCCGAAGCGGCCTGGCCCCAGCATCCGGCCTGGCGTAGCGTGGAACGGGCGCGTTTTCAGAAACAACTGCGGCCCGACCAGCTGCTGACGGTGTGCTGCTGTCGTAAGAAGGTGCGGGGCCGACTGTTGATTGATGCCCGGCTTGAATGCGAGGGCAAAACGGCGGCCAGTTTCTGGCTGACCCTGGCGGAACCCGAGAACGTCCAGCCATGAGAAAGCCTTATTTCCCCGCTGTTGACGGCACACCGCCGCCGCTGACGTTGCGTGTCGAACGCGAGGTCCGCTTTGAGGAAGTGGATGCCGTGGGCATTGTCTGGCACGGCCGCTATCCGAGCTATTTCGAGGACGCGCGGGTGGCGCTGGGTTACCGTTTCGGCCTCGGCTACATGGACTTTTACGCGCAGGGGGTGGTGGCGCCGATCAAGACGCTGCATATCGACCATCTGCGGCCGCTGCGTTTCCGCGAGTCCTTCACCATCGAGGGACTGTGGCACTGGAACGAGGCCGCGCGGCTCAATTTTGAGTTTATCCTGCGCAACAGCGCGGACGAGATCACCACGCGCGGCTACTCGGTGCAGATGCTGCTGGACCGCAATCATGAGATTCTGGTGGTGCCGCCGCCGTTTTATCGCGATTTCCTGCAGCGCTGGAAGAATGGGGAACTGGTTTAGAGACAACCATGACGATGATGAAACCCGTTTACATTGTGCATTGCGCCGCGGTGACGCCCTTGGGCGACACCCTTGACACCACTTGGCAGGCGCTGAATGCGAGCCGCTCGGCCATCGGACCGCTGGAGCGCTTTGCCACGAAATCCTACGTGACGTCGCTGGCCGCCACCATTCCTGTTTTGGAAGCTCGCGATGGCTCGCTGCTTTACGACCTGCTGGAGCGCCTGCTGCTGCAGCTGCCCGCGCTGCCGCAGGACTGCCGCTTGCTCACGGCTACCACCAAGGGACCGATTGATCTGCTGGAGCAGGCCTGCCGCACGACGCCATCACCCGCTCTGACCCCTGCCATGCTGCCCGAAGCCATGACCGGCTGGCTGCAGCAACGGCTGGGACTGGCGGGTGAGGCACGCAATATCAATGCCGCCTGCGCCTCGTCCACCGCCGCGCTGGCCCAGGCCGCGGCCAGCATCGGCGCCGGGTTGGCCGATACGGTGCTGGTGTGCTGCGCCGATCTGGTCAGCGAATTCGTCTTTTCCGGCTTTTCCGCGCTGCAGGCTTTGTCGCCGGCGGCGGCTCGGCCCTTTGATCCAGGTCGTCAGGGCCTGACCCTCGGCGAGGCTGCGGCCTCGCTGCTGCTGATGAGCGAAGAGGCGGTTGCACGCAGCGGCCTGACACCCCTGGCCCGGCTGTGCGGTTGGGGCGCGGCCAACGACGCCAATCACATCACCGCGCCGGCGCGCGACGGCTGTGGGTTGATCGAGGCTATCGGCCAATGCCTCGCTCGGGCGCGACAACCCCTGGAGGCCGTCGCCGCCATCAGTGCCCACGGCACCGGCACCGTCTATAACGATGCCATGGAGATCACGGCCTTTCGCGCGTTGTGGGGGGAGCTGGTGCCACCGTTTAACTCCATCAAGGGGGCCGTCGGCCATACCCTCGGCGCCGCCGGCGGGCTGGAAGCGGCCCTGGCCGTTTTGTCCCTGCAGCACGCTCAATTGCCTCCCACCGTTGGCTTGCAGGCGGCGGAGCAAACCGTGAGCAGTATGGTCATGTCCCGGGTACAGAAGGTCGGCGGTGATCTGATATTGTCGACCAATTCCGGTTTTGGCGGGGTCAATGCCGCCATTGCCATCAGCCGGGTTGAACCCCTGGTAACAGGGGGGAACGCATGAAAACCATGGCAGCCCTTCTCGGCGGCGGCTGGGTGTGCAGCAGCGGTTTTGGCACCCTGAGTCAGGCGGTGCCCGCGTTTACGGTCGGTGCGCTGCCACAGATTCAGCGGCAGGATCTGTTTGCCGCGCCGGACCGCCGTTTCGGCCGCATGGATCCGTTTTCGCGGCTCGGTCTGACCGGCATAACCCTGGCGCTGAAGGATGCGGCTCTCGATCAGGACGTGAAAGAGGTCGGCAAACGGCGCATCGCCCTGGTGGCCGAGACCTGTGGCGGCTGTCTGGAGACCGATCGCGACTATTTTGCCACCGTGGTGCCGGAGCAGGGCGCGCTGGCCAGTCCACAGCTGTTTGCCTACACCCTGTCCAACACCTTTCTCGGTGAGGTGGCGCTGCGTTTCGGCCTCACCGGCCGGGCCGAGGTGCTGAACAGCACCGGCGGAAACGGCCTGTGCGCGTTGCGCCATGCCCTGGAATGGCTGCTCACCGGCGAGGAAACCATCGTGGTGGCCGGTTTGTGCGATGTGACCGACTGGGGCGCACTGGCTGCGCCGGGTGCGCTGTTTCTGGTGCTGACGAATGCAGAAGCGGGAGATGAAAGAGCTGGCCTTTGTCTGGAAAACGATGCCTTGAAATGGGGCGGGCATCCCCTGGCGTCCGTCAATGATCTTCTTCGGCTGCTGCGCGAAGGGGAATCGGTAGATATCACGACATTGTCATAGAAGGAGTACGGTTACATGAAATTAAAACTGGTCTATCCCCGCTGGGCGAAGCTGGAACGCCAGACCGAATTTCACCTGCCGCCGCACGGGCCGGTGGTGTTCGCGGCTACGGTGCCGGAGGACGTGGATATCAGCTTTACCGATGAGAATGTCCAGACCCTCGACTTTGATGAGCCGGCCGATCTGGTGGCGTTGTCGGTGATGCTGACCTGTCAGCTGCCGCGGGCGTTTGAGATCGCCGCCGAGTACCGTCAGCGCGGTAAGACCGTGATTTTCGGCGGCATTGCCACCATGCTGCATGGCGAGGAAGTGGCGCAGCATGCTGACAGCGTCTTCCTCGGCGAGGCCGAGGGGCGCACAGCCCAGGTGCTGGAAGACTTCCGTAACGGCAAGCTGAAACCGGTCTACAACTACATGCAGCAGCACCCACCCATCGAGAGCGTAGGCACGGCGCGGCGCGATATTCTCGATCGCGAGCTGTACAACTACCGCGGGGTGCAGATGCTGGATCTGGTTCATGCCTCGCGCGGCTGCCGTTTCAAATGTTTTC
>JAFGXV010000022.1 GCA_016936455.1 Desulfuromonadaceae bacterium
GCACTGGTTGGCCGGCCAGGGAGCCGATCTGATTATTGCCGGCGGCATGGGCATGCGGGCGCAGAACCTATTTGAAGAACAGAATATCAAAGTTGTGGTTGGAGCGTCAGGAGAATTAACCCCTCTCGAAGTGGTACAGGCCTATCTCGTCGACACATTACAAACCGGAATCAATGCCTGTGACCACTAGCCTGAATAGATCATGATAAAGTTGATTCAGAAAATACAAAAACGATTGGTCATTGCGATTCCGATCATTATGTTGGCGGGTTTTGGCGCAGGACTGGTGGGGGATGTTGCACCGCTCAAGCAATGGATTGTTCCGCTGACCTTTCTGATGGTCTATCCCATGATGGTGAACCTTCAGTTGAAAAAGGTGATTGAAGGCGGCGACGGGAAAGTCCAGCTGGTGACCCAGCTGCTGAACTTCACGATCATTCCGCTGTTTGCGTTTGCGCTGGGCAAGCTGGCCTTTCCTGACGCCCCGTATATTGCACTGGGCCTGCTGTTGGCGAGCCTGCTTCCAACCTCTGGAATGACCATCTCCTGGACCGGGATGGCGAACGGGAATATGGCCGCCGCTGTGAAGATGACCGTCTTTGGGTTACTTATCGGTTCGGTACTCACACCGCTCTATATCAAGGTGCTGATGGGCACCGTCATTGAAATTCCGATGGCCAACATCTTTAAGCAGATCGTGGTTGTGGTGGTGCTCCCGCTGGTGCTCGGTAACCTGACGCAACGCCTTTTGATAAAGCGCTACGGCATGGCGCATTACCAGAAAGATCTCAAACCCATCTTTCCTCCATTTTCTACATTGGGAGTGCTGGGGGTTGTTTTTGTGGCCATGGCACTGAAGGCTCAATCCATCGCCTCCAACCCCGGACAACTTGTTTCCCTGATTGGACCCTTACTGGCCTTGTATGGTGTAAACTTCTTGCTTAGCACTATCGTCGGAAAATTCTTTTTCAAACGTGATGATGCCATTGCGTTGGTTTACGGCACGGTCATGCGCAACCTCTCCATTGCTCTGGCCATTGCCATGACGGCTTTCGGGAAGGAAGGTGCCGAGATTGCGCTGATCATTGCGTTGGCCTACATCATCCAGGTGCAGGCCGCAGCGTGGTATGTGAAATTTACCGATCGCATTTTCGGCCCGGCGCCGGAACTCACGGTTGCAAACCTCATGCTTGAAGGGGTCTTTTCCCTGCACCTTTCCGACACCTTGGATCGCGCCCTGAAACTTTTGGCGGAAGAGCATATCCACTCGTTCGTGGTGCTCGACGACCACGAAAAGGCGGTCGGCATGTTTTCCACCGCCAGTGTGCTGGATGCGCTGGCCGATGGCCGTCCGCAGGATACCGCACTGTCAGATTTGACTTTGGAACCTGTGGTCTTCGCCTCTGCGAAAACCCCGCTGAAAGAAGCTTTAGACAGCATGAAGCGAAGTCATGAATACAAGGTCGTCATACTGGACGGGGGGAATACCCCTTCGCATGTTTTGACGCAGGAAGAGATTATTCGGCATATGGCCGAAAGAAATGTTAAATAATCAGGAGATCAACCATGAAAGTAGTTGTTGTTGGCGGTGTGGCCGCCGGACCGAAGGCTGCATCCCGTATTCGTCGACTTTGTGACAGTGCCGAAGTGACCGTGGTGGAGAAGGGCGAGTTCCTCTCTTATGCCGGTTGCGGGCTCCCGTATTATATTTCGGGCATGGTGAAGGACCAGAAGGAGCTGATGGCCACGCCGGTGGGGACGGTGCGCGACAGCGTCTTTTTCCAGAACGTCAAGGATGTCCATGTGATGAACCGCACCGAAGCGACAGCCATAGACCGTGAAAACAAGGCGGTGACGATTCGCAGGGAAAACGGCGAAACCGAAGTCCTGGACTACGACAAGCTGGTGCTGGCCACCGGTGCCCACTCGTTCATTCCGCCGATTCCAGGCGTCGAACTGAAAAACATCTTCAACCTAAAAGACATTCATGACGCGGATGCCATCAAGGACAAGCTGGCGCAGCACAAGGCGCTCAACGCCGTGATCGTGGGCGGTGGATTGATCGGCGTGGAAGTGGCGGAAGCCTTCCACGAAATGGGATGCCGGATCACGATTATTGAATTCCTGCCGCACATCTTGTCGATGATGGATCCTGAAATGGCGGCCTTGGTCGAAGGGCATTTCGAGTCGAAGGGGGTCAAGATCCAGACCGGCACGCGTGTAACCGAATTCACAGGAACAGACCGCGTGGAGACAGTGATTACCGACCAAGGCGAATTCCCTGCCGATATCGTCATCATGGCGGTCGGAGTTCGGCCCGCCACGAAGCTGGCCGTCGATTGCGGTCTGGAAATCGGTCCGACCCGCGCGATTGCCGTGGATGATTGTATGCAGACTTCCGATCCCGATATCTTTGCCGTCGGCGACTGTGCAGAGAAGACCAACATGATCACCGGCAAGCCCTGCTATGTGCCGTTGGGTTCTACGGCGAACAAGGAGGGGAGGGTAGCCGCGAACACCATCTGCGGCATCGATGATTCGTTCCCCGGTGTGCTCGGCAGCGCCATATGCAAGATTTTCGATTTCAGTGTCGCCCGCACCGGACTGGGCGAGAAGGAAGCCCGTTACGCCGGCTACGACGTCGTGACCTGCCAGGCACCCGCGCCGGACAAGCCGCACTTCATGCCTGCCGCCAAGCCGCTCTTTCTGAAGCTGATTGCGGATCGCAAGACCCGGAAGCTGCTGGGCGCACAGGCGACTGGTCCCGGCCATGCCGACCGTCGCATCGATATCGCAGTAACGGCGCTGAGTGCCGGAATGACCGTCGACCAGCTGGCCAATCTGGACCTGAGCTATGCGCCGCCGTTTTCGCCGGCCATGGATAACATCCTCGCCGCGGCCAACATCCTGCGCAACAAGATGGACGGCTATATGGACGGGCTGACGCCGGCGGATGTGGTCGGGATGCTCGAGCGTGGTGAAGACTTCACGCTGCTGGATGTCCGTTCGCCCGAGGAGGTCGGGCAGATGCGCATCGAAGGGGCGGTGCATATTCCGCTTGGCGCCGTCCGCAAGCGCATGGGCGAGCTGGACAAAAATAAGCCGGTGGTCACCTTCTGCAAAATATCGCTCCGCGGCTACGAAGCCGCGCTGATCCTCAAGCAGGCCGGGTTTGCCGACGTCAAGGTCATGGACGGCGGCATTCTGATGTGGCCGGGCAAGCTGACTCGAAATTAAACGAAAGGAAAAGCCAATGAAAAAGATTGTTCCCAGTGTTGTTGCCGGTGTTGTTCTGGCGGGTGTTGTTGGATGGAACGTGATGCCGAAGCAAATGATTCATGAACGCAAGAGCCCGTTAGGCTATGAGGAAACCATTACCAAAATCGAACAGAATGTGAAGGAGGGCGGGTGGATCGTTTCTTCGACCGTCCATCTCGATAAAAGTCTCGAGAAGCAGGGCAAGGAGGTTCCTCCTGTCACCCTCATCAACATTTGTCAGCCGGAGCATGCGGCAACCATCCTCAACGACGAGTCGTCGCGCTACATCTCGATCATGATGCCCTGCACCATCTCCGTCTATGAAAAGGCCGACGGCAACACTTATGTGGCCACCATGGGTATGAAGCTGATGGGCAAAATGTTCGGTGGCGTTGTCGCCGACGTAATGGGCGGGAAGGTTGCCGAGGAAGAGGAAGCATTCACGGCTTTCATCGATTAAGCTGGAAACAGGATCTGAATCAAAAGGAAACGAAACCATGTGGACATACGAAATAGCTGTAGATTGGAAGGACGGTAAAATCGGTGAGATCCGTTCTGGCGGCAAGCCGCCGGTTGCCGTGGCAACGCCGCCCGAATTCGGCGGGCCGGAAAATATATGGACGCCTGAAGATTTGTTGGCGAGTGCTGTGGCCAGCTGCCTTATGACTTCGACGCTTTTTTTTGCGGACCGGGCAAAGATTACTTTGCGCTCCTATGCGAGCACGGCCGTCGCTACCATGGAAAAGACCGCGAAGGGGCTTGCGATCACGGGAGTCAAGGTGGCCGTTGTCATCTCGCTCGAAAACGCGGAACAGGCCGACGCCATACGCAAAGCGGTCGAAATGGCCGAGGTCAATTGCCCGATCTCCACGACCTTGAACTGTCCGGTGGAGCTTCAACTTACGGTGGAGTAGGTATATGAGCGATCACCTGGAGCAACCTGCTCACCTCACACCTTTGAATCACTAGATAAATATGTAAGGAATCGGAGAGATTGCTTGCGTAATCAACCTAAGGAAAACAACCATGAAAATAGCTGTACCCACTGCAGACGGAAAGCTCTGCATGCACTTTGGCCACTGTGAGGTCTTTACCTTGCTGGAAGTGGATCCAGAAAACAAAAAAGTCATTTCGACGAAGGAGCTGGATCCGCCGCCGCATGAGCCGGGCGTACTGCCGCACTGGTTGGCCGGCCAGGGA
>JAFGXV010000023.1 GCA_016936455.1 Desulfuromonadaceae bacterium
GAGGTGACCGAGAGGCCGAAGGTGCACGATTGGAAATCGTGTGTACCGCAAGGTACCGAGGGTTCGAATCCCTCCTTCTCCGCCATTTTCATTTAAAGACCCCTTTCGGGTTGAGGCGTTATAAAACCTGTTCATGTTGAGTTGCTTGCCGCTCTATGCGGCAGCCGGGTCCCGCGCAACGGGCGGTCGTGAACTCCGTCAGGCCCGGAAGGGAGCAGCGGTAGCGATGCAGTCGGTGTGCCGCGGGGGTGCCTGGCTGCCACATAGGGCGGCAAGTGCTTTGGTCAGTCTCAATCCGGACGTAGTTTCTTCTTCCGCCCGTCTTTCTTCTGAATCCTGTTTCTTCGTTGCGTTTTCCCGTAGAATGATGACTTTCTCCCCCAGGGTTCCCCGTTTCTGACGAAAGAGCTGTGCATGTCGTATCTGGTTCTGGCACGCAAGTGGCGCCCTCAGGTGTTTTCTGATCTGATCGGTCAGGAACATGTCAGTCGCACTCTGGTGAATGCGATCTGTAGTGGGCGTGTTCATCATGCTTTCCTGTTTACCGGTGCTCGTGGCGTTGGGAAAACCTCGGCCGCACGGATTCTGGCCAAGGCTCTGAACTGTGAGCAGGGGCCGAGTGCGGAACCCTGCAATCAGTGCAGTTCCTGTCTGGAGATCTCTGCCGGCACCAGTGTTGATGTGTTTGAGATCGACGGAGCCTCCAATACCGGTGTCGATGACGTGCGCGAACTGCGCGATACCCTGCGTTATATGCCGTCGCGCTCGCGCTATAAAATCTACATCATTGACGAAGTCCACATGTTGTCGATCAATGCCTTCAATGCCCTGCTGAAAACCCTCGAAGAGCCCCCCGAGCATGTGAAGTTTATCTTCGCGACCACTGAGCCTCACAAGATACCGGTGACGATTCTTTCGCGTTGCCAGCGCTTTGATTTTCGCAAAATTCCCCAGATCCGTGTCACTGAGCAGCTGCGGCGGATTGTCGATGCGGAGGGGATTGGTATTTCCGACCGGGCCCTCGCGCTGGTTGCACAGCGCGGTGGCGGCAGTATGCGAGACAGCTTGTCGACGCTGGATCAGGTGGTCGCCTTTTGTTCCGAGCGGGTGGACGACGACGACGTGCTGGCATTGCTGGGTATGGTCGACCGGCGTTTGCTGGTCGATGCGTTGGAAGGCTGTATGCAGCAACAGCCGGCCCTGGTGTTCGAGACCGTGCGTCGTGTGGATGATCTGGGATTTTCCTTTCGACAGTTCTGTCAGGAACTGGTTGAGCTTACGCGTCAGGTTCTGTTGTGCAATCTGGTGGCCGATCCGGCTGACGTGTTCGCGTTGGCAGACGATGAAGTCCGGGAACTGAAAATGCTGGCCGGACTGGCTGGCGACGAGGACTGGCACCGGCTTCTGAGCATGCTGCTCAAAACCGAGGCCGAGCTGGCCAGTTCCTCCTATCCGCGGTTGCTGGTCGAAATGACACTGGTGCGGGCTGCCAGTCTTCCGCCATCGCGCGATATTCAGACGCTGATCCGTAAGCTTGAGAATCTGCAGGGGCAAGTCGTTGGCGAGACGATGCTTTGCTCACCGGTCGTTGCGCCATCCCCTGTCTCTGCTGAAAAGGATGGGTCTGTCAAGAGACAGGAGCGGCCCGTTCGTGAAGCCGAGAGCGCTTCTCCTGTGTTGGCCACAGCGCCCGGGACGGAGACGACAGATTCTTCTCCCGACCTGGTCGCGGACTGGCCGGGGTTTGTGGCTATGGCCAGAAAAAAGCGGCCACGGATCGGGGCCATTCTCGCAGATGTCAGCCTGCTGGAGTGGGCTCCGCCCTCGCTGCGGCTGGGAGCGGGGGCTGGCTCCTTTTTGTGCCAGCAACTGCAGGATCGCGATGTTCAGCAGTCCATTTCGAGTCTGGCGGAGGACTTTTTCGGTCAGCCGGTGACGCTGAAAGTGGAAGGTGTTTCCGGTCAGGAAGCCCCGTTGTCGTTGAGCGAGACCCGGCGCAAGGAGGAGAGCGATCGCGAGCGCAGACTGCGGGATGACGCCCTTGGTCATCCGATGGTGAAAAAAGCGGTCGAAGTGTTTTCCGGAGAGGTGCTTTCCGTTAAGGCGACGGATAAGGGATTTGTTTAAGCTTGGACCCGTCTGTTCGGTTTGAGCGAAATGCCAATTTTTCAAAAGAGGTGTTGAGATGGCCAAAGGTTTAGGGCAGATGATGAAACAGGCCCAGCAGATGCAGCAGAAAATGGTGCGCATTCAGGAAGAGATGGAGAAGCAGGAAATCGAAGCCGCGGCTGGCGGGGGCATGGTGACCGCGCGCGTCAATGGTAAGCAGCAGCTGCTGGCCATTAAGATCGACCCCTCCGTTGTCGATGCGCAGGACGTCGATATGTTGCAGGATCTGATTCTGGTGGCGGTCAACGAGGCAATTCGCCAGAGTCAGGATATGATGCAGCAGGAGATGTCAAAGCTTACTGGTGGCCTGAATATTCCGGGCCTGTTTTAGTCTGGTCGTGCGGCAGTTGTTTTTTGCCGCACACGTCCGGGTTGGCGTGTGTTTGTTTGAGCGAATGACCCCGATGTGTCAGGCCGGCCCGTTGATTAAGGGTTCCTTTTCGGGTTGGAATAGACAGCCATCAGCGTGTTGAAACCGTTGATGGCTTTTGTTTTTTTCTTTTAGCTAACCTCTTGAAGGTAAAGAAGAAATCAGCCTGAAACTGATGTGGTAAAAATATCCATCTGTTTTATTCTGCCGAAAATATTTTACATTCACTTAAAAAATAAAACGCTATTCTAAATAGTTTGAACAACCGAGGTGTTCATGCTAGACTCTGTTCCTTCACTGACCCGTTTAATTGCCGAATTGGGCCGATTGCCCGGTGTAGGGCGCAAGACGGCCACTCGGCTGGCGTTTTTTATTTTGCAGCAGCCGGAAGGTGAAACCCAGGCACTGGCGAGGGCTTTGGCCGATGTCAAGCAACGGGTGATGTTCTGCTCGCAGTGTTACCATGTGACCGAGACCGATCCCTGCCTGTTTTGCCGTGCTCCGGACCGCGATGAGGCTTTGCTCTGTGTGGTCGAGCAGCCTCAGGATTTACTCGCGATAGAGCGGGGTGGCGGTTTTCATGGTCGCTACCATGTGTTGCATGGTGCCTTGTCTCCGCTCGATGGCATTGGTCCGGACGCCCTGCGTATTCCCCAGCTGATTGAACGGGTAAAACGAACCGGCATCCGGGAAGTTCTGGTGGCGACGAATTTCACCATGGAGGGAGAGGCGACCGCCCTTTACCTCAGCCGTCTTCTGAGAGATTTTCCGGTCCGGGTGACGCGGCTGGCGCATGGTATTCCCATGGGTGGCGATCTTGAATATCTGGACAGTCAGACGCTCAGCGGCGCACTGGCCCGTCGCTACGAGATAGAGAGTTGACGTTTTTCGTACAACGAGGGTGATAACCCGTTATTGGACAAACTTAACAAGGAGGAACACATGTCGCGTAAGATGGTAAACATCGACGGCAACACGGCCGCGGCCCACGTCGCTCATGCGACCAACGAGGTTGTTGCGATCTATCCGATCACGCCGTCGTCAGTA
>JAFGXV010000024.1 GCA_016936455.1 Desulfuromonadaceae bacterium
TACTGACGACGGCGTGATCGGATAGATCGCAACAACCTCGTTGGTCGCATGAGCGACGTGGGCCGCGGCCGTGTTGCCGTCGATGTTGACAAGTCTACGCTTCATGAATCTCTCTCCTGTTTGAATTCAAATTTGTTTTGTCTCCGTTCTATATCCGGGAGCTAGGGCTTCCACACCTTCAGCAGCGCCTCGCCCATCTGGGCCGGGGTCGCGGCCACGCTGATACCGCATTCTTCCAGCACGGCAACTTTTTCGGCGGCGGTACCCTTGCCACCGGAGATGATGGCGCCGGCATGGCCCATGCGCTTGCCCGGAGGAGCGGTGCGTCCGGCAATGTAGGCCGCTACCGGCTTGGTCATGTTGTCCTTGACGAAGCGGGCGGCCTCTTCCTCGGACGTGCCGCCGATCTCACCGATCATGATCACGGCCTTGGTGTCCGGATCTTCTTCAAACATCTGCAGTACGTCCAGGTGGCTGGTGCCATTGACCGGGTCGCCGCCGATGCCGACGCAGGTGGACTGCCCCAGTCCCAGGCAGGTCAGCTGCCATACCGCCTCATAGGTGAGAGTGCCGGAGCGGGAGACCACGCCGACCCGGCCCGGCTTGTGGATGTAACCGGGCATGATGCCGATCTTGCATTCGCCGGGGGTGATGACACCAGGGCAGTTGGGGCCGATGAGGCGGGTCTTTTTGCCCTGCATGTACTGCTTGACCTTGACCATGTCGAGAACCGGAATGCCTTCGGTAATGGCGATGACCAGGTCGAGTTCGGCTTCGACGGCTTCCATGATGGAATCCGCAGCGAAGGGCGGTGGCACGTAGATCACCGAGGCGGTTGCGCCGGTTTTTTCCACGGCGTCGCGCACCGTATCAAAAACCGGAAAGCCGTCGATTTCCGTGCCACCCTTGCCGGGCGTGACGCCACCGACCATCTGAGTGCCGTAATCGCGAGCGCCCTGGGCGTGAAACAGCCCTGTCGCTCCGAGTCCCTGGGTAATGACTTTGGTCTCTTTATTAATCAATATGCTCATTGTCTTTTCTCCCCTTATGCCACGGCCGCGACGATTTTCTGGGCCGCATCGGCCATGCCATCGGCGGCGATGATGTTCAGGCCGCTCTCGGCCAACAGCTGTTTGCCCCGTTCGACATTGGTTCCCTCCAGGCGCACCACCAATGGAACCTGCAGCTCGACCTGACGTGCGGCCTCAATGACGCCGGAAGCAATGACATCGCACTTCATGATGCCACCGAAGATATTGACCAGAATGCCGTTGACCTTGCTGTCGGAGAGGATAATTTTGAAAGCTTCGGTAACGCGCTCGATGGTGGCGCCGCCACCGACATCAAGGAAGTTGGCCGGTTCGCCACCGTAGTGCTTGACGATATCCATGGTGGCCATGGCCAGGCCGGCACCATTAACCAGGCAGCCGATATTGCCATCCAGGGAGATGTAGGACAGGTCGTGCTGTGAGGCCTCGATTTCGTTGGCGTCTTCTTCGTCGTAGTCGCGCATGTCGGCGATCTGCAGATGGCGGAAGATGGCATTGTCGTCAAAGCCGAATTTGGCGTCCAGGGCCAGCAACTCCTCGTCTTTGGTGACCACCAGGGGATTGATCTCGAGCATGGAGCAATCGCAAGCGAGGAAGGTTTTGTAGAGGTTCCCCAGCAGCTTGACGGCCATGGGCAACAGCTTGCCCCCCAACCCCAGCTTAAAAGCGATATTGCGGCACTGGAAACCGGTCAGGCCCACCAGGGGATCGATGATTTCGACAATGATTTTTTCCGGCGTGGTGGCAGCCACCTCTTCGATGTCCATGCCGCCCTCGGTGGAGGCCATCACCGAAACCTTGGAGCTGCCCCGGTCCACCACCAGACTGACATACAGCTCGCGGTCGATGTTGCAGCCGTTTTCCACCAGCACCCGGGTCACCACCTTGCCCTCCGGTCCGGTCTGGTGGGTGCGCAGGGTCATCCCCAGCATATCCCGGGTCAGCCGCCGCACTTCCTCGGAGGTGCGCGCCAGCTTGACGCCGCCCCCTTTGCCGCGGCCACCGGCATGGATCTGGGCCTTGACCACCCAGGGGCCGGGGCCGAGCCGCTTGGCCCATTCGCGCGCGCTGTTACCGTTGTAGACCACGTGTCCGTCCGGGACCGGCACGCCGAACTTACGTAGAATCGCCTTTGCCTGGTATTCGTGGATATTCATACCGTACTGCCTCCAACTGAATTGAAATATAAATGAGGTTCTTGCAAAAGGCCGTCCTTGGCTTTTTGCAAAAGGCTCACATGTCAGAAGATCCCATCTAAATGGGAAGCACATTGAAATGCACGGGCCATCGCGGGCCCGCGGGTGTCAGGGCCTTGGTTAGAGTTCCTGAGCATCGACCACGGCCACGGCCGCCATGTTGACAATGTCGTTGACGTCGTCACCGCGTTGCAGCACGTGTACCGGTTTTTTGATCCCCATCAGAATCGGCCCCACAGCTTCGGCACCGCCAAGCTTGGTGAGCAATTTATAGGAGATATTGCCGGAATTCAGATCCGGAAAAATCAGGACATTTGCATCACCCTTGATGGCCGAGAAGGGGTACTGAAGCTCCGTCAACTCCGGCTCAAACGCCACACTGGCCTGGATCTCACCGTCCACCACCAGTTCGGGCGCCCACTCCTTGACCAGCTGGGTGGCTTTTTTCACCTTGGTGGTGAAGGGGTGGTTGGCGCTGCCGAAGTTGGAAAAGGACAGCATGGCGATGCGCGGCTCAACGTCGAAATGGCGCGCCTTGTGCGCCGCCAGAATGGCGGTCTCGGCCAGTTCCTCGGCCGTCGGATCAATGGTCACGGTGGTGTCGGCGCAGAAAACGACCTGCTTCTTGAAGACCATCATGTACAAACCGTGGACACCGCGAAGACCTTCTTTTTTGCCAATGATTTCCAGGGCCGGGCGAATGGTCTCGGGGTAGTGGTGATTGATGCCGGACAGCATGGCGTCGGCATCGCCCATATGCACCATCATGGCGCCATAGTAATTGCGCTGACGGTAGATCATGCGTTCGGCTTCGGCCAAGGTCGCCCCTTTGCGATGACGCAGCTTGAACAGTTCCCTGGCGTATTCATGGTGCTTGGGGCTGTCGTTGGTGTCGATGATCTGCACGCCGTGGAGATCCAGACCGAGATCCTTGATTTTGTTGATAATCGTGTTTTCGGGGCCGAGCAGAATCGGAATGGCGATCCGTTCATCCACCAGAATCTGGGCCGCGCGCAGGATCTTTTCGTCATCGCCCTCCGGAAAGACCACGCGTTTGCGGCACGATTTGGCCTTGTTGATCAGGGTGCGCATGATCTCCTTGGAACGGCTCTGCAGCGCCTCAAGGGATTCGGTGTACTTGCCGAGGTCGCCAATGGCGCGACGGGCCACGCCGCTGTCCATGGCCGCCTGGGCCACGGCCGGAGCCACGCGCAGCAGCACCCGCGGGTCAAAAGGCTTGGGGATCAGGTAGTCACGGCCAAAGGAGAACTTGGTGTTGCCGTAAGCGCGCAAGACCGAATCCGGCACATCCTCCTTGGCGAGGCTGGCCAAGGCCTTGACGGCCGCCATTTTCATTTCGGCGTTGATGGCACTGGCGTGGGTGTCAAGAGCGCCGCGGAACAGAAACGGGAAGCACAGCACATTGTTGACCTGGTTGGGGAAGTCACTGCGTCCGGTGCCGATGATGACATCGCTGCGCACCTTCTGCGCGGCAGGGGGCAGAATCTCCGGGTCAGGATTGGCCATGGCGAAGATCACCGGATCCTTGGCCATGGATGCGACCATCTCAGGAGTGAGAATATCCTTGGTGGAAACGCCGAAGAAAACGTCGGCATCGACCATGGCTTCGGCGAGAGAGCGCACCTCGCGTTCGGTGGCCAGTCGCTCCTTGTAGGGATTCATGCCCTCAGTGCGCCCCTTGTAGATAACTCCCTTGCTGTCGCACAGAACCATATTCTTGAGCTGGGCCCCAAGGGTCAGCGCCATCTGGGCGCAGGCAATACCCGCGGCCCCGGCACCATTGACGACAATACGAACCTGGTCGATTTTTTTACCGATCAGTTCCAGGGCATTGATCAGACCGGCGTTGGCAATGATGGCCGTGCCGTGCTGATCGTCATGAAAAACCGGAATGCTCATGGTTTCCTGGAGCTTCTCCTCAATATAGAAGCATTCCGGCGCCTTGATATCCTCCAGATTGATGCCGCCGAAGGTTGGTTCGAGCAACTGAACCGTTCGCACCAGTTCCTCCGGATCCTTGGTGGCAAGTTCGATATCGAATACGTCGACATCGGCAAAACGTTTGAACAAGACGCCCTTGCCCTCCATGACCGGCTTGCCCGCCAGGGCGCCGATATCGCCGAGCCCCAGCACCGCAGTGCCGTTGGACACCACCGCAACCAGATTGCCCTTGGCCGTGTACTGATAGGCATCCTGCGGATTCTTCTCGATTTCAAGACAGGGCTCGGCAACGCCCGGGCTGTACGCCAAAGACAGATCAAGACTGGTATCGCAGGGCTTGGTTGCAATGACCTCGATTTTTCCTTTGCGCCCGCTGCTGTGGTAGTCGAGTGCTTCCCGCTTGTTGGCCATGCTGGCTATCCTTTCGTCAGGGTGCGTGTCATTTTCAATTTGAATAAAAAAGGCTGGCGTCACACCCGAATGACCGGGTTTTATTTTTTAGCGAAATTGAATTTTTATAGCGACCACCCGGCACGGTTGTCAAGGACGAAATGGCAAAACTTTACCCAACATGAAACTTCGTTTGATTTATTTAGCCACACGGCAGCCAAACAGGGCGACCAACCGCTCTCCTCATCATGCCGGCCAGTTGCACTTATCAAATCAACATAGCGTCATTGTTTGACTATTTTTTGAACTCTCGATGAGACTGTGAGGAGGGGCAAAGTTTATTCTGTTTATGAATGCTCGAATGCATCAGAGACAGGGCGTTGCAAGGGAAAAACCAAAAAATACTAACAATGTTATTTTTTTACCTATATGAAACAGGCCAACATCTGCTTCCACACCATGCGTGACGACCAAACCCGTCACGCTACTCCTGAATACTGGCTACCCGGTTTCGCCCCTGCTCCTTTGCCCGATACAGGCCCTGATCGGCGCGGCGGAAAAAGTCCGTCGTCTCATCGTCAGGGTGCAAGGTCGCAACACCAAGGCTGATGGTGACCGCATCGGCAACCTTCGAGCCGCTGTGAGGGATATTCAGCTGCTGCACCGCGGCACGAAGCCGTCCGGCGACTTCAAGAGCGCCACAATGGTGCGTACCGAACAGAACGACGGCGAATTCTTCGCCACCATATCGCGCGACCCAATCGCTACTGCGCTTGAGGTTCTGTTTCAATGCGGCAGCAACCTGGCGCAGGCAATTGTCCCCTTCGACGTGGCCATAGGTATCGTTGTACTGCTTGAAATAATCAATATCGCAGACAATCAGGGAAATAGCCGTTTTTGACCGACGAGCCAGAGTGAGTTCATCTTTGAATGTTTTATCGAAAAAACGCCGGTTGTAAAGGTCGGTCAAGCCATCGACATCGGAGGCTTTTTCGGCACTGAGCAGCCGCATCTCACGGTTGAAATACCAGAGCAACAGCACTTCGAGAAATGCGAAACCACAAACCGCATAGATGATATTGACCCAGACAGAGCGATCAAAAGCGTCGACGAGTTCGGTTACATCCTCCCATAGCAGGATCATGCCGGCCGGCTCCAATTCGGGATGGCGTTCTCCCTGATAATCGCGCAGGGGAAGGTAGAAAACGGAATATCGCACACCGCCAAGCTCGGCCAGCTGAATCGTTTCAGTGCTGTAATCATCTGCAACAGCAATCTGTTGCAGCAACTCTGGCACCATGAGCAGATTGTCTTGCGGCGCAACGGCCTCCAGATAGTACGGCATGTCCGGGTTTTCGGAAAAATAACGCGCGATAAAGGCCGGCCACATTTTGCTTTCGACATGTGAACGACTCAGCAGTACGGCAATGCTGGTCTCGTAGTTTTGTGCGTAAAGAGGCAGAATCTGCTTGAAAGAGGTGCCGACCTCCAAGGCGCCAACGTAGTCCTTTTCTGTCTCACCGGCTCACACGCCCAAACCGGGGAGACGCTGCGCAGGCCACTGTAGATGCGCCCCGTTTCGAAACCGATTCGCCCTGTTTTCTCGGCGTTGGTGTCAACAATGGTGAACCGCAGATCGTCCATGCGATCGCCGTACTTTTCCGGCCGGTGAACACGCAAAAAGCTGAGACTTCCCGGGCCAAGGTGATAATGAAGCTGCCTGACGTCAAATCGTTCCATCAGGCCATCCCAGGCTGGCTTGATTTTTTCCAGAAGCTCCTGCCTCACGAGATCAGCGATTTCACTCCCCAGCTCGCCCCCCATGCCGATGGCTCTTTTCCCCTGTAGAAACAGACGATTAAGCTTTTCATCGTGGCTGATCAGCTCAGACATCTGCTCCAGGTTGCGATACGTCATCTGCAACGTGATGTTAAAATCAGAAGAGTGGGCCCGGGCCCTGTCGGTCAGATTCTGGTAAAGAGCGTCACGGGCCGAATAATAGTTGATGGCAACAAAGGTGGCATCGAGAGAAAAAATCAGCAGGCTGATCAGCAGAAAGGATCCCCTGATATGTTTCGAGAAACTGTGCTTGATCCGCTTTTTCATTGTTTTCGTCCGGCCCTCTCCAACACGCCATCGCCCGTTCGGGCAACGACCTGCACAATGCAGGTGCACTTGAGCATCCCATTGTTTAAGGAGGAACCGCAACTAAAGAATGACAAATCTTTCAGGCCAGCCTGTGAGCTTTCGACCTAGATCGGGGACGGGGACGGACTCTGTGCAAGGTCATGGGTGCCGACGAGCTCCGGCATCCGCAGGGTGTTGATCATTCAATAACGTGGGTAAGAGCCTGTGTTGACGCAGCCCTGAAAGGAAGAAATCGTGCAAAAGAGGATGGAAACCGCGCTAACGACCGTGGACGCTTTTTTTTGACAAAAACCTGGCTGACATCCCGGTGACCGGACGGGGAGTTGTCACGCAGCCTGCGCATCCACCACCACCTGATCTCGACCCGAACGTTTGGCCTGATACAGCAGTTTGTCCGCCTGCTGGGTCAAATCCTTAAAGTCGATCCCCCATTCATGCTCGACCAACCCGGCACTGATGGTGACGCTGGTTTCCTGTTTGACGACCTGCCTGATGCGCTCGGCGATGGCCGCTGCTTCGCTTAATTTCAACCCGACAAACACGATGAGAAATTCTTCGCCACCGTAGCGTACAGCCAGATCTTCGGCGCGGATGTTCTGCCTGATCAGGCGGGCGATGGTGGACAGCAGGTCGTCGCCGGCAGTGTGTCCGTGGGTATCGTTGTATTTCTTGAAGAAGTCGATGTCACTGAGCATGACGCAGAAGGGCCGGTGTATTTCTGTGGTATGGGCCGGCAGCAGGTTGCTGGTGAACTCGTTAAGCTGTCTGCGGTTCCACAGGCCGGTGAGGCAATCGCGTTTGGAGAGTTCTTCGTTCTTTATTTTCAGTTCGATGGTTTCAATCAGGTTGCGGCTGTGAATACGGATGCAGCGTCCCATGATGGCAATACACACGACACCGAGCAGGCCGATGACCATGTGTTGCCAGGTTCCTTCCCAGGCTATGCGCATAAAGGTCGGCATCAGTGTGATGACAAGGTAACTGATGGCTGTTGCTTTCGACGCCATGTACATGGCACTGACGGCGGCGTTGGTGCCGACATGCATCAGCAGCACGTAGATCATGCAGGCCATGGGCTGCTGCTGGAAGGGAAAGAAGATGGTGGCGGCCCAGGGCAGGCCTATCATGCTGATCCCGAGGACAAAGTACAGCTCCCATTTCAGGGCATTGTCGGGGGTAATCAGCTTATTGGCCAGTCGGCGCTGAAACTCTTTCCACAGAAAAACCCGTAAACAGTTGATCCACACCACCACGGCTGTCCACACCAGCAGCAGGGTATGGTCAACATAGGGCCACAAGAAGAGGGGGATAAACAGAATGACCAGAAAGCTGCTTCGCAGCCCATTGGAGGCGGCAGCCTGGTAGAGCAGCTTGACCCGCTCGAAATGGACGGTTTGATGAAACGTCTGGTCATCCAGGGCAGGCATGTGTGGTCTCCGGGGGTACAGTGCTATTGAACTGAAAATGGCTGGCGATCGACCACAATGCTATCCCGCCAATACGACAAGTCATGGCGCACTGCGCGAACTTCACGGACACTCAGATCATCCCTGCCCGGCAGCATAGCGGGGATTCATGGTCCGGTTGAGGCGATCGAGCAAGGGCTGACTGAGAATTTTGACGGTGACACTGGAGTAAGATGAGCCGATGGTTTTCCAGACCAGCTGGGCCACCTGGCCCTGCTCGGAGGTGAATTCCTGATAATGCTCGGTTGTCTTGTCAGAAAGGATCCGGTTGCGGGCAATGTGGACTTTCATGCTCAGCTTCTGCGTCAGCTCCCGCTCAATCTGCTGCAGGCGCCCCTGCGGGTCATCCGCATCCAGTGTGGCGTCGAAGCGAACACGAAACAGTTTGCCGTTATGGTAGTCGTAGTAGGGAGAGGAAACGGAGGTGCCAGCGAAACTGCGGTGCTTATCCGCGTCCCGGTATGACGCATATTCCTGGGTTGCTCCGCGATGGTCGGTAAAGGTCGCCCGGCGCACGCAGGACATTTCAGGAACGGGAGAGGTCCCGAACGCACTGATCTCAATCCGCAGCGCTTCCCCCAGTTCCTGAGCAACAACCAGGGTGGCCAGAGCCAGCAACGGCAGCAGCAGGATTCGTATCGTCAGTTTTTTGGCCACGACCATCAGACACCCCACCCCAGTGTTCATCTTCACTCATGTTTACACTTTAACCCACTACTGTCCGGTTAAAAATTTTGATAATGACGTAAGTCTCTGATACTTCTTGTTCTTTGACATAACTGTACCGTTTTCGATTTGAATTCGCTCTCCGATATGGAGAGATGCCTTCCATTCTATTCAGGAGGGCATCGATGAATTCAGGGCAAACCGTTTTCCGGCAACTGTTGCAGTTCCTGCCGCGCCATGACTTCAACCTGTGTGTTCGTCGTTACCGCGGCGATTACAGGGCTAGAACGTTCACAACATTCGATCAGTTTCTGAGCCTGGCCTATGCTCAGATGTCTGGTCGCGAAAGTCTGCGTGACATTGAAACCTGCCTGAACGCTCACCGGGAAAAGCTTTACCACATCGGCTTTCGTGGCTGCGTGTCCCGCTCGACTTTGGCCGACGCCAACGAACGTCGAGACTGGCGCATTTTTCAAGACTTTGGCCAGGTTCTGATTCGCATGGCCCAGCAGCTTTACTGTGACGAGCCTTTTGCCCTGGAACTTGGTCAACCGCTGTATGCGTTTGACTCGACGACCATCGATCTGTGTTTGACCTTATTCCCATGGGCGGAATTCCGAACGACCAAGGCTGCGGTAAAAATGCATACGCTGCTTGACCTGCGGGGAATGATTCCGACCTATGTCGCCATCACCACCGGCAAGGTTCACGATGTCCGAATGCTCGACGCTCTGCCCGTCACCGAAGAAGCCATTTACACCATGGACAAAGCTTATACCGATTTCTCACGGCTCCATGCACTGCATCGGCAAGGAGCCTTCTTTGTCATCAGGGCTAAAGACAACTTACGTTTCAAGCGCTTGTATTCGGCCGCCAAAGATAAATCCGCCGGTATCAGGGCAGATCAGACTATTGCCTTGATGACGTACAAATCGAAAAAGGACTACCCGGACAAACTCCGCCGGGTCAGTTATGTCGACAAAGAGCGCAACAAGCGACTGGTGTTTTTGACCAACAACTTCAGCATTCCTGCCCCTACCGTTGCTGACATTTACAAACAACGCTGGCAGGTGGAGTTGTTCTTCAAGTGGGTCAAAGGACACCTGAGGATCAAGTCGTTTTACGGAACATCGATCAATGCCGTGAAGAGCCAGATCTGGATTGCTCTGAGCATTTATCTGCTGGTGGTCATCGCCAAGAAAAAGCTCGGCATCCCATGTCCGCTCTACACTTTTTTACAGATTCTGGAGGTTAATTTGTTCGAGAAAAAGCCCATTTCATCGCTGGTTGCTGACGCCCTCAAACATATTCAAGACCTTCCAGATGATAACCAGCTGAACTTATTCAGCTATTAACCGGACAGTAGTGACTTTAACCATAAAGTGATCGTCCCGGCAACAACTTTCAGGGTTCGATGGACGAACAATCGCGGCCTTGATATCCTCCCCGGCCTGAAGACCGAAGATTCCTACGGCGATCAGTGGTGGCATTAGCCATCATGGCTGACAATTGAAAACAAGACGACCTGCCCCTTGCAAACGTGGGTTATGCTGGAGTCAGTTTAAAAGTCTGCGCTAAGCGCGTCTCATTTCCAGCCTTTTCAATATCTGTTTTTCCGACTCAACAACAATGAACACCAGCGTGGTAAAACTGATCAGGCGTATCCAGTCGGGCCCTGGAACTGCGGCCGTGCCAAAGACCTGTTGAAATACGGGAAGATATGTAAAGAGGATCTGTAGCGCAATAATGACTGAAACGGCCAAAAGAACCGCCCTGTTTCCGGCGAATCCGTTAAACGACAGCACCGGTCGCTTCAGATACCGCGTATTGAAAAGATAGAATATCTGGAAAAAGATCAGTGTATTAACCGCCGTTGTTCTCGCCATTTCCAGCGTCTCGCCATGAAAGCGATCCCACAGAAAGAGGCCCAGCGTTCCAATTACCATGATGGCGGAGATAAAGAGAATTCGCCATATAAGTAGTTGCGTCAGCAACGACTCACCGGGTGCGCGCGGCGGACGCTGCATGACATCACCTTCTGGAGGTTCGAAAGCCAACGACAGGCCGAGCGTAACGGCCGTCACCATGTTGATCCACAGAATTTGCAAGGGCGTAATAGGCAGAGGAATTCCAATCAGCACGGAGGCAATGATAATCCCGGCCTGGGCCCCGTTTGTCGGCAAGGTAAATGCCAGGGTTTTCTTGATATTGTCATAAACCGTTCTTCCCTCTTCGACGGCATAGGTGATCGATGCGAAATTATCGTCGGCAAGAACCATTTCTGCGGCTTCTTTGGCTGCCTCCGTCCCTTTCACACCCATGGCCACTCCAACGTCAGCGCGTTTCAGGGCGGGCGCATCATTGATTCCATCGCCAGTCATCGCTGTGACCTGACCGTTCGCCTGGAGAGCCGTAACAAGGCGCAGTTTGTGTTCCGGACTCACCCGGGCAAAAATGCTGGTTCGTTGAACTTCAATGCGTAATGTTTCATCGTCCATACCCTCAATATCTTGCCCAGAAACGACTCGGCTTTTTTCATCCGCCAACCCAATCTGGCAGGCAATGGCTCGTGCGGTAAGGGCATGATCTCCGGTTATCATTTTCACCTGAATCCCGGCTTTCAGGCAATTTCCGACCGCTCGTATCGCCTCTTCTCGGGGGGGGATCAATCAGCCCAAAAAGGCCGAGCAGCGTCAATCCTTCCTCTACGTCGTTAAAGTCGATGGTTTTCTTATCATCGGCGGCAAGACAGGCGATGGCCAGCGTCCTCTGGCCTTGCGAGGCAATTTGTTCAATCTGTTGCTGCCAAAAAGAACGATCAAGAGGGACATCCCTTCCCAATTGTCGCTGCCGACTACAGGCGGCAATCACGCGTTCCGGCGCACCCTTCAAAAAAATGACTCGGTGGCCCGCCGGATCATCATGCAACGTGGCCATGAATTTATGCTGCGATTCAAAAGGGATGGTATCTATTCTTGGCCAGGCCTGATGGCACGCTTCAAGGCTCTGCCCCGCTTTCAGCGCCAATGCTATCAAAGCGCCATCTGTCGGATCGCCATGCAGTTTCCACTCATTGTCTTCAAAAGCCAGGGAAGCATCATTGCAGAGAAGCCCTGCTCGGACGGCTTCGATCAGTTCGGAATCGTCGGCCGTCGTTATCTCTTCAGCATCATGATAAAAACGTCCCTCTGGAGCGTAGCCGGAACCACTAATCTGGTAGGTTCTTGACCCCGTCACCAGTGAACGAACCATCATTTCATTTCTGGTCAGAGTTCCTGTTTTGTCGGAGCAAATCACGTTCACCGACCCCAGAGTTTCTACCGCCGGAAGACGACGAATAATCGCATTGCGTCTGGCCATTCGCTGAACACCGAGTGCCAGAGTAATCGTAATAATTGCCGGCAATCCCTCCGGAATCGCCGCCACGGCCAGGGCGACACTGGCGAAAAACATGTCATAAAACGAGTACCCACGAACAAACACGCCAAAAGCCAACGTCCCGAGGGCTAGAATAAGAATTGCCCCAGTGAGCCAGAGGCTAAATTCAGACATCTGGCGTGTAAGACGGGTTTGCAGCGTTTCAACCTCGGTCAACAAAGCACTGATGCGACCCAGCTCGGTGTGACCGCCAGTTGCCACGACGACTCCTCGCCCAAGCCCGGAACTGACTATGGTTCCTGAAAAAGCCATATTTAATCGATCACCTATGGTCACTTCTGCCGGAACCTGTTCAAGTGATTTTTCAACCGGAATTGACTCGCCGGTTAAGGCGGCTTCTTCGACCCGCAGGTCCCTGAGGGATAGAAGACGCAGATCCGCTGGAACCTTATCGCCAGACTGAAGAAATACGATGTCACCAGGCACCAGCTTGTCAGCTGAAATGGTTGTTTTTTTACCATCTCGCAACACAATCGCTTCGTGGGTTAAAATACTGCGAATAGCATCAACGGCCTTTTCGGCTTTGCCCTCCTGAACAAAACCGATTGCCGCATTGATCATCACCACACCGATAATTACCCCTGCATCCAACCAGTCAGAAAGCAATGCAGTCATACCAGCGGCGCCAAGAAGGACGTAAATAAGGACATTGTGGAACTGAAGCAGAAAACGGATCACCCCACTGCGGCGGGGTGGAGCCGGCAACGAATTGGGTCCAAAACGGCGCAACCGCTCTTCGCTGGCTGAGGTTGTCAGCCCCCGCTCATCGACTGACAAGCGTTCTAGAACCTCTTCGCCTGTTAGGGTAAACCACAATGGTGATCGAGTGTCGGCACCCACATGATCTGTTTTGTCCATCGACGCGTTCATTTCAGCCTATTTCTGCAGAAAAAGGAGATAATTTACAATATTGGTGATTTCGGTCTTCGAGTACGTTGAACTGAACGCAGGCATGCCGTTTTGCCGCCCCTGCTCGATGGAATGAAAGAGCGCATTCTGTTCTCCACCGTAAAGAAAATCTGGTCCCAGCAAAGACGGCCCGCTGCGTGTTCCTCGTCCGTCTGCGCGAACACCATGACAGGAGGCGCAACTCTTTTTGTACAGTTCCTTCCCCTGACGCAGGGCCATTTGTTCTGGAGTGAGTTTTTTCTCGTCGCCGCACCCTTGAAGAAAAAGCGCCATCACGAGCATCAGGGGCGCATATGCAAGGGATCTGGAATGTTTCTTCGCTGGAACATCTTTGGGGGGAAGTCGATTCATGATTTCCTCTCGTTCGAGCTGTTTTAAGTGGATGTTCACCACAACGTGAGCGAAGCAGCCGGGTGTAAGGTGTCGAGTGAAGGGCAGCGGTTGCCCAAACCGGGCACGAAGAGCTAAGAACCGTTTCCGGTTTATCTATTTTTCAGCGGTTTCCAAATGGTGCTGCGGCAGTCAGGGCACACGGTATGAATGACATGAAAAGTCTTCGTTTCATGTTCAGAAAGCGTTTCCGGAGAGCTCCAGGTTTCCGCCTCCTTCAATTTCAACCGGTTACACATGCTGCAACGCAGAACGCGAGCGGAGGCGATCTGTGCTGGCGCCGGGGACTCCCGTGACATGTCCCGAATCACAACCGGGTGAGAAAAAGGCACCTCGCGCAACGTCTCGTGCTTCATCAAGATCGAACCATCGCCCTCAGGATAGAGAGTGACACGCATGTAACGCTGGTGAGTTGGCGAGTCACAACGATAGTCGCGGGTCAAAGGTTCGTTGCGCAGGCGGCA
>JAFGXV010000025.1 GCA_016936455.1 Desulfuromonadaceae bacterium
CCGAAGTGGTGGAATTGGTAGACACGCTAGGTTCAGGGTCTAGTGGCCGTAGGGCCGTGGGAGTTCGAGTCTCCCCTTCGGCACCAACAAATAAAATGCCCGGTATCGTCAGATGCCGGGTTTTTTATTTGCTTTATTTTGACCGAGACCCGACGCGTAGCGAGCGCAGGCTGAATGGTTGAAAAGCCCTCATGGATGGCCTCGTCTTCCCCTCGGTCATAAAAAAATCAAGGGCACCAGCAAAGAGCTGGTGCCCTTTTTTTATTGCCGGTGGACAACGTGGTACGAAAACAACGGTGTTTCCGAGGAGGAAAATGGTGCAGAATGAAATTTTTTGACAATCTGACAAGCGCTTGAGGACGATGGCTGCATTCCGGTCTTTTCTGCATATTTTGTTTGCTGATCCTGTTCTTGTTTTTCGGCAAGGCCTTTGCTTTGCACACGGAACCTGCGGATCGGTTGCTGGTTGTTGGAGGTGATCACAACTATCCGCCGTATGAATTTCTGGACGACGAGGGTCGGGTTTCAGGTTTTAATGTCGAACTGACCCATGCTGTTGCGGAAATTATGGGATTGGATGTCGAAATTCGGCTGGGTCCGTGGGACGCGATGCGTCGCGGTCTGGAAAATGGTGACATCGACATTCTTCAGGGCATGGTCTCCACGTCGGACCGGCAACGCAGCTTGGTGTTTTCAATGCCTCATGCCAAAGTTCATCAGTCGATCTGGGTGCGTGACGGATCCCCCATTACGCTGTTGCGGGACTTGGTTAACAAGGATGTTCTGGTGATGCGTGGCTCGGTAATGCATGATTTTATGCTGCGCCACCCTGAGCTTGGTTCGCGTTTGCATCTGGTGGAAACGTTAGAGGATGCTCTGTCGCTGTTGTCACGGGGGGAAGCTGATGCGGCCCTGGTGGCAAAACTGCCGGGAGAATACCTGCTGTTGAAGAATCGGCTGCGGAATATTCATCCGATTGCCAAGCCGCTGGACTCGCAGAACTATGGCTATGCGGTCAAAAAGGGCAATGAAGATTTGCTGGCTACGTTCAACGAAGGGTTGAAGCTGCTGGAGCGCAGTGGACGTTATCGTCAGATTTACGAACGTTGGCTGGGGGTCCTGCCGCAGCCCGGGCTGTCTCTTGAACGGGTTTTACGCATCGGCTTGCTGGTACTGCTGCCGATTTTGTTGCTGTTGGCCGCGACGTTTCTTTGGTCGCAGACCCTCAAGCGCCAGGTCGATGTGCGGACGCGAGCCCTGCAGCAGGAGGTGGCTGAAAAACAGGATGCCCTGCGTCAGTTAGAGGTTCGCCAGCAACAGTTGATTCAGGCCGATAAAATGGCGTCTCTGGGTACTCTGACTTCCGGCGTGGCCCATGAGATCAACAACCCGAATGCCCTGCTGCTGTATAACCTGCCCGTTTTGAAGCAGGCCTGGCAGGATGCGCTGCCGATTCTGCAGCAACATTATCAGCAACAGGGGGATTTTAAGCTCGGCGGGTTGTCTTTTCTTCGTATGCAGGAGGAAATTCCGCATCTGATTGACGACATGCAGCAGTGCGCAGGCCGTATTCGTCGTATCGTCGAGGATCTGAAAGGTTTTGCCCGGCGGGATACCGCCGATCTGGACGAAGTGGTTGATCTCAATAGTGTGGTTGCTGCCGCGTTGCGACTGGTCGACAATTCATTGAAAAAGGCGACAAACCATTTTCAGCTGGAGTTGGCTTCTTTGCCATTGCGGTTTCGGGGCAACCGCCAGCGCATCGAGCAGGTTGTCGTGAATTTGCTGCTTAACGCCTGTCAGGCGTTGCCTACGAAAGGTGCTGCTATTCAGCTGCGTTCTACCCTTGCCGACGATGGCCGACTGCTGCTGGAAGTTCAGGATCAGGGGCGGGGAATTCAGCCGCACGATTTGTCCAAGCTGGCGGATCCGTTTTTTACCACCAAGCGCGAGCAGGGCGGCACCGGACTGGGGCTGTTTATCTCTTCGGGAATTGTCCAGGAACACGGTGGTGAACTTAAATTTTCTTCGGTGGTTGGAGAGGGCACGATTGTGCGCCTGTTTTTGCCGCCGCTGGAATCCACACCGGGAATATGATCGATGACGAATACCTTTACTCCTCAGTTTTCTATTCTGATGGTTGATGACGAGCCGGCCTGGTTGCGTTCCCTCAGTATTACTCTTGAAGGCCGGGGTGGTCTGACCAACCTGTTACAGCTCAGCGATAGCCGCGAAGTTCTGCCATTGCTCGCCCGGCAGGATGTGGGGCTGATTCTGCTCGATCTCACCATGCCCTATTGCGGCGGGGAAGAGATTCTGCAACAGGTGAAGCAGCATTATCCGACCGTGGAGGTCATCATCCTGTCCGGCATGAACCAGCTCGAAACCGCGGTGCGCTGCATGAGATTGGGAGCTTATGACTATTTTATCAAAACCGACGAGACGGGGCGCTTGCTCGAAGGTGTACGTCATGCGGTGCAGATGGTTGAATTGCAGCGCCAGGCTCTTGAACCTTTGACTGGCGGCAGAAACCATGAACTCGATCATCCGGAGGTTTTCTCCGCTATCGTGACCCGTGATGCGCAGATGCTTCACCTATTCGCTTACCTTGAGGCGATCGCTGCCTCGCGACACCCGCTACTGATTCTGGGGGAGAGTGGCGTCGGAAAGGAGTTGTTCGCGCGCGCGTTGCATGACCTGACCCACGCGACGGGCCCCCTGGTCAGCGTCAATGTCGCGGGGCTGGATGATAGCATGTTCGCCGATACCCTGTTTGGGCACCGCAAGGGAGCATTCACCGGCGCTGGTCAGGATCGCAGCGGCATGATCGAGCAGGCTGCCGGTGGCACTCTGTTTCTCGATGAAATCGGCGATCTTTCCATCCCCAGCCAGGTCAAGTTGCTGAGGTTGCTGCAGGAAGGGGATTACTATCCCCTCGGTGCCGACCAGCCCAGCTTGTTGCAGGCACGTATCGTCTGCGCGACCCATTGCGATCTGGAAGCTGCGGTCAACAATGGAACCTTTCGCAAGGATCTTTATTACAGGCTTCGCGCCCATCAGGTTAAAATCCCTCCGTTACGAGAGCGCAGGAGTGATATCCCCCTGTTGCTGGAACATTTTCTCAAGCAAAGTGCTCATGACCTGGGCAAGCCTCTTCCGACCCCTCCACAACAACTCTCCAGCCTGCTCGGGAGCTACCATTTCCCCGGAAACGTGCGGGAATTGGAGATGATGGTTCAGGATGCTCTGAGTCGCCATCGCGGCGGGATCCTGTCCCTGGCAAGCTTTCAGGACCGCATTGGTGAAAAACAGGTGGCTTCTTTGGCGGCAGTACAGAACCCCTTTCTGGGGCTCGATATTCTGCCGACCTTGAGTCAGGCCACGGAAATGCTGATCGATGCGGCACTTGAACGCAGCGGGGGCAACCAGTCTCTGGCGGCCCGCCTGCTCGGCATCTCTCAGCCCGCCCTGAGCAAGCGCCTAAAAGGACGACGTCTGGAGGAAAAAGGGTTATGATTTTTGTTATAGCTATAGCCTGGGTTATGATGGCAACTGCAGTAAAAATAGTCATTTATTCCAGCCCATTATAGATCCTATGACTTCTCTCTCTTCCGATCGCCATAACAACCGTTATGACGGCCGGAAGGGTTCTACACCCTTGCGATCTTTTTTGTCTGTTAGAAAAACAATCAGTTACATGACTTTCTTTTTTTCGGCATCCGCTTTGCTATACTTTGGTGTCTGTTTGTTTTTGCAGCCATGATTTGCCGGTAAAATGTTTTCTCAGGATGGATGAGGGTTGCCGATTCCACGAGCCAGACTATCTGCGACGAAGGACAAAGGAGGAAAAAATGAGAAAGTCACTGTTGATGTTGTTCAGCCTGCTGGTTGCCATCAGTTTGATCCCGGTGGCTGGTTTTGCCGCCCGTACCACCTATGTTACGATTGGTACCGGCGGTGTGACCGGTGTTTACTATCCCACCGGTGGTGCGATTGCCAAAATGGTCAATAATAAACGCAAAGAGTACAATCTGCGTGCAACGGTTGAGTCGACCGGCGGCTCTGTTTTTAACCTCAACGCCATGTCCGTCGGTGACCTGGAGTTCGGTATTGTTCAGTCCGACCGTCAGTATCAGGCCTATAACGGTCTTGGCGAGTGGGAAGGCAAGCCTTTCACCAAACTGCGCGCCGTTTTCTCCATCCATCCAGAACTGGTGACGATCCTTGCTGGTGCGGACAAGAACATTAAAACTGTTGCTGACCTCAAGGGGCAGGTCGTCAACATCGGGGCACCGGGGACAGGTCAGCGTGGTAACGCTTTAGACCTGTTTGAAGCTCTCGGCATGGAGCCGGACAAGGATTTCAAGTCTGAGGGGCTGAAGCCCGCCGAGTCCGCTGGCATGCTTCAGGATGGCCGTATCGATGCGTACTTTTACACCGTCGGTCATCCCAATGGCTCCATTAAGGAAGCCGTTGCCGGTGTGCGCAAAGTGAACTTTGTGGCCGTACCGGAAGACATCACCTCCAAACTGGTCAACAAATATTCCTTCTATGCCGCTGCGGATATTCCTGTCGCTCTTTATCCCGGTGTCGTTAATGATGTGGACGTGCCGACCTATGGTGTCAAAGCGACCCTGTGCACCAGCGCCGATGTCCCGGACGATGTCGTTTACGCCATCACTAAGGAAGTGTTTGAAAACTTTGAAGAATTCAAGACGCTACACCCCGCTTACGCCTCACTGACCAAAAAGCAGATGCTTGATGGTTTGTCGGCTCCGATTCACCCTGGTGCCATGAAATACTACAAGGAAGCGGGACTGAAGTAAGAGAACATGTTGCCCTGGCACAGGAGGAGGGTGGGTAGCCTTATCCTCCTGCGCCAGGGCAAGAGCGTTAAAAAAAATGATGCAGTACACCGCGATTGCACCGCATAAAACGTTACATTTTGCGATTGCTCGTTATCTAAGATGTCAGGGAGTCTTGAAATGGATGATCAGCTGAAGCGACTGCCGAAGGATGAGGGGCTGGAAAAAGCCCGTCGTATGGTCGAAGAAGAGGAGATGGGCCTACGTCATGTTTCGGGCTGGCAACGTTATATCGTGCCGGTAGTGGCGCTGAGCTGGTCTCTGTTTCAGTTGTCGCTGGCCAGCTGGCTGCTGTTGGATTCGACCTATGTGCGCGCTATCCACCTGGCCTTTGCCCTGTTCCTGATTTTTGTTTCTTTTCCCACTTTCAAACGCCGGGTTTCGATCCCGGGTCTGCGCTGGCTTTCGGCAACGGATCGTATCCCGCTTGCAGATCTGGTGATCGCCCTGACGGCAACAGTGCTGGCACTGTATATTGCGCTGGACTATGAGGGGCTGGCGGCCCGGGTCGGCATGCCCAATGTCCGCGATATGATTGTCGGCGGGCTGCTGGTCGTCATTCTGTGGGAGGCAACGCGGCGAGTGGTGGGGCCGGCCCTGGCCATCATCGGCATTGTCTTTACCCTGTATGCCTTTTTCGGCCCCTACATGCCGGATTTCTTATCTTTCAAAGGAGTCAGCGTCAATCGCTATGTCGGTCAGATTGCCCTGACTACGGAGGGTATATACGGGGTGCCGATCTATGTGTCGGCCAAGATCGTCTTTCTTTATGTGCTGTTCGGGGCGCTGCTTGAAAAAGCCGGCGCCGGCCGCTTTTTCATTGATCTGGCCATGAGCCTCCTCGGTCGCTACAAGGGCGGACCCGCCAAGGCCGCGGTCCTGTCATCAGGACTGACCGGTCTGATCTCCGGCTCTTCTATTGCCAACGTCGTCACCACCGGGACCTTTACGATTCCGCTTATGAAGAAGGTCGGTTATCCGGCAAAAAAGGCAGCGGCCATTGAGGTGGCTGTATCGACCAATGGTCAGTTGATGCCGCCGGTGATGGGCGCAGCGGCCTTTATTATTGCCGAGTATGTCAATCTGCCGTATCTCGAAGTGTGCAAGGCCGCGGCCATTCCGGCTTTTGCGTCCTACGTGGCGCTGTTTTTTCTGACCCATATCGAGGCGGGCAAGCTTGGCATGCGAGGACTGACCAAGGCAGAGCTACCTGTATTTTTCAGTGTCCTGCGGCAAGGGGCACACTATCTGGTTCCGATTCTCTACCTGCTCTATGAACTGATTGTCCCACGCCATTCTCCGGATATGGCGGCTTTTCGAGCGACCATGGTGTTGCTGATTATCATGTTGTTTCAGCATCTGTTTCGGGCTTCGGAAAAAGGGGTATCACATGCGCGGGCATTCTATGATGGGATCGTTGATATCGTTGAGGGTCTGGTGGCCGGAGCGCGCAATATGGTCAGTGTGGCGGTGGCGACGGCCGCTGCCGGGATTGTTGTTGGTGTCGTGACCATGGGCCTTGGCGGTCTGGTGACGGATATTATTGACACCCTGAGCATGGGCAACCTTTACATGATGCTTGGTATCGTCGCCGTGGCGAGTCTGATTCTGGGTATGGGACTGCCGACCACCGCCAATTACATTGTCATGGCCAGCCTGACAGCTCCGGCCCTGGTCACTCTGGCCGATCTCAATGGTTTTGCAGTACCCTTGATTGCTGCCCACCTGTTCTGCTTCTACTTCGGCATTTTGGCAGATGATACGCCGCCAGTCGGTCTCGCTGCCTACGCGGCCAGCGCCATTGCCCGCAGTGAACCGATTCCAACCGGCGTGCAGGGGTTTCTATACGATATCCGCACTGCCGCCTTGCCTTTCATGTTTATCTTCAATACGGATATTTTGCTGGTGGGAATCGACAGCTTCGCGCTGGCGGTTTACATTTTTGTCATGACCTGTGTCGGCACCTGTGCCTTTGCTGCGGCCACACAAGGCTGGTTCATTGCTTCCAACCGGATCCATGAGACAGGTTTGCTGTTGCTGGTGTGCGCCATCATGTTCCGGCCTGGTTTTTTTGGCCGTTTACTGCATATTGACAACCACTACCTGTGTTATCTGTTGGGTGTGGGGCTGCTGTTTGTCCTCTATGTCATGCAGAAGCCGCGTGAACGTCGGCATGAAGCGCAGCTTCGTGCCAGGGTGCAGAAGGAGTTGGGCGTATGATTCCGCATTACAAGAAAATTTTGTTTGCCATCGACCTTTCCGCTGGTGCACCGGTTGTGCTACGCAATGCGGTCAGTATTGCCCGGGCCTACCAAGCCGAAGTAGAGATTTTGCATGTCCTGCCTGAGGTCGACCAGTCCGTGGTCAACTATGTTTCCATGGTGATGGGGGGGGACACGCTGGCCCGGCACGAGTTGGCGCACAAGGATACGGTGATTGACGAGATCCGTGGCCAGTTGAAGACCTTTGCTGAACAAGAGCTGGCTGATCATCCAGAAGACCTTGCGCGGATTCAACGGATCGAGGTCCAGCATGGTCCGCCTGCGGCAACGATTCTGAAGGAAGCCAGCCGCTTTGGCGCCGATCTGTTGATTATCGGCAGCCATGGTCGCGAAAAAATTGAATACGCCATCCTCGGCAGTGTGGCCAAAAGGGTGATGCTTCATGCGCAGGTGCCTGTTTTACTGGTGCCGCTTGGCAAGTAAACGGGAATGTTGCAGATCGAAATGGGTGCCTGATCAATGGCTAGATGACAGACCTGGGCCGTAAAGAAATGATCCGCGTTTTTTGTTTGCATTTGTCAGAGGACTTTGTTATAACCCGTCTCACTTCACGCCGAAGTGGTGGAATTGGTAGACACGCTAGGTTCAGGGTCTAGTGGCCGTAGGGCCGTGGGAGTTCGAGTCTCCCCTTCG